>DATFGQ010000078.1:0-45824 GCA_035249305.1 Blastocatellia bacterium | reverse complement strand
AATGGTCAGCGGGCTTTCGAGAGTGGTCCGCAGATGTAGAATTATGGAGGATTCGTTTTTTTATTCATAGAGCATGTTTACCAGCAAAAGGCTATGCTGGTCTATGCTCTCTTAACTTAATGCCATTGCCCTGAAAGGGCGGTATAAGTATCGCCCTTTCAGGGCTTCTCATTATTAACAACCCGTTTCCAGGGGCGGTGCCCCTGGCTATTGAATCGAGCCCTTTCAGGGCTCTTACTTACAATTCTCAGCCATCCTCTATTCCTGGTCCGAGGGTAGTGAATCCCTGACGCGGTCACGGTAGGCGATGCTCTCTTCAAGCACCTGGCGGTACTCTGTGATGTCGACATCGCGCTCACAGCAGAAGAGCATCAGCGCGCCGTCTTCGCGAAAATTGCCGTCCCATTCGACGACCTGCTCGTCCGTCCAGGACGCGTCGTACTGCCGCATCTTCTCGTCGTCCATGCGGTCGAAGTAAGCCCGCAGGTTGACGCCCGTCTCGTCCATAGGCTCTCGGGCGGGCTCCTGCTCAAAGTTCCACTTGGGTTGTTTCATACGAGATTTGCTTTCAGTATTCGCACAGGTCGCTGTGGACCGCGTAGCGCTTGACGTTCTTAAACCCGTCGGCCGCGTGGCACTCCGAACAGATCGCCACGCGCAGTATGCGGCGGTGCTTGAGGCTGCTGCTGCCATGCACCTGATGACAGCTCAGACAGGTTATCGCCTCGTTGCCATGAAGCGCCACGTCGCGCACGTTGCGCCACACGTGGCGGTCTCCGGCGTTCAGCTTCTCGTCGTCCGCCCGCGACCAGTCCACGTCTAAATCCTGAAACAGGTTGTCCCCGGCGATGAAGTTGTTCGGGTAAGGCAGACCCGTCGAGCGCGACTTCGCCCCGCGCAGGTGGCACTGCGCGCAGAGCGACGTGATGACTTTCGCGTCGTTGCGCCTCTTCTTAGACAGCAAGACCAGGCTCGTGTCTTTCGAATGGTTCACGTCTACGTCGCCATGGCAGACATAACAATCGAGCCCGAATGCGCTGAAGGTCTTCGCCGTGGAGTCGACGGCCGTCGAGTGGCAGCCGGCGCATCGCGCGCCGAACTTGTCTTTATCCCACACAGGCTTTTCGCCGTCGATTATCTTTGCGAATGACTTGGCGTCCTCGCTCAAGGCCGCCTGCGCGTTGAGAATCGCGAACTTCCCGTACCCGTTCTCTTTCAAGAACCGCACGCGCGACCGACTGCCCTGGAAGTACTCGACTTGCTTTGCGACGGCGGCCATCTGAGGCTGCGCGTCGAGCATCTTTACCAGCTCGGGCGCGTCTTCGCGCTTGCGCACGGTCTTGCCATGCGCGTTCTGCTGCCAGGTCGTCCCCACGTCGTAACGATGACAGAACAGACATTCGTCGCCTTGAACAAACTCGGGGATAGGCTTTCCGACGTGATTGCCTCCCCAGGCTTTCGGGTCTACCGTTTTCGTTTGAGCCGGTTCTTGATTGCTTGCGTGGTGATCGATTGACAGGAGCAGCAGCGACGCGATCGCCGCAATAAAGGTCAGCAGCTTTACTCTCACAATCAGCGGAGTCGTTTTCAATCTTAACCTCAGTAGCCAGTAGTCAGTAGCCAGTAGCCAGTAGTCAGGAGCGTTTTCTACTGACTACTGGCTACTGGCTACTGACTACTGGTCTTTCCTGATCGCTCCCTCGACGGGGCTCTTCGCGCCTTCGGTGTATTTCGCGCCGATCATAGAGTAAGTTTTTTCGGCCCTCGCCTTGAGCCGCTCGTAGCCCTCTTTGAAATTCTCTTCCTTGAAATTCTCGTCGCAGAAAGAGCAGCAGCTCTCGAACGTCAGCCCGAACCGCTTCCACTGCATCATCCCGCCCGGCGTGATCTGGTCGCTCACGGGGCACCACACGGCGCTCATCGCCTGCATGAAGTTGTTTATGAAGCGCTGCTTCTCGGCCGCCTTCGCGTAGCGGTCGGGGTCCTTCATAAACTTCTCTTGCGCGTCCGGTTTGCTCCCGCGATAGACTACGCCTTTGTGCTCCCACGTCGGCAGTTTAGGGTCGGACGCCTCCAGGTAAACGGGGCAAAGGTCGATGGACTTCTGCGTCTCGGGAATCTTGACCTTGTCGAGCATGACCGCGTCGGGCGGCAGTTGCGCCGTCGCCGCGATAGTCAGGCCGAGCAAGACCCAGAACGATGCTTGCAAACTTCGTAACTTCATCCCTCTAATCCTTCACCCGCCTTGAGCCCGCGGTCAAGGCTTTTCCGACGGCAGGCCGAGCGCGGTCAGCCGTCCGTCGGCCGTCGCTATGACGATATATTGCTTCCCGCCCGACATGTAAGTCATAGGCGTCCCGCCTGGGTTGGCAGGCACCGCGACTTCGGCGATCACTTTGCCCGTCGCCTTGTCGAAGGCCCTGAGCAAGTTTGCTCCACCGCCCGAGCGACCGCCTCGGCCGCCCGCGCCCTGGCCTACGAATAGCAGCGTCTTAGTCAAAAGTGGCCCGCCGCCGCCCGCGCCCAGCGGGCCGACGTCGACATCTTTGCCCGTCATAGTTTTGATAGTCTCATTGATCGCTTTCCGAGGCCCGTCGCCCGGCGTGACCATCCAGGCATGCTCGCCCGTGTTCAGGTTGATCGCGGTGATGCGCCCATAAGGGGGTTTGAAAAGCGGCAGCCCGCGAGGCCCCGCCAGAGAGCCAAGGCTGCCTCCGCCTTCGCCCACGCCCCCGCGCACGAAGTCGAAGTTCGACCGCGCCGCGTCGGGTTTTACGAGCTTGACCACTATCGGCATGCTGATCGAGGGGATGTAGAAGATCCCCGTTTGCGGGTCGAAGGCCGCGCCCCACCAGTTCGCGCCGCCCGCCCAGCCCGGCATGTTGATCGTGCCGCGCTCGGTCGGCGGCGTAAATATCGGGCCGTGATCGTACTTGTCGAAGATCGCCTTCGCCTCGGCGCGCAGCTCCGGCGTGAAGTCTATCAAGTCGGCTTCGGTCGCGCCCTGTCGCTCGAAAGGCGCGGGCTTGGTCGGGAACGGCTGCGTACGCGACGTGCGCTCGCCCGCCACACTCGATTGAGCCACCGCGCGCTCTTCGATGGGCCACACGGGCTGGCCCGTCTTGCGATCGAAGACGAATGTGAAGCCGGTCTTCGTGATCTGCGCTACGGCCTTGATCTTCTTGCCGCCGACCGTTATGTCGCAGAGCACGGGGGCCGCGGGCAGATCATAATCCCACAGCCCGTGATGCACCGTCTGAAAATGCCAGACGCGCTTGCCCGTCTTCACGTCGAGGCAGACTAAAGATTCCGCGAAGAGGTTATTGCCCAGACGGTGGCCGCCGTACCAGTCGTTGGTAGGCGTGCCGAACGGCAGATAGACATAGCCTAGCTCTTCGTCGGCGCTCATCAGCGTCCAGACGTTCGTGTTGCCGGTGTATTTCCAGGAGTCGTTCTCCCATGTCTCGTTGCCGAACTCGCCCGCCTGCGGGATGGAATGAAAGACCCAGAGCGGCTTGCCCGTGCGCGCGTCAAACGCCTGTATGTCGCCGCGCGGCGCTTCTTTATTCGTGGGGCCGTCGGAGATGGACGCGCCGACCATGACTACGTCGCGGCAGATCACGGGCGGCGAAGTCACGGCGTAGTTGCGCGAGTTGACGGCGTGCGGAATCGCTTTCGCAAGATTGACCTTGCCCGCTTCGCCGAACTCCGCGATGGCCTTGCCCGTCTTCGCATCGACCGCCCACAGGTAGGCGTCGGCCGTCGCGACGTAGACGCGCTCCTGTTTGCCGTCCGCCCAGTAAGCCACGCCCCTGTGGACGAACCCCAGGTTAGTCGGCCGCCCCGCCTTGTAGGCTTCGGGGTTGAAGACCCAGATCGTTTCGCCCGTCTGAGGGTTGATCGCGGCGACCTGGCTGAGCGACGTGCTGGTGTAGAGCTTGCCGCCGACCATGATCGGCGTGGGCTCGTTCGCAAACGAGCCGAGCCGCGCGTCGGCTTTCTGCAAAGCCAGGTCGGGCGAGTCCCACGTCCAGGCGACCTTCAACGACGCGACGTTCTCTTTGTTGATCTGGTCGAGCGGCGAGTATTTCGTGCTGCCGTTGTCGCCGCCGTAAGAACGCCACTCGCCGTTGGCCTTCTTCTGCGCGGCGGCGGGCGCGGCCAGCAGGCTCACGATTAACAGGATTCGAGCGCATGTGATGATTCGCATAGGTTCAATCCGTCCTTATCGTCTGCGATTCCGCAGGTGCTTCAAGTCTTCGCTCAGAGAGTTTAAGAACGCGACCAGCGGTGGGATGTCCGACTCAGTGATCTTGACCCTGGCCAGCTCCTGGTCGGCTTCGCGCAGGCGAGAGGCGCGCGCCATCTCGCTGAGCGCGATCATCTCCTTCAATACACCTTCAAGAGTGTGAATCGAGCCGTCGTGAAAGTACGGGTGCGTATGCCGTAGGTTGCGCAGCGTCGGCGTCTTGAACGCGCCGATCATCCTGCGCAAGAAGCTGTCGTCGCTTTCGCCCGCGCGCCTGAGCGTCGAAGTCTTCAGATCGACGAAGTTCCAGAAGCCCAGATCGACGAGCGCCGGATTATCCTTCACGGGCGTCTCGCGGAATTGAGTCGCGGGCCGAACCGCTTTCGCCGAGTCGGGGATCGCAAGCTCGGCGAACTTCCCTTCCCCATGAAATCGATCATACTCGCGCTGAGATATGCCTATGTTGTGGAACGAGTGGTCCGTAAAGAGCGGCGGCGCGTGACAGGCCGCGCAGTTGCCGCTGTCGGCGCTGAAGAATATCTTGAGCCCTCTTAGCGCAGCCGAGTCAAAATCATTCGAGAGCTTGAGCGCGCGCGACCTCTCAAGAGATTCGATTTTGGAAATCAAATCTCGAATGAATGGCTTCGGATCTTCGCCCGCCGAAGGGCCGCTCGCCAGACCGTTCGCCGCGATGAATCGATCGTAAGCGGAATCTCTGCGCGTGGTCAGAGTGCGGCAGTAATTAGCCACGGCGCGGGCCACGAGGCTCATCGTCTCGTCAGCGCTGATCCGCTCGATGTCGAGGCCGAAAACTTTTTTGAACTGGTCGCGGTAAGCGCCCTCGGCGGCCTGGCCTTCGCCGCGATCGTCGAGCAAGACCGTTCGCGCGTGCGCGTAAGCCTGCGCCTCTTCGCCCGGCAGCCAGCCCATCGGGCGGCCCGCGAGTGTCCCTTTGACCAGCTCTTCGAGCGAGCCGAACTCGCCGTCGTAATGCAGGCGCGGCGATTCGCCTGCGTCGAGTATCGTCGGCGAATTCCTAAGCATCAGCCGCCGCCGGTCCTGCGCCCGCGAAGACATCCAGCTACGGTTGAAGAAGTCCGCGTAGGCGCGCAAGCCCTGCGGGTCTTCGTCGAGCAGGTGGCAGTGGCTACAGCTCGCGGGCAGATCGCCTTTCGAGGTCGAGAACCTGTCGTCTTTGAATATGCGCTCGCCGAGCCGGACCATCGGCGAAGCTTCGCGCTCGCCGTCCGAGCCGGCCATGGCCGGCCGCATGTAACCGTCCGCGATCACGAAGGCGGCCGAGAGTACGAAAGCGAAAAATACAAATCTCTTGAGCATCAAATCACTTCGCGTCGAGGCGTGTCACGACCGCGCTGCCCAGGCGGAGGAAAGGCCCGCCGTCTTCCGACAGCTCTTCGGCTATGGTGAACGAGTGCGCGGCGACTACTGAGATGGTGCGCCGCAACTGCAACGACTGGCCCTTGGCCTTCACGGGGTCGATCGTGAAACGGATTGAGATCGGGCTGGTCCAGTCGGCGCGGCTGTTGAGCGTGACGCCGCTGCCGAGCTTTTCGACGACGGTCATCATCTTCGTGGCGTCGTCATAGACGATGACGAAACTCTCTTTGTAAGCCTTGCCGTCGGCCGTGCAGTTCGCCGCGCCGTCGAGCGTCTTGCCGTCGGCGCGTTTCGTAATGCTCAGCGTGCATTCGCGCGGCGCGGGCGCGAGCGCGCTCTCGCGGCCTACGTATTTGTACGACCACTGGCCGACGAAATAATCGGCGGACTGTTTCTGCTGAGGCTGCGGCACGGTCGCACGCCGCGGCGGCGCCGCCCCGCCACCGGCAGGAGTCGGAGAAGCGCTCGCCGGGTCCGTGCTCGCGCGCGTGAGATTCATATCGAAGCTCATGCCGAAGCTGCGAATCTCACCCTTGCCGTTCAGCGTCTCGCCTTCGAGCGTGAAGTCGTAGTTGATGGTGATAGAGCCTTGCGGCGTGTCTATGTCGGCGACGGCCGTGAGCTTATTGCCTTCGAGCTTGATCTCTTTAAGCTGGATCTCCGAGCCGGGCTGTAGCCCCGGCATCTTGCCCGTGTAAGCGTCGCCCTCTTTCCTGAAGGTCAAGGTCGTAGCCCGCTCGCCCTGTGGAGCTTTGATCTTGCCTTCCCATCGCCCGACGAGTTTGTCCTGTTGGGCGAAGGCCGAAACAGCGAGGGCTTGAATGATTAAGATTATTCCCAGGATGATAATTGATCGCCGCATTCCTTTTCCTCCAGTATACAAGTATTCAGAGGGCGTCTGAAAAGCCCCGTAGGGGCTCTATGTTTGTAGAACAATAGCGTAAATGCACCCCAACCCCGTAGGAGTTGTATGTCTGTTATTCAACTCCTACGGAGTTGTAAGGACCTGGCTCGCGATCAACTACAAACATCCGGCTCCTACGGAGCCGAGGATTCTCCTGCAAACATCAGGCTCCTACGGAGCCGGGTAAGTTGCTACTTCTCAGACGCGCTCTCACTATTACTCCTTACGCGCGTGGCCTTCGATCAGCTCGATTCGAATCTTGTCCGGCCCTTCGATGAAGGCGAACTTGATCTTGCCCTTATTCAGAGTCCGAATCTCGTCGGTCACCTTCACGCCGTCCTTGCGCATGCGCCCGACGGCCTCCTCAAGGTTGTCGAAGCTGAAGGCTATGTGATCGACGACGTGCCCGCGCGTAGACTCGATCTCGGTCTTACCTTTCCAATGGTCCGCGTAATTCTTCTTCGCGTACTCGACCGGGTAGATGATCAGGTTGACGTTATCGATCACGAGCGAAGCGCTCGGGCCGATCTGGTTGCCGCGGTAAAACCTCGGCTCTCGCGAGAGCGGCCGGTTAGAGCGGCGCTTCGCCCCGACATATTTCATATACCATTCGGCCGCCGCCACGGGGTCGGCGCTGAACAGGTGCAGGTGGCCGAAGTGATGATGGCTGGCCGTGTTGATCTCTATCAATGCGTTATCGGGGCTTTGAACATAGGCGAAGTAGAAGAGGTCTTTCGCGCCCGTGTTCCCCCCGATGTCGCTGATGTCCGTGATCGGCGTGAAGAACTTCGTGCCCGCGGCTACGTGCCTGGCGTAAGTCGCCTTCATATCTTCCGCGCCCCAGCCGAAATGCCACACGGCCGAGTTCAGATCCCAGACGGGCGGCTTGTTGACCTTGTTAAAGAGGAGCCACGATTTCTGCGCCCACACCGCGTCCATGATTCCGGCAAACTTCGCCCGCTCGCAATCGAACTTGCCGGTGTAAAAATCTATCGCGGCTTTGGGGTCTGTCGTGTTCAGGTGCAGGTGGTGGAAATGCGCCTCCGGCATCTCAGCCGATGGCTTCGACTCCTGCGCGTTGAGGCTTGTTGACGCGAGCGCGACGAATACCAGAAGGAGTCCGGTAAGCAAATTTCGTATCCGTCGCTGTCGGGGAGGCATTCAATAGTTCTCCAGGCACGTGTGATAAAGCTGCGAGGGGCAGGACTCCAGCCTGCCCCTGCGGTTTCGCGCTGCGGGGCGTTTTAATCGCCCGCCCTCACCCAGCCGTAGGCCGCGTTGTTGCGCTGCCCGCCGCCGTCGAGGTAAGCGAACTTCAGCTTTTCGAGCGAGTCGGCCGGCAACGCCTTGCGCTTGGCCTTGACGTTCACGCCGTAAACCCGCGCGGCGTTCAGCCCTAATATGTTCGCCTTGTCCTGCTTGGTCAGCTTCTTGTAGCCGAACTTCTCGCAGAACTCGTCGCTGATCTGGAACCGCTTGAAGGCGTCAATGCCCCACTGAGGCGAGCCCCACCACAGACAGTCCGTGCCCCAGATTACATGGTCCGAGCCGTAGTGCTTGATGTTCTTCCCCATGCCGTGCATGCAGAGCTCGGGGTGCGCGACGGCGAGCGTGTTAAAGAAGCTGCCGACCTCGCAGTAGACGTTGTTCATTTTCGGATTGCGCTTCTTGATGTCCATCAGAACGCTGTGCCACTCGAAGTCGCCCGTCGTCGGGTCGTACTTGTTAAGCTCCAGCCAGTTCGGCTCGTTGTGGCCGTGCTTGATGGCCGAGTGATAGACGACGAAGTTGAAGTCGGGGTTGCGCAGCGCGGCCTTCTCTACGTCCTTGGGGTTGGCCAGGTGGCCGAGCGTGCGCGACTGGTAGGAGTAGCCTTTGTGCGTGCTGATTAACTTGATGCCGCGCTTTCGCGACTCTTCGATGAACCACTGCGCGTTGTCGTCGTCTAGCTGGAAGCCGCCGCCCGAACGCCCCGGATCGGTGTGGCAATACCATTTCCAAGAGCTTATGCCGTAGACGTTGATCTCGCGCTCCATCTGTTCGAGGCACGCGGCCTTGTCGATCGTATTTGCGGTCTTGTTCCAGTAATGGTTCGGCGCGAGGTTGCCCTGGTTCAGCGCGCGCTGCGAGCCGGCGAGTTCGTTGATCTGTTTGCGCGCTTCATACATGACCCAGCTCGGCAGAACGCGGCCGGCCGTGCCCGGCGTGCGCGCCGCGCCCTCAAGCACCTTGCCCTCTTTGTCGCGCAGCTCTTCGCGGCCGGGGACTCCGCTGATTACGACCATCGCGGTTTCGCTGTCGAAGTACATCTCCTTGACGAAGTTCCTGAAGCTGTAGGCCTCGGCGTCGTTCTTGAGGTCGAAGCCCATGTTCTTGACGAACTCCATGTTGCGGAAGTTGAGCGCCAGCCCGTTCGTAAAGTGCGCCTGCACGTCTATGATGAAGTACTCGCTCTTGGGCCACTTCTCGTCGTAGGCCGCAGGCTCCCACGTCTCAGCCTCGTCCACGTCCCAGTAGTTCTTGCCGTAGGCGAGGTTCGACGCCAGAAAGCATGTCGCCAGCCCCATCGAGCTCCGCATAAAGTCGCGCCGCTTCATGCCGAGCTTCTTCGAGCGCGCTTCTGAAAGCTCGCCGATCAGGTGCTCGACCTCTTTCTGCTTGGGTGTCTGCGGGCGCGGCTCGAACTCCTCGTTCGACACGACCTGCGTGGGCATAGGCGAATCGACGCCCTTTTTCATATCTCTGATGGCTTTGCGAATCCACATGGCTAATGAGTCCTCCGGTCCTTATTGAGTTGTAAATCGAGATCAAAGTCGGCCACCCGCAGACCGTGCGGATTGCAAACCCACCTTGATATTGAAAATCATCAATTGCGCTAATGCAGGGAAGGGATTAGAGGAACCAGAAATCCCCACACAGTAGAGACGGTCCAGCCTGCGTCCCTGTTACAACTTTTTCGGAGTGCGGCGACTTGTCGCCGCACTCCGAAAAAAGACTACTGCCCCGAAGAGGCCGTCTCTTTCGACTGATTGCCCGCGCGCGTGTACGTAAACCAGCCTATCATCATCTCTTCCCAGGTCTGGTCGCCCCAGCGCACTTCCTTCGTCGGGTCCGGGTTAAACTTATTCTTCTCTGAGTTGTCGAAGTACGCCACGCAGTCGAGCCGCGTCCCTTTAGGCAGCGCGATCGGCTGTTTCGGTATGTAAGTGTGCTGCCAGTTGAAATCGTACTTCGGCACGTTCAACAGTATCTCCGACCGCCCGTCGGGAAAGACCGCCGTGTAGACGAACGATTTTCCGCGCACGTGCATGTGCGGCATGAACGAAGTGATCACCACGTCCTCGTCGAACGTCTTGGACGCTTTGACTTCGTAGCTCGGGTCGCGCGGCGGGATGACGAACCGGCCGTTCGCGGCGTTGCCCGTGTTTACGATCTTCTTGCCGGGCTCTTTGGCGAATACGAAGCCGATCTTCGTGCGGTCCTTCGCCTCCACGCCGTAGGTCGTGTAATGCATCTGGAAGACTATGTTGCTCCCCTTCTTTATCAGCCGCGCCATGCCCGGCCCGAGGACTACGCCGGTCTTGTTCGGCGTGATGCCGCCCAGGTGCGTGCGGCCGCGGCGGAGCTCGCCCTCGCCGCCGGGGTTCGTATCTTTGACGTTAGGGTCCTGCGCGTAGGCGATGACGTGATGCACGACCTTGCGGTTGCCCGGCCGGATCTCCATCGCCTGAATCCACTTGTCTTCGGTGAAGCCGCTCGGCATGGAGAAATAGAGGTACGGCACGGTGCCGTCTGCGGGGACCGTGTATTCGTTCGGCATCTCTATGACCACGTCGGGGGTGCCGATCGTCCACCCATTGGTGAACTTGGGCTGAGGCGGCAAGTCTTTCGCGTCGCCTTCGGGTGCGCCCGCGTTGACCCACTCGACTACGGTAGCGATCTCCTGGTCGGAAAGGCGCGGGTCGTTAGCCCAGTGGCCGTACTTCGGGTCCGCGCTCCAGGGCGGCATCGAGCGGTCGGCCACGCGCTCGCGTATCGACCTGGCCCAGGGCCGCACCTCTTTGTAGGAAAGCAACGACATCGGCGCGATCTCGCCTGCGCGGTGGCACTCGGCGCAGCTCTTGTAGAGGATAGGCGCAACGTCTTTGGTGAATGTCACCTTCGAGGCGCGCGACTTGTCCGTGGCGGTCGCCAGCGCCACGAACGCCGTCATTGCGATCAAAAGCATCATGACCTTGCTGGCTCGATAGAAGTTGCTTTTCATAAAGGTCTCCTTCAGACGAATCTGGGCCTTGATCTTACTGGCGCTTTCGGTGCAAAAAGAATAATCGACCTGCCGCCGGGTAAGCAACCTGCGGCGCGTTCGCTACTGAAATTAAGCGGGTTGTTCATCTCCGATAATTGACAGCGGGGAACGTCAGGCATAAACTTACCGCTCGGTAGGTTGAGTGTCAAGGTCCAACTGCAAGACAAAGAACCATAGTTTAATAACACCGGGCGAAGCGATGGCGCGTCCCTCGTCGCCCGCTACGAGAGGTTAAACCGAATGACTCGATCAAACGCCTTCTCCCCGTCCCGAAAGCTGTCGCTCCTGGCCGCGGCGCTGCTGGCTGCGCTGTGCGTTCTCAACTTCAATTCCGCCGCCTCTTCGGCCAACGACGTTGTCCGCGTCGAGGGCGGGCAGATATCCGGCACTAACACGGATGGCGTGCGGAGCTACAAAGGAATCCCGTACGCCGCGCCGCCCGTGGGCGAGATGCGGTGGCGACCGCCGCAGCCCGTGAGGGCGTGGGAGGGCGTGCGCCAGTGCACGGAGTACGGGCCGGACTGCCCGCAAGCGCCTTACCCGCAAGCGTCGCTCTACTACTCGCCGCCGCGGACGCAGAGCGAAGACTGTCTCTACCTGAACGTGTGGACGGCGGCCCGCGCGGGCGAGAAGCGGCCCGTGATGGTCTGGATACACGGCGGCGCATTGACGCGCGGGTCGGGCGCGACCCGCACGTACGACGGGGCGGCCTTCGCCAAAAAAGGCGTAGTGCTGATTACGATTAACTACCGGCTCGGCCCGCTCGGCTACCTTGCCCACCCCGAGCTGACGGCCGAATCGCCGCAACACTCTTCGGGCAACTACGGCGTGCTGGACCAGATCGCCGCCTTGAAGTGGGTGCAGAAAAACGCAGCGGCTTTCGGCGGCGACCCATCGCGCGTGACGATCTTCGGCGAGTCGGCCGGCTCGTGGAGCGTCAACGTGCTTGTCGCCTCGCCGCTGGCGAAAGGGCTTTTCCACCGCGCCATAGGCCAGAGCGGCGCGTCGTTCGGGCCGATGACTCACTTGAAAGAGGACCGCAAGAGCTTGCAGGCGGCCGAGAAGAGCGGCGCGGCTTTCGCAAAAGCCATCGGGGCCGATTCGCTCAAAGAGATGCGCGCGGTCCCCGCCGAAAAGATCGTCGACGTATTCAACAATGACGCGGAAGGCAGGAAGTTCCGCACCGCCCCGACCGTAGACGGGTGGGTGCTGCCCGACGAGATCCGCAACATCTTCGCGCAGGGCAAGCAGAACGACGTGCCGGTCATCGTAGGCTCGAACGCCGACGAGATGACAACGCTCACGGTCCCCACGATGGTGCCCAAGACGATGGAGGGTTATCGCCAGCGCGCGGATACTTATTACGGACAGATGGTGAAAGAGTTCGACGCGCTCTACCCCGTCAAGAGCCATGCCGACATCCCAGGCGCGTTCCTGGGAGCCCTGCGCGACGAACACTTCACCATGCCCATGCGCACGTGGGCGCGAATGACGGCGACTGGAAAATCGAAAGCCTATCTCTACTTTTTCAGCCATGTCCCGCCCAACCCTAACAGCAAGTACCTCGGCGCGTTTCACGCGGGTGAGATAGCTTACGTGTTTAACAACTTGAACCGGCAAAACCAGTTGATAGGGGACGGCGATTATAAGCTGGCCGACACGATGATGACCTACTGGGTGAACTTCGCCGCGACGGGCAATCCCAACGGCAAGGGGCTGGTCAAATGGAAGCCGTATGACGGCGAGTCGGAACCCTACATTGAGTTCGGCGGCACGGTCGAGGTGCGAAATCATCTGCTCAAACAGCAGCTCGATTTCATGGAGAGGTTTCAGAAGCAGCGCTAAGCGGCGAATATAGGGAGAAGTAGGCACATTAGAGAATAACCTGTAGGGGCGGGGCTTGTCCCCGCCCGGATCGCGCGTTAGCGCGATGACATCATTGGCCGCCGTGCGCGAAGCGCATCATCGGCCATATCGGCCAATCCGGGCGGGGACAAGCCCCGCCCCTACAAATGTACTCGATTGCCTCGTGACTTAAGGCGCATCTTGAAAGGAAAGATATGCTGAGAAAATCGATCGCGGCTTTAGCTTTATTCATTACGCTGTTCGGCGTCGAAGTCATGGCGCAGACGCCGGCACAACCCGCGGCTTCGCCGGCCACTAAGAACGATTACGGCGACGGTAAGAACTGGCTCTGTCGTCCGGGCAGACAGGACGCCTGCGCCGTCGACTTGAACACTACGATCGTCGCAGCCGACGGCAAGCTGAAGCAGGAGAAATGGTCCGCCAATCCGAAAGCGGCCGTCGATTGCTTCTACGTCTACCCGACCGTCTCTTCCGACGCTACGGCGAACAGCGACATGAACGCGGGTCCCGAAGAGCTTGCGGTGATACGCGCGCAGGCCGCGCGGTTCGGCTCCGAGTGCCGCGTCTTTGCGCCGCTCTACCGCCAGGTCACGCTGACCGCGCTTCGTTCGGCGATCGCCGGCCGCCCAATGTCACCCGACCGCGCGATGACTTACAACGACGTAGTCGATGCGTGGAAGTATTATCTTGAGCATGACAACCAGGGGCGCGGCGTGGTGTTGATAGGCCACTCGCAAGGCTCGGGCGTGCTGAGTCAGCTCATCCGCAACGAGATCGACGGCAAGCCCGATCAGCAACGAATCATCTCCGCGCTTCTGCTCGGCACGAACGTGGCCGTGCCTAAAGGCAAAGACGTTGGCGGGGCGTTCAAACAGATGCCGCTTTGCCGCTCGGCCTCGCAGACGGGCTGCGTCGTCTCTTACGTCACGTTCCGCGCCGCCGCGCCGCCGCCCGCAAACAGCCGGTTCGGCCGAGCGCAAGGTCAAGACATGGCCGCCGCCTGCACGAACCCCGCGGCGCTGGCGGGGGGCAGCGGCGAGCTGCACGCTTATCTGGCTTCGGCAGGCCGCAGCCTCGGCTCGTCGGCCGAGCCTAAGCCGTGGGTCACGCCCGCTCAGCCGATCAACACGCCTTTCGTGAGCGTGCCGGGATTGCTCACGGCCGAATGCGTGTCGAATGAAAAAGGCTCTTACCTGGCCGTCACCGTGAAGGGCAACCCCGCCGACCCACGCGCGGACGACATAGTCGGAGACGTGGTGGTGAACGGAAATGTTCAGGCTGACTGGGGGCTCCACCTGATCGATGTTCACATCGCGATGGGAAACCTGATCGATATAGTGCGCCAGCAGTCCAAGGCTTACCTGGCGAAGCATAAGAAAAAATAAGCCTTGTCGCGTTTATAAACGCCAACGACCGAAGCGGTGATTGTCGCCGCACTCCGAAACAAGAGGTCGCATCATCGAGGGCGCAGCACTGCCGTGACGGGGAAATGGTCTGAAGGCGTGCGCCCCTCGCGCGAAGTCCGATCGATGGAAGCGGCGACTATCAACCAATCCTTCGAGGCCCCTATCCAGTCGATGCGCGGGCCGTGTGAGTCGTCAGCCTTGAAGCCTGAAAACGTCCCTTCATTCGGCGCGCGGCCATGGTAGGTAACGCGGTACGTGTCGCTAAGCAGCGACGGCCCATCGCTGTTCGGATGGAATAACTCGCGGTACGGCTCGCTCCCTTCCTCCGCGTTGAAATCGCCCGTCACAATCACGCGGCACGACTTGATCGCCTCGGCCACGCGGCGGCGCAGCAGCCGGGCCGATTCCGCGCGGGCCTCGACCCCGCGATGATCGAAGTGCGTGTTGAAAAAGATTATCGGCTTAGCATTCGGCTGGCGGCGGTCGCGCAGCTTGACCCACGTGACCATACGCGGCAGAGCGCTGTCCCAGCTCTTGCTGCCCGGCGCGTCAGGCGTCTGGCTGAGCCAGAAATGGCCTCCGTCTATCTTTTCAAAACGTGCGCGCTTAAAGAAGAGCGCCGCCATCTCTCCCTTCTCGCGGCCGTCCTCGCGGCCCGCGCCCATCACTTCGTAGCCCCGCAAGCTCGCCGCGATGTAATCGCGTTGAAAGCCGAGCGTCTCCTGCGTCCCTAACAGGTCCGGGTCGAAAGCCTTGATCGTATCTACGAGAAACTGTTTCCGCTTCTCCCAATGATTATCGCCGTCGGCGGCGGTGCCGAAACGTATGTTGAAGCTCATCACGCGCACGTCCGACGCAGGGTCGTCGGCCAGCCCGTGCGCGGGGGTGATCGGAATGCTCATCAGGATGAGGAAAGCCACTCGCGCCGCCAGCATAAAATCACGTCTCCTTACAGCGAAGCTCTGAATCGATCAGTCATGATACTCGAAAAGATGATTTACAACAGCCCCGCCATCGAGTTGGAACGTGCCGACGTAAGAGAGTGTTTTGTCCGTGCTTATCGGCCGGCCGGTTTCGGTGAGCAGAAATCGCCTCGGCTCGGTGTCGCGAGACGGGGCGACCAGCGCCCAGATGTATGGCGAACCCTGTAGCACCGAGGCCGACATCAAAGAGGCGCTGGCTGTGATGCGAAACAATCGGGTGAGACGGCTGCCTGTTATTGAGCTGGACGGGCTGCTGTTGGGAATAATCTCAATCAGCGACGTTGTGCTCTGCGCGGGCGCGGGCGGAATATCTAACGAGGAGATAGTGGCGACGTATAAAGCCATCTGCGAGCCGAGCGAGTTGGCGAGCTTCGACGCGCGGCCGCCGACGGCAGCCGTCGCCTAGAGGTTGCCGCGCGGCGGCGCAATTCAATAGAGCCTCAAAGAGGCGATATTCAATAAGCCCCCCGAAGGGGCGACGATTCAATAGCCGAAAGCCCCGTAGGGGCGAGTTTCAATAGCCCGGCGCATCGCGCCGGGTAGCGCACGCATACAAGAAGAAGCCCTGAAAGGGCGTGATAGAGGTATCGCCCTTTCAGGGCTTTTCATTATTAACAACTCGGTTCCAGGGGCGGCGCCCCTGGCTTTTGAATATCGCCTCTTCGAGGCTTATGAGTCACCTCTTTATATACCTTTTAGCGTTCTTATCGACCAGCCGCGGCTGTTCACCCTGGGCCGATCGTTACGCCGCCGTCGATAACGATCACCTGCCCCGTCATCCAACGGCCGGCGGGCGCGGCTAGAAAGACCGCGGCCCCGGCTATGTCTTCGGGCTCGCCTATGCGCCTGAGCGGGGTGTTGGATTCGGCGCGGGCCAGAAGCTCCGCATTCTCCCAAAGCGTGCGGGCGAAATCGGTCTTCACAAGGCCCGGCGCTATGCAGTTGACTCGGATGTTGTGCGGCCCCCACTCTACCGCGAGGTTGCGCGCCAACTGAAAATCTGCCGCTTTCGAGATCGCGTAGATGCCTAGGTTCAACGACCCTTTTAACCCACCGATGCTTGAGACGATTATCACGCTGCCGTCACGCCGTTCGGCCATGCCGGGCAACACGAGGTTCGCGAGCCAGATGTTGCTGCGGACGTTCGAGTCCATCACTTTGGTGAACGCGTCGTCGGTCAGCCCCGCCGTAGGCCCATAATAAGGGTTGACCGCGGCGTTACAGACCAGGACATCTATCTGCCCGAACTCTCTTATCGACTCCGCAACCAGCCGCTCCACGTCCTCGCGCTTACCTATGTGACAGGGGATCGCAGCGGCCGTGAGCCCCTGGCTCCTGATGGCTGCGGCGACCTCCTCACACTGCGCGGCCTTGCGGCTGGAAATCACTACGCGGGCGCCCGCGCGCGCAAGCGCCTCGGCGATCGCGCGCCCGATCCCTTTAGTCGAGCCTGTGACGACGGCCACCTTGCCCGTCAGATCAAATAATGAGTCTGCCATCTTTCATCCTTCATTCGAGACTTAGTTACAGGCTTCGAACAGACCGGCCGCGCCCTGGCCTCCGCCTACGCACATCGTCACCACCCCGTACTTAGCCCTGCGGCGCAGCATCTCGTTTGCGAGAGTCCCCACCATGCGCGAGCCCGTCATCCCGAACGGGTGGCCTATGGAGATCGAGCCGCCGTTTACGTTCAGTCGCTCGGGGTCTATCCCTAACCGGTCGCGGCAGTAGACGACCTGAACGGCGAAGGCTTCGTTCAGCTCCCACACGTCTATGTCGTCGACGGCGAGCCCATGACGTTCGAGCAGTTTAGGCACGGCGAACACGGGGCCTATTCCCATCTCGTCAGGCTCGCAGCCGGCGACCGCGAAACCGCGAAAGATCAGCTTAGGCTTTATGCCTAAACTCTCGGCCCGCTCGCGCGACATCACGAGCGTGGCCGACGCGCCGTCCGAAAGCTGAGACGAGTTGCCCGCCGTCACGGTCCCCTTCCCGCTCGTCTGGTCGAAGTGCGGCTTTAGCGCCAACAAGCCTTCGAGCGTCGTGTCGGGCCGGTTGCATTCGTCGCGGTCGCACACGTGCTCTTCGCGGCTAACTATCTCGCCGGTCTTCTTATCGAGTATGCCGCGCGTGACCTTCATCGGCGCGATCTCATCTTTGAAAAAGCCTTCGGCCTGCGCGCGCGCCGTGCGCTGCTGGCTCAGGAGCGAGTACTCGTCCTGCGCCTCGCGGCTGACGCCGTAACGCTTGGCGACGACCTCGGCCGTATCGCCCATGACCATGTAGATGCCCGGCTTGTTCTCCAGCACCCATGGGTGAGGGTTGTAATCCCTGGTCATCATGGTGATGCTCTCGACGCCGCCGCCGATCGCCGCGTCCGCGCCTTCGACTATGATCTGGTGCGCCGCCATCGCCACGGACTGGAGGCCCGAAGAGCAGAACCGGTTGACTGTGATCGCGGCTACGGAGGCGGGCAGCCCCGCCAGCATCGTAGAGACGCGCGCGACGTTATTGCCCGCCGCGCCGTGCGGCTGCCCGCAGCCGAAGATGACGTCGGTGATCTCTTCGGGCGCAAGCTCGGGCGCTTTTGCGAGCGCGTCTTTGATGGCGTGCGCCGCCAGCTCATCGGGCCGCGTAAGGTTGAACGAGCCTCTATACGATTTCGCAAGCGGGGTGCGCGAGCTTGCGACTACAACAGCTTCTCTCATGTCGATTCCTTTCCTGAACTCATAAGCGCCTCTTTCGGAGTGCGCAGACCCCGCGGCGCTTTTGTTTTAGGGAGAGCCGTCATGGCTAACTCGAAAGCGGCGACAAGTCACCGCACTCCGAAAGATACGTCACAAACAACCTTTCTGCTTACCTTCATGCCGCGGTCGAGATGTTGCCCCGGTCGAAGTCGGCGAAGGTCTTGCCCTGCTCGGCCAACAGCTTCAAGAGCGGGGCCGGCTCCCACAGCTCGCCGTGACGCGCGTGGAATTCGACTACGCGGTCGCAAACTTTCTTGAGCCCGATGGTGTCTGCGTACCACATAGGCCCGCCGCGCCACGCGGGGTAGCCGTACCCGTTCACGTAGATGATATCGATGTCGACGGCGCGCAACGCGTAGCCTTCTTCGAGAATCCGCGCGCCCTCGTTGACCAGCGCGTACATAGTCCGCTCGATGATCTCGTCTTCGCCGATCTGGCGTCGCTCTATGCCGGCTTCGGCCGCCGCCTCTTCGATCAGACGCTCGACTTCGGGGTCGGGCGAAGGGCGGCGGTTTTCGTCGTAGCGATACCAGCCCGCGCCCGTCTTCTGGCCGTAGCGGCCCATCTCGCACAATCGGTCCGCGACGATCGGGTGGCGCACGTTCGGGTCCTCAAGGTGCTTGTACTCTTTGCGTATGCGCCAGCCTACGTCGAGCCCCGCCAGATCGCCCATCGCCAGCGGCCCCATGGCCAGGCCGAACTTGTAGAGCGCCGCGTCGACCTCTTCCGGCCGCGCGCCCTCTTCGACGAGGAACTGCGCCTCGCGCAGGTAAGGCGCGAGCATGCGGTTGCCGACAAACCCGCGGCAGTTGCCTACGAGCACGCCTACCTTCTTCAGCCTCTTTGCGAGCGCCATCGAAGTCGCGATCACCTCGCGGCTCGTAGCCTTGCCGCGAACTATCTCAAGCAGCCGCATGACGTTCGCGGGGCTGAAGTAGTGATGGCCTATCACCTGTTGGGGGCGCGATGTGACGGACGCGATCTCGTCTATGTTCAGCGTCGAGGTGTTCGACGCGAGAATCGCTTCCGGCTTACAGATCTTGTCAAGCTCCGCGAAGACCTGTTTTTTCAGCTCCATCCCTTCAAAGACCGCTTCGGTCACTATGTCGGCATCTTCAAACCCGTCGTAAGTGAGCGTGGGCGTGATCAACGCCATCCGCCGGTCCATCACTTCCTGCGGGAACCGGCCTTTCTTTACGGAGTTGGAGTAGTTCTTTTTTATCGTCGCAAGCCCGCGGTCAAGCATCTCCTGGGTGGCCTCTTTCAGCAGCACGGGTATGCCCGCGTTGGCGTAGTTCATTGCGATCCCGCCGCCCATCGTGCCCGCGCCGACGACGGCGGCTCGCTTGATCTCGATCAGCGGAGTATCTTTCGGCACGTCGGGAATCTTCGCCACTTCGCGCTCGCCGAAGAAGACGTGGATCAGGGCTTTCGACTGGTCGCCGAACAGGCAGGCGCGGAAAAGCTCTGCTTCTTTTTGACAGCCCTCGTCGAAAGAGAGTCGCGTGGCCGCTTCGACCGCGTCGATTGCGGCGAGCGGGGCCGTCTGCCCGCGTCGAGTCTTTCTGGCCTGCTCGCGCGCGGCGGCAAAGACTTGCGCGTTCGTCTCTTCGTCGCCGAGCTTTTCGTCGCGCTCGCGCACCTTCGCCGGGCGCTCGCCTTTCGCAATTATCTCGCGCGCAAACTCGACGGCGCCGTTAAGCAGGTCGCCTTCGATTATGCGATCGACGATGCCGTGCGCGAGCGCCTCGGCCGCTCGAACGGGCTCGCCGAACGCGCACATCTCCACGGCTTTCGACACGCCCGCCAGGCGCGGGAGTCGCTGCGTGCCCGCCGCTCCGGGGATGATGCCGAGCTTCACTTCGGGCTGACCGACCTGCGCCGCGGGAGCCGCGACGCGGTAATGAAAAGCCATCGCGACTTCAAGCCCGCCGCCGAACGCCGTGCCGTGAATCGCGGCGATCATAGGCTTCGGGCTATCTTCGATCATCGCGAGCAGCGGCAGCAGGCTCCCGCCTTTTCTCTCGCCCGACGTGACCTTGCCGAACTCTTTTATGTCGGCCCCGGCGATGAAGGTGCTCCCCGCGCCAATGAGCACCGCGGCTTTGGCTTCGGGGTCTTTAGATATAGCCTCGACCGCCGCGGCGATCCCTTCGGGTACGCCGGGGCTCAAGGCGTTGACGGGCGGGTTGTTGACCGTGATGATTGCGACCTCTCCGTCCTTGCTCAATGAAACCAGCTCGCTCATAAACGACTCTCCCCTCTTGAAAAGAATTATGATTACCGCGCTTACCGAGCGGTCAGCTAGCGTATCGCCGCGTGGGTGTGCTGTCAAGATTGGCTACAGAGAGAAAGCGTAGTTGGAACACCTGTAGGGGCCATGGCGCATGATGCGCTTCGCGCGGCGCGGGCTTGTCCCCGCCCGGATCGCGCGCAAGCGCGATGTCGTCAGCGTCCTTCGGACGATCCGGGCAGCCACGAGGGCTGCCCCTACAGGTGATTTCGATTCTCTGGTCTTATCATTACGTGCTCAGCGGTGGAAAGAGCGCGGCTGCGGGCGCAGCAGCCCGCCGAGCGCGATCCTGGTGATCTGCTCGGCCACCTGTTCGGGAGAGAGGCGGCCTTCGGGGCTGTACCAGCGGGAGAGCCACAAGATCATGCCGAGCAGGCTGAAGGCCGACGCCGTCACGTCGACCTCGCCCAGCTTGCCTTCGCCCTTGAGCTCGGTGAGCGTCTCTCGTATCAGGTCTACGTAAGCGCGCTTACGCTGATCTATCTTGCGGCGGTGCGCGGGCGCAAGCCCCGCGACCTCGTCGACGACTATCGTGATGGGGTTGGTGCCCTGCCGCGTGCTGCGGCGCGTGATAAGCTGCACGTGGTTGTTGATGATGAGGCGCAAACGCTCTTCGGCGTCGGAGGCGGCCCGCGCGGGGGCGATCACCTCCTGGTCGAGCTCGTCCAGGCCGAAGTTCATGATGCGGAAGAGCAGGTCCTTCTTGCCGGGGATGTGGTGGTAGATGCCGGCCTTCGTGATCCCGACGGCTTCGGCTATGTCGTTCATCGAAGTGGCGTCGAAACCCTTCTCACAGATGATCTGGGCCGCGACGCGGTATATCTCCCCCAGCCGGCCCGACTCGGCCGCCGCCGTGCCTTTCGAGTTCTTCTTTGACGCGATCATTACAGCAGGCTAACATAGCGGCCCCGCGATGGCAGTGTCAAGCTAGCCGAAGATCACGCAACGACTTTGAGCTTTGCGGCGTCGGACGGGCCGCCCTTGGGGTTGACCACGATCAGGTTAAACTCGCCGGGCGACGGTATGTCGGCGGCTTTGAGCGACATCTTCAGCTCGGTCGCGGTCACAGCAGTCGCCTTCAGCTCTTTACCGTTGAGCGTGACAACCGCCTTTGCGTCAAAGTTCGCCCCGGTTACGACCACATCGACGTCCTTCGCCGCTGTGACCTGTGGCGGATTTATCGATTTGATTTGGGGCTTCAGTGATCCGCCCGCCGCCGCCTTGGACGCCTCGTCCAGCTTATCCCTGCGCGGGTCTTCAGCCTTGAACAGCGTTGTGAAGAGTTCTTCAAGCTTTAATGCGGCCTGGTCTGCGAACATCCCCGCCAGCCCCGCCATCGCCGCTACGCCATACATGCTGATCTGGTTGCTGTCTCCCTGGCCGGGGAACATCCCTGCGCGGAGGATGAGGTAGAAGATCGTCCCCAGCGCGGCGCCCGCGAAAGGTCTGAGCAAGTACCACCAGAACCAACTGAGGTAGATCGTCCGATTGCCGACATAAGCCGTAAAGGACTTGGCCGCGTGAAAGAAACTGCCCAGCGCCCCGGCCGCCATCGCTATGCCCAGCAGCCTCGCATCGGGCTGGATCTCGCGGACTATAAATCCCCAGAAAAACCCGATCAGCCTGACCTCCCCATCCTTCGCGGGGTTCGCCCACAACTTCAGCAGCAGGTATCCGAGCAGAGCGCCGAGCCCTATCAGATACAGGCCGAGCGCCAGCGTCTGCCACCGCTTGGGCGGTTTCGGGGGCGGCAAATTCGAGTCGTCAGGCTTGGCGGCCTTGACCTCGGCGGTAATAGGCGTCGTCGACTCTATGGTCAGCTTCGCGGTAGCTGCGTCCTTCTCTCCGGCCGCCTGTGAGGTGTTTGCGGCGGCAGTCTCGTCTTTGGGGGCCTCGTTACTCATATCGTTCCTCTTGTCGTTTAAGGTTTGATGTTGGAGAAGAGAGCGTCCAGATCGAACGTGAAGCCTATGTTGCCGCGGATCTCTTTCTCTTTGATCAGCTCGGTCCTGTTTGCGAACGAGAACGAGATCGGTATTCTGAACCCCGTCCCCTTGATGGGAATCTTTATCCCTATCTGGCCAACACCTATGTCCCCTTTGGTCTCCATTACCATCATCCCCATCGGGTCCATAGCGTCTTCAAGCAGCCGTTCATACCGGCCCGAGGCGAAGAAGATCAGGTCGCCCGAGTTAAGTATGTTCCCAATTTTGGCGTCGACCTGGCCGGCGAACGAAAAGTCGCGCACCCTGCGTGTCACGCCCATCGGGAGCTTGTCGAAGATCGTCAGCGACCCGTTAAAAGAGGCGTCGACGTTGCCGCCCGCGCCTTTCTCTGCGATCAGCAGGAAGTTCGAATAGTTCGGCCCGTTGACGTTCCTGGTGTTGGTGTACTCTAAGGCCACTATGCCGCCTCTGGCGATCTTATCGAGCAGCTCTTTTCTCGCCGTCAGGTATCCCGCGAAGGTCAATTCCAGGTTCGACAGCCTTTCGATAGTCGTGGGGATCAGGTTACCGATGGGCAACTGCGCGAACTGCTGTTTTATCACCTGCTCGACAGTATCGCCCGAGGCGGCCACGATGGCCGCATCCATCTGCTCAAACCACTGGCGGAGCGCCGGGTCGTCTCTAAGCAAAGATTGGAAGAACAAAACGACTTGCCTGGTGAGCGGTATGGCTGAATCTTCCAGGAATTTGTCCCAATCTCTTGCGTATTTCTTATTCCTCGGGTCTCGCTGATTAAAGAACTCATACCTCGCGGTTATCTGCGAGAGCTGCTGGCGGTCGGCCGTAAAGACGTTCGGCATCGCCGGTGGCATGCCCGGGCTAGTATTCGTCTGATCGTTGCCGCGGCTGGTGTCGAAAGAGAAGGAGAACGACAGCGGCCTCAAGACGCGGAGGAACGCGTTGTTCTCTGTCTCACGATAGCTTTGCAGGTAACCTTTGTTTGCCAGGGCCTGGACAATCCCCACGGGGTTCCCACGAAAGGTGATCGTTGTACCGCTGATCGATTGCGTCAGCGCGCCGTTTTCGACCGCCATTCCGAGGAAGGTCGGCGCGCTGCCTTTGACGACCAGCGAAGTGCTGCCCTCGTTTTGCGGGCCGCCGCCGACCTGCTTGTCCGTACGCGCCTCTTCGGCCGCCGAAAGATAATCAGGGTTGTCTAGTCGCGCTATCAGGGCCAGTGCGACCACGAAGTCGTTTTGTCTCTCAAACCCTGCTCTAGGGTTCGGGTCAAGTCTTTCCTTAGCTACAGGATCAAACAGCCCAATCGTTTTAATCTCTTTAATGATATTTATAGCCCTACAGACGTACTTCTCATAAAGCGAGTAAGTCTCAGGGGCGTCGTTATACTTAGAGCAATCCTTTACAGGGATATCGCTCACGGCGGCCGAACCGGCCGCCATTGTCGGAGGCGCGAGCGGGGTCGTTGGCGGAGTGGGCGGATTGCTGGGAGCGCTCGGGTCGTTGGGAGGGTCCGCGGGCGGTGGTTGCGGCGCGAGTTCCGCCTGCGGGCTGGGGCTCACGGGCCTTCGCCTGGCGGGCGGGGGTGCGGTCGGCGTCCCCGAAGACGGCGGGCCGCCCCTCAATCTTGCGAGATCCTGCTCGGCGGCGCTTATCAGGCCCTCGATCTCTCGCCTCTGGTTTTCGTCAAGCCCGGAGCCGCTCACTTCGAGATACCTGCGCAGCCCGGCGACCCTGTTGTTGAGCAAGGTCTCAAGCTCGCTGCGACGTTGCTGCAAATATCTTCGGTTAATCTCCTTCACGTCTTCGGGAATGTTCGGGTCCTTGTCGGCCGCCTCCAATTTCGCTATGGCTTGCTTGAGCCGTTCGATCTCGCTAGCCTGCGAAGTTTGTTGCAAAGCAGCGGTCGCTGACAAGCCGCTGCCAAATGCGACTACGTTTATCAGCAGAATCGCGATCATCAGAGCTGTAAATCTTCTTTTCATCTCAGCCTCTCCTTCGGTAGCGTTACTGCCTAGATGTTGAATGTGAATTGATCGACGACGACCGGGACGTGAGCTTGCGGGTAAGCGGTTCTGAAAGTGTCGCCGTTCGCATCTCCCGTGATCCTGATAGAGTAGGCCCCGTCATCCGTGCTAGTAAAACTAAAGGTCAGGGTCAGAGTGGTGGGGTTGGCCGCCGCCTCGTCGAGGTCGAAGACGAGGGGCTCGCCCTCATTGACCCGACCCACCTCACCATCTAGCTCGTACACGACCCCGAAACGAGTGTTGGGTGTTGAAGCAATCTTGACTGTAATCGTCTCCTCGTCTCTGCATTGAAATATCCGCCTGGAACTATTCGTTATTCTCATCTCAATCTCCCTTCCACGATTTCGTTACGAACAAAAGATACTTAGAGCGGCGATAACACCCTGGCGCGGCGAATACTCTTGGAGTTCACCGAAGGCCGCCTAGCCGCGAAGAAAGTCGAGCCCTTGACTATGTTCTGTCATCAACTGAGCTCTGAGGGCGTCTGCCACAGCCCGCCGAGCCTGAGTCCTGGGCGGGCCGAGCAGTTATAAGAATCTATCCCTCACTAGAGCATGTGAAAAATGAGCAAAATATTACAGACTTGATGTGGGGCATTATACAAATAATCCGGATACTATCAAGGCGGCGTAGGTGTGGAAGGCGAATAAGAGGGCCGCCCGCGCGCAACCATAGCACGCGGGCGGCTGCACGGAATGTGTTAAAGGCTGTTGTAGTTCACGCGAAACGTCTCCATCATCTTCGATAGGTCACCCGTGTCGAAGCCTAGCTTGAACCACCTCACGCGTTGCTCGGAGGTGCCGTGGGTGAATGCGTCCGGGACGACGTAGCCCTGGGCCTGTCTCTGCAACCGGTCGTCGCCGATCGCCGACGCGGCCGTCAGCGCCTCTTCG
The DNA here is from genome assembly GCA_035249305.1 of Blastocatellia bacterium. GTDB lineage: Bacteria > Acidobacteriota > Blastocatellia > UBA7656 > UBA7656 > DASUNP01. Next base: position 20,788 of record DATFGQ010000078.1, on the reverse strand, counting down.
ATGTCGCCCGGCTCAAGGATGTCCTTCGTCCTCTGCGCGTGGTGCGCCCAGACGCCGGCCAGGAAGTCGGCCTGCAATTCTAGCCTGACCGAGAGGCGGTTATACTCGGCCTCGCTCACGCGGCCTTGTTTGGAATGGACCTCGTTGAGGACGCCGAACTGGTTCTGGACGTGGTGGCCGACTTCGTGCGCGATGACGTAAGCCTGTGCGAAATCGCCCGCCGCCCTGAAACGTCTGGCGAGCTCTTCGAAGAACGACAGGTCGAGGTAGACCTTCCGGTCCGACGGGCAGTAGAACGGCCCCGTGGCCGAGGAAGCCGAACCGCACCCGGAGTTGATGCCGCCGGTAAACAGGACCAGCGTAGGCTCGGGGTAGTCTCTGCGCGTTTGCTGGCGGAAGAGCTCGTTCCAGACATCTTCCGTGTCGGCGAGCACAGTGGCGCTGAAGTCCCTCAACCGCTGCTCTTCGGGGCCGGCCGCGCGCTCGGCCACCGGTCCGCCGGTTTCGGGTCCGCCCTGCGGCAGTATCCCGCCGACGTCGACGCCGAGCAGGTAAGATACTAGCAGCACAGCCAGGCCGGCCAACCCGCCGCCGGCCGCCACGACGCCCCCGCGCGACATCCCCCTGCGGTCCTCAATGTTTTCGCTCTGCCGTCTGCCAACCCATCTCATCGCACACCTCGCAAAGATTGATAAGCGTCTTACAATAACCTACAGCTTTCGAGCCCCACGGTCAATTTGTATGGCGGATGATGCGCTAACGCGCGCCGCGATTTCAAATTTCAAATTTGAGATTTGAAATGTATAATCAGGCTCAAAGGAGACCCCCACATGAGTCATATCGGCGAGAGCGACGCAAAGAAGGTCACCGTCCCTCACATCCGAGGGCGAAAAGGCGGATCACCGATCAGGGCGCTGACGGCTTACGATTACCCGAGCGCGCGGCTCGTCGACGAGGCGGGCTTCGACATCATACTCGTCGGAGACAGCCTCGCCCAGACGGTGCTCGGCTACGACTCGACGCTGCCCGTGACGCTCGACGAGATGATAGCCCACACGCGCGCAGTTCGCAGGGCCACGCGCCGCGCGCTGGTCGTGGGCGACATGCCGTTCGGCACTTACCAGGACAGCAGCGAGAGCGCGGTCGCTTCCGCCATCAGGTTCGTCAAAGAGGGGGGGGCCGAGGCGGTCAAGATAGAGGGCGGCGCGCGCCGCGCTCACGTAGTCAAGGCGATGGTCGAGGCCGAAGTCCCCGTGATGTGTCACATAGGCTTGACGCCGCAATCGCTCCTCAGGATGGGCGGCTACCGCGTGCAGGGCAAGACGCTCGAAGCGGCGCGCGAGCTGATCGAAGACGCCATCGCGCTTGAGCGCGCGGGCGCATTTTCGATAGTGCTCGAAGGGATACCCGCGGAGATCTCCCGGCTCATCACCAACCGTCTGAGCATCCCCACGATCGGCATTGGCGCGGGCGTCGATTGCGACGGCCAGATACTCGTCTTCACAGACCTTGTCGGTTTGACGTTCGGCCACACGGCGAAATTCGTCCGCCAGTACACGGACGCGAAGGCGATAATAAGCGACGCGCTCAAGCGGTTCGCCGACGACGTGACGGCCCATCGCTTCCCCGAGGACAAAGAGAGCTACCACCTGCCGGAAGGGGTCGTCGTCGAAGTCGAAGACGAGCAGACGCTCTCTATGCCGCCTCTCGGACCGATCAATTGAGTGCTGAGTGCTGAGTCCTGAGTCCTGAGTATTTTCTTTCACTCAGCACTCAGCACTCAGCACTCAGGACTTAGAAAGATGGAGATAATCAACCGCATCCCGCGAATGATGGCTGTCGCGCGCGAAATCCGCGCCGGAGGCGGCCGCATAGGCTTCGTGCCGACTATGGGCGCGCTGCACGAAGGCCACCTCTCGCTTATGTCGATGGCGCGCGAGATGTGCGACAAGGTCGTAGTCTCGATCTTCGTCAACCCGGCGCAGTTCGGCCCCGCGGAAGATTTCGAGCGTTACCCGCGCGACATCGCGCGCGACGCAGAGCTCGCCTTCACGCGCGAAGTCGATCTCATCTTCGCGCCCTCGCCCGAAGACATGTACCCGCAGGGATTCTCCACTTACGTAGTGGTGGAAGGGCTGAGCGAGAAGCTCGAAGGCGCGAGCCGACCGGGCCACTTCCGCGGGGTGACCACGGTCGTCAATAAACTCTTCAACATCGTCCACCCGCACTTCGCCTTCTTCGGGCGCAAGGACGCTCAACAGGTGATCGTCATAAAACGCATGGTGCGCGAGCTCTCGATGGATGTCGAGGTGGTCGTAGGCCCGACCGTCAGGGAAGAAGACGGGCTCGCGCTCTCTTCGCGCAACGTCTACCTCTCGGCCGAAGAGCGCAAGGCGGCCACGGTGCTGCGTCGGGCGCTCGAACGCGCGCGGACCAGTTACAACGGCGGCGAGCGCGACAGCGCGCGTCTCATGGCTGCGATGCGCAACATCATCGAGGCCGAGCCGCGCGCCCGGATCGATTACCTCGCGATCACCAGCGTAAACAATCTGAACCCCGTAGAGACCATCCCCTCGGACAGACCCATCCTCATCTCGCTCGCCGTATTCTTAGGCAAGACCCGATTGATCGATAACGTAGTGCTGAACGGCGATCTGTAGATTATTAATTCGAGCCGGCGGGCAGCTCTATGATGAATCGCGCGCCGCGCGGCTGGTTGTCCTCGACCCAGATGCGCCCTTTGTGGTCGGCGATGATGTGGCTCACTATCGCGAGGCCGAGCCCCGTGCCTCGGTCGCGCGTAGAGAATTTCGGCAGGAATAGTTTATCTCTGTCGGCGGGCCTGATGCCGTGGCCCGTGTCCGAAACGATCAGGCGCGCTTGATCGCTCGCGCTCAAGTAATTCGTCTCGATCCTTATCAACCGCTGGTGATGGCCGTTCGAGCCGTTCGCGCCCGGCCGGCCGTCGCTTGAGAGCGCCTCGATGGCGTTGTCGATCAAGTTCACGAGCACGCGCTTGATCTGCTCCGGGTCTATGCGGACCCTCGGCAGGTCGTCGGCGAGCAGGCACTCGATCCTGATGCCGTCGAGCCTTTCGGCGTAAAGCGCCACGGCGTCGCGCACGGTGTCGTTGAGCGACAGGAAGACGGGCCGCGCTTCGGGCAGCCGCGCAAACCGCGAGAACTCTTCGACCATTCGCTGGAGCGCGGCGACTTCGCGGACTATGGTCGCGGTCCCCTCGCGCACGATCTCGTCGAGCCGCGCAGGGGCCTGGAGGCTCCCCTCGCGCGCGTAGTTGCGCATTATCCGCTCGGCCGAAAGCTGTATGGGCGTGAGCGGGTTTTTGATCTCGTGCGCCATCCGGCGTGCGACTTCGCTCCAGGCCGCCGCGCGCTCGGCCTGTATCAGGTCGGTCAGATCTTCGATCACTATCACCCAGCCTTCGACTGCGCCTTCGGAGTTTCTGAGCGCTACTGCTGTGGTCGCCGTGTGGAGCAGCGTGCCGTCGGCGCGCTTGAACTCGACCTCGGCCTGAGCCGACGCGCCGCGGCGCGCTCGTCGGCAGAGCGCCTGAAGCTCTTCGCCCTGCTCGCGGCCTACGATCCGTGCGATGGGGGTGCCGAGCGGGGGTTTCTCTCCGAGCCCGAGCATAAGCCGCGCCGCGCGGTTGATCGTCGCGATCCCCGTGTCGTCGTCCGTAGAGATGACGCCGGTCGAAAGCGATTCCAGCACAGTCTCGATGTAACGGCGGCGGTTGTCGAGCGCCAGGTTGCTCTCGCCGAGCTCGGTCGCGGCTCGCTCAAGCCGGTCGCGGTTCTCCGCAAGCCGGGCCGCCATCTGGTTAAACGAGTTCACAAGCGAGGCCAGCTCGTCTTCGGCGACTGCGCGGACGGGCTCGGAGAAGTCGTCGCGCGCGACGCGGTCGGTGGCTTCGGCCAGCGCCTGTATGGGCACCGTTATGCCACGCGCGAGGTAGAGCGCCAGCCAGCTCGCCGTAAAGATCAGCAGCAGCGTGACGGCCCCAAGCAGCAGGATGTAGATCGCCTTTATGCGTTTTATCTTACCGAGCAGGCTGTGAAAATTCGCGTGCTGCGCCTCGATGTTCGCCGCGCGCGCGGTCACTTCCGGCGGTATCTGCCGCGCTACGACCAGCAGCCGGGCCGGGCCAGCGCGGGCGTCGAGCCTGAGCGCGGCGATGGTGTAGGTCTCCGAAAACGTCTCGCCGTATCGGCCGCTCACCGGCTCGGAGCTCGTGAGCGCCTGCTGTTGGGCCGCGATCAAGGCCGGCTCGATACGCGCTTGCACGTTGTCGTCGCCATGAAATTCGAGCGTCTCGGCGGGCGTCGTCGCGCGAATGAGCGCGAGGTCGTATTCGCCCATCTTCTCGCGCAGCAGCCGGGCGATCTCGCCGTTATCATCCAAAGCGCGAGCTATGGCGCGCGCGTCCCTGACAAGGTCCGCTTCCTCTTCCTTGAAGTAAGACTCCTCGATCTCCTTGGCGTCATCGACGACCTGGCGCGCGGGCTCGCCGAACCAGCGGTCTATGCTGCGGTTGAGGAGGCCGAAGGCGAAGAAGAAGAGCAGCAGCCCTGGCAGCAGCGAAAGCCCTATCGCGTAACTCACCAGCCGCGACTTGAACTTTGACCCGAGCCGGCCCGCGCGCCGCTCGCGAAACAGCTTCAGCACGTTTCTCAAGAGCACGAACAGGACCGTCACGAACGCGAGAAAGTTGAGCGACGAGAGCGCGTAAAGCAGCAGCGTCTCGGCCGTGGTGTCGGGCGTGACAAGCGGGCTGAGATTGAACCCGCTCTGCGCGACCAGAAGGAGAAGAAGCAGCAGCACGACTATCGACAGCACTATGACGGTCGTCAGGCGACGCCGCCCGCGTTCGGTCAGCCTCTCGTGTGGATCGATTTTGTCTTCGTTGCTCACTCTTAAAGTCTCGCCGGTGATGCGATTCTAACAAAGCCGCCATGGGCCATCAATCGCAAGCTTGATAGCCCGTCTGCGGCTACCTATAATTCTCAATTTAACCACACGACGCGAGCGGAGACCGTATGCCCATAACCAGGACGGATGTCGAAAAGATCGCCGAGCTTGCCCGGCTAGAGCTGACGGCCGAAGAGACAGAGTCATTCACCGTGCAGTTGAGCTCGATTCTAGGCTACATCGAAAAGCTGAACGAGGTCGACACGACGGGCGTCGAGCCGATGTCGCACTCGACGCTCGGCGCGGACGCGGCCGATTACGCGCAGCGCGACGACGAGGTGAGGCCGAGCCTGGGCGCGCGCGTCGCCACCGAAAACGCTCCCGATAGTGAGGCCGGGTATTTCAAAGTTCCGAAAGTGATCGGGGGATGATCTTTAAGTGCTGAGTGCTGAGTGCTGAGCCTGAGTAAATCGGGCACTCAGGCTCAGCACTCAGCACTCAGGACTTGGAATGAGACTAAATGAGCTTTCCATAGATTCGCTCCGTGACGCGATAGCCTCGGGCGAAGTCAAAGCCGTAGACGTTACTCGCGCGGCGCTCGAACGCATCGCGGCGCTTGAGGCTCTCAACGCCTTTATCACCGTGACGGAAGAGAGCGCGCTCCGGCAGGCTGAAGCGATCGACCGCGCGGCGCAAGCCGGCGAGCCGCTCCCGCCGATGGCCGGGGCCGTCATCGCCGTTAAAGACAACATGGTCATCCGCGACGTGCGGACCACCGCGGGGTCGCGCATACTTGACAATTACAAGCCGCCCTACACGGCGACGGCGGTCGAGCGGCTACAGTCGGCCGGCGCGATAATCATCGGTAAGACGAACTGCGACGAGTTCGCGATGGGCTCGTCGACCGAGAACTCGGCTTACGGGCCGGTCAAGAATCCATGGGACGCGACGCGCGTGCCCGGAGGCTCTTCGGGCGGCTCGGCCGTGGCCGTCGCGGCCGGGATGGCTATGGGCGCGCTCGGGTCGGACACGGGCGGCTCGATACGCCAGCCCGCGAGCTTCTCGGGCGTCGTTGGGCTGAAGCCTACCTACGGGCGAGTCTCCCGCTACGGGCTGATCGCCTTCGGCTCTTCGCTAGACCAGATCGGCCCTTTCGCAAACTCGGTCAAGGACGCGGCGCGCATGCTCGGCGTCATAGCCGGGCGCGACGAGCGGGACGCCACGTCGAGCAACTTCGAGGTGAAAGATTACTCGCAGTCGCTCGCCGAAGAGGTGCGCGGGTTGCGCGTCGGCGTGCCGCGGGAGTATTTCGGCGAGGGGCTCGACTCGGAAGTGCGGGGTTCGATCGAAGCGGCGCTCGACCGTTTCAGAGAGCTGGGCGCGGAGATAGTCGAGGTCACGCTGCCCAGCACGGAGTACGCCGTCCCCGTCTATTATCTGATCGCGACGGCCGAGGCCAGCGCGAACCTTGCGCGGTACGACGGCGTGCGTTACGGGTTCCGGGCCGAAGGCGCATCGACGCTCAAAGAGATGTACAGCCGCACGCGCGACGAGGGCTTCGGGACGGAGGTGAAGCGGCGGATAATGCTCGGGACCTACGCGCTGTCGGCCGGGTACTATGACGCTTACTACGGGAAGGCGCAGAGGGTGAGGGCGATAATCGAGCGCGATTTCCGCGCGGCGTTCGCCGACTGTGACATACTGGCGACCCCGACAGCGCCGACGCCCGCCTTCAGGCTCGGCGAGAAGACCGAAGATCCGCTCCAGATGTACCTGACAGACATATACACTATCACCGCAAACCTCGCGGGCGTGCCTGGGGTGAGTCTGCCCTGCGGTCTGTCTTCGGCCCGCCTTCCCATCGGCATACAACTGATCGGCCGCCACTTCGACGAGGCTCTGCTTTTGAGGGCGGCCCATAACCTGGAACAGGCTCTGGGACTGGATTTCAAGCCATCAGCGATTTGATCACCCGCGCCAAAAGAGAGACCCGCCCCGCACGCGAGCCGGAGCAAGGGGCCGACGGCCGCTTCGGGTCGATAGACCTGCTGCTGCTCCTGATGACGGTCATCTGGGGCGCAAACTTCAGCGCTATAAAATACTCGCTCGAAGACATGCTCCCGCTGAGCTTCAACGGGCTGCGCTTCGCGCTCGCCTCCTTGACCCTGCTCGCCGTAGCGCTCGCACGCGGCATCGACCTGCGGGTGTCGCGCGGCGATGGGTGGCGTCTGTTCGGGCTCGGGCTGTTGGCCAACGCCATCTACCAATCAATTTTCATAACGGGCATGGCCCACACGCGGACGGGAAACGCGGCGCTGATCGTCGCGACTTCGCCGCTGTTCATCGCCGTGATAAGCCGAATACGCGGGCAGGAGTATTTTGAGCGGCGCGGGCTGGTGGGGCTGATGCTCGCGCTGGCAGGGATCGTGATGGTCATCTTGAGCGGCCAGAGCGTCGTCCAGTTCGGAGAGACGATAGTAGGCGACTGCCTCCTGGTAATATCGACCATCTGCTGGTCGCTCTACACCGTTTGGGCGAAGCGGCTGGTGAACACTTACGGGGCCATGAAGGCGACCACGATAATGATGATTATGGGCACGCCCGTCTTCCTCGTCATATGCGCGCCCTCGCTCGTCAAGCAAGACTGGGCTCGCGTGCGGCCTGAGTCATGGGCCGGGATGGTCTACAGCGCGCTGTTTGCGATCGCGCTCGCGCACTTCATATGGAACTACGCCGTGCGCAAGATAGGCTCGACGCGAACGGCAATTTATTCAAACGTCACTCCGGTCACGGCGATGATAATCGCCTGGGTCGCGCTCGGCGAACGCCCCACGGCGGGCCAGGTGGCGGGCGCGGCGATAATCTTCTTGGGGCTCTACCTCGTGCGCGGCGGGATGCGCGCGGTCGCCGAGCGCGAGGAGATCGAAGAAGAGATGGAAGAGGCGAGCCTTGGGCCGGGTAAGAACTAGGTTCTTCGCGAGGGCCGCCGCGACACCCGGAGGCCGCCATACTTCTAAACTGCTCGGACGCGTGATGGAATTATGCCAATTTGATTGAAAGCCCGGCCTCGCCTCTGCATACGCAACATAAACTACACGCCGCTTTTCGCCGTCTGACGCGCCCGCAAGCGGCGCCCGCCGCAAAGCTAACCAATGCAGAATAGCCACTTACAAAATCCCGACCGGGGTTCGGGGCCGAGGGCCGCAAGCATTCGGCCGGCTCTGGCATAAGGGTTGATAATAGACAGGGCGGAACGCAGTTTTAAGAGAGTGGAGGAAGGTCGCAATGAATACCGAGAACGCCAATAAGAAATCTTCGACGATACTCAGCCTGATGACCCTGGTCGTAGCTATAGACGCCGTAGCCGTTTTTGGCGCGGCCGTATCACAGCAATTTCTACAGGCGAATAATTCGTGGCTGCTTATGGTTGCGCTCTTCATCAGCTTCATATCGGCGATGAAGTGGGCGCTCGGCGAGAAGATGACGCCCGCCGCAGGCGACGTGATAGCCCTTTCGGCCGCGCTCTTCTACGACCCGACGATCGCCGTGGCGATGGCGGCGATTAATCACGCTATAGTCTCGGGCAACCTCAAGAGCGGTTTTCGCAAGCCCCTGTTTAAAGTGTCGAGCGGCGCCGTCTCGATGAACGCCGCCGTCTACTCTGCCCTCGCAGTCGTCCCGTCGTTCGGCGACAGGACCGTGGCGATGACTACGTCCGACATGGTCCTGGCCACGGCAATCTCCGGCGCGGTCTACTTCGCGCTCTCGACCGCCCTGGTGGCCGCCTATCACGCGATAGGGACCCAAGGGTCATTCTTCGCGGCGGTCAAACAGATGGTCGCGATGCATTTCAAGCACAGCGACGGCCGCCAGCAGCGACGGCGGCTGGGCGAGATATTGATCGCGCGCGGATTGATAACCGACAACGACCTGAGCAAAGCGCTTGAGACGCAGCAAAGGTCAACCAGCTCCCGCAAGCGCGTGGGCGAGATACTTGTGGAGATGGGTCTTGTCGAAGAGCGCCACGTGATGGCCGCGCTCGGCGAGAGCTTCTCCCCGGCCTTCTCGGCAATCTAAAAACCGATTGCTTCACTTCTAACCGTAAAGGGGCATCCAAGGATGCCCCTTTCGCTTTTTGCCTTGCCGCGCACGTAAGCCTTTAGCGCGCAGCGGGCGCGGGGGCGGGCGCGGGCTTCTTATCTACGACAAGGCGATGGTCGAGGTTTGCGACCCTCCACCCCGTAGCCAGTATCAGCCGGCTTATACGCTCGACCTTATCGAAGTCTATCTTCTCTATGTCGTCGGTCGTCATGTGATAGTCGCGGTGGACGCCCGTGAAGTAGAAGATTATCGGGATGCCGTGCTTCGCGTAGTTGTAGTGGTCCGAGCGGTAGTAGAACTGCTGCGGGTGGTTCTCGTCGTTGTAGGTGTAGTCGAACTTGAGCCGGGCCGTCTCGGCGTTGGTCTGCTCGCTGATGCGGTTCAGTTCCGTCGAGAGCTTGTCCGCGCCTATCACGTAGACGGAATCTTTGTCCGTCAGCTCCTTGTCGCGCTGGTCGTTATTCCCCGGCTCCCTGCTCCGGCCGATCATATCGATGTTGAAGTCGGCGACTAGCTTCGTCAGCGGGACCGCCGGCTCGTAATCGACGTTGAACTCAGAGCCCAGCAGCCCCATCTCTTCGCCCGTGTGAAAGACGATCAGTATCGACCGCCGCGCGCGCTCTCCGAGCGAGAGCGCCTGCGCGATCTCAAGCACGGCCACTGTGCCGGACCCGTCGTCGTCCGCGCCGTTATAGACTTCGCCGTTGTCCCTGGCCTTCAGATGGTCGTAGTGCGAGCTGAAGATTACGTACTCGTCTTTGAGCTTCGCGTCGCTGCCTTCGAGCACGCCGACGACGTTGTAAGCGGGCGGCGCGTCCTTTACGACGACATCGATCTTTAACTCCGCAGTCGCGGGTATCGCGGCGGGCCGCGCGCCGGCCCCCGCCTGGTTCAACAGGTAAGACTCCTCTTTGCCCATAGCCTTACCGAGCGCTTTGGAAAGCTCTGGCCCGGCGAATATTACCGGCACGAACTTGCCCGCGGGCGGCGGCGGCAGCGTGGCCGTCTCGCGCGCTATGTAGCCCTTGATCTGCGCCCAGTTGGCCATGTAAAACGGCGGCGCGATAATTATCAAAGCCGCCGCGCCGCGCGAGGCCGCCGTCTCCGTCTGCTGCTTGTCATCAAAGCCCGCCTTCTTGAGCGCGTCGGGGAGGTTCCCGACGGCGACGGCGATCTTGCCCTTCACATCCATGCCCTGGTAATCGTCATGGTTAACCTTCGGCGCGGATATGCCGTAGCCGACGAATACCAGCTCGCCGCCGATGTCCGTGTTCGCGGGCGTCTCTGAGGCGAAATCGTCACCGTACTTGAACTGCTGGCGCGCGCCGTTCACGTTGAGGGTAAGGAGGCTCTTATCCATGTTCACGTTGCGGTAACTGAGAGGGACCTTCTGAAAGAAAGAGCCGTCGCGGGCCGCGCCCTTGTAGCCGTAGGATTCGAGCTCCGTAGCCAGGTAGCGCGCGGCTATGCGGCTGCCCTGGCTGAGCGTGTACCTCCCGCCCAGCTCGTCCGAGGCGAGGAAGCTCAGGTGTTTTCTAAGGTCACGCTTCGTTATGCTCGACGTGACTTCTGACGGGGGCAAGGGCATGTTCGACGCGCCGGCCGCCGAGGCCAAAAGCAGCGCGGCAAGCAGAACCAACGCCGGCCCCCTTCTCATTCTCCGGTAGCAATTCATGAAACCTCCGCTAATCTCAATTCTTAATCACCGGCCCTACCACTACGGTTGTTAATCGATCGGGGTCAATGTGCGAGCGAGTTACTCGCGAAATCTCTTCGACCGTCACCGCGCGGATCAACTCGGGGTACTCCTCAAGGTAATCGTACCCGAGCCCGTAGACCTCCGTCTCGATCAGGAAATCGGCCGTCTGGGCGTTCGTCTGAAAGTCAAAGACGAAGCTCCCGGTCAGGTACGCCTTGGCCGATTCAAGCTCATGCTCGGTGACGGGCTCTTTAACGATCCGTGTGATCTCGCGGCGCAGACCTTCGACGGCTTTGTACAGGTTTTCGGGCGAGGTCCCGATGTAGGCGACAAAGCGGCCGGGGTCTATGCCCGCGCTGGCCGTGACGTTGCTGTAGGTCGAATAGGCCAGCCCCTGCTCGTCGCGCAGTATGCGAGGTATGCGCGAAGTGAAGCCGGGGCTTGAGCCGAGTATCGTGTCCATCACCAGCAGCGCGTAGTAATCAGGGTCGCGCCGCTCGACGCCGACGTGGCCGATAAAAATATTGATCTGCTCTTTCGGCGCGGGTACGAATTTCTCGACCGGCGCGGACTGCCGCGCGGGATGCGGCACGTCGGGGGCGCGAAAGTCCGCGGCTTTCTCCCACCGCGAGAAGACCTCTTCAATCTGGTTTTTCACTTCGGTCTTATCTATGTCGCCCACGATCGCAAGTATCGTGTCGTTCGGCACGTAGAAGCGCCGGTAGAACTCCGCGCAATCGTCCCTCGAAAGCGTCTTCACCGTGCGCTCGTAACCCACGGGCGGGCGGTGGAGCGGGTGCCCCTTGAAGACCTCTTCATTAAACTCGTCGGAAGCCTGAACGCGGGGAACGTCCAGACGGCTCTTGATCTGGGCCACGCGGCGCTCGACGTGCTGGCGGACCTTATCCGCGGGGAAGGTGGCGTTCATCAACACGTCGGCGGTGATCTCAAGCCCGAGCGAGACATCAGATGAGAGGAAGGCCCCGCGAACTCCGCTCACCTGGTACTCGCCCGCTGTAATGAATCTTCCGCCGACCGCTTCAACGGCTTCGGCAATCTGGTCGGAAGTGCGCGTCGTCGTCCCTTCGTCTATCAGCTCGCCTACCAGCGAAGCGAGCCCCGCTTTCTCGTCGGGCTCGAACCTGGAGCCCGCCTGAACGATCGCGTTTATAGAGACGGATGAGGTCGTGTGATTCTCCGAAAGCAGTACGATCAGGCCGTTCGGGAGCACCAGGCGCTCAACGTCGAGCCTCGGCCGAGTCGCGATCACCGCCGCGGTGTCCCGGCCCGTGCGGGATTTGAGATTTGTGATGGCGGATGATGCGCTTACGCGCGCCGCTATTTGAGATTTCAAATCTGAGATTCCTCCGTACTCGCGGGGTCGTCCACGAGAAAGCCCACCGTGCGGTTGTCCTGGACGAAGTATTTTCGGGCCGCGTGCGCCACCTCTTCGGCCGTTACCGCGCGCAGGCGCTCGATCATCGTGTCGAGGTATTTATAGCCGCGCGACTCCTCCGGCATGTGGTCGGCGAATGCTATCGTCTCGTACTGGCCGAGCAGGATCGCTTGATGTAAGAACTCCTCGTTGCTCAAGACGAGATCGGCTTCGATCTGCCGCTTAGCCTTTTCCAGCTCCGACGGCCGCAAGGCGTCGTTCTTAACCCGCTCTATCTCTTCGTAGATGGCGCGCTCGACCTGATCGAGAGAGAACCCCGGCTTCAGTTCCGCCTGGATGTAGAAGAGCGAAGGGTCTATGTGATCGCTGTAATTAGCTTTGACCTGTGTGACGGACTGGTCCTTTTCGACAAGCCTCTGGTAGAGCCTCGATGTCTTGCCCGTAGACAGGACCGTCTCGGCCACGTGCAGCGCGTAAGAGTCAGGGTCGCCGACTGCCGGGGCGTGGTAGCCGATCAGGAGCCGCTCGACCGGCGTATCTTTCTTAACTACGACGCGCTTTTCGCCCCTTTGAGGCGGCTCGACTATCATCAGCGGGCGCGGCTCCGGGCCTGGGTCGATCGGGCCGTAAAGCTCGTTGACCTTCTCTACGACTTCGGCCGTGTTGAAATCGCCCACGATGACCAGCGTGGCGTTGCGGGGGTGGTACCACTTATCGTAGTAAGCCTTCATATCGGCCGCAGTGGCCGATTCCAGGTCACCGAGCCAGCCTACGGTGGGCCAGTGATAAGGGTGCTGGCGGAAGGCGGTCGCCCAGACTTCGTTCTCAAGGACTTCCCACGGCCCGTCGAGCCCTATGCGGAGCTCCTCTTCGACCACCTGCTTTTCGGAATCGAACTCGTGCTGGGCGAACGTGGTGTGGCGCATGCGGTTGGCTTCGATCTCAAGCGCCTCCTGCCAGCGGTCGGACGCGAAGGTGAAGTAGTAGGCGGTGAAATCGAGCCAGGTGAAGGCGTTGTTCGCGCCGCCGTTTCTGAGCGTAATCAGGTCGATTTCGCCCTTCCCGTACCGGTCCGTCCCTTTAAAGAGCATGTGCTCCAGGAAGTGCGATTTGCCCGTCTGCCCTAGCTCTTCGTTACGCGAGCCGACGCGGTACCAGACGATCTGCGCGACTATAGGCTTATCGTGCAGCTCTTTGGTAATCAGCGTGAGCCCGTTGGGAAGAACACTCCTTTGAACCCCGCGCGTGATAAGCGATTGCGCCCGCGCGCCGGGCAGTTCGTCTGATGTGATGGTGGAGATGGTCATAATATTAAACGCGGAGGGATAGCCCCTTGTCCGACTTTATTCAATACGGCTCGCATAGTCTTGTTTATCCCAAAAGGGCAACAATAAAAATTGTAGTGTCGCCGGCAATCGGGTGTCAAACCAGCGGCAGTTTTATACGGCCGCGGTTCGCGCGTCGATCGCCATTTAGTTCAATCGGCACTTGATTTCTGGCTATTCGCTGTAGATACTTGTGCGTGCCTTCAAAGCACACGGCAAGGGGAAAACTAAAACAGGCCGCTCGCACGGGCGGCGCACAGGAGACAGATGACTAAGGCAGAGCTTGTAGAGGAAGTGGCTCGCGCTGCGGAGTTGAACAAGCGCGATGCCGAAGTGATAGTCGAAACCGTCTTTGATTCCATAATCACAGCGCTGCACAAGGGCGAGAAGGTAGAGCTGCGCGGTTTCGGCAGTTTCCGCACACGCGAGCGCGGCCCGCGCCGCGGCCGTAACCCCAAGACGGGCGAGCCCGTTGATGTGCCCGCCAAGCGCGTGCCCTACTTCAAGCCCGGCAAGGAGCTGAAGGAGTATTTCACCGAAAGCCCCGACGGGCAGGAAGGCTCGGGCGAACCGTCAGCCGCCGCCGCGACCCCTCCGGCCGCGCCCGAACCGTCCGGCGCTGCCGACTATTCCGCAGGCGAGAGCAATCCTACGGCCGAAAGCGGCCACGAAGTTGGCAGTGGGGTTGTTCCGACCACGGAGGCGGGCGGCCGACAGGAGGCTGAAGGGACGGATGCGGCGCCAGGAACAGGCGAAGGATCGTCAGAGGAAGGACCGACCGCTTGAGCGAAGACGGTGACGGGGGCGCGTTGGCGCGCGTCCTCTGATCTAACGAACGATGGATTTTTAATGATGAATAGGCCAGGATTTATTAGTTGATTCATCATTGATGATTCATCGCCCAACTATGATCTATTCGCTCACTGCATTCGACCCTGACACGATCCCGTCCGCCAGACGCAAGACAGATAATCCAACCTCGGCGACAGGCCACTCGCGGGCGGCCCTGCCCTGCCTGTCGGCGCTCACCTTCCCGCAGCCCTGCCGTAATGCTATAATCGCACCGCTCCCGCCAAATAGACTCGAAGAGAGATTGATTGAGTAATGGGGAATGATCGTTCCAACAGCCAGAACGGCAAAGAGCGGCGCACAGGCGATGACCGCCGCAAGAGCGAGCGCCGCGACTCTAACCGTCAACCACGAGAAAGCGTCTTGAGCACGCGCGCAGGCGAGCGCCGCCGACAGACGCGCCGCGCCGCTGACCGCAAAAAGAAGTCCTGAGTGCTGAGTGCTGAGTGCTGAGTAATAGCAAGCTACTCAGCTCCGTAGGAGCTTACCCGGCTCCGTAGGAGCCGGATGTTTGTAGAAGTATCACGCAAATACAATCCAACTCCGTAGGAGTTGAATAACAGACATACAACTCCTACGGAGTTGCGGCGCATTTACGCTGTCGTTCTACAAACATTGAGCCTCTACGAGGCTTTTCAGACACTACTCAGCACTCAGGACTCAGGACTCAGCACTCAGGACTTAGTAGGGGAGAGTGATGATTAGTAATCTCAGAATCTCACTTCTCATTGTTTTGCTATCGGCCTCGACCGCCTTCGGGCAGAACACCCCATCGCGTCAAGAGCCCGGCTTACGGCTCAAAGCCGACCTGATCGAAGTGCGCGCCGTCGTGACCGACCGCAAAGGCCGCGTCATCGAGAACCTCAAGAAAGAGGAGTTCGAGCTGCTCGAAAACGGCCGGCCGCAAGAGATCGGTTTCTTCTCTCTGGAAACGGTCGGCGCGGCTCTAGATAACCGGCCGCGGCCCGACGGTTTGCCAGGTCGCACACAACAAAAAGCGGCCAGATCAATTCTCATCTTCGTCGATAACCTACACATCGCACCGTCGAACCTCGCGACGGTAAAACACTCCTTGAAGGAGTTCGTTGACAAGCAAGTTTCGGATCAGGATCTGGTATCGCTCGTTATGAGCACGGGATCGCTCGGGCTGCTGGGCCAGTTCACAAACCGCCGGCAGTTGCTCCGCTACGCCGTCGAGCGAATATCGGCCGTCCCGCAGCAGGAGTCGCTTATCACACCGTACCTCGCTTCGCTCGTCGACCGTGGCGACAGAGAGGCGATGGCCGTGGCCCAGGACATAATCAGGGCCGAGGAGGGCTTCACGCTGACGGGGGGCGAATCATCCGGTTTCAGCAAACAGGCGCTTGAGAATTACGCGCTCGCGCGGGCCAGGGAGGTTCTTTCGAGCGAGTCTTACCGCCGCCGCGTGATGCTGCTCGTGCTCAAGGCCGCGACAGAGCGGCTGGCCCAGATGCCCGGCCAGCGCATACTCGCTTTTCTGACCGACGGGTTCACCATGCTCAACAGCTCGGGCAGCGCGGACACAAACGATCTGCAATCGGCCATCAGCAGCGCCGTGCGATCGGGCATAGTCATCTACTCGGTCAACACCAGGGGGCTTGAAGTCTCGCCGCTTTTCGACGCTTCGATGCCGAGCCTCACGGTCGGAGGCTTGAGCGGCTCGCTGGGCAACGCCGACAGATACTTCTCTTCGTCCGACCGCGAGCTACAGGACGGGATGAACGCGCTGGCGCGCGACACGGGCGGCAAGCCTTTCTTCAACACGAACGATCTTGGCGGCGCGCTCCGCAAGGCGATGGACGAGAACAAGGTCTATTACGCGCTGGCCTATTACCCGCACGATCAAAAAGAGGGCAAGTTTAACAAGATCACGCTGCGCGTAAAGAACCACCCGGAATACGAAGTCCGCGCGCAGAAAGGTTACTACGCGCCGAAGCCGGAAGAGCGAAAGACGGATGTGGCCGCCGGTCCGCGCGACAGGCTCTTTCAGGCTATGGCCGAGCCGCTGCCCGTCACCAACATAGAAGTCGCGGCCACGGCCGAATACCTTGAGAGCGAGGCCGACGACGCGCAGGTGACGCTACAGGTCCACATAGACGGCGAGCGACTCGGCTATCAGGCGCAGCAGGCGGGCCACCTGCTCGACGTAGAAGTGGCGAGCGTCATCTTTGATTCCAAGGGGAAGCCGGTTAAGAACTCAATAAACTCCGTGCGCTGGAACCTTCTGGCCGAAGGGATGGAGATGGGCAAACAGCACGGCTATCGCTACACCGAGCGCGTCGCCTTGAAGCCGGGCTTTTACGAGCTCCGCGTAGGCGTCCGCGAGCCCGCAAGCAATCTCGTGGGAACGGCGATAGCCTGGGTCGAAGTCCCAAAGCTGGAACGAGGCAAGCTGACTATGTCGAGCATCGTCTTGAGCCGCCGCGAGCGCGCGCAGTCAAGCGCCAAATTCGTCGGGGCGAAGAGCGCGCTCGGCGTGAAGTTTTATCGCGGCAATGACGCTCTGGTTTACCAGCTCATGGTCTACAACGCCAAGAAGCGGGAGACGGAGCTGATGATAAGGCCAGAGATTTTTCAAGGCGAAGAGGCGATCTATCAAGGCGAATTCCAGCCGCTCTCTTCGCGCTTGTTGCGGGCGGACAAGAAAGGGTTTGAAGCGGGCGGGCAGGTGGAGTTAGGCAAGCTCGCGCCGGGCATCTACGAGCTGCGCATCACGATCAAAGAGTCGAGGTCGAAACAGGTGAGGCAATCGGTCGTCTTCGGCGTCGAGCCATAAAGCCGGCTACCTCGCGCGCATAGCTAAGGTGACGTTCAGCTCGTCGGGCCTGCTTTCGACGCGGTCTCTGCTGAAGGCCACTGCGCGAAAAGTATTCTCCCCGTCGAGAAGCGACAGGCGGAATCGCGCGCGGTCGCTCGACTGAGACGCCGTCGCTTGCGTGCGCCGGATCGTGCCGGCTATTTTCCCGTTCTGAAAAACGCGCACTTCGTCGATGCCGCCCCCCAGGTCTTTCACGTCGATGATCACCTCGACATCAGGCGCGTCGAAGCTCTGGCCCGGTCGCGGCGAAGTGATGGCGACTTCCGGCGGCAGCGCAAAGCCTTTCAGCACGCTCTGTGTGATCTGCACCTTCTCGCCCTGGAGAGTCTTCATAATCACGTCGGGCTTGAAGAACCTCTCGGCGAACTGTGCGAAGTCGAAAATCTTGTTGTTCAGCCGCCAGGTCAGGTATTCGGAGCCTTTGTCGGACCCTACGTAATAACCGTCCTGCGTGTAGGCGATCCAGTTGCCGTCGTTGAAGCCCAGAAGCGAGGCCATCAGCTTTTTAGTCACCGGCGACCATATCTTTATCGTCGTGTCGAGGCTCCCGGAAGCGAGCGTCTTTCCGTCGGGGCTGAATGTGACCGACTTAACGTCGGACGTGTGGCCTTCCAGAGCGCCCAGAGCGTTCCCGCTCGCCGCGTCCCACAGCTCGACGGCGTTGCTTATCGTGCCCGACGCCAGCATCTTCCCGTCGGGTGAGAAGGCGACCGACCTGATGTCGGCGAACCGCCCTTTGATAACGCGGATCTCTGTGCCCGCTGCTGCGTCCCACAGCCTGATAGTGTTGTCCGTGCTGCCCGACGCGATTACGCGCCCGTCGGGCGAGAAAGCGACCGCGTTGGCTTCCGACGTGTGCCCCTGGAAAGCGCGTACAGGTTGGCCGCTCTTTACGTCCCACAGCCTGACGCTTTTGTCCGCGCTCGAAGAAGCGACGCTGTTTCCGTCGGGCGAGAAAGCGATAGAAGTTATCAGGCTGTAATGCCCCTTGAAGGTCTGGACTAAACGCCCGCTCTCATCCCACAGCTTGACCAGGTGGTCGCCGCCGCCCGTCGCCAACAGCTTCCCGTCGGGGCTGTAGGCGACCGCGTGCGCGCCCGAAGTGTGCGCGTTGATGGTCTGGGTCGCCCTGGCGCTCGCCACGTCCCACACCTTCACGGTGCTGTCCAGGCTCGCCGAAGCGAGACGCTGCCCATCAGGGCTGAAGGCGATTGAAGGGACGCTCGACTGGTGTCCCTGGAGCGCGCGGACGAAGCGGCCCGAAGTGATGTCCCAGATCTTTATTGTTTTGTCGGCGCTCGCCGCCGCGATGGTCTTGCCGTCGGGACTATACCTGATCGAGGTGACCTCGAAAGAGTGGCCCACGAGGCTGCGCAGCAGACGGCCGTCTCTGGCGTCCCACAAAGAGACGCCGTCGAGGCTCCCCGAAACTATGAAGTTCGACTCAGGACTGAAGGCAATCGACGTTACGGTGTTCTTCTGCCCTCTGAGAGTGCTGACGGGGCTTCCGGTTGTCGCGTCCCACAGCCTTATCGTCCTATCGCCGCTGCCGGAAGCGATCACGCGCCCGTCGGGGCTGAAGGTCACCGCGCGGACGCCCGACTCGTGCCCGCTGAGAGTGCGGGCGAGCTTGGCGGAATCCGCCTCCCAAACTTTGATAGTCCTGTCTTCGCTCGCCGAGGCTATGAGCCTGCCGTCGGGCGAGAAGGCGACCGACCTCACTTCGGCCGCGTGCCCCGCGAGCGGAAGCGAATCGCCTGTCGAAACGCTCCACAGTAAGACCCTCTTATCGTCGCTCGCCGAAGCCACGGTGCCGCCGTCGGGCGAGAAGGCGACGAAGTTAATCTTGTCGCCGTGTCCTTCGAGCGTGCGGAGCAGCTCGCCGTTGGACACGTTCCACAGCCTCACGGTCCTGTCGAACCCGCCCGAAGCCAGCGTCTTTCCGTCGGGCGAGAAGGCGACGGCGCGAACGTCCGCTTCGTGGCCTTCAAAGGTGCGGACGGCCTGGCCCGTCGCGACGTTCCATAGCTCTATCGTCTCGTCGACGCTGCCGGAAGCTATCATCTTTCCGTCGGGCGAGAAGGCGACGGCGTTGACGTAGTCGCTGTGGCCTTCGAGGTTGCGTATCAATCGGCCCGTCGCAACGTCCCACAGCTTGATTGTAAAGTCTACGCTGCCGGAAGCGACCAGCTTGCCGTCGGGGCTGTAGGCGACCGACGTTACGTTTCCCGAATGACCGTTTTGAATCACCAGCTCGGGCTTTTGGGCTTGCGCCTTCGGCGATTGCGCGCCTGTTTCAGCCCCGAAGGCGATTGCAATCAATACTACTATGGGCAGAGAGAGATTCTTGATAGACAGGTACGACATATAACCACCTATTCGGTCGGTGAAGCGAGCGGGCCGTTATCTCTTTATGAGGTTGTTCTTCACCAGGAACGCCATGACGGTTTCGTTAAACTCTTTCGGCTTATCCATCATCAGGAAATGGCTCACGCCTTCCCACATGTGGTATTCGAGGCTCGGGGCGAGGCTGCGAAAGAACTGCTCGTTGTCCGCGGGCCAGAAAGGCCCCTTCGCCAGCACCGCGAGCACCGGGACGTTGATCTTGTCGGTTTGATAAATGGCCGGGTCCATCAACGCGTCCATCGCGCTGACTGCGACGTGCTGGGGCGTGGAGAGCATCGCGGTCTTCACCTCTTCGCGCAGCGCCGGCGAGATCATAGTGCCCGTCATCCCGTCGACCATGCGCCCGGCGGCCTCCTTGTAATTAGGCCCGCGCAACGCCGCCATGAAAGTGTCGGCCATCTTCTTGTCGAACAACATCCGCAGCCCGCCGTCTACGAGGACGAGCGCGCGGGTCTTTTCGGGGTGCTTGCGATAAAACTGCCTGACGACGGGGACGCCCATGCTGTGGCCCACCAGGGTCGCGCGCTCGACTTTCGCGTCTCGCAGGACCGCGTCGATAGCCCGCGCGAAAAGGTCCATAGTGTAGTCGACCTGCGGCTTGTCGCTGCGACCGTGACCGGGGAGGTCGATGGCGATGACGCGCGTCTTCGATTCGAAAGCCGGGACCTGCGTCCGCCAGAAATTCATGTCGCAAGTCCAGCCGTGGACAAAGACGACGGCCTCGTTGCCCTTCCCGTAACTCTTATAATGTACGCGCGTGCCGTCGAGGTCCGCGAAACGCGACTCTGCTTCGGCCGAAAAGTTTGTCACCGGCGTCGATAATAAAATAGCCGCAAGCGCGCAGACCATCCTTACGATTCGAGCAAATCTTTTATCGGAGTTCAAATCTTTATCCTCGCCTGGAAAGGTTAAACAGGAGCGGGCTCGCTCCTTTCACAGCCACCGCGAAGTATATATTCAGAAGCACGGATAAGCCAGTCGTTTCTACCGCCTGCGGCATCATAAAGATGCGTTGGTGAGTAAATCTGTAGGGGCAGCCCTTGTGGCTGCCCGGACCGCGCGTTAGCGCGATGACGCCCGGCGCTTACGCGCCGCCGGGCAGCGACAAGCTGTAAAGTGTCAAGACATCCTTTACAGTTTGTTATCACGACATCCTTTACACTTTTGGCTCTACCTTAACAGTTGTCTTTACACTGCGAGCCGGTAGCACTACTGCCTTGCTGCTGCCCGTCCGCAACTCTATC
>DATFGQ010000077.1:0-38749 GCA_035249305.1 Blastocatellia bacterium | reverse complement strand
GGCGCGTTCAATCTCAAGGCGTGAGGCGGTAAGGTCTGCATTAGCGGCGAGCGCACGACGAATAAGGTCACTCGACGAAGCGCCTTGTATGGGATCAACGTAAGCCGCCAGAACGGAGCTTGCCGATGTGATCTCCGCTCTGTTTGGTTGTGTGCTTTTAACAGGCACTATCCCGCTTTCTGATGCAGTGCTTTGCTGTTGGGCAAAGACGGGTAGAGCTATAAGCAATATGACAAATAGGTGAAGTGATCGCATAAGGCGACGCTTAAATACATACAGCATCGATTTGACCTTTCTTAGGCAATGCCGGGAGGTAAAGCCTGAATCGAACGGCTAGACCTGCCGGGAATGACGCTAATGGCTTTGAAGGACAGTACATGGAAAACTGTCCCAGCCGCCCGAATACTCACAAGCAAAGGAGCAGAGCATTACTGACACTGCGAGCCAGCTTTCAGTGGAATTGTGATGCTAAGAAAGGCGCGGAGGGTGAAAAGGCTTCTGAGGCGGAGCCGTAGGCAACGATGATATTGTCGGCTCCGAAATAGCTGGTTCTAACAAGACATTCTCTACGGCAAAATGTACGCTCGGTATAATGTGAGAGCAGCAACAAAAACAATCTTCGTCTGTGGATTTCGGCTCAGAAGATTGATTCTCTTCTTGTTCCGTAGGGGCTACAGATATAGCCGGATGCTCTGTCGTGGAATCCTGGGAAATGAAACTAGAATGCGGCAAAGCAAAACCTTCCAACTCGTCACTGCAAAGGTGAGGGGTAGAAAGCTCCGCGACCGTGAAGAGAAGGAAGAAGATCGCGATAGCCCGAAATATGTAGCTTGGTTTCTTTGACCGCATAAACCAGATCAGGACTCGACTAAATTGTAATTATAACTGACCGGCATGCTCTTTTGCCAATTACTGGAGTCGCTCGCCAGTAAACGTGCCCTTCGACGTGTCATACAAGGCGGGGTTACGGTTATTAGCAGTATCCCACATCACCACCACCGTCCCTTTCTTGATCGAGTCGTTCCCCTTCTTCATCTTTCCGAAAAGAACCAGCGAGGCGCAGGGCTGGCTCCCGTCATCAGGGCAAGGCAATTCATAGGCGATTGAGAACTTCTTGCCAGACTGCCGCCATACCCCGCTCACAGTTTTATTGTCGCTGTCCGTGATCGTCATCCGCCCATGCAAGCTGTTATCGCGAGGGCTGACATTCAGGTTGACTGTGAATGTTCGATTCGTGCTGCTCGACGGGGATTCAGGGATGGTGATGGTGATGGCCCATAAGCCCTGAAAGCTTTTGCCCGCGAACGCAGACGGCGCAAACGAAAGAAGTATGATAGCGATCATCAAGGTGGCGGGCCTGAAAAATGGCTTAGCTTGTCGTGACATTATTTATGCTCCCTTATCTGCGCGTACCCGTGAAAGAGAATACCCAGGTGTCGTAGCCGGTCGGGCGTGTTTCATCCGCTTCGTCGAAAAACACCGTCATCGTGCCCCTGACACGATTACTGTTCACGAACTCTCCCCGCATAACGACTGAGCCGCAGGGGATGTCTACTTCGGGACACCACAACATGAACGACGCGCTGAAACGCTCTCCCATCACTCGCCACACGCCGAGCGGTTTGGCATTCGGCCCCACGTCTTCACGTAGGACTAAGCCTGTGCGAATGTCGCCCCCCTCCTCGAAGCGCATGTCTCGATTCGGGAAGCCGAGAGTATTCCCCATTCTTGAACCAAACTCGTTATTTATGGGAGAAGAGACCATTGTCCACTCTCCGGCCAGCGTGTGCTCGCTTTGCATCACAGCCTTTGGCGCGATAGGAAATCCGAATAAGAGTAATAGGGTTACGGTAATTGGGAAGAGAGTTTTCAGTAGCATTGAAATAGCACCCCCATGTACGTTTGGTTATCTAAGCATAGGCCATCCGGTTCTGACAATCCGCCGGCCGGATGCGCCCATAAAACTTCCCGTGATTATATATAGTAGTATGGCTGTCAAGCGAGAAGAATCGCTCCAAAATCTCGATCGGCAGTCGTGATTCAGAAAAGATGCGGGGCTGTAGCGTGTCGCAATTGATGATGAGGCATAGAGCGCTACTTCAACTACCAGGTGTCAATGCAAAGATCGCGAAGTACCGCAAAGTGCGCCAAGATTTGCGATACTTTGCGTATGACTACAGCCCTGCTTATTCGAGCGGTTGAGCAATCTACCGTAGGCTTGACAATTAGTCCCACGCTCTCAGCATCTTTTTTGAATCACGACTAGAATTCTATTTTCCTGGAAGTGTCAGTTCCCACGCCGGTTGAAAAGCCCGCCCGCCATATTAATTATGTCGTCGAGCGAAGAGCCGTCGCGGTCGCGGTCAAGCACCTGAGACAGTATATCGGAGAATGGCGAATTCGACGCCGTCTGCCTGGTCGCCCCTCCGAGCACGTCAGGCAATGAGCTCTCGTCGACCTGGCCCTGTCGTCGCGACTTGCCCAGCGCGCCCATCACTATGGGGGCCAGCATCATCAGCAGTTGGATCACGCGCCCCATGTCCATCCCGCTCGCCTGGCTCACGGTGTCCTGCGCCGCCCCCAGCCTGTCGCCAAAAACATGGCCGAGAATGCCTCCGCCGGGTCCCGCTTCGTAGCCCCCTAAAAACCCGCCCAGGTCATTCAGTATGCTGCCGTCGTGGTCCTGATCCAGCGCCGACAGTAGCGATGTGTTCCCTTCGGCGCTTGAGCTGTTTTGCGTCATAGCGCCGAGCAGCAGAGGCAAGGCCGCCTGTACCGCGTTGCTCGTCGTGTTCTCGTCGGTCCCGAGCGTCTGACTCATCTGGCCGATCGTATCGGCATCGAGAGCCTGATTTAAGATGTTTTCGAATTGCATAGCTATTCCTCCCATTCATTCCGTCCCACGAAAATAGTATCAAACCGCCGGGGCCAAAGAAACCGCGCCGTTTAACTGCCGCGTCGGGCCGGCGCCCAGCCGTCGTCGAAACGCGTGCCGAGCATCAGCCGGACCATCAGGCTGTAACTCTCTATCCCGGCCTCGACCCGGTTGGCCTTCAGGTAACGGTCATAGACCTCTCCTTGCACGCGGCTGATCGAGGGGCTTAAGCGCCTTTGCGACCGCTCGATAATAGCTCGCAGGTCCGCTTTGACTTCCGGCGCTAGAGCTGGGATAGAGGCGGCGAATTCCTCGTCATCGATCCGCGCGTGGCGGACCGACGCCAGATAAGAGTAGAGGGCCAGCCAGCCCGAATAACGCACCGCCGCCTGCTCGCTCCTTACGCATGTCAGGAAGGCTACGAAGTTGGCTTCCGACTCGTCGGCGTAACCCGCCAGGTGAGCCCACTCGTGCGCGAGCGTGAAAGGTTTTTCGGTAGCAAGCAGGTCGGAGTTGAGCAGCACTTCATGCCCGAAGGGATTCGTGAACCCGTCGACGCCGGTCGCCCCGAGGTAGCGGTCGAGCAGCGTCCTTTTCGGGATGGCCGTCGCGACCTTTCGGCCGTTTCCCATCATCGCCACGGTCTGTTCAAACGGCGGTTCCAGCACCCTGCGAAGCTCGCCGTCTTCGGCCCACGAGCTTGAGTGCGCGTCGGCCGTCTCGCGGTTGAGCTGCTCTACCGCGAGGCGGAGCATCGCAAGCTCGGTCTGCGACGTGATGCGCTGCTGGTCGTATTCCAGCTTGAAAGTCAGAGGCTCGCGCATGTAGTTGAACCCCCAGAGCAGTTGAAAGCTCAAGAAGATCGCGCCGGCCAGCACGAGCGTGTCGAGCGTGAGAGATGCGACCGCGCGAAGACGCCTGCCGCGCCCCGCCCTCCAAATGCGGACCGCCCACCATGCGGGCACGCCTAAGACGAGCGCGATCAGCAATGCGTCTACCAGCGCGAAGGGCAGCAGGTTGGCGAACGGCGTGAGCCAGGACTGTAACCACGGGTAAAGACCGTTTGAGTAAAACCGTTCCACAAAGCCGGCGGGCAGCGGGAAAAGGGCTGTCGCCGCGGCCGTAATAATAATCACGATCTTGATCGCCGCGCCCGCCGACGGTCGGCGCTTGAAAAGCCCGAGCAGGCGCGCTTTTATCGACGAGCCGCGCCCGGCGGTTCCCTTCTTTACTTCAACGGATTGAGTCTGCGACATCCGTAAAAATCTCTGTGCCTCCGTGGCTCTGTGGCTAATCCTCCTCGGATCAAGAGGCGGGGACGAGGTCGCCGACGCGGTGGAGCTTCATCGAGTGTGACAAGGCGATGTCTTCGAGCCTGCCCGCCATCACGACTATGCTTTCGCCGCGCTCGGCCAGGCCGTAATCGAGCAGCGCGCGGTCCGCCTGCTCGAAACAGGTGCCTCGCTCCGGCTCCCCGCCGTCAAACAGGTAAGGCTCAATGCCCCAGATCAGCGCCATCTGGCGATAGCTCTTTTCGACCATCGTCAGCGCGACTATGCGCTGGCCCGGCCTGAGCGATGCGATGCGCTTGGCCATGTGGCCGCTGCGGCTGATGACGACGATCAGGCGGCACCCTATCTCTTCGGCCGCGAAGACGGCGGCCTCGGCGATCGCGCGGCCGTAGGAGCCAGAGCGGCGGCCGAACAGCGACTCCCTCATCACCGTCGTCGCGGGCGTCGTCATCTCTTCGGTCGAGCGTATGATCCGTTCCATCATCAATACAGATTCGACCGGGAAGCGCCCGACGGCCGTCTCGCCCGAAAGCATCACGGCGTCCGACCCGTCGAGTATGGCGTTTGAAACGTCCGAGGCTTCGGCGCGCGTAGGGCGCGGGTTTTCGATCATCGATTGCAACATCTGCGTGGCCGTGATGACGCGCTTTTCGGCCCGGAGCGCGGCGGCGATTATCCGCTTCTGGAGCACGGGCACCAGCTCCGTCGATGTCTCTACGGCGAGGTCCCCGCGCGCGACCATAACGCCGTCGGCCGTGTCGATAATGTTTTCGAGGTCGTCTATGGCTTCGGGCTTCTCGATCTTGGCGATCAGCTTTGCGTCGCCGCCGAGGTCGCTTATCAGGCCGCGGGCGAGGCGGCAATCCGCCGCGCTGCGGACGAACGACTGCGCGACGATGTCTATGTCGCGCGAGATGCCGAATTTGAGGTCTGCAACATCCTTCTCGGTGATCGACGGGATGGAGATGTGAGCGCCGGGCAGGTTTATGCCTTTGTGCGAGCCGAGCACGCCGCCGTGGATCACGCGCGCGACCACGTCTGTCGGCGTAGTGTCAGTGACTTGCAACTCTATCTCGCCGTCGCTTATCAGCAGGCGGTCGCCCGCGTGGACCTCGCGCGCCAGCAGCGGGTAGTTGGCCGAAAATCGCTTCGCGTCGCCTTCGATCTCCTCCGTAGTGATCCGGACCTCTTCGCCCTCTTCGAGCGTGGCCTCGCCGCCGCGAATCTTGCCCGTCCTGATCTTAGGGCCTGAAAGGTCCATCATCACCGCGACCGGCCTTTTCAAATCCGCGGCCAAGCGCCGGATGCGGTCGATCACCTCGCCGTGGTGCTCGCGCTCGCCGTGCGACATGTTTATGCGCGCGACGTCGAGCCCCGCGAGCAT
Organism: Blastocatellia bacterium; assembly: GCA_035249305.1. GTDB lineage: Bacteria > Acidobacteriota > Blastocatellia > UBA7656 > UBA7656 > DASUNP01. The sequence continues at coordinate 33,198 of DATFGQ010000077.1, read as the reverse complement.
CAAGGCTCGCAGCTTCTCCTCCGACTCCGAGGCCGGGCCGATCGTAGCTACTATCTTTGCTCTGCGCATAACGCGATTCTAAGAGCCCGCGAGCGCGAGGTTGACCGCTTCGTCGAGCGCGCGGGCGTGGGACTGGCTGTAGCCGACGAAGTGTTTTACGAGACGGCCCTTGCGGTCAAAGACCAGAGTCTGCGGGATCGTGTCTTCTTCTGTGCCCAGGTACGCCGTGAACATGTCGTCGCTCGCCATCCCGATGGGGTAATCGATGCTGTACTGTTGAATGAATCGGCGGATCTCTTCGGGCGTCGACCGGCCGCGGTCGTCAATGTGCAGCCCTATGATCTCGACGCCGCGCTCGCGGTTCTGTTTGCCGATGCGCACGAGCTGGGGGATCTCCTGGCGGCACGGGCCGCACCACGTCGCCCAGAAATCGACGACCACCACTTTGCCTAGATACTCCGAGAGCTTCAGCGGGCGGCCATCCATCGTAGGCACTTCGAAGTCCGCGGGCGCGTTCTTGGCCGAGTCGGCCGTGGCCGCGCCCGGCAGCACCAGCTTTGATTCGATCTTCTCTTCAGAGTGGAATCCGCAAGTGTAGCCGAACAGAGCTATCATCGCGGCCGTGATCGCGGTTGCGACTACCCGCCGCGGCGTCCACAAACTCTCTTTCGGCGCAGTATCGTGAGCTGACATCAGATGCCTCCAACAAGCGGTTCAAGATTCAGTCTTTCTTCTGCTCGATCGCTTCCTCTACATCTGTGAGCGGGACCGTCACGTGGTAATCGCCCGAGGCCCAGTTGCCTAGGTCGATGACGCGGCACCGCTCCGAGCAAAACGGGCGGTCCGGGTTATCTTTCCACACGGTCGGCTTGCCGCAAATCGGACACTTCATCGCGCTAACACCTCAAGAAGCTTTCACGTCAATGATACTACGAAACCGCCCGCGCCCGCAGCACCGACTTACGTTGAAAGGCTCTTTGATTGGGAGATTATCTGCCGGCGGGCAATCATGAATCGATCAGCCGCTCTGAAATCCTTATGCCCCTTTCGGCTAAAGCGGCGACGAAAATATCGACCGGGACGCACTTCTCTTGAGGGATTGCGCCTTTCGGGCTTATCTCCCCGCGCGCCATCATCTGAGCTATGATCGATACGGGGAAGGCCGTCATGCGCATCATCGCGCTCAGGCCGGTCTTCTCATCGAAGTAGTCCGCGAGGTCGTAGGTAAGCAGACGATCCCTGCCCCCCTCCCTGCCAGCGAACTCTATGCGAATCAGCACGACATCGGGCTCGTCAGAGGGAAAGTGTCGAAGCAACAGCTCCGCCAGCACCGAGCGCGGCGCTACGGGCATGCCGTCGATATTGATAGGGCGGCTGCTGGCCAGCCCCAGGTCGATTAAGAGCTTGAACCGCTCGCAGTGTCCAGGGTAGCGGATCGTTTTATAGTCGAGCTCTTCGACAGAGCCGAGAAAGCTATCCGGCAGCGTGGAGGCGCCGCCCGACGTTTGAAATGCTTCCATCGTCCCGAATGGCGGCGGGAACTCTAGCGTCTCCACCTCGGTCATGGATTCGATCTCCACTATTCGGCCCCCGCGAATAACCCTGGCCGGCTCGACATACTCGTTGATCAAGCCCTCGACCGAAAAAGTGATCTGATATTCGAGCGGCCCTTTCGGCCGTTGCGGCAACCCCCCGACGCGTATGCGGATTTTGTTCAGCCTTTCGAAACGCGCGGCCCCATGCGCCACGAGTAACGACACCAATCCGGGGGCGAGGCCGCAATCCGGTATTATGTTTATCCCCGCTTCGCGCGCCTGCCCGTCGAGCGCAAGCTCGGAATCGACCACGCTGTTGTTGCCGCCGAGATCGCAGAAGCTCACCTTGGATTCGATGGCCGCCATCGCCAGCGCGAGATTATGTTTATAGACAACGCAACTGATCGCGGCGTTGTGGCCGCGCATCATCTCAACCGTCTTGCGGTAGTCGTTAACGTCAATCACGGCGGCCGAGAGTTTAGGGCTGCCGATCCGCGAAACGACCTTCTCCGCCAATTCGGGGTAGATGTCAGCAACCGTTACTGCCTCGACATCGGGGCTGTTAGCAAGATCAAAAGCCGCGCCCAGACCCATTCGCCCGGCGCCTATAACAAGAATCTTCATGATGAGTATTCCAACTAAAGTTTTCCGACCGTCATCTCCGCCGCTCAACAGGCGCGGCCCCGCGAGGCGCGACCGTTGGCTTCTATACTACGAGGCGGTAGCCGCCGCCCGGCTCCGTCAAAACATAACGCGGGTGATCGGGATCGAATTCGATCTTCTCGCGCAAGCGCCTGATGGCCGTGTTCAATTTGCTGACCTGGCTTTCGTCTCTCTCCCTGTAGGGTTCTTCAAAGACATTCTCGATGAGCTCGCGCCTCTTACAGAGCTGGTTCGCGCGGTCGTAGAGATAGCATAGAAGATCAAAGCTCTGCCCGCGTATAGGGATTCGTGTTCCGCCGACCCAGACCGCAAGGCTGTCTTTATCCACCTTTATCCCCCCCTGGTCCGGCGCGGCGCTTCTCTCTTTCATCCGCGCGCTGGAGGCTATCTTGTCGTAGATCATTGCCGACGCCAGCAGTATGTGCCCGAGCCGCGCCCGCTCGTTTTGCGTCAGCTCATAAGAGATGTTTAGATCGGCCAGCCGTTTCGCGGCCTCGCAGAGTATTCCAAAGTGATGGGCGTTGATGTTGGAGGTCACAGGCCGCATGGCGGCGCGGCGCAGGAGCTGAATGGAGCGGACCGTCTTACGCAGAGGCGGCTCGACATCGCCGGGGTCCAGCCTGCCGAACCCCGCCTCTACCAGGCTCTTCTCCATGTCTAACAGCCAGACGATCCTGTTTGACTCCACCCAATCGAAGCGCATAGCGGCCTCCAGCGCCACCACGTTCGCGTTGACGGGGCCGAGCCCCGCGTCGGCAAAATCGGTCAGCCAGACTCGCCCTTCAGAATCGGTAAGGATGCTCTGGCCGTCGAGCGAGCCGGGCACATTCTCCAGCAAGACCTGCTCGTTGATCCGCATGAGGTTAGTTAGCAGCTTCGTCGGGTCGGCGTAGGAAAGCGTTCGCCCTCCGTACCTCAGATTGAGAAGGCTTGAATCGCTCTCCACTTCGAGGCCCAGCGCGGGCAACAGGTGGATGATGTACTGAACGCGCTCTTCGAATGAAGACTCATCGATGCCTGTCAGGCCCAGCGCGTCGAAGTACCACTGACCGAGGCTCCTCGACTCGTCGGCGTCGCTGACGTTCTGATGCCAGGCGGCGAGCGTGGTTTGAAAGAGGTTCTCCAGAGCGGACCGGAACTGTCTCTCAGGCCCCGTCCGGTACAGATCGGCGAACGAGCGTAGGTTCTCAAGGTCGGCGGAGGCAAGGACGTAGGCGTTGGCCGCATAATGCGTCGTCTCGCTCGACCTGTAAAGGACCGTGCTGGTTAGCCCCGGCGCTTTCGGCGCGTAATCGTGGTAGTGGCGCGCCTCGTCTTCCACCCCTGCGCTCCCCCCGTAAACGACCACGAAAGATTCCGGCCTCTTCCCTTCGGCGAACGCAAAGACGGTGACCGCCGCCCGCGAGTCGCGCGTCCAGAGCAGGCGGCCGATTCTGATCTGATTCATGTCGAAGAAAAGGTCGCGAAAGAGGTCTTCGAGCTCGCCCGTCCTGCTCTTTAAGGCTCTCTGTTCGCTCTGTTCGTCTATCAGGTCCAGCAGCCTGTGAAAGGTGAGCGGGCTCGACTCGCCCGTTTGTATTGAGAGGTTCCAGTTGATTCTTACATGCTGGTTGAAAGCTTCATCGACGGCCCGCACAAGGGCCTGGCCCCCTTCCTGTTTGGCAATGAATCTTACGGCGGGCGGCAACCCGTCGAGAGTCTCGCCGAGAGCCTCCCGCACATTCTCGTAGGTCGGGTATTTGGTCATTATGATCTTCGGCAGCCGGCGGTATTCCTTGGCCCTCGCCAGGACGAGGCCGCTCACGTCGCGCTCGTCGAGGTCCTCCTCAAGTCGGATGTCGAGAATTGCCAGGTGGACGTGCTCTTCGCTCAGCAGTTGCTCGGCCTCTTCGGGCGAGCGCGCAAGTAGGACTTCGTACCCGGCTTCCCTCAGGAAGCCCGCGCGAGTCTCAAGAAATCTCTTGTCGTTATCGGCAAAAAGAATCCGTTTCATTCCGCTTGCTCCTGCCCGGCCTCACTTTTCGGACGTCTCCTGCGCGTAGTCTTGCCCGTCGGCCTTCGCCTGACAGATGGCTTCATCCAGCCGTCGGTCGTCTGCTGGATGATCTGCATTATCGACTTCTCCTTGTTTAGCTCGACCGCGAGGTCATTGCACGCCGACAGAAGGTTCTCAAGCCTTTTCGATTGAAGTAGCTCTTCGTGGTAGCTGTCAACACGCTTGTGCAAGTAATCGAGCCTGGACGAAAAGAGCATGTTCACAATCTCGACCACCACCCCGCTGATGGTCGTAATAACGCCCAGGCTCGTCTGGCCCGACAGCACGAGAATGAGGCCGGCGATTATAGGCACAGCGAAGACCAGCGACATCGTCAGAGAGACCCAGTAATGAATATTAGCCTCTTTCCTGGCCCGCTCATAATCTTCATAGAGCTGCCTCGTTATCTCGTCCTGGGTAGCGCGAAACCAGGTGTTAAATATCTTCAGCGAGTCACGCACCGCGCGCAAAAGCGCCTCGGACCCTTCCCGCTTGGCCACGAATTTGACGGCCGCGGGCAACCCGTCAAGGTCCGCGCCCAGCGCCTCGCGCACAAGGTCGTAGGTCGGGTACTCGGTGAGGAGTATCTTCGGGATCTGCGGATTGGACCTCTTGGCCAGGGTCAAGCCGCTGATGTCTCTCTGGTCGTTATTGTCCTCGAGCCTGTTGTCCAAAATGGCCAGGTCTATATTGCCGGCGTCGAGGACCCTCTTCGCCTCTTCGGGGCTGGCGGCCGGTATCACCTGGTAGCCCGCGTCTTCGAGAATCTCCCTTCTCGTTTTCAGAAAGGCCTCGTCGTTGTCGGCCAGTAGTATACGCTTGATCATATCTCTTCCTCCGCACGCCTTATCTCGGCCATGGTAAGACCCTCTTGCTCAAAGCCCCCTTTACTGACGACAGAAGGTCCTCCTTCTCGACGGCCTTGTATATGTAATCGGTCGCGCCCGATTGAAAAGCGTCCCTGGCGCGATGCCAGGTTGGGTTAGACGTGAATATAACGACCCTCGCTCCGGGCTGCTGCGCGCGTATACGGCTGGTCAGCAGAGCGAAGTCGCTTACGTTCCCGGCGTCTACAAAGACCGCCGTGTAGTCTTGCTTCAAGACATGTTTCATCGCCGATTCTTCCGTCACGACCTGTAATGAGCCCAGCGGGGCTATCGTCTCTTGGAGCACCTCTTGCCAGTATTTGTCGTTGGCGCCGCCGATCAATAAAAATAGATCCAATGACATTATTTCACCCGTTCCTAAGGCTTCACGGCTCTAAGGGGAGGCGCATGCGCAAGGTCGTTCCACTGGTCGTGTTTGAAACCTTCTCAATCAAGCCCTGGTACTTCTCAAGAATGAGCTGCGCCATCAACAGACCCACCCCGGACTTCTTCGACCCATCCGTACGGGTGATAGGCTCCTCAAGGAGCTTCGCCCACACTTCATCGGCCATACCGGGGCCGGTATCTTTAAACTCAACCTCGGCCCAGCCATCTCGTTTGCTCCCGGTGATGGTCAATATCTTCTCGTTAGAATCGCTCATCGCCTGACAAGCATTCATTATAAAAACGTCCAACACTCGATTAATCCAGATCGAGCTGGCTCGGACCACCATCATTGGTTCGAGCTCCAGGTGTGGCGTCACCGCCGAAAATGATTTCGACTGCCAGGTCCTTCTAACACACCCTCTTATTAGGTCATCGAGATTTTGTAGTCCTGTTACTCCTTCGGGCTCCTTCATTATCTCATCCGCCTCCTTGAGTATCTTGTCAGCCTCTTCCTTTATCAGTTCAACGCTGGAAAGGATCCTCCCCGTCCTCTCGCTGGTGTTAGGCTGAGCTAAAATGAATTTGATGATATCGACTTGATCGTTGATATTAACCGCGTTCGCTTTACTCGTATGGTGCAAAATGGCGCCGGACATACCGAACCAGGCCAGGGCGTGTCGAGCGCCGAGGACGACTTTTGTCTTTTGCAGTTCCTTGAAGTGCTCGGCGCTTTGGATGGCCATCACCACGAGCTCGGCGAGCCCCTGCAACGTCTTGACGTCCGCCTCATCGAAGGCGGCCTCTTGATCGCTCTCCACGTCGAGCACGCCGATGGGGTTGTCGCGGTCAACGATGGGCACGGACAGCTCCGACACTGTTTTCGAGTTGAACTCCTTGTACCTGCCGTCCTCTTTGACGTTGTGAACAAGCTGGGGCTTGTTCGACAAGAACGCCGCCCCGGTTATGCCTACGTCCTTCGCGTTTTCGTCGACCTCCCAGCCGGAACCGATTTCGATGCTCTTCAAAGATGAAGGGTCGTTGGAATAGACGCTTCTGAAGACGAGCTTCTTCTTCTTCTCGTCCAGGAGCTGGATCGTTCCGAGGACCACCCTGCGCCACTGCTTACCTTCCTTGCCGACTATGCATTCGACCGCCTGCTCCAGGATGATGTTGAGCATGCGGTCCAGGTCCGAGCCGACGGTCGAGGCGTTTATCGCCTTGATCGCGTCGTAGACGGCCTTCAGGTCAAGATTCTGTCGCTCGATCTGCTCGTACTGCTGCGCGATATGAACTAACATCGCCATCTGGTTCGCAAACAGTTCGAGCAGGTTTATCTTTTTTGTATCTTTATAGGTGAAGTGGCGCACATTCACCGAATGGACAATCAGCACCCCTATGGGCGTGCCCTGCTCGAAGATCGGCACGCTCATGCCCGACCTGATCTTCCTTTTGCGCATGAAATCAGGCAATTGGAACGGGCTCTCTTGGTCATAGTCCTCGACTACGACCACCTTTCTGGTCTGCAATGTATAGCCGGTCTGTGATCGATTGCCGGTCCCGAGCAGTCCCTCCCTGTTTATTAATTCCTTCTCCCAGCCGGCCGCCGCGACGATTCTCAGGTTGTCCCTCTCGTCCTTAAGCACTATCGCGCAGTACTCAGTCATGAGCGAGCCGGCGATTCTTTCAAGCACCCTGTTGAGGGTGTTCTGAGAGTCTTCCAGGTTGAAGCTGGCCGTCATCACGATCGCCTGAGACAGCTCATGTATCCATTGCTGCTCGGCGGCCTTGTTCTTTTGCTCTTCGAGCAACTCGGCGCTTCTAATGGCGACCGCCGCAAAATCGGCGAATGGCTTGATGGTCGTCAGGTCGTCGGCCGTGAAGGTGTGGCTGCTGCGGTAGTTGACGAACATCACGCCGACCTTTCCGCTCTCGGCCTTGAGCGGAATGGCCATGCAGGAGATTATCTCTTCGTCCTTGACGAACGGGCGGTCCTTGAAGAAGCTGTCCTCCGCCACATTGTCGGCGGCATAAGGGCCATCCTGCGCGAGCATTATTCTGATGATCGAGCCGTAGAATGTATCCTGCGAGACGGCCATCTTGTCGGGGAAGCGGACCCCTTCGAGGGTCGGGGGCGAGTGGAATCTATCAGACCATTGGTCGTAAATAAACAGCACCACGGCGTCACAGCGCATCACCTCTTTTGTTCCGCGCACGATCGATTCGAGCGTCTCCCTTATGTTGCCCTGCACCATCTTCTTGGCAATCGCCTCGGCCGTCTTCGAGGTCTTGGTCAGACGGTTGATCAACATCGAGTTCTTCAAGGCCAGCGAAGCGTGGTTGGCAAACGTCTCCGTGTTGCGCTTGTCTTCGTCGCTGAAAACGCGGAGCTGGTTGTAGCCGACGCACAGCACGCAGGGCCTCTCGGTGATCGCCTTCAGCGGGACGATCGCAAGGCTGCGAATGCCGGCCTTCTCGAAGACCTCGCGGGTCGCCTTCCCCCCGCAATACTCGTGTTCCCAGGTAAAAATGTCGCTGATCCATTCCGAGTTGTTCAGGTCTTCGCTCGGTATCGCGGGCATCTGCACGCGGCCCGCGATCGAGTCTAACACTTTGTCGGTCAGCCCGGCCGTCGCCGACTTGTCCAGGGTGTAGACGTTGTGGTTTGCGTCATAAAACAGGATCGTCGCCGCGTCGGCCCCGAGCACGTCTTTCGCCGCCAACGCGATCTTTTGAGGCATCTCCTGCGCGTTACCGACCTGCGATAAGACCTCTATGGCCGTGCGCAGTTTCTCAAGCCTCTCGTACCTCCGCGCGCTGTCGAAGGCGATTGCGACCTGGTTGACATAAAACTGCAACGCGTCGATCTCGAACTTGGGGAAGTGGCGCGGCTTGTTGTAGTGGAGCCATGCGACGCCGATCTTTTTCCCCTGCAACAGCATCGGCAGGCACAGGGCCGACCTCGTGCCGAGTCCGTGAAAGACTATCTCCTTGGTGTCGCCCTGGTGCTTATCTACATCTTCTATGGCCTCGGCCTCGCCCGTACTCATCACCCTCATCGAGATGCCGTCGGGCTGGATCACTTTCCCGAAGTCGGTCCCATCCGTCTCTTGAGTAGTGATCATGGTGCGCGCCTGGCCCAGGCTGTCGATGAGGATCAACCCGACCCACATCGCTTTTGCGGCCTCGCGCATTCGCTGGATGATGTCGCCGGCCATATGTTCAGGGTTGTCGGACATGACCAGGAAGCTGCTGGCCCCGAAGTAGGAACGCAGCCGCTGGCCTTCGACCTCGATGGCGAGCCCCGCGATGCTGGCGAACGTCTTCAAAGATTCGAGGTCTTGATCCGTGATCGGCGAGTTGGTGAACTTGTTGTCGGCAACCAGCAACCCGACCACCTGATCCCTTGCCATTATCGGGACCGCCGCAAGCTCCGTCTTCAGGTCGAACGTATCGATGAATGACTTCGGCAGCCTGTGAAATTCCCTGATGCACAGGGGCCTGCGGGACCTGACGACTTCCGAAAACGCGTCCAGGTTGTCGGCCTTGTCCGATATGACGGGGAAGCGCAGGTCGCGGATCTTCTCTCCTAGCGACGTGGGCTCTATCGCCCCCGCCCTCAAACGGCGGATGTATTGGCTGAAGTCGGTGAGCCCCTCCTGTCTGTCCTTTGTCCAGGATTCCAGAGCCTCCTTTTCCAAGAGGTGCCCGATTGCCGACCGGCCGACGAGACACTCCCCGCGCTCGTCGAGCCAAAGTATCGCCGCGCGATTGAAGCCGAGGCCATAGTTCGCCGTAACGACCGTAAGCACGATATGAAGTATGTTGTCCCAATCGGTTTCCTGCTGTATGCACTCTATCGTCTCAAGAAGACTCTTGAACTGGCTGAAGCGATGCTGCTCCAGGCTCAGCAACTCTGACGTGTGTAGGGCTATGGAGGCGCGCTTGGCAAAGCGCACGAGAATGTCGCTGTCGTCCTGAGTGAAATGCTTCGCGCCCTTGTCATCGCCGACCACCAGGACGGCTTCGACCTTGCCGCCCTGTTCCGGTATCACTGGGATCGCGATCAATGATTTGAAGCCGAGCAGGTCGAGCAAAGCGTCGTCGTATATGCCGATCGGATCGTTATTGATGATCGCGACCTTGGCATCATGTATTACAGACCTGAGAAGGCTCTGCTGGCCTATCTTTTTCTGCGTCCCGACTAGCTCCTTCCCGAGCCCGGATACGGCCACGAGCTGCACCTCTCCCACGTAGGGGAGGTGAACGAGCAGCGCCCCCTTATCGCACCCGACCAGCCGCGTGGCAAGGTGGTTTACGGCGTGCATTAGCTTGGTCGTTTCCTTCTCGACCCGTATATGCTGCGACGCTTCGTCAAGTGCTTCGAGGAGCTTCATCTGGCGCTCCGTGATCTCGTGCAGCCGCAGGCGATCGATCCGGACCGTCGTGTGCGCGGCTATGTCTGTCGCCAGGTTTATCTCTCGCTCCGTGTAAGGCCCCCGCCCTTCGCTCGCCGCCCTCCCTTCCCTTTCAACCCTGCCGAGGTCGAGCAGGCCGACGATCTTGTTATCTACGGTCAAAGGGACTGTAAGCAGGTACTCTATCGTCCCATTGATCTGGAGCATGAAGGCGAGCCGTTTAAGGTTGTGGTCCTGCTCCGGGTCCGTGTGTTTTATGACCTCCGACTTGCCCTCTTCGAGCCGGCTGCGCAGACACGACCACGTAGTATCGATGTCGACGCGACTGCCCACGGCCGGGTCCCAATGGAATTGCGCTTCGGGCGAGGGCGAAGGCAGCGCGATTCGGACTTCGAGGTACTCCTCATTCTCGTCGTAGATGAGGACGCGGCAGAATGTGCTAGGGATGAGGCTGAGCAACAACTGCGCGATCTTTTCCAGCCCCTGGTTCAAGCTCTCGGCGTTCGATACGATATTGCCCGCCTCAAGAAGCATCTCCAGCTTCTGCTCTTTATCTTTGCTCTCGCGGAGGTCGTGCAAACAAATGACTCTGATGGCGCGCTGGGCGCCCGCGTCGGAGAGCGAGGTCTTCGAGAGGCGGACCGGAATCAGCCGGCCGGCGCTATCGATGACGGGGGTCTCATAGCCGGGGACAGAGTCATCATCCGACAGCAGACGCTCGACAACCTCGCGGCCCTCTTGCGTGTCGGCGAAAAGCTCCCTCACATTCTTCCCCTTACCTCCGTTCGCCGAAAGGCCCAACATCTTTTCGGCCTGCTCGTTGACAAACAGTATCTCGCCCTCAGGGTTTAAGGCCATAACACCGACCGGCAAGTTGAGGATCAGGTTGTTTAATTGTTCTTCGGGTATATTGAAAGATCCTTCTTCAAACATAATGCCCTTCTGTATGAAGCTTAATTAGTCCGCTTATGTCCAACCTCCTTGTGGCGCCTGCTGGAAGACCCGCCGCGTGAGCGCCCTCGCGGGCGAGGGCGCTCACGCCGGACGCGATAGCCGCCGCTTGAGCCGGCGGCCCGCGATGCGGGGGCTCAACAATGGCGGGCTCGACTTGCGAGCCCGATCTCGGAGAAGCAACGCCACGGCAAAAAAAGGGCTGTATCGTCAGGCAATTTATGAACCGTCTTTTTGGCTCGATATCCATATTACGATGCAATTATAAAGTTATGTTTATTCGGTAATAATGACAGTTATCTTACAATTTCCTTACCATCGTCCTGAGGGTGAGAAAAAATCAGCTCGACCGCCGCCAAGTTGTCGCTGGCTGTCGGTCGAGCTGCTTGCAGTTTGATGTGGAGTGGAGTTGCCACGCATCGGTCAGGTTATTAAAGGCAGCCGCATAGTCATAGTAGTCCCTTTAGCCCCCGTGGAACTGCAAATGATGTCGCCGCCGTAGACTCGCACAATCAACTGAGCCATTAACAACCCCAGGCCGAGGTGTTTATGGTCATTCGGGAGATTGATCGGCTCTACCAGCAGCTTCGACATTATCTCTTGCGGGATTCCTTTCCCCGTGTCGATTATGTCTATGACCGCGTACCCGAATTGACGGCGATTCCTGACGGTCAGCACCTTCTCTTCCGAGTTCTTCATCGCCTGAACGGCGTTATCGACCAGGACATCCAGAGCCCTGTTGAGCCAGTCCGAGTTCGCCTTAACCATGCCGTTGTAGCCGAGCTCTAAATCCATCTTCAGTGCGATAGATTTATACGCTTCATGCTCCCACAACTGCTTGAACCGCTCCTGTAGAAAGGAGTTTATCAAGACAGACCTGACGCCTTCTTCAGAGGTCAGGGGGGCTATTATGGGTAGCTGGCCGATGAGGCCGGCCAGGTTGTATATCTCCGAGAGCCTCTCTTTGACCGAGATGAGCGAGCTCTTCTTCAGCTCCCACCCGGCTTGCTCGACGAGGTCCTTGATCGTTATGGCGTGGCCGTGGATGGCGTGGCGCCAGGTGCTGCTGGTCATCCCCATCCAGGCGAGGGCGGTCCGCGCCCCGACCAGGTCGCTCACCTTCCGGTTGTGAATGGCAATCACAGCCATGTCGGCCAGCGACTCCAGTATCTTCAGGTCGTCCCGATCGAACGCGCGGCTCTTGCAACTGCCGATGCTGACAACCCCCATCACCTTGCCGTCTTTACTGATGGGGGCGGCCATCTCGGACTTGATCTTCGGCGTCGCCGCGGCGCACTCGGCGGTGTCGAGGATGTCGTTGACGATCTGCGCGCTGTTGCTCAGCATGACCTGGGCGGCTAACCTCTCCCAGTAATCAGCCCGGACGCTGTCGTCTCGGTCGGGCGCGGCCGGCGGGCACAGCTCTTTTTGCGGGTGGCTGATCTGAAAAGAGAACTCGCCGGCGGCTTCATCAAATAGATGGACCGACGACCAGAGCGTGCCTGAATCCCTGTCCGGCTCGAAGCATTCGACCGTACAGTTCAGTATCTTGTTCAGCGTCCGATCCAGCCCCGCCGCCGGGTCGGCCATTATCGATTTCGCCGTCTTATGAAGCGCCCACAGGCGGCCGATCTCTTTTTGAGGGTCTTTGTGGCTCACGGCCCTATCCAAGGCGACGGCCAGCCGGCCGGCGAACAGCTTACAAAGCTCGATCTCTTCTTCTGTGTACTGGCGCAACTTGCCGATCGCGTGCAGGCTGAGCAATCCGACCACCGCGCCGCCTAAAACGATGGGCACGATAAGGGCCGACCGGACATCAAGCCTGACCAGAATCTCTTTAAGAGGGTCGAGCGGAAACTCATTCTGAATGTCTGAGATTGAGATCGGCTCGCCGCTATCGGCGAAGCGCTTGATCATCTCAGTCGGCAACGAGAGCCTCAAGCCCAACGCGCCATGTCCGGGGAATTCCGCCTGCACGGTGCCCGAACTCTGATCCGGGTCTAGCAAGACAAGGACGCCGTGATTAGCGCCAAGTAATTCGACGGACGCCTTGGATGCCGCGGTTGAAATCTGCCCCACGTCGAGCGAGGAAGCGATCACATCGGCAAGCTCAAGGATCGCCTGAATATCAAGCAGACGTTGCCTCGTGTTGAGGATCAGGCCCGCGCCGTCGAGCGCCGCCGCCGCTTGAGAAGCGAAAAGAGCCGCGGCCCGCAGCTCTTTTTCATCGATCGGATCGCAGCTAAACTTGTTGTCGGCTGCGACGAGCCCGACCATCTTGTTGCGCAACGCAAGCGGGATGTACGCCCTCTCCTCGATATTGTTTTCGCCCGTGAGGTTCTCAAATTCCCACGCCGGGTCGTAGCCGCGTTTGACGAAGGGGCCGGTGCTCATATAAAGAGGTTTCGCGGCCGTGTCTCCGGTGGCGGGGCACCGAATGGGGGCCGGCTCGTGCGCCATGCCCACATGGGATTTGCAGACCAGGCGCTGCCTGTCGTCGGAGAGCAAGTAAAGCCGTACGCGCTCAAAGCCGATGGCCCGGATCGCTTTTACGAGAGAGTCGGCGGCCTCCGTCTCGTCGCGGCTTTCGAGCATCCGCGCGCTCAGTTTCAGAAACTGCTTAAACCTCTCTTTCTTGCGGAAGACCTTGACCGCCCCTTGAGCGTCGAAGGACTCTCGCACGGCGGCGGCCAGATCCGAAAGGTGAAACGGCTTGGTCAGACAGCGGAAAGAGGCTTCGCGTGAACCCTCTTGAGTACTGGCCGCGTCCTGGCTGGTGAAGACAATAATCTCGGTATTGGGGGATCTGTTTTTTATCCTGGTAGTCAAATCAATTCCGACCTCTTTTGGTTCCTGCCCCGCGCTTGGGGCGAGGGTGTCGTCGATCAGCGCCAGGTTGTATGGGCTCCCGGTTTGGAGCAATTCATTCCATGCTTGTTCCACGGTTGTTGCCTTATCTACCTTGCTCGCGTAACAATCGCGAAGATAATTTACTATTTCGTCACACCGATTCGCCTCATTAACGACTACGAGCACGCGCAACCGTCGATCAATCATTCTTCTTCCTCTGGTCTGTTGCCGAAGGCTATGAATGGGATAAGGGAAAGTTGCGTGCTTCGACTGCTTTGGCGCCGGCGCTACGGGAAGTCTCCTGTGAGGCCGAAAAAATTTACGCCCGGTCTGGAGCAATCCTTGCCCGGTATCTTTGCCTTTATGCCAGGGCACATATCAACGTCAGGCTCAACCTGGCCGCGCCAGATCGGATCGTCAGATTCTCTCTGTGTCTTTTCGGTTTTCATAAGTCTGCGCTCCTTTTCACAAGCTCCATATTGATTCGGGTGAATAATGACCAGAGGTGCTGCGGTTTATGTGGGCTCCACACTGTCGCTGCCTCGTGGATTACAGGAGAGTCGGTCTCGGCGGTCCGCGCGGCGGTGAATATGTGAAGATGCGCGGCGGCAGAATCCTTCTGTGCAATATTACGCCCAATGGACGCTCGATCCGACTATTATATACCGCATGATAATCGCTCATAATCTTCAACCCGACGCAATTATAAGCATCAGCAACAGGGGGGCGGGATAACATATACCTTACAATTATCTTACTATTGAATCTTCGGAGAGCGTCACAGGCAGGCTCCGCCCGTCGCCACAACTTCACCAGCGAGAGGGTTTATCAGCGTGAGCCGGTCGGCATCTTTAGAGGGAAGCGAATTTTCGCTGCTCGTGGGCCGACGTGCGACCCGTCAGAGCGTGTTCCCGAGCGCGGACCGGTCGCCAGACCTTACAAGCTATTGCGACTCGCTATAATTATCTCTGCCTGGAACTGCCCTGTTTCCTTGGTGACGTTTCAGCCACAGGCCGCAGGTTTTCATTAAACAGCTTGAATATCCGCTTGTACTCGTCCGCCCAGCTCGTGGGCTCCACGAACCCGTGGTCTTCGACCGGATAGACGGCCAGCTCCCAGTTCTCTTTGCGGAGCTCTATGAGCCGCTGCACCAGCCGCACCGAATCCTGGAAATGAACGTTCGTATCGACCATGCCGTGACAGATCAATAGAGCGCCTTTCAGATTCTGAGCGAAGTAGATGGGCGAAGAGCGCTTGTAAGCTTCGGCGTCCCGCTGCGGCATGTTGAGTATGTTAGACGTGTAAGGGTGATTGTAATGCGCCCAGTCCGTGACGGGCCTGAGCGCCGCGCCCGCCGCGAAAACGTCCGGCTCCGTGAACATAGCCATCAGCGTGATGAACCCGCCGTAGCTGCCGCCGTAAATCCCTATACGTTTCGGGTCGACGCCGTGCGCGCTCGCGAGCCACCTGGCCGCGTCCACGTGATCCTGTAGGTCTTTGCCTCCCATGTGGCGGTAGATGCCCGTGCGCCAGTCGCGCCCGTACCCGGCCGAAGCGCGGTAATCGATGTCTATGACCGTGTACCCGTTCTCCATCAGCAGGTGATGAAACATGTATTCGCGGAAATAGTTCGACCACCAGCGATGCACGTTCTGGAGGTAGCCCGCGCCGTGCACGAAGACGACCGCCGGGCCGCCGCGCTTGAACGTCTTCGGCTTGTACAGCCGCGCGTAGACGCTGGCGCCATCGCGCGCCGTGAAGGTCACGATCTCAGGCTCTACCCACTTGTAGTTCCAGAAATCGGGCGCGGGCGACGAGGTCACCTTGACGGCCGTAGCAGTGGCGCGCATCTCCTGGACGTACACCTCGGGCGGGAGGTTGCTGTAAGAGTAGATCAGCGCGATTGCGCGCTCGTCGGGCGAGACGAACGCCTGGTTGTTGCCCGCGCTCGAAGTGATCTTCGTCCGCTCGCCGCCCGCTTCGCCCATCACGTAAAGGTGGCGCTCGCCGGGATGGACCTCGCTCGTCGTGAGGAAGAAGCGCGTCTTGTCGTCAGACATCTGAACGCCCGTCACTTCCCACTTGCCGGAAGTGAGCTGGCGCTCGTCGCCGCCGTCGAAAGAGATCGTGTAGAGGTGAGCGTAGCCGTCGCGCTCTGATTGGTAATAGATGTGCTGGTTGTCGCGCATCCACCCGAGCGTGAACGCGCCCGGCCCGTCGATCCACGCGTCGTCGTGCATAGTCACTATCGGCCGCGTCTTGCCCGTGGCGGGGTCGAGCGCGAGTATCCAGCGGTCTTTGTTGTCGGCCGAGCGGGCGAGTATGACGGCCTTCGCGCCGTCTTCGCTCCAGAGCGGTTGAAAGAGCTGAACGTCGCGGTCGCGCTGCTCGGCCGCCGAGCGCGCGGCTTCGGTCTGGCCCTCGCGCCGCTGTTCGGCCTGCGCCCCGGATTGCTGTTGAGTCTGTGTCGCGTCGCGGCGCTCGGCGCTTTCGGTCGTCGCCCGTTCGGTGCGCGTCTCCGTGCGCGGGGCCACCTGTTTCTGGCCGTGATCGACCCACTTCACGTCGCCTGTGGCGACCGAAAGCGCCGCAAGCCGAGAGCGCTGTTGAGAGTCGCCGACCTTCGTCCGGCTCGGTATGTCTTCCGAGTAGGCCGCCTCCGTAACGTAGTTAGGCACTATGGTGTTTTTCGCGCCCTCGCCCGCTTCGCTCACGGTCGCTATGACGGCCGTCTCGTCGGGCGTGAGCTGAAGGCTGACGACAGACTGGCGAGGCCCGAGCTGAAAAGGCTTGCGCGGGTTGTCGCGCTTGCGCTTCTGTTCGTCCTCTTCTCGCTTTTCGGCGCGCCGCTTTATAACGTCGAGCAGCTCGCGCTCTTCCTTCTTGATAAACTCCTGGCTGTCCGTGCCGCGCTGCGCCCCGGCCGCCGCGCGCGCCTGCTGCCCGCCTCCAAACTGGCCGCCAGAGCCTGTTTGAGCCGTCGGGGCGGCTGCGCCCGCGGCCCGTATGTCCGTCATCTGGACGAGAGAGCCCGTGTCGAGCGACATCACGAAGAGGTTGCCCGAGCGCGTGAAGTAGATGCGGCGCTGGTCGCGGGTGAAACGGGCGTTGGTTTCGACGTCGGTCGTGCGAGTGATCTGCCGCCGCTGGCCCGCCTGGTGATCGTAGACGAACAGGTCGCCGTCTTCCGTAAAGAGCGTGAGCTTCTTGTCCTTCGACAGCTCGCCGCCAGCCGGGGGCGCGTTCTTAGCCTCTTCTTCCGTCAGCTTCTTGAGCCCCGCCCCGTCGCGGCCGACTACGTAAGTGTCGAAATCTTTATCGCGTGGCTCGTCGGCCCGCTTCCACTGAAAGTAGACGCGCTGGCTGTCCGCGGACCAGCGGACTGCGCGCGGCTCATAGCCGACCAGGCCCGGCCCGCGCATTATGTTGTCTATCGTAAGCTCGAACTTGCCGTTAGGCTCGCTTGCGGCAGGCGGCATAGACGGGCCCCTTTGCTGCGCGACGGCGGGCGGAAGCTGGCTGGTCAAAAGAAGGGAGATCAATAAAAGCAGGTTCGTCTGTTTGCCAAGCGTTCTAAGATTGCTCATCACTCCTCCGAATCGAAACTGGTTTATGCCTGAAGAGGTTGGTAAACACAACGGGCGGCCTATGCTCTGGCCGCCCGTACAATCTAGCAGGATTCAAGCGAAGTTCAAACGCCCGGCATAGCTTTCTTGAGCGGCTTCAACAAGAAGACCAGCACTACGGCCATAACCAGCGCCATCGCTCCGAGCACGGCGAAGAAGCTTGAATGGAGCCACTGGTCCCAGTAGACGCCGATTGCCGTCAGTTTGTTTCCGATGGCCGTGGCCACGAACCAGCCGCCCATCATCAGACCCCGCATGCGAATCGGCGCGACTTTAGAGACCAGCGCCAGCCCCATCGGAGAGAGCATCAGCTCTCCAAGCGTCACCACTGCGTAGGAGATGATCAGCCACGCGGGCGACACCTTGAACGCGTAAGGGCTGCCCGCGGGGGCGGCCGCTTCGCCCGTTTTCGCGGCGAAGTAGAGGATGAAGAAAGAGAGCCCCGTGAGCGTCATCCCTATAGCCATCTTGGTAGGCGTCGCAGGCTCCTTGCCTTTCTTGTCGAGCCACTTCCAGAAAAAGACTAGCGGGAAAGTGAGCGTCACGACCCAGAACGGATTAATAGCGTTTGAGATCGTGCCCGACACGTTCCAGTCCGTGTTGTCGTTCGCCCAGTAGGTAAGCGTCGAGCCGTTCTGGTGGAAGACCATCCAGAAGACGATCACGATCAAGAAGATCACGATCAACGCGCCTATCCTCTTCCACTCGGGCACCGCGTCGATAGGGTGTTGAAGGCTTATGCCGTGAGGCGGCGCGTCGACTGAGACAGCCGCCACGTCGGCGGCCTGCGCGGGCGCTTTCTTGAGGTCCCGTTTGCTGTCTTCGACATGCCGCTTAAACAGCCACAGAATCCCGACCGAGATGACCATCCCGAAAGCCGCCACGGCGAAGGCAGGGTGGTTGCCCCACTTCTGCTTGACGACCTCCATTACGACGGGCGCCAGAAAAGCTCCGATATTGATGCCCATGTAAAAGATGTTATAGGCGCGGTCTTTGAGATGGCTCCCTTCGGGGTAGAGATTGCCTACCATCGTAGAGACGTTCGGCTTGAAGAACCCATTGCCGATCACAAGACAGGTCAGCGCAGCGTAAACGGCAGTCATCGAGCGGAATGAGAGCAGCAGATGGCCCGCCATAAAGAAGAACCCGCCTATGATGACGGCCCTGCGGTAACCCAGCTTCCAGTCGGCGAGCCACCCGCCTATGAGCGGGCTGGCGTAGACAAACATCAGGTACCAGGAGTAGAGAGTCGTAGCCTGATCAGCCGTCCACCCAAATCCCTCGTTCGGGTCTTGCATGTAGAGAGTGAACAGCGCCAGCATCGAGTAGAAGCTGAAGCGCTCCCACATCTCCGTGGCGAACAACACGTACAAACCCGGCGGGTGGTTCTTCAGATCACCTGTCACCGGAGTTACGATGTCTGGCGTGTGAGTGGTAGCCATAATTTAGAGATTCTCCATTTTGATTTCGACAGCGGGAACCGAGACCGTTTAGGTCCAAAACCGAATTCTTACAGACGCTCTCTGAAACATCCCCCATCCACGAAGTTCCAGAGGCAATTCGAGCAGCTAAATTCTATACGAAAACGGCGCGGCGAGTAAACAAGGATGAGGAATTTGAACTTCATAACTTGTCACGCCCTTCGGATGCGGTTATACATTAATCCTCTATGATGAGATGGAGCGTCGGCAGCCGCAATTTCCATATCCGCGACGCGGAGACTGAGGCCGATTTCCGCGAGACCGAAGAGATTCAAAGAGAGGTCTGGGGCTTTAGCGACCTCGACATAGTGCCTGCCGCTACGCTGATAGCTACGCAATGGGCTGGCGGGATGCTATTGTGCGCGTTCGAAGGCGAGAGGATGATCGGATTCGCTTACGGCTTTCCGGCTCACGAACAGGGGCGCGTCTCGATTCACTCACACATGCTCGCCGTTAGGGCAGAGTACAGAAACCTTCAGATAGGCTTTCTGCTCAAGGCCGCGCAACGCAAGCGCGCGACCGAGATGGGGGTTAACGAGATAACCTGGACATTCGACCCGCTCCAGAGCCTTAACGCACACTTGAATTTTGCCAAGCTTGGCGTCATCGCCCGCCGCTACATCGTGAACTTTTACGGCGAGACATCTTCGAGCCCCTTGCACCAGGGGTTCGGCACCGATCGATTGTGGGTCAACTGGCTGCTGGAAAGCGAAAGAGTCGTAGAGCGCATAAAGCACATCGAAGAGGGCCTTAAAGCGGAGCCCGCCCGGCCAGTCTGGCCGATAGACGATTCGTCGCTGCTCGTCAGACGCAAAGGCGACAGCCCGCAGTTCGCAGATATGGCCGGCCCTTTATCCCAGAACTATTGCCTAATTGAGATACCGCACGATGTCACCTCTCTTAAACAGCGCGACCCCGAAACGGCCGTCCGCTGGCGCGAGGCCACCCGTAAGGCTTTTCTCGCCGCTACCGAAGCCGGGTTTATCGTCGAAGACTTCCTCAAGCATGAGTGGGAAGGCGGCTCCCGGTGGCTTTACCTGCTAACCCGAAAAGGCTAGCCCAACTCGCCTCGAACCGGACTTAATTACTTAAATAATAAGAAATATTTTTCAGGAAAGCGTGAGCTCTCTGGCCTTGTGGATTTGCCGATTTGATATTTCCTCATCGGACATCTTAATTCTACTGAGTTGTGGCATTCGCCTTGCGATTTAGAATCTGGGAGCAATCTCTATGCTCCAAAGTGGATCAAAAACAGGCAATCAGGGCAGCACGCTTATGCGGGCCGTACCGGATAATTACGGCATAAGGAGAGTTAAATGAAGACTACTGTTGGCATTTTCGAGGGGCGCGAGCAGGCGGCGCGCGCCATTGAACGGCTCAGGTCGCTAGGCATTCCGGAAAATAATATAGATCTATTGGCGCCCGGCGTTTCCGAACAACGTCGCGAAGCCGTCGCGACGACAGAGACAGAGCAGCCCGGCATGGGCAAGGCGCTGGGCGGCGTAGTCGGGGGCGCGATCGGGGCGGCAAGCGGCATGTCGCTCGGCGCGGCGGCCGCAAGCCTCTTCATACCCGGCGTCGGTCCCATAATCGCCACGGGGATCGTCGGCGCGGCATTGTTCGGGGCGGGCGGCGCTATAGGTGGCGCTGCCGCAGGCAAGGCTCTGGAGGAGGGGATGTCAGACGGCTTGCCGAAAGACGAGTTGTTCGTCTATGAGGACGCGCTGAGGCGCGGGCGCACGGTCGTCATTGCCCTGACGAGAGATGATGAACAGGACAAAGCTGCGCGCGACGTGATGGCCGGAGAAGGCGCGGAAAGCGTCGACGCGGCCCGCGAGCAGTGGTGGGTAGGGCTTCGCGATGCCGAAATCGAGGATTATCGAGCGCAGGGCGGAGACCTCACCGAGGACGAGCATTATTACAGGCGCGGCTTCGAGTCCGCGTTATATCCGGATTCGCGTGGCAAACCTTACGAAGACGCGCAGGGCTATTTGCGCGAGTGTCACGGCGACATGTGCGAGCAGAGACCTTTTCGCAGAGGGTATGACCGAGGACAAGCTTACTACAAGGGCTTGAGAGACGAGCATCAAGGATAGTTTCAGCCCTGTGGCGATTTTGCAGTACGGCGTCGCTTAATTGCAGGCGATGGTCGGCAGGCGCGGCCTGCCTCTGCGGTTAAGCGACCTTACACCGTGGCACTCGCTTTGCGATTGAATAATGAAAAGCCTCTGTCTGCGCAGGCACTATAGCAAAGGAGGTAAAATGAACAAAGAAGTTGCGTTGATTAGCGGCATCGGGCTGGGCGCAGGATTGATGTACCTGCTCGACCCGGACCGAGGCAGAAGGCGGCGCGCGATGGCGCGCGACAAGATGGTGCATTTACTCCATAAGGCCGACGATGCGGTCGGTACGACTTCGCGCGACGTCAGGAATCGCGCGCGCGGGCTTGCTGCGGGAGCCACCTCTCTGTTCGGCAACGACCAGCCGAGCGATGCCGTGCTCGTCGAGCGCGTCAGGTCCAAGATGGGCCGGTGCGTCTCTCACCCAGGCTCGATAGAGGTATCGGCAAGCAATGGCAGGGTGACGCTGACGGGGCAGATCCTTGCAAACGAAGTCGCGGACCTGCTCTCGTGCGTAGGCTCGATACGAGGCGTCGAGGAGATAGACAACCGGCTGGAAGTACACAGCAAGGGCGACCGAGTGCCTGGCTTGCAGGGAGGCGTCAGGCGCGAAGGCCACCGGTTCGAGCTTTTTCAGAGAAACTGGTCGCCGACCGCGCGCCTGATTATGGGCGCAAGCGGGGCCGGGCTGATGCTTTATTGTAGCTCGCGAAAAGATACGTCCGGGTCGCTGTTGGGGACTATAGGCTTCGGCCTGCTGATGCGCAGCCTGACTAACAAGGAGATGAAGCGACTGGTCAGCTTCATCTCCAAGCAAAGGGGTGACGAAGAGTCTGCCCGAACAGAGCAGTCATCAGAGAACGAAGCTAACGCTACAAGTCCGGCGGCGGAAAAACATAGCACGGCCCGCCAGGGGCAGGCGCGTTAGTCGCAAGCCGAAGATAAACAGGAGTGAAGAGACGGCCATACGGAGTCTCTTCACTCGCTCCCCTCGATCAAATCTCTTCGGGTTACACCTTTTCGCCCGCCGCGGACATCTCACCACTACCATCCGTCACGGCCCTCAAGCTTTGACGGCGGTCGACTACGCGCAATAGAATGTAAGATCAAAGACTACGAGCCCGAAGATTCTTAATGCTGAAAAAAGCGGCAGCAATATCACTCTTACTGATCGCGACCGGCGCGTCTGCCTGGGCGCAACAGGATAAGAATGCTAATCAGGCTCCGGCCGGTAAAAGAGAACAGGCCGGCTCCACGGCCGAAGGCGCGGCCGTGTCGAGCTCGCGGCTGGCGCTCCCGTTCAAACGCTCGTGGCAATACCTGACCGACAGCGCGGCGATGTTTCCGCCCGCGCTCGATGCCCTGCGCGTCTACCTCCCGCTGGCTGCGGGCCGCGTCGTCTGTCTGGACCTCGACACCGGCTCGCTCCTCTGGTCGACGGAAGCCGGCGGAGTCATCAGCGCGCCCATCGCCGTAGGCGAAAAGGCCGTCTTCATTGTGACGCGCAAAACGACCGATGACGGTTCGGACGCCGGGGCGAACCTGCGCGCAGTCGACAAAGAGACGGGGCTGACGCTCTGGGCGAAAGATTACGCGCGGGCGTTCACTTCGACGCTCACGCTTGCGCGCGGGCGAATCTACGCGGGCAGCGCGGATGGTTCGCTCTATGCCCTGGACGCCGCAGGGGGCGAGGTCGTCTGGCGGGCCGAAACGCAAGACGTAGTCCGTGGCCGCGCGCTCGTGACCGAAAGCGTCGTTTACTTCGGCAGCGACGACGGCGCGCTCCGCGGGGTAGAGACCGAGCGCGGACGCGAGGTCTTCAAGTTTCAAACCGGCGGCCGCGTCGAAGGCCGCCCCGCCGTAGACGACCGCGACCTCTACTTCGGGTCGGCGGACGGTTACGTTTACGCGCTCGACCTTCGCTCGCACAAGCTCCGCTGGCGTTCGCGCACGGGCGCAGCCATCGAAGCCTCTCCCGTGCTGGCCGGCGAGATAGTGCTCGTCGCGTCGTTCGATAATTTTGTCTACGCGCTTTCGCGCGCGAGCGGCGACCGGGTGTGGAAGCGCCGCCTCGATAACCGCATCGTCGCCGATCCCATAGTCGAAGGCGACGCCACGCTGATCGCCCCGCACCGCGGCGATTACGTGGCCGTCTTTTTGAACTCCGACGGGCGGCCAATCAATTATTACCAGTTGGAGCGCGGGACTGAGATCATTGCGCGGCCGGTCTTTTCCGGCGACAGGCTGGTGCTCGCGACCGACAAAGGGCTTGTTGTCGCCACCGCGCAGCAACAGGGTAATCGAACGAACGCGGCGAAGAAGTGATCTGTGCGGTCTTAACTTCCTCTGTTCTTAAGCTCGCCGACGAAATCTTCGAGCGCCTCGCGCCAGTGGCGCAGCGGCTCTAGCCCCAGCCTCTCAGAGACCAGACACCGCATAGCAGAATTCATTGGCCTCGGCGCGAGTTGATTGAGCGAGGCGCGCGCGACCGGCTCGATCTCAGTGTCGCCCAGCCCCGCAAGCTCAAGCGCCTCGCGCGCGAAGTCGTACCAGGATGTCACTCCCGTGCTGGTCACTTGATAAAGCTCGTGCGCGCCAACGGCTATGATCTCCAGGATGCGGCGCGCGAGGTCCGGCGCGTATGTTGGGATAGAGGTTTGGTCCGTCACGCCCATCAGCCGCCCGCCGCCGCGCGCGTAATCGATCACGCGGCTGCCGAAGTTCTTCCCGTTAACGCCGAATATCCATGACGTGCGGACGACGTATGATCGTTCGAGCTCACTTCGGACCGCTTGCTCGCCCGCCAGCTTAGACTTCCCGTAAACGCTTATAGGTCGCGCCTCGTCCTCCTGCGTGTAAAAACCTGCTTTCGACCCGTCGAAGACGTAGTCGGTGCTCACGTGAACGAGCTCGGCGTCAACGTCACGGCAAGCGCGGGCAAGCAGACGAGGCCCCTCGGCGTTGACGGCGTAGGCCCAGCCGGGCTCTCGCTCGCAGCGGTCGACGTCGGCCGTCGCCACGCAGTTGATGACGTAATCGGGGCGCGCTAGCTCGACCGCCTTCATCACTGCGGAAGCGCCCGTTATGTCGAGATCCTGGTGCATGAGCGCGACGACGCGCCAGTTTGATGCCGTAAGCAAATCTCGCATGTTGCGGCCCAGCAGCCCGCCCGCGCCAGTGATTAACGCGCTCTTATCGCTCATCTTCTATCCTCTCTCTCTCGCCGTACATGCGGTCGTAGTAATGAAGGTAATCGCCGCTTCGCGCGCGGGCGACCCACTCGGAGTTGTCGCTGTACCAATGGACGGTTTTTTCCATGCCGCTCTCAAAGCTCTCTCGCGGGCTCCAGCCGAGCTCCGTCTCGATAAGCGTCGGGTCGGTCGCGTACCTGCGATCGTGGCCCAGCCGGTCGGCCACGAACTTTATCAGCGAGTGCGGTCGGCCGAGCAGGTCGAGCAAAAACCGCACGACTTCGAGGTTAGTCTTTTCCGCGCGCGAGCCGATGTTATAGACCTGATTCGTCCTGCCTTTGTGCAGCACCGCGTCGATGGCGCGGCAGCAGTCCTCCACGTAGAGCCAGTCCCTGACGTTCAGCCCGTCGCCGTAGACGGGCAGCTCGCGTTCTTCAATCGCGTTGGCGATCATCAGCGGGATCAGCTTCTCCGGGAATTGAAACGGGCCGTAGTTGTTCGATGCGCGCGTCGTGACCACGTCGAGCCCGAACGTCCGGTGGGCCGCGCGGACAAGGTGCTCGGCCGCGGCCTTCGACGCCGCGTAAGGGCTGTTGGGGCGCAAGGGCGACGATTCGGTGAAGTACTCGCCCTCCTCACAAGAGCCCATCACCTCGTCGGTACTCACCTGAACGAAGCGCGACACGCCGGCCTGGCGCGCGGCGTCGAGCAGGACCTGTGTGCCGAGCACGTTCGTCTCTATGAAATCAACTGCGCGCTCGATCGAGCGGTCGACGTGCGACTCGGCCGCGAAGTTTATCACCGCGTCCGCGCCCCGAATCGCCTCGGCTACGGCCTCGCGGTCGCAGAGGTCGCCGCGGACGAAAGAGTAGTTCTCGCGGCCCGCCACGTCGGCGAGGTTATCGAGGTTGCCCGCGTAGGTGAGCTTGTCGAAATTCGTGACATGGTAATCGGGATGGTTCGCCATCAGGTGGCGTATGAAATTAGAGCCTATGAAGCCGGCCCCGCCCGTTATGAAAAGCCTCATAAGATACTCCTTATAAGAAGGTGGCTCGGCATTTTAGCCCCGGCTTCGGCCTTTATCAACCCGAACCCGGTGGCCTGCGGCCGCGCCAGGTTTTTCGTTGGAGTTATATAATGGTTATGATATAGTGCCACAACCCGAAGAGGATCTGGGGAAAGCGGTTCATTCCGATCTGGTTTATTTAGATTTAAGACGGCAGCATGTTTCGTGGACGAAATCGGCGAAGCTGAGCGATTCCAACAGAGACACACGACTAAAGACAGGAGCGGTTACCCGATCAATTAATCCTGCGCAACTCTGTTCGGCCTCACACATTGAGGGCCGCAGTTCGCCGTAAGTCTTCCTATTCACTCACACTATGAATCGCCCGAGCGGCGAGCGAACGTTATTGAGGAGGCAGATGATGAAGAGGTCAATTGCTTCGGTTCTATTCTTCCTTATGGCGGCATTGTCGGCCGCGCCACTTGTGATGCCGGCGGCCCAGGCTCAGACGCAAACATTCGTCTTTACGGCCATACTGTCAGCCAGCAATGAAGTGGCTCCGGTCGTCGTGCATCCGACAGAGATAAACACTACCGGCTCGGCCTTCGTCACGATTGAAGTGACGCGCTCGGGCGGGGTCATAACGGCCGCGACCACAAGGTTCGACGCCTCACTCTCGGGGATGGCCGCCAACTCGGTTATCATACTGGCCCACGTCCACGAAGGAGCGGCCGGAGTGAACGGTCCGATCAGGATCGATTCGAACATAAGCCCGGCCAACCCCGTGCCTACGGTGGGCGGCGCGGCCTCGTTCACAAGGACGGGCCTGGCAACTACTCCGGCGGTCGCCCAGGCGATCATCGATAACCCGGCCGGTTGGTACTTCAACGTACATACGGCGCTCAGCCCGCAAGGCGTGGCGCGCGGCCAGTTGGTCCCCCAGCAGACGGGCGGCGGCGGCGCGCTGGGTGCGCCGACTCTTTCGGAGTGGGGCGCGATCCTGATGACGCTCCTGTTCATAGCGCTCGGCACCTTCTTCATCATCGTACGTTCCGGCCGCGCGGCAATGGCCGCGGGCGCGGCCGAAACGACTCAGGCCGACCAGCCTGTCAAAGCAATCGACTGGAGGCTGCTGGCGAAGATCGCCGCCGTAGTCGAGATCGCGATCGCCGCTGCGCTTATTGCGCTCAAGGCGGACGCGGTCGATGTCTTTGGCGCTCTGACCTCGGGGTTGATCGTCGCCTTCATCCTGCACCTGTTCGTAAGCAACTGGCGGCGGTGATTTTGAAATCTCAAATTTGAAATTTGAAATTTCATATGAAGGCGGCCGAAAGTGCATTAGAGTTTCTGAGCGCGAACCGCAAGGCGTTGCGATTCCTGTCGCTGTTCGCGCTCATTTTCGCCGGGTGCTATTTCCTGTTCGGCATAGCGCCCGGCGTCAGACTGAGCTTAATCAAGCCCTACACGGAGTTCCTGGCCAGCGCGGTGGCGTGGGTGATCAACCTGTTTGGCGAGGGGGCGGTGACGGAAGGAACGATAGTCCGCTCGCCACGCTTTTCAATCAACATTGCGATGGGCTGCGACGGGGTAGAGGCGTCGAGCCTGTTTCTGGCCGGCGTGCTCGCCTTCCCCGCGAGCTGGCGCGCGAAGCTGATAGGCGTAGGCTTCGGCATCCCGCTGATACACGCGATCAACCTGGCGCGGCTCGTGGGGCTCTACTATGCCGGCGTCTTTATGCCGTCCGTCATCGACGAAGTTCATGTCTATGTCGCGCAAACCATCGTCATCCTCCTCTCAACAGCCTTACTCTTCTTCTGGCTTGAGCGATTTGCCCGCGAGCCTCGGCAGGCATAAGTGGCTGCGGCTGTTGCTTGCCGCCGTCGGGCTATACATAGTCCTGCTGCCGTTCTGGTGGTACACGCTCGACGCGCTCGCCTTCGTCACGGGACACGCGGCCAGCTTCATCTACGGGTTTTTCGACCCGAACGTCTCGATCACGCCTCGCGACAACACGATCTCCGTCGAAGTGGTGGCTACGGCCGAAAGCATGTTCGGCGGCGAGAAGCATTCTTCCGCGCTGCGGCTCGGCACGGTGACGTATGGGCTGCCGATGCTGTTGGCGCTGGTGCTTGTCACGCGCGCCGATTCTCTGCGCGCGCGATTGCGGGCGATCGCGACGGGCGTGCTAGTCATGATGATGTTGACAATACCGGCCATCCTCATCTGGGCGAGGATGACGAGCCAGCAGCTTTACGACCAGATACAGCGCGAAACCTATCTGGGCGGGAACTCTGAGGCGGCGGGGTTCTTTTATTACAGCTTTCACGGCTACGCGTTCTCGCAGCCCGTGGTGGCGGTGCTCATCTGGGTCGGGATGATCCTGCTAGGGCTCTTCAAAGAGAGGCCGAAGCGGGAGGTGAGGGTGGCGCGAGTCGCGCGCAACGCGCAGTGCCCGTGCGGGAGCGGCCGGAAATACAAGAGGTGTTGTGGCCGCGCCGAAGCTGCTTGAGCGCGGCCACGGATGGTCACACTTTAAAGCGGTCGCGTGAAAGAGAATGCGTCTGAAAGCATGCCGTCGGGGTTTCTCACCTGTAGCGAGACGGTCTGGCCGCGCGCGATCTTCTTCCCGCTCTTTTTCGAGATCAAGACCCTGGCCAGGTTGAACGGGTCAAAGTTGCCGGTCTTCTTCTGCTTGACCCCGTCCATGAAGACCTCGCCGCCCTGGTCGAAGTTCTCGCCCGTCACTACAAGCTTCTTGCCCTCTACGCGGACGTTGACTATCTGCGGCGGCCCGCTCAGTATCACGTGAGTGGCGGTGTAGATCTGATCGCCAGTGTTGAGCCCGTTGTTGTTTGCCTGGTTGCCCGCGGCGTAGAGCACGACCGCGCCAACGTCGCTCGACGGCGCCTCCCAGTCGAAAGTCCAGCTCGCCTGATTCCTCTGCCCCCCGAATGATCCTGCAAAACTGTGCTCGATGTACTGCCGGTTGCCGCCCGGCCCATCGTCGTTGAGTATAGCGGTGTTGCCGTTCCTGCTCTGAAGCGTCCCGCCTCTGGCGTTATCGCCCGTAAGCCCCGTGAGCTGAAATCCCCAGCGCTGGCGGCTCGAATCAGTAGTCGAATGTCTGACGGTAATCTCATAGGTCTGGCCCGGCACGTAGAGCTTCGGCCCGGTTATAGTGAAGTCGCCCGGCCCCGAGTTGAGATCGCTTCCGGTGTGACAATTGCTCGTGGCGCAGGTTATCTCGAACGGCGCGTCCGTGTGTCCCGCGGGCGGCCCCCCGGAGAACCCGTGCACGGAGCTCACCGTGCGATCGCCCGCCAGTAGAATCGAAACGACCCCGGCAATGAACAAGACAAGACTACCTTTCTTTGCTCGATCTCTATTCAACATCGCATCCTCCATTTTTTAGAACCCGGCTCGTGTGGGCGGCCGGAAACTTTTTTATTTTTAAAGAACGCTTATCGCATCAGGCGGGGCGAGCAAGAAGCGACCTCCTCTGCCGTCATCTCACCAAACAGATATGAGGGGGGATACCCGGAAAAGGTACTTTGAACCGGGATAAAAATCAATAGTTTCAAAAGCAGCACCTCCTTCGGAGTGCGCCGACTTGTCACCGCTTTCGTGTTAGCCATTACGGCTTCACCTAACACAAAAGCGCCGCGGGGTCTGCGCACTCCGAAGGAGGTGCTGCTTATCCCGGCCGCATCAAATCGCAAACCGGCGTAGTCAGCTAAAGCGACCTGGCCCTGCGCCAGCCGCCCTCCTCGAAGCTGTTTATATACTCGATAGCCTTCTCGATCTCTTCGGGGCTGCCGTGCAGCGCTATGATGTCGTTGGGGGCGAATTTGAAATCGGGGCCGGGGTTGATCTCGGTCCCGCCCTCCCTTATGGCTGCGATGATCGTCGCCCCGGTCCGCTTTCTAACATCGAGTTTGGCCAGGCTCTTGCCGACGGCGGGCGAGTCAGCTTGTATGAAAAACGTATCGGTCGCCGTGGCGGCCAGCGCGTCGGCTATGTCGCTCAACTCTATGTGCGGCGACGAGGGGAGCCGCAGCATCTCGTAGCCTTCGTGGCGGATTCTTTCGACCTCCCGCTGAATTATGTTGCGCGGAATCCTGTACTGGCGCAGCACGCGCGAGAATATCTCGATGCTCGTCTCGAACTCTTCAGGAATCACCTCGTCGGCGCGAAGGTTGTAGAGGTCCGCCAGCTCCGTCATGTACCGCGTGCGGACTATGATGTGTATGTCGGGGTTCATCTCGCGTGCGAGCGCCACCACACGGCGAGTCGCTATAGGGTCTGAGATGGCTATTACCAACACGCGCGCATCGTCCAGGTGCGCGCGGTGAAGCACCTCCCTGCGCGAAGAGTCGCCGTACTGGATCGGCTCGCCGTTAGCGGCCGCTTCGCGGACCACGTCCGCGTTCAGCTCCAGCGCGACGTAGGGCACCTTCACTTTGCGCAGCACTCTCGACACGTTGCGCCCGTTCAACCCGTACCCGACTATTACGACGTGACCACTCATGTCGCCATTCTTTTCCAACCCGGATATCGTGGGCTCAAGCAGCGAGTCCGGCGATAAGATCGCCTGGATCGAGTAGCCTATGCGCGGGGCGGCCTTGATTAAGAAAGGCGTGAGCACCATCGAGATGATGGCCGCCGCAAGAAACTTCTGATAATCGCTCTCCGCGAGCAATCCCTGGCCGAGCCCCACTTTCGCCAGTATGAAAGAGAACTCGCCTATCTGAGCGATGCCAAGCGCCGTCATCGCCGACACCCTCAGCGGGTAGCCGAGTAACCGTATGACGAGCAGCACGACGGCCGCCTTGGCTACGATCAGGATGCCGACCCAGGAGAGGACCGTCAGCAGGTTCGAAAAGAGAAAGCCGGCCGAAAGCAGCATGCCGATCGAGATGAAGAAGACGCCGTTGAACACGTCGCGAAACGGCAGGATGTCGGCCACTATCTGATGGCTGTATTCGGACTCCGACAGCACGAGCCCCGCGATGAACGCGCCCAGGGCGAGCGACAGCCCGAACTGCGCCGTCAGCCACGCCATGCCGAGGCTCACGAGGACGACGAAGATGACGAAGACTTCGGGGCTGCGCAGCCGGACTATGTGATAAAGCGCACGCGGCACGAGAAAGCGCGCCATGAAGATTATTCCCGCGACGGCGGCAAGCGCGGTGCCGAGCGTGAGCAAAACATTCGCGACCGAAGAGCCTTGCTTGCCGCTCAGTATCGGCACCATCAGCATCATCGGCACGATGCAGAGATCCTGGAAGAGCAGTATGCCTATCGCCGATCGCCCGTGCGGCGTGTCGACTTCGGCCCGCTCCATGTAGGTCTTGAGCACGATGGCCGTGCTCGAAAGCGCGAAGAGAAAGCCGAAGAAGATCGACTGGTTGAAGATGTGCGTCGTCAAGTACGCTATTCCTGTAACAAACAATACTGTGAGCAGAACCTGCGACCCGCCGCCGTACAAGACGAGCCGCTTCATCTCGATGATACGACGCAGAGAGAATTCCAGCCCTATCGTGAACAACAGCAGCACCACGCCGATCTCGGCCAGCACCTCGACCGCGCCCACGTCTTTGATGAGCCCGAGCGCGAAGGGGCCTATCAAGACGCCCGTGATCATAAAGCCCACGATCAGCGGCAGCCGCAGGCGGTTGCAGATGAAGGCGATCGGGATCGAGGCGACGAGCAGGACGAGCAGATCCTGAAGCAGCGGTAAGTCATGCGGCATAGATTATTTCCCCTTCTCCTTGAACCTGTGCCCGCAGAACTTGCACTTATAAAACTGGTCCTTATTCTTTTCCTTGTAGACGGCGGCCTTCTTGCAGTGAGTGCAGACCCTCGTCACGTCTTTAACGGCTTTGAATATCATCTGCGCCCAGATGGGGTTCATATAGTCCTCCCTATTCAGTCATTAAACAGGTCGAGCCATGGCCGATTCGGGCTTAGTCTCTTCGGCCGGCGTGTAGCGCACGCGCACAATGCGCCTCCGGTGGACGCGCTCGACCTTGAACCGCGCGCCTTCGTATTCGATTATCTCACCCTGCCCCAGCAACCGTCCCGAGCGCGCGAGTAGAAACCCCGCGACCGTGGCGTAGCCTTCGGCCTCGGGCAGTCCGAGCGCGAAGTGGCGGTTCGCGTCGCGCACGGCGAGCATGCCATCGAGGACGTAGGTCTCTCCGTCTTCGACGATCTGCGACCGCACCTCTTCGTCGAACTCGTCGTCTATCTCGCCGACTATCTCTTCGAGCAGGTCTTCGAGCGTGATGATGCCCGCCGTCCCGCCGTGCTCGTCGGTGACGAAGGCCAGGTGCGTCCTTGCCGCCTGCATCTGCTTGAGCGCGCCGCCGAGCCGGGCGCTTGCGGGGATGAACAGCGGCGGGTGAACCAGCTTCTCCAGATTAAACTCCGACGCCGGGAGCTCGTCGAGGTAAGGCTCAAGGTCGCGGCGAAAGATGACGCCCGCTATGTCGTCCAGGTGCTCGCGGTAGACCGGCAGCCGCGAATAGCCCAGCGTGCGAAACGCCCGCTTCGTCTCGTCGAGCGTCGCCGTTATCGGCAGCGCCTCGACTACCGTGCGGGGCACCATCGCCTCGCGCACCTGCGCGTCGGAGAACTCGAAGACGCGGTTAATCAGCTTCTGCTCGACCTCTTCGATGTGCCCGCTCTTGCGCGAGGCGTCGATCAGGTGGCGTATCTCCTCTTCGGTGTAGATCGACCCGTGCTCGGCCGTCGGGTGGAGCCCGATCATGCGGACGGTGCGCGTGCCCGCCCAGTCCAGCAGTCGTATGGGCCAGTAGAAGAGCCTGTAGAAGATCTCCATCGGCAACGCTATGGCGAGCGCGGTCTTTTCGGCGCGCTCCAGCGCGATCGTCTTAGGCGCGAGCTCGCCCATAACGATGTGGAGAAAAGTTATTATGCTGAAGGCGATCGTGAAAGAGATCGTGTGCAGAACGGTATCGGACACGCGCCCCCTGAGCGGCCCTTCGAGTATGTGCGCAATGGCGGGCTCGCCTATCCACCCGAGCGCGAGCGAGGCAAGCGTGATGCCGAGCTGCGTGGCGGAGATGTAGGCGTTGAGGTTATCGACGAGGCGCAGCAGGCGGCGGGCTCGCCGGTCGCCGCTTTCTGCGAGCGAGAGGATGCGAGAGCGGCGCACGCCGACGAGCGCGAATTCAGATGCTACGAAAAACCCGTTCGCTAGAACGAGCAGAAAAACTATCAGGATGTTCAGCGCTTCTAACATGGTCTTTGACAAAAACGCCCATGGGTTTCGCCCATAGGTTTAGACCGGCCCCATAGACCGGGGCCGCGACCTCAGAGTCCAAAGCTATCTTGAGACGGTGAGACTTGCTACCGAAGCTAAACGGGCGGCGCGCGGTCGGCCGGAGGTGAGATGGCCACGAGCTTTTGGCCCTGCTCGTCCTGAAAAGGTGAAGTCCAGAAGGTGCGGCCGCCGAGGAGCGCCATCTCGCCGCCCTGCGTGGTCTGGGCGTGCTGCAACTGGCGGCGGTATCGCTTGCTCTCCAGGGTCGGGATTCGCTTTTCCATTCGGCCCATCGCGGAATCCTTCACGGAGAGATGGGCGATCAGCTCCACGTCATTGAGCGGAGACTGCCCCGCGCTGGGACGGGTATCCAGCAGGTTGACGCCGCCGGAAAGAAGAAGGGCGGCCAGCGCGCATAAGAGCGACAGCGCGTGCAGCCTGGAGCGCTCTCTGTTTTTGCGCGGTTCCATCATCAAGCTAGATTATAACAAGCCGCGCCGCTGAAGGGCCACTTAAGTCCTGAGTCCTGAGTCCTGAGTCCTGAGTAATAGTTCCTCTTTTACTCAGAAGTAATAGTTCCTCTTTTACTCAGAGCGTGCCTGAGAAGTGGTAAGCTACTAGGCTCCGTAGGAGCCAGATGTTTGTAGAAGCTATCTCAAAAATAGTCGTGCTAAATTTGTACTATGGCACGACGCGAAGAATTAACCGACGAACAATGGTCCTTGATCGAACCGCTATTTGACAAACCATCTCCTATCCAGACTCGTGGCAGACCTCGCCGCCC
>DATFGQ010000076.1:0-95006 GCA_035249305.1 Blastocatellia bacterium | reverse complement strand
TCTCGACAGCGGGATGGCGGGCGACAACGTAGGGCTTTTGCTGAGGGGTGTGGAGCGGAGGGAGATAGAGCGCGGGCAGGTGATAGCCAAGCCGGGCTCGATCACGCCGCACACTAAGTTCAAGGCCGAGGTGTACGTGCTAACGAAGGAGGAGGGCGGCAGGCACACGCCGTTCTTCAGTGGGTACCGGCCGCAGTTTTATTTCAGGACAACGGACGTGACGGGGATAGCTGAGCTGGCTGAGGGGGTGGAGATGGTGATGCCCGGGGACAACTCGCAGCTAACGATAGAGCTGATAAACCCGATAGCGATGGAGAAGGGGCTGAGGTTCGCGATACGTGAGGGGGGCCGCACGGTCGGCGCTGGCACCGTCTCTGAAGTCATCGAGTAACAAGAGAAGAAGATTATGTTGAACGAGAAGATCAGAATCAGGCTGAAGGCGTATGACTATCGCGTGCTTGACCAGTCAACTGCTGAGATAGTTGACACGGCCAAGCGGACGGGCGCGCGCGTGGCGGGGCCTATCCCGCTGCCGACCGTTAAGAACAAATACACGGTCTTGCGCAGCCCGCACGTCGATAAGAAATCTCGCGAGCAGTTCGAGATTCGCACGCACAAGCGGCTCATGGACATTCTCGATCCGACACCGCAGACGGTCGACGCGCTGATGAAGCTAGACCTCCCGGCGGGCGTCGATGTCGAGATCAAGGCCTTCGGCAAGGACCACAAATAAGTGCTGAGTCCTGAGTCCTGAGTGCTGAGTCTCTGCGCACGCAGAGGCTTGGGTTGAACTCAGCACTCAGGACTCAGGACTCAGGACTATGAATTATGGTCAACGGAATAATTGGTAAAAAGCTTGGGATGACACAGTTGTTCGCGGAGGACGGCACGGTTACGCCTGTGACGGTCATAAAGGCGGGCCCGTGCATAGTCGTGCAGAAGAAGACCGTGAACACGGACGGCTACAACGCCGTTCAGCTCGGGTTTGTCGAAGAGAAGCCGCCCCGCCGCGTCAACAAACCGACCGAAGGGCACTTCAAGCGCGCGGGCGTTCCGCCTACGCGCGTGCTGCGCGAGGTCAGAGTCGAGGCGAGCGACGAAGCGACCAGCGTCGGCGACAAGGTGTTGGTCGACATATTTAACGAGAACGACCTCGTCGACGTGATAGGCAAATCGAAGGGGCGCGGTTTCGCGGGCTTCATCAAGCGGCACGGTTTCGGCGGCGGAAGAGCTACGCACGGCTCGATGTTTCACCGCGCGCCCGGCTCGATCGGCGCTTCGGCCTACCCGTCGCGCGTCATAAAAGGGACGCGCATGGCGGGCCACATGGGCAACGAGCGCAAGACGCTCAAGAACCTCCGCGTCGTGGCCGTAGACACCGAGAACAACTTGCTGATGATTCGCGGCGCGGTGCCCGGCCCGAACGGCGCTTACGTTTTGATTAAGAAGACGCAATGAGAATGATCCGGAGTCCGAAGTCGATGGCAGATTTCGGACTCTCGATTTTTGTGGAGCATAAAGATGCCTGTTGTGAAGGTAATGGACCTGAGTAACGAAGAGGTGGGCGAGCTTGAGCTGTCGGACGCCGTGTTCGGCGTGCCGCTCAACAAAGCGCTCATCTACTCTGCGGTCAAAAGCTACCTGGCCAACCAGCGCGCGGGGACTTCGGCCACGAAGACGCGTGGCGACACTTCGGGGTCGGGCAAGAAGCTCTGGCGGCAGAAGGGGACGGGCCGCGCGCGCATAGCCAGCCTCAGGTCGCCTCTGTGGAAAGGGGGCGGGAACGTCCACGGGCCGCAGCCGCGCGACTGGTCTTACCGGATACCGAAGAAGATGCGGCGCGGCGCGATCCGCTCTGTGCTGTCGGAGCGGCTGCGCGAGGGCGGGCTGGTCATAGTCGAGAACTTCCAGCTCCAGTCGCACAAGACGAAAGATTTTGTCTCGACGCTTTCAAAGCTGGGGCTCGACCGTCGGACGCTCATCGTCGATGCGATAAACAACGACAACCTGACGCTCTCGGCGCGCAACCTGCGCAATGTGACTCTGATCTCGCCCGGCGGCGTGAACGTTTATGACCTGCTCACGCACGAGCAGTTGGCGTTGACGCGCGACGCGGCGGCGGAGCTGGAGCGCCAGCTTAGCAAGTAAGACTGAGGGGAGCTTCTGATGAAAAGTATTTGGGACGTAATCAAAGGGCCGGTCATCACCGAAAAAGCGCTCACGATGAAAGACGAGCCGGAGTCGATGGGGCGCAGCGGCAACGAGCGCCAGATACTGACGCTCAAAGTCGACCGCCGCGCCAACAAGCCCGAGATCAAGCGCGCCGTCGAGACTATTCTCGGCGTCAAGGTCGAGGAGGTCCGCGTAGCCAACTATCACGGCAAGCAGAAGCGCATACCGACCCGGCGCGAGATGGGCCGCCGCAGCGACTGGAAGAAGGCTTACGTCACGCTCAAGAGCGGCGAGAAGCCCATCATGTACGAAGACGTGATCTAAGATTGGAGCCGTAGGATGGGAATTAAGAAGCTGACACCGACATCACCGGCGCGCAGATACCAGACGTATCTCACGCTCGAAGAGATTACGACGGACGAGCCGCACAAGCCGCTGCTCGCGCCCAAGAAGCGCATATCGGGGCGCAACAGCGACGGCCACATAACCATGCGCCGTCGCGGCGGCGGCTCCAAGCGCCAGTACCGCATTATCGATTTCAAGCGCGACAAGACGAACATACCGGCGAAGGTCGCCACGATCGAATACGACCCGAACCGCTCGGCGCTCATCGCGCTGCTGCACTACCTCGATGGCGAGAAGCGCTACATCATCGCTCCGGTCGGCCTCAAGGTCGGACAGACCGTTGTCTCAGGCCCCGAGGCCGACATCATATCGGGTAACGCGCTGCCGCTGCGTTTCATCCCGCTCGGGACGACGATTCATAACGTCGAGCTGAGGCCGGGCAAGGGGGCGCAGATGGTGCGGGCCGCGGGCGGCGCGGCTCAGCTCGTGGCGAAGGAAGGCGACTGGGCGCAGCTCCGATTGCCTTCAGGTGAGATCCGCCGCGTCAACATCGAGTGCTACGCGACCGTAGGCCAGATCGGCAACATAGAGCACAGCAACGTCTCTTTAGGCAAAGCCGGGCGCACGCGCTGGATCGGGCGGCGGCCGAAGGTTCGCGGCGTCGCTATGAACCCGGTCGATCACCCGCACGGCGGCGGCGAGGGCAAGACCTCGGGCGGGCGTCACCCCGTAACGCCGTGGGGCCAGCCGACGCGCGGCTACAAGACCAGGAACAACAAGCGCACAGATAAATTCATCGTGCGAAGAGGCAAAAAATAAGTCCTGAGTCCTGAGTGCTGAGTGCTGAGTTAAATGCTCTCACTCAGGACTCAGGACTCAGCACTCAGGACTGAAGAGATTATGGCAAGATCGATTAAAAAAGGGCCGTTCGTAGACGATCACCTCGTCAACGTGATCATGAAGATGAACCAGGCGAACGAGAAGCGGGTCCACAAGACCTGGTCTCGCCGCTCGACCATACTGCCTGAGATGGTTGGACACACTATCGCCGTGCACAACGGGAAGAAGTTCATACCCGTCTACATCCAGGAGAACATGGTCGGCCACAAGCTCGGCGAGTTCTCGCCCACGCGGCAGTTCAAGGGCCACCCTGAAAAGAGCGACAAGACCGTTAAGAAGGGAGCCAGGTAAACCATGAAGGCACGCGCAGTAGCAAAGTACATAAAAGGCTCGCCTCAAAAGGCCCGGCTCGTCATCGACCTGATACGCGGCCGCCGCGCGCCCGAAGCTTTAGCCATGCTCCGCGCGACCAACAAGCGCGCGGCCAAGCCCATCGAGATCACGTTGCGCTCGGCCATAGCCAACGCCACGCAG
The DNA here is from genome assembly GCA_035249305.1 of Blastocatellia bacterium. Lineage (GTDB taxonomy): Bacteria > Acidobacteriota > Blastocatellia > UBA7656 > UBA7656 > DASUNP01. The sequence continues at coordinate 91,115 of DATFGQ010000076.1, read as the reverse complement.
AAGGCCGAACAGCTCAACGTCTCGATCGACGTCGACCAGCTTGTCGTGTCGACGGCCACCGTAGACCTGGGGCCTACGAAGTACCGCCGCCGCGTGCGGCCCGCGCCGATGGGCAGGGCTTACCGCGAGCGCCGCTGGCAGAGCCACATCACTATCGAGGTAGATTCAGGCAAAGAGTCCTGAAAAAAGTCCTGAGTCCTGAGTGCTGAGTCCTGAGTAAAATACTCAGCGCTCATCACTCAGCGCTCAGCACTGACTAGGAGGAATCGTGGGTCAGAAAGTTCATCCGTATGGTTTCAGGTTGGGGTTCAATCGCGGCTGGCATTCGAACTGGATCGCCAAGCGCGATTACGCGGACCTGCTGCACGAAGACCTCAAGCTCAAGAAAGAGCTGAAGTCGCGCTTTGCCGGCGCGGGCGTCTCGAACATAGACGTGGAGCGCGCGGCCAACAAGCTGAAGATAATCATTCACACCTCGCGGCCCGGCATCATCATCGGCCGCAAGGGCGCGGAGATTGACAAGCTCAAGGGCGAGATCAAGGAGCGGACGGGGCGCGAAGTCTACGTCAACATACAGGAGATACATAAGCCAGAGCTGAACGCGCAGTTGCAGGCCGAGCAGATCGCGCAGCAGTTGGAGAAGCGAATCGCCTTCCGCCGCGCCATGCGGCGCGCGGTCGAAAACGCCCAGCGCTTCGGCGCGCAGGGGATCAAGGTCCGCGTCTCGGGCCGGCTCAACGGGGCCGAGATCGCGCGCTCCGAATGGTACTTGCAGGGGCGGCTCCCGCTCCACACGCTGCGCGCGGACATAGACTACGGCTTCGCCGAGGCGCACACGACGTTCGGCGTCATCGGCGTCAAGGTCTGGATATATCGAGGCGACGAGCTGAGCTTGAGGCGCGCGGTTCAGGCGAGAAGACAATAATAGTTTTCAGTTTTTAGTTTTGAGTTTTTAGATTGAAGCTCGGAACTGAAAACTGAAAACCGGAAACTGAAAACTATCATGGCTGAATATAAAATTCCGAAGCGAATGAAGTACCGCAAACAGCAGCGCGGCCGCATGAGCGGGGTCGCGACGCGGGGTGCGGAAATATCTTTCGGCGAGTACGGGCTGAAGGCGCTGGAGCCCGCCTGGATCACCGGCAAGCAGATCGAAGCGTCGCGCGTCGCGATGACCCGCTTCATAAAGCGCGGCGGCAAGATCTGGATTCGCGTCTTCCCCGACAAGCCGATCACTAAGAAGCCGGCCGAGACCCGCATGGGCAAAGGCAAGGGCGCGCCCGAAGGCTGGGTCGCCGTCATAAAGCCCGGCCGCGTGCTGTTCGAGATGGAAGGCGTCGACGAGAAGACCGCGCGCGAGGCTATAAGGCTTGCGGCGCAGAAGCTGCCGATCAAGACCAAGTTCATCTCGCGCAAAGATCAGGAAGGGGGCGGGCTGGTATGAAAGCCGATGACCTTAGAGAGCTGTCGGACGAAGACCTGGAGGGGAAGCTCGACGAGCTTAAAGAGTCGATCTTCCGCATGCGGTTCAAGCTGTCGCTCGGCAACACAGACGTTGTGAAGCAACTGCGCGAACAGCGGAAAGACCTCGCGCGGGTGAAGACCTTGATGCGCCAGCGCGAGATGGCCGCGGCCGAAAAGTAGTTGGCCCGAAACTAGAAGGGTAGATATGGAAGAGAACAGAGAAGAGACGCAGGTTGAGACCGCCGAGGGCGGTGAACAGCAACAGGGCGAGGGCCTGCTTGTCGAAGCGGCGCGCGCCGTCGGCTCGGCGATCGGCCGCGTGGCGGCGGCCGTGGGCGGGCCCGATGAGGCGGAGCCTCCCGCCGAGCGGAAGCGCCGCCGCCAGGAGAAGGTCGGCCTGGTTACGAGCGACAAGATGGAGAAGACCGTCGTCGTCCGCGTCGAGCGCCAGGTGCGCCACCCGAAATACAAGCGCTACATACGCAAGCGCTCGAAGTTCATGGCGCACAACGAGATGGGCGCGGGCATAGGCGACACGGTGAGAATCGTCGAGACGCGGCCGATGTCTGCGCGCAAGCGCTGGCGCGTGGTAGAGATCATGCAGAAGGCCAGGTAAGGCTAACTGAAATTTCAAATTTCAAATTTGAGATTTCAGACGAGGAGCGAGTTATGGTTCAGATGAGATCAATCCTTGAGGTCGCGGACAATTCAGGGGCGAAGCGCATTTCTATGATTCTCCCGCTGGGTGGCCACACGGGGCTGCGCGCGGGGCTGGGCGACATAATCACCGCCTCTGTCAAAGAGGCTGCGCCGGACGGCGCGGTCAAGAAGGGCCAGGTGGTGCGCGCCGTCGTAGTACGCACGCGCAAGGAGACGCGGCGCAAGGACGGCACTTACATCCGCTTCGACCAGAACGCGGCGGTGATAATCAAGCCCGACAACGAGCCCGTGGGCACACGCGTGTTCGGGCCCGTAGCCCGCGAGCTGCGCGACAAGCGTTTCATGAAGATCGTGAGCCTCGCGCCGGAAGTGATTTGAGGGGTTATGAACGTAGAGATAAATGTTCGCAAGAACGACCGCGTGGTCGTCATCGCTGGGAAAGATAAGGGCAAGAAGGGGCGCGTCATCGAGGTGCAGCCGCGCAAGCGCAAGGTGATAGTCGAGGGCGTCAACGTCGTCAAGCGCCACAACAAGGCCAACTCGCGGCGGGGCGTGCAGGGCGGAATAATAGAGCGCGAAAACCCTATTGACGTGTCGAACGTGAAGGTGATCTGCCCGCACTGCGGCGAGGCGACGCGCGCCGGCCACCAGGTATTAAGCGACGGCCAGCGCACGCGTGCCTGCAAGGAGTGCGGCGCGGCGATCGAGAAACAGTAGCGAAAAGGTTGAACCGAAATGGCAACGAGACTCAAAGAGCGTTACAAGGCGGAGGTCGTGCCGGCCCTGATGAAGGAGTTCAATTACACGAACACCATGGCCGTGCCGCGGCTCGAAAAGATTATTCTGAACATGGGCGTCGGCCGCGAGGCGCAGAGCAACCCGAAGGTCTTTGACCAGGCCGCGATGGAGCTGTCGACGATAAGCGGGCAGAAGCCCGTCATCACGAAGGCCAAGAAATCTATCGCCGCCTTCAAGCTGCGCACGGGGATGCCCGTGGGCGTGTCGGTGACGTTGCGCGGCGAGCGGATGTACGAATTCCTCGACCGGCTCGTCAACGCCGTGCTGCCCCGCGTGCGCGACTTCCGCGGGGTGAGCCCGCGCGCATTCGACGGGCGCGGCAACTACACGATAGGCATAAAAGACCAGTTGATCTTCCCCGAGATAGACTTCAACAAAGTCGACCGGACGAGGGGGATGAACATCTCTATAGTTACGACGGCCCGCACGGACGAAGAGGGGCGCGCGCTGCTCCGCCAGTTCGGCATGCCGTTTATGAAGTGAGGAGTGAATGGCGAGAACATCATCAGTCTATAAGGCGAACGAGCTGAAGCGGGCGCTTGACAACGCCCGCCGCAGGGTTAAAGAGCAGTACGGGGCGAGCGGCAAGAAGCAGATCAAGCGCGCGAAGGCCGAGGGCTTGAACCTCAACGTCTTCCAGTCGCGCGTGCACAACCGCTGCCGCCGGTGCGGGCGCGGGCGCGGCTACTTGCGCAAGTTCGCGCTGTGCCGAATCTGCTTCCGCGACCTCTCGCTGGAAGGCCACGTACCGGGCGTGACGAAATCGAGCTGGTAGAAAGGAGTCCTGAGTGCTGAGTGCTGAGTCCTGAGTAAGGATATTAACTCAGCACTCAGCACTCAGCACTCGGCACTGGAGGAAAGATGACAGACCCGATTGCAGACATGCTGACTCGCGTCCGCAACGCGTATGCGGCGAAGCATCAGAAAGTCGACGTGCCGCTCTCGACCATCAAGATCGAGATCGCGCGCATACTGAAGGAAGAAGGTTTCATAAACAACTATAAGGTCATAGGCGAGGGCGTGCGCCGCAACATAAGAGTCTACCTGCGCTACGGCCCGCGAGGCGAGCAGGTGGTCTCAAAGCTTGAGCGCGTGTCGAAGCCCGGCTGCCGCATCTACGTCAGCGGCACCAACATCCCGAACGTGCTGGGCGGGATGGGCATCAACATACTTTCGACCTCGCGCGGGCTGATGACCGACCGCCAGGCGCGGCGCGAGCGCGTCGGGGGCGAGATCCTCTGCCGCGTCTATTAGTAAAGTCCTGAGTTGAAAGTCCTGGGTGCTGAGTGAAGACAGCTACTCAGGACTCAGCACTCAGGACTCAGGACTGGAGTTATTATGTCGAGAATAGGTAAAAAGCCGATAGCGATACCGAAGGGCGTGGAGGTCAACATCACCGACGGCGTCGTCGAAGTGACGGGGCCGAAAGGGACGCTGACGACCGCCGTGCCGGAAGGGATCAAGTTCCGCGTGGACGGCGACCAGTTGATAGCCGAGCGCGACGGCGACGACAAGGCCGCGCTGCATGGCCTCGCGCGCGCGCTGCTGCAAAACGCCGTGACGGGCGTGACCGAAGGCTTCACGCGCCAGTTGGACATAGTCGGCGTAGGGTACAAGGTCGAGCTGCAAAAAGGGCGCGTGATGTTCAACCTCGGCTACTCGCACCAGATAGAGTTCCCGATACCGACCGGGATAGACGTGAAGGTCGAGCGCGTCAACAAGCCCATACAGCAGTACCAGACTACGCTGACGATCACGGGCATCAACCGCCAGCAGGTGGGCCAGGTCGCGGCCGACATGCGCAGCCTCAGACAGCCCGACCCTTACAAGGGCAAGGGCGTGCGCTACGCCAACGAGCAGTTGAAGCTCAAACCAGGAAAGACCGGCAAGTAATCTCCGGTCGAGGGAATTAAGATGGCGAAGAAAGACAGTCAACAGATCAGGCGAGCAGTTCATAAGAGGATTCGCAAGAAGATTGCGGGCACGACCGAGCGCCCGCGCCTGGCCATATTCCGGAGCGTCAATCACATCTACGCTCAGGTAATCGATGACGCGCAGGGCGTGACGCTGGCCTCGGCTTCGACGACCGAAACGGACCTTCGCTCACGGTCGGGCGGGAACGTCGAGGCGGCCAAAGAGATCGGCAAGCTCATAGCCGAGCGCGCCAAAGAGAAGGGGATTAACCGTGTAGTGTTTGATCGCGGCGGCTACATCTATCACGGCCGGGTGAGGAACCTGGCGGAGGCGGCGCGCGAAGCGGGGTTGGAGTTCTAATATGGATCGAATAGACGCATCGGGGCTTGACCTTAAGGATCAAGTCATCTCAATCAACCGCGTGACGAAGGTGGTCAAGGGCGGAAAGAATCTCTCGTTCTCGGCGCTTGTAGTCGTCGGCAACGAGAACGGCGTTGTCGGTTTCGGGTCGGGCAAGGCGCGCGAAGTCCCTCTCGCGATAAAGAAGGGCATCGAGGCGGCTAAGAAGAACCTGATCCGCGTGCCGCTGTCTGGCTCGACCGTGCCGCACCAGGTCATAGGGGTGTTCGGGTCGGGCCGCGTGCTCTTAAAGCCCGCGCCCGAAGGCACGGGCGTCATAGCCGGCGGCCCCGTCCGCGCGATCATGCAATCCGTAGGCGTGCGCGACGTGGTGACGAAATCGATCGGGTCGTCGAACCCTCATAACGTGGTGCGGGCGACCTTTGAAGGGCTGCGGAGCCTGAAAGACCCCGCGTTCGTCGCGCGCCTGCGCCGCCAGATGGCCGAAGAGCTTCAGACGGCATAATTTCAAATTTGAGATTTGAAATCTCAAAAGGGAGTTTTAGTGATGGCACAGGCCAATAATGAATCGAGCGGCCAAACGATAAAGATTCAGTGGTATCGTTCGACTATCGGCGCAAACAAGAACCACAAAGAGTTGGTGCGCAGCCTCGGGCTGACGAAGCTCAACCAGGTGGTTGAGCGGCCCGACACGCCGTCTATGCGCGGGATGGTCGGGAAGGTTCCGCACTTGCTCAGAATCATCGAATAGAGCCTCGGGAGTGAACAATGGCACTAGGCATACATAACATCGGCGCGCCGAAAGGCGCAAACAAGAACAAGAAGCGCGTGGGCCGCGGGCCGGGCTCGGGCCACGGGAAGACTTCGACCAGGGGCCACAAGGGCCAGAAGTCGCGTTCCGGGTATTCGGGCCGCGCGGGCTTTGAAGGCGGCCAGATGCCGTTGCAGCGGCGGCTCCCGAAGCGCGGCTTTACGAACATCTTCAAGAAAGAGTGGATCGAAGTGAGCCTCGCCGACCTCGACAGGAGGTTCGAAGCCGACGACCAGATAACGCCCGAGCTTATGGCGGACCGTGGTATCATCAAGAAGAGTCACCTGCGGCGTTTCGACGGCGTCGTAATACTCGGCGGCGGCGAGCTTACGAAGGCGCTCAACGTGACCGCGCACCGATTCACGCGCGGCGCGAAAGAGAAGATCGAAGCGGCGGGCGGCCAGGCGAATCTGGTCGCCGCCGCTTCAGGCCCGGCCGAAGGCGAGACTCAGCCGACCGAGTAACCCGGACGGCACCGTAGCGAAGAGGTTCAAGCTCATGATCGAGAATTTTGTAAACAGCATACGCAACATTTTTGCTGTGCCCGATTTGCGCAAGCGCGTCTTCTTCACGCTCGCGATGCTTGCCGTATACCGCATAGGCTCGCACGTGCGCACGCCGGGTATAGACAAGGTGGCGCTGGAAAGGCTCTGGGACACGGGCGAGTTGCAGCGCAGCCTCTACGGCGTCCTGGACCTGTTTTCGGGCGGGAACTTCAAAGTCGTCTCGATCTTCGCGCTTGGCATCACGCCCTACATCACCGCCTCGATCATCTTGCAACTGATGACCGTCGTGAGCCCCAGGCTCAAGGCGTTGCAGGAAGAAGGCGAGCTGGGCCGGCGCAAGATCACGCAGTACACGAGGTACTTGACGGTCGTGCTGTGCGCCGTCCAATCGTTCGGCATCGCCTACTGGTTGCAGAACCAGCCCGGCCTGGTCATCAATCCCGGCCCCGGATTCATCGCGATGACGATGTTGACGCTTGCGACCGGGACCACCTTCATCATGTGGCTCGGCGAGCAGATAACCGAGCGCGGCGTAGGCAACGGCATAAGCTTGATAATATTCGCCGGCATAGTGCTGCGCCTGCCCCAGGCGATGGAGGAGGTCTACGCCAGGCTCACGGGCGGCGGGACGGGCCAGGCGCTCGGCGTGATAGTGATCGTCATAGCGATGATACTGATCATCGCCGCGATAGTCTTCGTCGAGCGCGGGTTCCGCAAGATCCCTATCAACCATGCGCGGCGCATGGTCGGCCGCCAGTCGATACCGCAGCAGCAGACGCACATGCCTTTGAAGGTGAATATGGGCGGCGTCATCCCCGTCATATTCGCCTCTTCTATACTGGTCTTCCCCTCGACCATACTGGGCTTCGCGGGGGCGACAGACCCGGCGGCCGTAGGGTGGAAAGGCTGGCTCGCCCGGCTCGCGAACGACCTGGGACAGTCGAGCCACCCGCTCCACCTGCTGCTTTACGCGGCGGCGATAATATTCTTCACCTTCTTCTACGTCTCGATCATCTTCAACACGGACGAGGTGGCCAACAACCTGCGCAAGAACGGCGCGTTCGTGCCCGGCATACGCCCCGGCAAGCGCACGTCCGACTACTTCAACGACATACTGACGCGGCTGACTACCGTCGGCGCGATATACCTGGCGCTGGTGGCGCTGCTGCCGCAGGTCATGCTAAACGGCATCCAGTTCGCGCAGATCCCGTGGATAGGGCCGTGGCTCGACAGCCTGCTGAACTCGACCGTCGCGACGTCGTGGCTGGTGACGGGCGTAGGCATTCAGTTCGCCTTCGGCGGGACGAGCCTGCTGATCGTCATAGGCGTGGCGATGGACACGATGAACCAGATAGAGTCGCAGCTCATCATGCGCCATTACGACGGGTTCCTCGGGCCGCGCGGCCGCCGGTTGCGCGGGCGGCGCAGCTTCTAAGCTAGTTATGCCGAACATCATCGTCTTAATGGGGCCGCAGGGGGCGGGCAAGGGCACGCAGGCGCAGATGCTTGCCGAGCGGTTCAGCCTGCCCATAGTCGCCACGGGCGACATGCTGCGCGACGTTGCCCGCACGGAGACGGACCTGGGCCATCAGGTGCGCGAGCTACAGGCGTCGGGCCAACTGGTGCCGGACGAGATACTGGCCGAGGTCGTCAGCAACCGCACGGGCCAGCTCGACTGCTGTGACGGTTACATCCTCGACGGCTTCCCGCGGACGCTCCCGCAGGCGCGACTGCTCGAACGCATAGCCCAGTCGCAGGGCTACAACATCCTCGTCATAAAGATCGACGTCGACCGCGACCTGCTCTACAAGAGGCTCGCGGGCCGGCGGACCTGCTCTAAGTGCGGCGCGATCTATCACACTGAGTTTTTGCCTCCCAAGCAGGAAGGCGTCTGCGACCTGGACGGCCAGGCGCTGTTCACGCGCTCGGACGACAACGAAGAGGCGATCCGCCAGCGGCTGGCCCTTTACGACGAGAAGACGCGCCCGCTGCTGGATTACTACGGCGAGTCGGGCCGCCTGGTCAAAGTCGACGGGACGGGCTCGCCGGAAGAGGTCTTCAGCCGAATCTCGGAAGTCGTCTCGAAGAGCAACCAGCAGTCGGCCGCCGCCCGCGAGCAGGCGCAGAACCCGGACCCGAAATAGCCGAACTCTTTCCGAGGGCCGCTTTATGATAATTCGCAAATCGAGATCGGAGATCGAAAAGATGAGGGCCGCGGGCCTTATCGTCGCCGAGGTGCTTGAACGCCTCGCGGCGCTGGTCGAGCCGGGCATTACCACGCGCGACCTAGACCACGAGGCCGAGCGCATGATACGAGGCGCGGGGGCGTACCCCACTTTCAAAGGGTATCATGGCTACCCCGCGTCTATATGCACATCGATCAACGACGAAGTAGTTCACGGCATCCCGAGCGACCGAAGGCTTCGCGACGGCGACATCATAGGAATTGACTGCGGAGCGACCTACCTCGGCTACGTGGGGGATTCGGCCCGGACGGTCCCCGTGGGCAAGATAAGGGAGGACGTGAAGGAACTGCTTGATGTCACGCGCGAGTCGCTCTACAAGGCCATAGATAAGTGCCGAGTCGGGAACCGGCTGGGCGACGTTTGCAACGCCGTGCAAGCCTACGTCGAGCCCAAAGGCTACTCGATCGTCAGGAACTACTGCGGCCACGGCATAGGGCGCGCGATGCACGAAGAGCCACAGGTGCCCAACTACGGGAAGGCCGGCACGGGGCCGGTCTTGCGCGAGGGGTGGGTGATTGCGATCGAGCCGATGATAAACCTGGGGCGCGAAGACGTGAAGGTGCTGTCGGATGGCTGGACCGTGATCACGATCGACGGCAAGCCTTCGGCCCACTTCGAGCACACGGTCGCCATAACTGCCGACGGCCCGCAGGTCTTAACGGCGCTCGACGGCGCGCAAGCGGCCACGCCCTAGGCGGCAGGTTGCAAGTTCGATGGCCGGGTGCTAAAATGGCAGTTTCTTGCGCACAGGATTTTCCTTATAGTGCACTGCCGTGAAGGGAAGAGTCTACAGATGAAAGTCAGGGCGTCAGTCAAGAAGATGTGTGATAACTGCAAGATCATCCACCGCAAAGGCGTCGTGCGCGTGATCTGCACCAACCCGAAGCACAAGCAGAGACAGGGGTAAAGAATGGCACGTATAGCAGGTGTAGACCTACCGGCCAACAAGAGGGCTGAAATAGGGCTCACGTACATCTACGGCATAGGGCGCTCGCGCGCCAACAAGATTTTAGAGCAGGCCGGCATCAGCATAGACCGCCGCATACGCGAGTTGAGCGAGGAAGAGGTCAACCGCATCCGCACCGTAATAGACCAGCAGGGCATGGTCGAGGGCGACCTCCGCAAGCAGATACAGATGGACATCAAGCGGTTGATGGACATAGGCAGCTACCGCGGCCTGCGCCACCGCCGGGGACTGCCGGTCCGCGGCCAGCGCACGCACACGAACGCTCGCACGCGCAAGGGACCCCGCCGCATGACCGTGGCTAAGAAGAAAGCGCCGGGCAAGAAGTAAGTTAAAAGTCCTGAGTGCTGAGTCCTGAGTGATAGTTTTTACTCAGCACTCAGCACTCAGGACTCAGGACTAAAGAGATATGGCAAAAGCACAAGCGAAAGGCGGCAAGAAGAAGACCTTCAAGCGCAAGGAACGGCGCATGGTGCCGCAAGGGATCGTTCATATCCAGGCGAGTTTCAACAACACGCTGGTCTCGATCACGGACCTGGAGGGGAACCTCATCAGCCAGTCGTCGGCCGGGGCGCTCGGCTTCCACGGGTCGCGCAAGGGCACGCCCTTCGCCGCCCAGCAGGCCGCCAGCCGCGCGGCCCAGGCCGCCCGCGAGGTGGGCATGCATTCGTGCGAGGTCAGGGTCAAGGGGCCGGGCTCCGGGCGCGAGTCGGCCGTCCGCGCCATTCAATCCGCGGGGATAGAGGTGCGAATGATTCGCGACGTGACCCCCATCCCGCACAACGGGTGCCGGCCGCCGAAACGGCGCAGGGTTTAATAATAATCAAACTGCTTGTCTTCGACAGACAAGAGTTTTAAAGGAAGAAGGGCGCGAAGCTTTCCGTAGCTTCCGCCTGTAAACTTTTTCTGATCCCGCTCGAAGCGGGTCGGTAGATGGAGGAAGAGAGTTGGCTAGATATCGCGGTCCGGTGTGCCGATTGTGCCGCCGGGAAGGAATGAAGCTGTTTTTGAAGGGGGAGCGGTGCTACAAGCCTAGCTGCCCGATAGAGAAGCGCGGCACCCAGCCGCCGGGTCAACACGGCCGCAACGTCCGCCGGGCCAAGCTCATAGGCTACGGCGAGCAGTTGCGCGAAAAACAGAAGGTAAAACGCATTTACGGCATGTTGGAGCGCCAGTTCCGGCTCTACTTCGAGCGCGCCGTGCGTATGAAGGGCGTGACGGGCGAAAACCTGCTCGCGCTGCTCGAACGCCGCCTCGACAACGTCGTCTACCGCTTAGGGTACGCCACGAGCCGGCCGCAAGCGCGCCAGCTCGTCAGCCACGGCCACATACAAGTCAACGGGCGCAAAGTCGACATCCCCAGCTTCCAGGTGAAGGTCGGCGATGAGGTCACCGTCACCGAGGGCAGCCGCTCGAATATCCACATCCAGAGCGCATTTCAAACCGCTTCGGGCCGAGGTCGACCCGGATGGCTGGAGATCGCGTCCGTAGACGACATGCGCGGACGCGTCGTCGCCCTCCCGCGCCGCGAAGACATAGGTCAAAACATTAACGAACAACTTATAGTCGAGCTCTATTCTAAGTAATGGCCAATTGTCAGCTCTCCGTCATCTAGATTACGCCGCGCGTAAACGGCGTCGTCTTGATGGCGGGCGGCTGACGAGCTTATTTGAGAGGAAGCAATGGACGGAACTGAAACTCAATTCATGATCGGATTCCAAAGGCCGAAACGTCTGGCTTGCGAGACGGAAACGCTCACGAACCGCTACGGCAAGTTCTACGCGCAGCCGTTCGAGCGCGGCTTCGGCACGACGATAGGCAACTGCCTGCGCCGCGCGCTGCTGTCGTCGATCGAAGGCGCGGCGATCACGGCCGTCAAGATCGAGGGGGTGCTGCACGAGTTCTCCTCGATACCCGGCGTGGTCGAGGACGCGACCGACATCATCCTCAACCTCAAGCGCATCCCCTTCAAGCTGCACGGGTCGGGGCCTAAGCTCTTGAGGGTCGAGCGCGCCACTCCCGGCGAGATGCTTTCGGGCGAGATCGAGGCCGACGCCGAAGTCGAGATCCTCGACCCCAACGTTCACATCGCGACCGTCTCGGAAGGCGGGTCGCTGACGATCGAGATGCGCCTCAAGCGCGGGCGCGGATACGTGTCGGCCGAGCGCAACTTCGACGAAGACCTGGCGGTCGGCTACATACCGATCGACTCGGTCCACTCCCCCGTCAAGAAGGTCAACTACACAGTCGAGTCCGCCCGCCTGGGCCAGGACACCGATTACGACAAGCTCACCATAGAGGTCTGGACCAACGGCTCGGTAAAGCCCGAGAACGCCATAGGGCTGGCGTCGAAGCTGATCAAAGATCACATGCAGATCTTCATCAACTTCGAGGAAGAGCCGGAGCTTGCGGAGGCGGACAGCGAAGAGTCGAGCGCCAAGATGTTCAACGAGAACCTCGACCGCTCCGTGGACGAGCTTGAGCTGTCGGTCCGCTCTTACAACTGTCTCAAGAACGCCGACATCCGCACGATCCGCGAGCTTGTGCAGAAGTCCGAGCCCGAGATGCTCAAGACGAAGAACTTCGGGCGCAAATCTCTCAACGAGATCAAAGAGATCCTGCACTCGATGGGGCTGAGGCTGGGGATGAGCTTTGACGAGCAAGGCCGGCTGATCGAAGATTCCGGCGCGTAATCTTAGGGGTTTAGAATGCGACATAAAGTGGCTCATAGAAAACTGGGACGCAAATCGGAGCACCGTCAGGCGCTGCTGCGAAACCTCTGCACGTCCCTCATCGTTCACGAACGCTTGATAACGACGCTGCCGAAGGCGAAAGAGCTGCGCCCGTTCGCCGAGCGCGTGATCACGCTGGGCAAGCGCGCGCTGCTTTCGGAAGCGCCCGAAGCCGTGGTCCACGCGCGGCGTCAGGCGGCCGTCTATTTTTATTCGGGCAACACCAACCGCGTCCCCGACGGCGGATACAAGCGCCCGCGCGCCCCGCGCACCGCGGGCATCCTTGCGCTCGACAAACTCTTCGGCGAGATCGCGGGCCGGTACACGGAGCGCCCTGGCGGCTACACGCGCATACTCAAGCTCGGCGCGCGGCGCGGCGACGGGGCCGAGATGGCTCTGATCGAGCTGATCGGCTCTGAGTCGAAGGCCGCGCACGAAGAGGAGAAGCCGGAAGAGAAAAAGTCCCGACGCCGCTTGTTCGGCCGCAGGAAGAAGGCGGAGATAAGCGAGGGCACGCCCAAAGAGCAGCCCGTCAAGAAGTCGGCTAAGGCGAAGGCGCGAGGCAAGAAGAAGGCGGACGAAGATTAGTCCGGCCGCTTCGCGAGTTTTGCTGTAAGCCTCAACCGCACGCGGTTGGGGCTTTCTGTTATCTCGGACTGCCGGATGCGGAGCGTTAGAGTCACGGAGGGGCAACGATGAACTTGAAAGAACTCAAAGAGTTGATCGAGCTTGTGAGCGAAAAGGGATTCGCCGAGTTCGAGGTCGAGCGCCAGGGCTTCCGTATGCGAATCTGCCGCTCGGCGCAGCCGCCGGCCCAGCCCCCCGCCGCCACCGCAACGCCCGTGATCGTCCCCGCGCCGCTCGGCGTGCCGTTCGACCTGTCGGCCGCCGCGACTCGCGAGAAGCCTGCCGAGCCTACTCAACCTTCTCCGCCGCCTCAACCGGAAGCGCGCGCGCCGGCTACGACTGAGGCCGACGCCGACGCCCAGTTGCATACGATCAAATCGCCGATCGTGGGCACTTTTTACCGCGCGGCTTCGCCCACCTCCGACCCTTTCGTAAAGATCGGCGACCACGTGGAACAGGACTCCGTAGTCTGCATCATCGAGGCGATGAAGCTGATGAACGAGATTCAGGCGGAAGTGACTGGCGAGATAGTGAAGATACTCGCCGAGAATGGCCAGCCGGTCGAGTACGGCCAGCCGCTGTTTGCAGTGAAGACTCAGTAGCCAGTAGCCAGTAGTCAGTAGTCAGTAGCAGCCGGAATTGCTGCTGATTATTCTCTACTGGCTGCTGGCTACTGGCTACTGGCTACTATGTTCAAAAAGATTCTCATTGCAAATCGTGGCGAGATTGCCACGCGGATCATCTGGGCTTGCAAGGAGCTCGGAATCCGCACAGTCGCTATCCACTCCGAGGCCGACCGCGACTCGCTCCACGTGCGCTTCGCCGACGAGGCGATTTGCATAGGCCCCGCGCCCTCGTCGAAGAGCTACCTGAATATCCCCGCGGTGATCTCCGCGGCGGAGATCACGAACGTCGACGCAATACACCCTGGCTACGGCTTCCTCGCCGAGAACGCCTACTTCGCCGAGGTCTGCCAGGCTTGTAACATAAACTTCATCGGCCCGAGCCCGGCGAGCATCCGGTTGATGGGCGACAAGGCGGCCGCGCGCGCCGCGATGAAGGCCGCGGGCGTGCCCATCACGCCGGGGTATGAAGGCATCATCGAAGACGAAGAAGAGGCCATAAGCATCGCCAACCAGATCGGGTACCCCGTGATAATCAAGGCGTCGGCCGGCGGCGGCGGGCGCGGCATGCGCATAGTCCGCGACCGCGAGGAGCTTGTCACGGCCCTGCCCGCGGCCATGCACGAAGCGCAGATGGCTTTTAATAACCCGGCCGTCTACATAGAAAAATATATCGAGACGGCCCGCCACATAGAGATTCAAGTCCTCGGCGATCACGAAGGCAACGTCGTCCACCTGGGCGAGCGCGAGTGCTCCATACAGCGCCGCCACCAGAAGCTGATAGAAGAGTCGCCTTCGCCCGCGCTCACGCCGGAGCTCCGGCAGCGTATGGGCGAGGTCGCCGTGCGCGCATGCCGTGAGATAGGTTACGTCAGCGCGGGCACCATGGAGTTCCTGCTCGACGAGAATAAAGATTTCTACTTCATGGAGATGAACACGCGCATACAGGTCGAGCACCCGGTTACGGAGATGGTGACGAACACGGACCTGGTGCGCGAGCAGATATTGATCGCGGCGGGCGAGCCGCTAGAGTTCGGTCAGGACGACATAGTCTTCAGCGGCCATGCGATCGAGTGCCGCATCAACGCCGAATCGCCCAAGACCTTCGCCCCGTCTCCGGGACTCATCACCGCGATGAACATCCCCGGAGGCCCCGGCGTGCGCGTCGACACGGCGGCCTACCCCGGCTGGTTCGTGCCGCCACATTACGACTCGCTCATCGCCAAGCTGATAGTCCACCACCGCACGCGCGACATGGCGATAGCGCGCATGCGCCGCGCGCTCGAAGCCATGATAGTCGAAGGCATCGAGACGACCGTCTCCGTCCACCAGAAGATACTGGCCGAGCCCGACTTCATCGCGGGGGACCTCTCGACGAAATTCATGGATCGCTACGCGACGGATAAACCCGCCCGCCATCGAGCGCCCCGGTCCGAAGCCGAAAGCGCGGGCGGCGCCACGTAGCCGAGATGCTCTCTCTCCCAAAGCTTTACCCCATAACCGACACGCGGCTGGCAGGGCTTTCGCACGCACGGCAGGTCGAACGTCTGGCGGCGGGCGGCGCCACCTTGATTCAATTGCGCGACAAGGCAGCTTCGCCTCGTGATTTTTATGAGGCGGCCGTCGAGGCCATGAAAGTCGCGAGGTCGCTGAACGTCCGGATCATAATTAATGACCGCGTCGACATCGCCGCCGCGGTCCGGGCCGACGGGGTCCACCTGGGGCAAGACGATCTGCCGCCGGACCGAGCGCGGGCGGTTCTGGCTCCCGGCGCGATAATCGGGTTCTCCACGCATAACCTGGAACAGGCCCTGGAAGCCGATTTCACGTCCGCCGACTACGTCGCGTTCGGCCCGGTCTTTCAGACCTCTACGAAAGAGAACCCCGACCCAGTCGTGGGGCTGGAACAATTGGCCGAAATCAGTCGGCGCGTGTCAAAGCCGGTTGTCGCCATCGGCGGCATAACGCTTGAGCGCGCCGCGTCGGTCATCGAAGCGGGAGCCGCGAGCGTCGCCGTCATATCCGACCTTTATTCGACCGACGACATCGGCGAGCGAGTTAAGGCGTTCATCAGCCGAATCTGACGCGAAAAACGTAAAATGTGTGATGCTTGCTTCCGGCAGATAAAACAAGTATCTTTAACTCCGCGATGGAGCCTGACCAGTTTCCCCCGAACGATCAAGCTAATATCTCACCTGACGAGGGCGGTGAGCCCGAAGTGCTCGTGCGCCGCTCGGACGAAGACATCGCCCTATTCGACACGCAGCGGATCATCGAAGCATTAGTCCGCGAAGCCAGCATCGACGCCGACCTCGCCGCGCAGATAGGCGTTGAGGTCCGCGAGTTCATTCAGAAGCTTGGGTTCCGCACGCTCAGCTCCTCGCTCATTCGCGGCCTGGTCGACGCGAAGCTCCTTGAGCTAGGGCTTGAAGACGCGCACCGCTCGCACACGCGGCTGGGCGTCCCTTTTTACGACGTCGACCGGGTGATACACAGCTCGCTGCGCGAGACGAGCTCGCAGCCATACGGGCCGGAAGGCACGAGCCTGTTGCTGGCCGAATCGATAAAGCGCGAGTACGCCATCCTGAACGTCTTCTCAGAGCAGATCGCTAACGCTCATCTCGTGGGCGACATTCACATTCACGGCATAGGCGCCATCGACCGGCCTCACTCTCTGATCTCCGCCGTCGACTACGTGAAACAGTTCGGCATAACGCTGCCGCAAGGCTTCGCCAGCTCGCGGCCCGCGCGCCGCGTCGAAGTCCTGGTCGCCCACATAGTAAAGCTGTCGGCGGCGCTGCAAGGCTACCTGGCGGGGCCTGTGGTGTGGGACTCGCTCAATTTTGCGATAGCGCCATTCCTTGTCGGGCTCGATGACCGCGCGATAAAGCAGTTGGCTCAGACGCTCGTATTCGAGTTCTCGGCCCCCGCGGTCGCGCGCGGCGGGCAGATAGTCTTCTCGGACCTCCACCTTGATTGGGACGCGCCGTCTTACATGAAATCGCGGCCCGCCATCGGCGCAAATGGCCAGCCGGGCGATAAGACTTACGGCGAGCATATGAGCGAGGCCCACCGCTTTTTACAATCGCTGCTGGAAGTCTACATCGAAGGCGACGGGTCGGGCCGCGCGTTTCTGACGCCGCGCCTAGTGCTGCACATCAACCGCCACTTCAACGAGATTCCCGGCTACCGCTCGGTGCTTGAGATGGCGAGCCGCCTCGCCGTCGAGCGCGGCGGTCTTACGATCGCCTTCGACCGCGACGACGAAGGGAGTTTCTTCCGGCGGTACGGCATAAACGAAGAGAAGGCGGTCGCCCGCGCCGAGAGCCACGCGCTGCGGTCGTTCCAGTTTCAGATAGTCTCTTTGAACCTGCCGCGCGTCGGGTATCTCGCGGGCGGCAAGCACGTGCAGGTCTTTGAAGAGTTGACGCGGTTGATGGAGACCGCCGCGCAGGCCCACCTCGAAAAGCGCGTCTTCTTAGAGAAGCTCCTCGCGCTCGGGGAGCGGGGGCCGCTGGCGGCGCTGACCACGCGGGCGAGCGGGGCGCCGTTTGTAAAGCTCAACTGGGGGACTCACGCCATAAGCCTCGTGGGGCTGAACGAATTGTGTCGGGCGGTCCTCCAATCCGACCTGCATGACTCGGAGGCGACGATGGAGTTCGCGCTCAAGGTGCTGACGCATTTGAAGCGCGAGGCCGAGCGGCTGTCGAACAAACACAAAGTTCGTTTCTTGCTGAGCGGGCATTCTACAGAAGTGACCGCGCACCGGTTGGCGAGGCTCGATTTGCGCTTCTTCGGCGAGACGGCGGCGAGCGTCGTCTGCGGCGAAGCGCCTTCTGATTCGGCGTACTACACGGATGGGGTGAGGCTTTCGGCCACGAGCGAAGTGTCTATGCTCGACCGTGTCCGCACCGAAGGCGTCTTTCACGAATTCGGTTTTACGAACGCCGCGACCGAGATTTGGATGGGCGAATCGACGCCTCAAGCCGACGACCTGGGCCGGTTGATCTCGCTGGCCTTCTATCAATCGAGCTGCGCGGGGCTGATCTTCTGCCCCGAATTCACGATCTGCCCAAGCTGCGGCGCGAGCTCGCGCGGGTTGCACGCGGCCTGCCCGCAATGCGGCTCCGAGCGCGTTGACGGCCTCGCCTACGCGGGGGACCGCTACGGCCACACCTCATCATGGGACGCGGGGCGATTGGCGGAACTGAAAGACCGCCGCCGCGTGACAGGAGCGGACATGTGAACACAGTTTTCAGTTTTGAGTTCTTAGTTCTTACTTCTGATGCTGAAAACTAAAAACTCAAAACTGAAAACTAAAAACTGTTCTCTATGCCTTCCGGAAAGACGCACGATCTGATCACCTTCATCCTGGCCGCGCCGACTGCGGCCATCACTTATTATTTCACGCGCGACTGGATGCTGACCGCGGTGGCGACGGCGGCGATGGTCTTCGGCGGGCTGATGTTCGGGCCGGACCTCGACGTTCAAAGCAGGCAGTACACGCGCTGGGGGCCGCTCAGATTTTTGTGGTGGCCTTACAAAGTTGCGTTGCGCCACCGCTCTCGGTGGTCGCACAGCATATTGCTCGGGACGCTCGTCCGCGTCGTCTACTTCCTCGTCGTAGTCACGCTCGTGCTGGCCGTGGCATTGTACGTCCGAGACGTGTACATCAATCAATCTTCAGTGAGCGCCGCGACTTTCACCGAGGCGATCGGCCGCGTGTGGGAGGTCATTTCGCCCATAAGGCGCGGCTACCTGATAGCGGCCTTCGCGGGGTTGTGGGTCGGCGCGTCGAGCCACACCGTAAGCGATGTGCTCGGTTCCTTTTTCAAGAGCGTGAAGAAATCTATCTAAGGAAAGTTACGGCTCGGCGAGTATCGACGCGGCCAGGAGTGGGATCATCAACTCGTGATGTCCCGTGAATGAAAAGCCGCGCCCGCTTCCGGCCACGGGCCGCCGCACCACGTTCGTCAGCGGGCGGTACTGCTGTATGAAGTCGAAGTTCGCGGTGGTGAAGTCTTGCAGCCTGTAACCTAGATTGCGGACTACCGTCACGCATTTGAGAAAGACTTCGGGCAGCACTACGGCGGAGCCCAGGTTCAGGTATACGCCGCCGCCGTCAAGCTCGCGCACTATCGAGCAGAGCAGGCGGAAATCGTCGTGCGTCGTCTGCCCGATGGCCGCGCCGTCCGCGTTAGGGTGTATGTGCACGATGTCTGTGCCTATGGCTACGTGGACGGTGACCGGAACGCGTCTGTCATAAGCCGCGTAGAGCAGGGACTGGCCGGCATAGGGCGGCTGGAGTATGTGAAGCTCGCGGCCCACCGCCTGGCCCATGCCCAGCTTTTCGGCCGCGCCGATTATCACCGCGTTGTTGATTATGCGGCCCGTCTCTTCGGCCATGCCGAAGCCGCCCGACCCGAGCGACGCGTCCACGTCTTCGCTCGTCGCGCCCGCCAGCGCTATCTCGAAATCATGAATCATAGCCGAGCCGTTCATAGCCAGCGCGGTCACAAAGCCACGCTCCATCAGATCGATCAACACGGGGCTGCAACCCGTCTTGACGACATGGCCGCCGAGCCCGACGATGATCGCGCGCCCCTCGCGCCGGGCCTTGCGAATCAAACCGGCGAGCTCGCCGAGGTCGCGCGCGGCTAGTATGTTCGGCAACGAGGCTAAGAAATCTTTTATAGATGATTCGGCGGCCACGGTGCGCGCGAAGTCTTCTGTCGTCACCTTGCTAGGGCGGGAGGCGAGCGGGTAGGTGGCGATCCGCGAAAGGTCTAGTGGCTCAACTTTGTACCGCGACATTTCGTTCTATTGGAGACTCACGCTTCCGTTTTGAATAGACCGTCTTCGATCAACTCGCACAGTATGTGGCCTATCGTGATGTGCGTTTCCTGGATGTGCTGAGTAGATTCGGCTTCCACGACCAGCGCCAGGTCGACCTCCTCGGCCAGCTTCCCACCGCTGCGGCCCGCGAGCGCGATGGTTACTATGCCCATCTCTCTCGCCGCCGCGACCGCGCGCAGCACATTCGGCGAATTGCCGCTCGTCGATATCGCAATCGCCAGATCGCTTGCGCGCCCCAGCGCCCGCAACTGCCGCTCGAAGATCTCGTCGAACGAAGAGTCATTCCCGATCGAAGTGAGTATCGACGTGTCTGTTGTAAGAGCGATAGCGGGGATAGGCGGCCGGTCGTCGTTGAGCCGGTTAACAAGCTCCGCGGCGATATGCTGGGCGTCAGCCGCCGAGCCGCCGTTGCCGAATATCAGTATCTTGCTGCCCGCCAGGATCGTAGCGATCATCATCTGTGCGGCTCGGGCCACGTCGTCTGCGTGCTCGTCGAAGAACGCGCGCTTAGTCTCTATGCTCTGGCGCGCAAGCTGGCGTATGCGTTCTATCATTTCAAGCGGTTAGTTTATTGTCTAGGTTTCGAAAAGACAAGGCTATAGGGTGTATGAAAAGTGCGAATAAAAGCCCTGAAAGGGCTTAATTCAATAGCCAGGGGCACCGCCCCTGGGAACGGATTGATAGTAATGAGAAGCCCTGAAAGGGCGCGATAGTTATATCGCCCTTCCAGGGCTTCGTTTTGTATGCGTGCGTTACCCGGCGCGTTGCGCCGGGCTGTTGAATATGTCCCCTTCGGGGACTTTTTCAGATTCCCTCTACGCCGATTTGCGCCCGTTGCGCCCGTTCAAGGCCGCGCGGAGCGCCTGGCCTGTGTAAGATTTGCGACACCGCGCCACCGTCTCCGGCGAGCCCTCGGCGACTACCCGGCCGCCCTCCTCGCCGCCTTCCGGCCCAAGGTCTATGATCCAGTCGGCGCTCTTTATAACGTCTAAATTGTGCTCGACTACCAGCACAGTGTTTCCGAGCGAGACTAGCTGGTGTAAGACTTCTAACAGCTTGCGCACGTCTTCGAAATGTAACCCCGTAGTGGGCTCGTCGAGAATGTAAAGCGTTCGGCCGGTGGCGCGCTTCGAGAGCTCTTTCGCGAGCTTTATCCGCTGCGCCTCTCCGCCCGAAAGCGTCGTCGCCGACTGGCCGAGCTTGATGTAGCTCAGCCCGACGTCGATCAAAGTCTGGAGCTTCGTCTTGATCTGCGGGATGTTCTCTAAGAGCGGCAGGGCCTCTTCGACCGTAGTGTCCAAGAGATCGGCGATCGACTTGCCTTTGTAGCGGACCGACAGCGTCTCGCGGTTGTAGCGCGCGCCGCGGCACACGTCGCACAGCACATAAACGTCGGGCAGGAAGTTCATCTCTATGCACTTCATCCCTTCGCCCTGGCAGGCTTCGCAGCGCCCGCCTTTGACGTTGAACGAGAAGCGGCCCGGCTTGTATCCGCGCTCGCGCGATTCGGGCAGCATCGCGTAGAGCTCGCGGATCGGCGTGAAGACGCCCGTGTAGGTCGCCGGGTTCGAGCGCGGGGTGCGGCCGATGGGCGACTGGTCTATCTCTATCACTTTGTCTATGTATTCAAGCCCCAGCACGGCGCGGTGCTCGCCCGGCTCGAAGAGGCTCCGGTAGAGCTTGCGCGCGAGGCTGCGATAAAGAATGTCGTCGACGAGCGTCGATTTGCCCGACCCCGACACGCCCGTGACGACTAAGAAGAGGCCGAGCGGAAAAGTGACGTCGATGTTCTTCAGGTTGTTGGCCCGCGCGCCCAGCACGCGGATCGATTTGCCGTTGGACTGGCGGCGCTCTTCGGGGACCGAGATGCGGAGCTCGCCCGAGATGTAACGCCCCGTAAGCGAGCGCGCCGCACGCGCCACCTCTTCAGGCGTCCCCTGAGCGACTATCTCGCCCCCGTGCGCCCCCGCGCCGGGGCCGAGGTCTACGACGTGGTCGGCGCGGCGGATCGTCTCTTCGTCATGCTCGACGACCAGCACTGTGTTACCAAGGTTACGGAGGTGCTCAAGCGTGTCGAGGAGCTTCAAATTGTCTCGCGGGTGGAGCCCTATCGAAGGCTCGTCTAAGACGTAGAGGACCCCGCGCAACTGCGAGCCTATCTGCGTGGCCAGCCGTATGCGCTGCCCCTCGCCGCCCGACAGCGTCGACGAAGAGCGGTCTAAAGTCAGGTAGCCGAGACCAACCGTCTCAAGGAAACCGAGCCGCTGGCGAATCTCTCTCAGTATTAATCCGGCTATCTTCTCTTCGCGGTCGTTGAGCTTCACTTTGTTGAAGACGCGCGCCGCGTCCTGTATGGGCAACGCGGTGTAATCCGCGATCGTGCAGCCCCCGACTTTGACGGCGAGCGAAGCCGGTTGAAGCCGCCGCCCGTTGCAATCGGGGCATACGACAGGCGATATGAGCCCCTCGAAGGCGGTGACGGCCGATTCGCTCTTCATCTCGTCGGCGCGGCTGCTCAGGTAATTGACCGCGCCCTTCCACTCGGCTTTGTATTCGTAAGCGCCATAGCGCAGGGCGAGCCGCTCCTTCGACCCGTAGAAGAATGTGTCTTGAGCTTTTTGCGGGAGCTCGGAAAACGGCTTGTCCGACGATATGCCCGACTGGCGCGCGAGGGCCTTCATCACGTCGCGTAAGTAGTTGCTGATCGCGGTGTCCGCCGGAAAGGGGTCCTGGTCGCTGATCGGGATTGTAGGATCGATGACGATCTTTGCCGGGTCGATCTCGGCGCGCGTGCCCAGACCGTGACAGGCCGCGCACGCGCCGTAGACAGAGTTGAACGAGAAGGATCGCGGCTCAAGCGTCGGCACCGATATGCCGCACTCCGGGCAGGCCATGCGCTCTGAGTAAAGCCGCTCTTCTCCGTCTACGATCGAGACGAGCACAAGCCCGTCGGTGAGCTTCGCGGCGAGCTGGACCGACTCTTCGAGCCGCTTGTTGACGCCCGTCTTGATGAGCAGGCGGTCGACGACGACTTCGACGGTGTGGTTGCGCCGCTTGTCGAGGCGTATCTCTTCGTCAAGCTGTCGGAGCTCGCCGTCTATGCGGGCGCGCGTGAACCCCGAGCGAGTCAGCTTCTCAAGCTCCTTCTTGAACTCGCCCTTTCGTCCCCGCACGATGGGCGCAAGTATCATCACGCGCTCGCCCTCCGGCAGGTGCGCGAGCTGCTGGACGATCTGGTCGACGCTCTGGCGAGAGATCGGGCGGCCGCACTTGTGACAGTGCGGCTGGCCTATCGAAGAGAAGAGCAGCCGCAGGTAATCATAAATCTCCGTAACCGTCCCTACGGTCGATCGCGGGCTGCGCATGGTCGTCTTCTGCTCGATGGAGATTGCCGGCGACAGGCCGTCTATCGCGTCCACGTCGGGCTTTTCGAGCTGATCTAAGAACTGCCGCGCGTAGGCCGAGAGCGATTCGACGTAGCGGCGCTGCCCTTCGGCGTAGATGGTGTCGAATGCCAAGGATGATTTGCCTGAGCCGGAAAGGCCCGTGACTACGGTCAGGCGGTTGCGCGGTATTTCAAGACTGAGGTCCTTGAGGTTGTGCTGCCTGGCGCCACGAATTGTGATCTTGTCTATAGCCATTAACCCTGGGTCCGTACAGATGCGAATCTGTGCATTAAATCAAAGAATCAATTTTACAGGAGAGCCAACATCGGCGGCAACCAGGGCGGGGCGGCCGCGCAAAACCCGTGTAATCTTTCTTGCAAAATAGCATACCTATTGCGAGGGCTGGGATTATCTGTCGCGCGACGCCGGGCCGCGCCCTTGCGCCAAGCCCGCGAAGGTGTGATACTGAGCGTCGCCCGAACGGGCGGAGCAGGTTATGAAAAAAAGGCTATTCTTAATCCTCACCCTATTGGCTCTCTGCGCGTCCGCGCAGGCGCAGGGCGGCAGGGTCGTCACGGCGGCTCAGGCCAACGGCACCTACCGCTCAGGCAAAAACACGTTCAAGATTCTGGCGCTGGGCAATAACAGGCTGAAAGTGCAGTTCGACGGCGTCTACATCACGGCCTCGGGCAGTCCGAACATGGGCTACGCGCAGGGCGAAGCGCGCATTGACTTCGACGTAGCGACCTTCGCGCCGCCCGACACCGAAGGCTGCAAGATCACGCTGAAGTTCCTGCCGAACAAGCTGGTCGTCTTGCAGGAGGGCGGAGACTTCGCTTGCGGCTTCGGCCACAACGTCACGGCCGACGGGACGTACAGAAAGGTCAGCAACGCTAAGCCAAAGTTCGACGAGAACTGATGATTCTCACTCCCCCGTTAATGTTGTTTTGCCCTGGAACTTGACGAGTGTATAATCAACTCAGGCGTTAAGCTCAGGTCAATATTCATGGTCGGAAGAACCATACTTCATTACCGCATTCTGAAAGAGATAGGCAAAGGCGGTATGGGTGTGGTCTACAAGGCCGAAGACACCAAGCTTCATCGAATGGTCGCCATAAAGGTCCTGGCCGCCGACCTGGTGGGCGACGAAAAGGCCCGCACGCGCTTTTTGCGCGAGGCCCGCGCCGCCTCGGCCATAGACCACCCGAACATCTGCACCGTCTACGAGATAAACGAGGCCGAAGACGTGCTCTTTTTCGTCATGCAGTACGTCGACGGGAAGACGCTCAAGAAGTTCATAAGCAACCGCCCGCTCCCGCTCGATCAGGCGCTTGAATTCTGCCTACAGCTCATAGACGCGCTCGCCGAAGCGCACCGCCGTAACGTGCTCCACCGCGACATCAAGTCGTCGAACATAATGCTCAACGAGCGGAGCCAGTTAAAGATTCTCGACTTCGGGCTGGCGAAGCTCATGAAGCAGGTCGAGTCGCATTCGGACTCGGCAAGCGGCCACACGATAGAGCTGACGCAGGTCGGGACCCCGTTCGGCACGGCCAGCTACATGTCGCCCGAGCAGGCGAAAGGCGAGCGCGCCGACGCGCGGTCGGACCTCTTCTCGCTGGGCGTGGTGATGTACGAGATGCTGACCGGCCGTCTGCCGTTCCGCGGCAAATCGTCCGTAGACGTGATGCACTCGGTCATGCATGATGACCCGACGCCGCTCGGAGAGGGCTACCCGCCCAGGCTCCAGCAGGTCATCTCAAAGGTGCTGGCTAAAGACCGCGAGGCCCGATACCAGTCGGCCGACCTGCTGTTGGAAGACCTGCGCTCGCTCGTCCGCTCGCACTACGCGCAGCAGGGTGTCATACCGACCGACAAGTCGGCTTCGATGCAGGCGTCGAAGCGGCCGGAGAAGGGGAGGAACCTGCTCGACCGCATGGCGATCTGGGTCCAGCGCACTTTCAACACAGGGCCTTCGCAATCTGGCTCGGCGGCGAAGGAAGACACCACCAGCGCCGGCTCGGCTTCGGTCACGCCCGACATAACCCCTTCGATGTGGCAGTCGCGCGATAAGAAGGCGATCGCGATACTGCCGTTCAAGAACCTCTCGGGCAATCCCGCGGACGATTTTTACGGCTTCAGCCTGGCCGACAGCGTCATCACGGAGCTCGCGCAGTTACGTGACCTCGTCGTGCGCCCTTCGTCTTACATAGCTCAGTACCAGAACAAGGACGTGGACCCGCGGATGGTCGGCACACAGTTGGCCGTCGACGCCGTGCTGATCGGCGGCTACATCAAAGGCGGCGACCGCTTCCGCGTCACGCCGCAGCTTGTCGATACGGGGTCGGGCGAGATCGTCTGGAGCGAGAAGATCGACGTCGACTCGCGCGACATAATCACGGTCCAGGACACCATATCGCACAAGATAGTCGAAGGCCTTCGCGTCCGGACGAGCACGGCCGAGCAGGAGCGGCTCGTTAAGAAGGCACCGACCGAAGACGCCGAGGCTTACGAGAATTATCTGAAGGGCCGCACGCTGCTCTACAAGTTCATCACGCAGACGCTCGACGCCGTGGACCTGGAGTCGGCCATAGGGATGTTCGAGCAGGCTACGGACCTCGACCAGAACTTCGCGCTCGCGCACAGCGGGCTCGGCATGTGCTACCTCAACTACGTGCTGAAGGGGATGGGCGGCATCGAGAACTACGCGAAAGCGAAGGCAGCGTTCGACCGCGCGCTAGAGCTCGATTCTAAGCTGATCGAGCCGCGCGTAAGCCTCGTCTTCATAGACCTGTTCGATGGGAGGAGCGACATCGCGCAGAGGGAGATAAGGCGGCTGCTGAAGCTTGCGCCCAACGAGCCGTCGGTCCATTTCGCGGCGCAGTACGTCTACCGCCTGTCGGGCCGGTACGACCGCGCGCTTGAGGCGTGGGACCGGCTGCTCAAGATCAACCCTACGGACGTCGTGATCGGCTGTTACAACCGCTCGCGAATCTACAAGTACCAGCGCGAGTTCGCGAAGGCCGAGGCGGAGATCGCCAAGGGGCTGGCCTTCGAGCCGAACCACCCGCTGCTCCACACATACGGCTCGATGATACCCTACTACCAGGGCGAGATCGAAAAGGCGACGATGATGCTTGAAGAAACCCTGGCGAAACATCCGGGGCTTTACACGTTCAAGAATTTTCTGGCCTATTGCTACCTTGCGCGCGGCGAGCGCGAGCGCGCTTTCGACCTGATCGACGACCGCGTGATAGAGACCTGCCGCGCGGACCAGGATGGGGCTTACTGGCTCGCCTCCGTCTACGCCCTGGCCGAGATGCCCGACGAAGCTATCCGGTGGCTGGAGCAAGCGATCTCGATAGGTAACGAAAACTACCCATGGTTTTCCACGGACCCGAACTGGGACGGCATGCGCGAAGAGCCGCGCTACAAGGCGATACTCGAAAAGCTGAAGGCGAAGTGGGAACAGCTCACCGAGGCGGCGAACCGGCAGCAAGCCAGTAGCGAACAGGGTTAGTCTTGCGCCTAAGAAACTTTGCGAGCTTTGCGGTACTTTGCGGACTTTGCGTTGAACAAAGATTCTTCCTGATGGCCTGCTTAATATGGAAACAGAGATTGAGAATAATTCTCCCCTTCCTGCTCTGTTCAACCGCCCTGTTAGCCTCCGCCGCTTGTAACGCGAGCGCTTCACGACCGGCTTCACATCCCGCCGCGGAGCCTGAAAAGATCGTCGCGGATATGATCTTCATCCGCGGCGGCAGCTTCAGGATGGGCACAGGCGACGGCTTCGCGTTTGAAGGGCCGGTGCATGAGATTACGCTAGAGCCTTTCTGGATCGATAAACACGAAGTCACCGTCGGCGAGTTCGCAAAGTTTGTCGAAGCGACCGGCTACGTGACCGATGCCGAACGCTTCGGGTGGTCGGCGGTCTTCGACGTGCAATCGGGCGAGTGGCGGGCAACCGGCGGCTCAGACTGGCGTCACCCCGAAGGACCTGGCTCGAAGGCCCGCGAGACGGAGCCTGTAACACAGGTTTCATACAACGACGCCACGGCTTACGCGCGCTGGGCCGGCAAGCGCCTGCCCACGGAGGCCGAATGGGAGTACGCCGCGCGCGGGGGATTGGCGGGCAAGAAATACGCCTGGAGCGACGAGCTGCGCCCGCAAGAGAAGTGGCTTGCGAACTGGTGGCAAGGCGAATTCCCCGCGACCGACACGGCGGAGGACGGCTACCGTGGCCGCGCGCCCGTGGGCGCGTTCGCGCCGAACGGGTACGGGCTCTACGACATGGCGGGCAACGTCTGGGAGTGGTGCGCGGACTGGTTCGACGAGAATTATTACCGCACAAGTCCTAAGCTGAATCCCGCGGGGCCGGCCAAGGGAGCGGAGCGGGTAACGCGCGGGGGCTCGTGGATGTGCGCGGAGAATTATTGCCAGGGCTATCGCGTCGCCGCGCGCAGCCACAGCAGCGCCGAAAGCGCCATGAACAACCTGGGCTTTCGCTGCGCGCGGAGCGGCGGGAATGGCTGACAGTAGGCTCAGGCTCCTGACCATCTTGCTGGCCGCGACGCTCGCTATCACGCAGGGGTGCGCCAACAATCCTAACCCGGTTAGTTCTAGCCTCGATAATTCGAACCGTGATAATCCCAATCGCGACAACGCAGGCCCGCGCGACCCGTCAAAACTGAATGTCTTATTGATTACGCTCGACGACCTCAACACGAGCCTAGGCGCTTACGGCCACCCGACGGTCAAGTCGCCGAACATAGATCGCCTAGCGTCGCGCGGCATGCGCTTCGATCGCGCCTACGCTCAGTTCTCGCTCTGCAACCCTTCGCGCGCATCGTTCATGAGCGGCCGCAGGCCCGAGACGACCGGCGTGCTCAAGAACTCGAACCCGATGCGCTCGAAGCTGAAAGACGCGGCATTCCTGCCCGAGCATTTCAGCCGCTACGGGTATTTCACCGCCGCCGTGGGAAAGGTTATGCACGACAGGGTTCGCAACACTTCGAAGTGGGACGTGTTCGAATCGCCCGAGCAGGTGGGCGGCGTTCCCGCCGAGCGTCAGTGCGGGGGGCACTGGTGGTGCGCGACCGACAACAAGGACGAAGAGGAGCATGACGGCCGCGTCGCGCGCCGGATCGTTCAACTGATAGAGCAAAACAAGGACAGGCCATTCTTTATCGCGGCGGGATTCAGCAGCCCGCACGCGCCTTACTACGCGCCAAGGAAGTATTTCGACCTCTACCCGCTTGAGACTATCCCGCTGCCCGCGGCCGACCCCGCGGATCAGACTACGGACGAGGATAAACGCCTGTCGCGCGCGGGCTATTACGCCTGCGTGTCGTTCGTAGACGCGCAGATAGGGTTGATACTCGACGAGGTCGACAGGGCAGGGCTTTCGGCCAGCACCGTAATCATACTAACAAGCGACCACGGCTATCATCTCGGCGAGCATGGCATCTGGGATAAGAAGACGCTTTACGAAGAGTCGGTCCGAGTCCCGCTCATCGTAGTCGCGCCGAACCGTAGGACGGGCGCGAGCTCGCGCCGCCTGGTCGAGTTAGTCGACCTCTACCCCACGCTCGCGGATCTGTGCGGGCTGCGGCCCCCGGAAGGGCTGGAAGGGACGAGCTTCGTCCCGCTGCTCGCGGACCCGTCCCGCCCGTGGAAGTCGGCCGTCTTCTCTCTGACTATAAAGTCGAAAAAGAGCCCGCTCTTTCGTTCGGTGAGGACCGAGCGGTACGCCTACATCGAAGCCGCGGGCGACGACCCCGCGGAGCTTTATGACCACCAGTCAGACCCCAACGAGATGAAGAACGTGGCCGCCGACCCGCGCTACCGAAAGACAGTCGAGCAGATGAAACGGCTGCTCGAAGAAGGATGGCGCAAAGCCCTTCCGCCCGCCTGAACGGCTTTGCGCCGAGTTCTAAGAGGGTCTCTGAGAAGTGTGAAAAAGCCCTGAAAGGGCGTGATTCAATAGCCCGGCGCAACGCGCCGGGTCATACGTCATACGAGACGAAGCCCTGAAAGGGCGGTATAAGTATCGCGCCCTTTCAGGGCTTCTCATTATTAACGGTCCGTTTCCAGGGGCGGTGCCCCTGGCTATTGAATATGTCCCCTTCGGGGACTTTCAGATACGTTCTTACAGCGCGTTCAAGAACGCCACAAGGTCCGCCCGCTCCTGGTCCGTGAAGACGAAGCCCAGGCGAGTCTCGTAGTGTCGCACCACGTCTTCGAGCGTCGCGGCGATCCCGTTATGAAAGTACGGCGCTCGCGCGGCCAGGGCGCGAAGCGTCGGCGTCTTGAAGCGGCCGAGGTCATTCCACAGCCCAGTGATGTTGCCGCGCCCCGCGTCGGTCAACTGGCGTATCTCGCCCGTAGTCCTGTTGCGGAAGGTGTAGAGCGGCAGGTCCGGCGTTCGCGCCTCTGCGGACGCGGCGCGTACGTCGAACAGCGCGTTGTTGATGTTGGTCCCGTTGTTCGCAGAGTTGTGGCATGCGTTACAACTGCGCCCGCCGGGGTTGACGTTGTTGAACAGCTCCTGGCCGCGAGCGATCTGTGCGCGCCTGGGGTTGCCGTGATCGGCCCACGCGTCGAACAGGTCGAACCGCCCCGCGGTCTTTGTCATCGTCGACAACGCCTCCGGGCCGCCGCGCGCGCCGCCGGAATTAAGCCGCCCTACGCCCGGCACGATGAGCTGCGCCGTCGAAAGCGATTCTTCGAAAGCGACTATGTCGTCGATGACTTCGGGAGGAGCGGGCGGCCCCTGCTGACCGCCTGTCACGTTGCGCGCGGCCTGGTTGACGAGCCCCGCGTGCTGGTCTATGCCGACGGTGTTGCCGCCGTCCCAATTGACCGTCGCGCTACCCAGAGCGAAGTTGATCGTCGGCATTGATCGCCGCCAGTGCACGAGCCGGTTGAGGCTCGCGAACCCGTGCGGGTCTTCGACCGCGATCAGCTCCCACTCGGAGTTAGGCCGCGGTGCGCCGCCCCTGCGGAATACGCCGCGACTCAGCATCATGCTGTAAGCGGCGCGGCGGGCCTCGGGCGTCGAAACGTCCATGTTCGGGTTGTTCGCGTCGAGCAGGTTGAAGACCGGGTGAGCGCCACCCGTTTCGTCGAAGAGGCGTTCGAGCGTGCCGGGGTTGATGCTCCAGGCCTCTTCCGGGGTATGGCACGTGGCGCAGCTCCGGCCGTTCGTGCCCTGTGGCTGGAAGTACTCGCCCGTAAGATCGACCGCGCCCTGCGTGCTGAAGGTCGCGGCCTTCCCGCCGGGGTTCTGAAACGGCCGATTGTTAGGGATGCTGTCGGGCGGCTCCGAGCCTGCCGCGCCGACCAGCTCGGAGCCGAGCCCCCACGCAAAGATTATCAGTGCAACCGTTGCGACCATCGCCTTTATCCGATGGCCGGTACTCAATGAGCTACATCTTTCCGTCATAAATGCCCTCCTGTTGTAATCGGCATGATCTGAATGATGCTGCCTCTAGTTACTGAAGCGAGAACTGAGGCGGAAAACTAGCATGCCGACGCTAAAACAGGCGCTGCCGGAAAGTCTTGAAAGGGCTTTCAAATCTTCTTCAAATAGTCATCAAATCTTTTTCAAACCCGTTATCACGAAACAGTTCGGCACTCACCTGTCGCCTTAAGGTAAGTTGCCGAACTGTCTACTGTATTACTGCCGGCGGGGATTTTTTTGTGGGTTGTCCTAGGCGGAGACGGGCTGGACGCCGATCACGTTTTGAAGCTCCTCGATCACGCGCCGTTTGACCTGCTCAAGGTCGCCCTCGATCCGGCAGCCGGCCGCGTTGCGGTGGCCGCCGCCGCCGAATAGCTCCGCGACTTTGGCGACGTTGTTCCTGCCCTTCGACCGAAGGCTGACGCGGTAGACGCCGGGCGAAAGCTCTTTAAAGAAGGCCACGGCTTCGACCTCGCCTACCGAGAGCGCGTGGTTGACTATGCCGTCGGAGTCCTCTTCGTTCGCGTCGGCCTCGTACATAGTCTCGCGGTCCATCGTGACCCAGGCGACGCGGCCGCTCTCGTCGCGCTCGATGGTCGAAAGCACCAGCCCCAACAGCCGGACCTTAGAGAACGGGTTGGAGTAAAAGAGCGCCTGCGATATGCGCGCGGGCTCCACGCCGCGCCGCACCAGCTCGGAGGCTATCTTCAGCGTCCGCTCGGTGGTGTTCGAGAAATGGAAGCTGCCCGTGTCCGTGAGCAGCGCGGTGTAGATGCACTCGGCTATCTCTTTGGTCACCTCGACGCCGAGCGCCTTCGAGAGGTTATAGATCATCTCGCCGACGGCCGCGGCCGTCGAGTCTATCCAGTTGATGTCGCCGAACGGCATCGTCGTGGAGTGGTGGTCTATGTTGACGACGAACTGGTCTTTAAGCGAGGGCAGGCCGGGGCGGTCTACGTCGCTGCACTCTATGATGAAGGCCGCGTCGTAGTTTTCAAATACGTCCGGCTGCACGACTACGAGGTCGGCCCCCGGCAGCACCCCGTAGGAGGGCGGTACGCGGTCGCGCAGCACGACCGCGGGCTCCTTGCCCAGGCTGCGCAGCATCCAGTAGAGCGCAAGCCCCGACCCGAGCCCGTCGCCATCCGGGCGGATGTGCGAAGTTATCATGAAGCGGTTTTTCTGTTCTATGAGTTCCACAACCTGACTAAGCATGGCCAAATAAGAGGCGCCGTATGATCTCGCATTTCCGAATGCGGATTGAGAGAGAAGATTAACCGCCTTCGGCTTTATCTTCTGAATCCGAGATCTGATCCCGTTCTCGTTCCTGCGCCTTTTCTACCTCCTCGCTGAGTAACTCTTCGATCCGGGCGGCAGTCTTGACAGTGTCGTCGTAAACGAAATGTATTTCCGGCGTGCGCCTGATCCTCAAAGCGGCCCCGAGCTGATGGCGTATGAAGCCCGCCGCGTGGTTGAGCGCCGCAAGCGACGCCGCGACCTCGTCTTCGGTCCCGAGCACGCTCACGAATATCTTGGCGTAGCGCAGGTCGGCGCTGAGCTTCGCTTCGGTGACGGTGACGAACCCTATGCGCGGGTCTTCGACTTCGCCAGCGATGATCAGGCTGACCTCTTCTTTAATCTGCTCTGCCAGGCGCTCCGGCCTTCTTCCCGTCATACGTTCCCCGGTCGCGATCTCAGTCTAGAATCAAACTAGACATGCTAACCACAAATCGCGGAACTTGCAACACCTAAGGCTGGCTCATCTCGCACACCGGGAGCGGGGAGAGTGTAGCTGCCGGGTTTGTCTGAGGTCCGAAACTTACAGGGAAGTAGGGGCCACTTCTTCTGTCGTGTAGGCCTCGATCACGTCGCCGACCTTCACGTCCTGGAACCGTTCGAGGAGGATGCCGCACTCGAACCCTCTCTGCACTTCGCTCACGTCGTCCTTGAAGCGGCGGAGCGTTTCGATCTTGCCTTCGTAGACGACCACGTTGTCGCGCAGCAACCGCGCGGTCGTGCGGCGCATGGTCCCGTCCGTCACGTAACAGCCGGCGATCAGCCCGGCGCGCGGCACGCGGAAGACCTGGCGGATTTCCGCATGGCCTGTTATGACCTCGCGCTTCGTGGCTTCGAGCAGCCCGAGCATGGCGTTGCGTATCTCCTCTTCGACCTTGTAGATGATCGTGTGGAGGCGTATGTCTACCTGTTCGATCTCGGCTATCTCGCGCGCCCGCGTCTCGGGGCGGACGTTGAAGCCTATGATTACCGCCGCGCGGTTCATGTCCTTAGACGACGCGGCGGCCAGCATCACGTCGGATTCGGTGATCGCGCCTACGCCCGAGCGGATGATGCGGATCTTCACGCGCTCGGTCGAGAGCTTGTTGAGCGCGTCGCGCACGGCTTCGACCGAGCCCTGCACGTCGCCCTTGAGTATGACCAGCAGCTCTTTGACCTGATTCTTGTCCGACAGCAGGTGCTCAAGGCCGCGCGCCGAAGTGCGCGCGATGGCGGCCTGGCGGGCCTGCATCTGCCGCTGGTTAGCGATGTGCTGCGCCTGCGTGGCGTCCTTGACCACCTGGTACTGGTCGCCCGCGTGAGGCACGCCCTGCATGCCTAAGACCTCGACCGGCGTCGACGGTCCCGCCAGTTCGACGGCGCGTCCGCGGTCGTCAAACAGCGCGCGCACGCGGCCGAAGACCTGACCGACGATGAAGGGGTCGCCCACGCGCAGGGTGCCCTGCTGCACGAGCACGGTGGCGACGGGGCCGCGCCCGCGGTCCAGCTTCGCTTCGAGCACGACGCCCGAAGCCAGCCGGTCCGGGTTCGACTTCAGCTCCAGCAGGTCGGCGTTAAGAGTTATCATTTCCAACAGCGAGTCAAGGTTCTGCTGCCTCTTGGCGGAGACTTCGACCATGACCGTGTCGCCGCCCCATCCTTCCCACAGCAGCCCGCGGTCGCTCAGCTCCTGCTTGACGCGGTCAGGCTGCGCGTCGGGCTTATCGACCTTGTTTATGGCGACGACTATAGGGACTTCCGCGGCGCGCGCGTGGTCTATGGCCTCTATCGTCTGAGGCATCACGCCGTCGTCGGCCGCCACGACGAGCACGACTATGTCGGTGACCCGCGCGCCGCGGGCGCGCATCATCGTGAAGGCCTCGTGGCCGGGCGTGTCTAAGAAGACTATGCGCCGCATGACCGTGGGCTGGTCGGGGTCCGGAATATCTACGGAGTAAGCGCCTATGTGCTGCGTGATGCCGCCGGCCTCGCCTTCGGCCACATGCGTCTTACGGATGGCGTCGAGCAGAGAGGTCTTCCCGTGATCGACGTGGCCCATGACAGTGACTACCGGCGCGCGCCCGATCAGCTCTTCCTCGCCCGACTCGATTATCTTCTCCTCTTCGGTGTCGCTGATCATCTCCTCGAAGGGGACGAAGCTTATGTCGTAGCCGAACTCCTTGCCTATCTCTTTGGCGATTTCCTGGTTGAGCGTCTGGTTTATCGTAGCCATCACGCCGCGCTGCAACAGCATCTGCACAACGTCCTTGGCTTTGACTTCCAGGCGCTCGGCAAAATCCTTGAGCGTAGTTCCCTCGACCAGCTTGATGGGCCTCAGCTCCGTAAATACCGGCTTGGACTTTTGCTGAACGACCGTGCCGGGGCCGCGCATGTGACGCGGCACCTCTACATGTTTACCCTCTTCAGGCCCGGCCTCGCCGAACCCGCGTTTGCCCCTGCGCGTGCGCTTGCGCGGCCGGCCCGTGTCTTGCGGGACGTAGGTAGTTCGCGGCTTGGGCGCAGACGGCTCCGTGGGAGTGGCCGTTTCCGGCGCTACGGCGCGCATGCCTGGGCTCGGGGCGGAGGCGGCCGGGGCTGCGGCCCTCGTCTGCGGCGGGGGAAGCGTCACGCCCGGCTGCGGGCGGAGCACACGAACTTGCGTGCGCGGGCGCTCGACCGGCGGGGCGACTGGCGGCCGTGCTGCGATGGGAGGCGCGGGCGCGACCGCCGGCGCTTCGGGCTCAAGGGCAGGGGCCGGAGCCTCTTCCTGAACCGTTTCTTGAGATGGCTGCACTTCGGGCGCGACGGGCTGAGGCTGAGGCGTAGCCTTCTTGAGTATCTTGACGCTCGGGCGCGGCGGCTCAGGCTTGGCAGGCTCCGCGGCGTGCGTCGGTGCGGGCTGCGCCGGGGCCGCCTCGACCTCCTGTTGCTCCAGCTCGGCGAGCGCCGATTCCGCCTCAAGCTGCGAAACCGCCTCGACTGGCCTGGCATGCTTTACCAATCGCGGGCCGGCTACGGGCGCGGCCTTCTTGGGAAAGTACTTCGTGCGGATCCGCTCGGCCACTTCGGTCGGGACGGTGTTCGAAGGCACGCTCACATCTATACCCTCTCGCCGCGCATCCTCGATGACTCGCTTGTTGTCGAGCTTCAATTCCTTCGCCAGGTCGTAGATTCTTATCTTTTGATGTACAGCCATATTCACAAGCCGCGACGAGTGATAAGGGATTTGAAATTTGAAATCTGAGATCTCAAATCTTATTGTTCGTCGCTTTTCTTCTCTCCTTCTGCTGCGTCTTCCCTCGGTTCCGTGCCCGAATCTTCGAAGATTTCAGGCGAAAGCTCATCCGATTTGTCATCGCCCGTCTCGTCCTCCGCCGCTTCCGACGGGCTCTCCCCTTCGTCAAGCGCGGCCAGATCAGAGCGAACTTCCTCTTCGATAACCTCCTGGTCGCTCGTTTCGATCCCCGCCTCTTCGGCCCATTCGGCGCGGCTCTCGGGGATCACCTGCTCGCCTGGGGCCTGCGCCTCAAGCCCGGCGGCAGGCATAGGCCCGCGCGCCGCGTCTATGCCCGCGGGCTCGTCGGCCAGGACCTCCTGAATCTGCACTTCGGTCGAGCTCATCGCGTCGAAGTCAGGGACGGCTGACGCGAGAGGACGCGGAGGGTCAGGCTCGAACGCGCTTTCGGGCGGCGCGACCTCTTCGCCTTCGGTCACCGCTTCGGCGACGGCCTTAGCTTCAGGAGTCGCGTCTTGAGCGGCGACAGCCTCTTCCGTAGCTTCGATCGTCTCCTGGCTCATCACCCCTTCAGTCTCCTCGACCGTGCCTTCGTCGGGAGCAGGCGAAGGCCCCTCGTGCGCCTCTATAGATTCGTCAGTCGATTCATCGGTTGATTCATCCGTCTCAACCGCTTCGATAGTCTCGGCCTCCAACGCCTCTTCGGAGACTTCGACAGGTGCGACCGCCGTCTCTTCAACCGCCTCTTCCGTGACGGGCAACGCTTCGCCTCCGAGCACGGCCTCTTCGCCAGCCCCTTCGGCCTCGCGCGCCTGCCGCGCCTCGCGCGCATGCTTTTGCGCGAGCAATCGGTGCGCGCGTTCGAGAATCTCGGTCGCCTGGTCGAAGCTCACGTCGATGGCGTCTACAAGCTCGTCTACGGACATCGTGGTGAGCTGTTCGATTGTCTCAATGCCGCGATCCTTGAGCCGCTCGGCCGTGATCTGATCGAGCGCGAGGCTTTCGCGAATGTCTGTGAGCGACGCTTCGCCGCCCGCCATAACTGCTTCGAGCTGCGCGGCGGCGGCGCGGGCGGCCTCTTCGGCGCTTCGTATGTCTATGTGCCAGCCGACGAGCTTCGCCGCGAGCCGCACGTTCTGCCCCTTCTTGCCTATCGCGAGCGAGAGCTGGTCTTCGGGGACCGTGACGGTCAGCTTCTTCTCTTCAAAGCTGTTGATCTCGACTTTCGAGACCTTGGCCGGCGACAGGGCGTTTGCGGCAAAGACGGCCGGGTCTTCGCTCCACTCGATGATGTCTATGCGCTCGCCGCGCAGCTCGCGGATGATCGCCTGCACGCGCGAGCCTTTCATGCCGACGCACGCGCCGACGGGGTCTACGTCGCGCTCGGTCGAGATGACGGCGATCTTCGCCCGGTCGCCCGGCTCGCGGACCGCGGCTTTTATCTGGACCGTCCCGTCGTAGATCTCTGGGACTTCCATCTCGAACAAACGCTTGAGCAACTCGGGCGACGTGCGGGAGACTTCGACCTGCGGCCCCTTGGTGTCTTTAGAGACAGAGTTGATGACTATTCTTATGCGCTCGCCCTGGCTGAAAGATTCGGCGCGCGACTGCTGGGTCTTCGGCAGGACCGCTTCGACCTTGCCAAGGTCGGTTATTATGCGCCCGCCTTCAAAGCGTTTCACGAACCCGTGAACGAGCTCGCCCAGCCGATTGATGTATTCGTCGTAGACGTTGTTGCGCTCGGCCTCGCGCACTTTTTGAAAGATGATCTGCTTTGCGGTCTGGGCGGCGATGCGGCCCAGCTCCTCGCGCGGCTTGGGGAATTCGAGCTGGTCACCAACCTCCGCGCCCTCTACGCCCATCTCTTCGACGTCGGCGAGGCTGATCTCCGTGGCGGGGTCCTGGACCTCTTCGACGACCGTCATCAGCGCAAACAGCTCAACGTCGCCGTTTTCGGGGTTGTAGCGCGCGCGCAGGTCTTCGCCCGTCTTAAACTGCTTGCGGGCGGCCGTGACTACCGCGTCTTCGATGGCCGAGATTATGACTTGCGGGTCTATGCCCTTCTCGCGGCTCAGAATGTCTATAGTTTGCGGAATCGGACTCGTTGACATGTCAATTTAACCTTCGGTTAAAATTCGTATTCAATATTGGCCTTGACGATCGACTCGTAAGGTATCTCGATCAGGCCCGAGCCGTCGGCGTCAAATCTGACCGTGTTCTGGTCTATGCCGACCAGCCTGCCCCGGAAATTTCGCTGGCCGTTAATGGGCTCGGAGACCTTGAGCTTGACACGGCTGCCGGCGAAACGCTCGTAATCCTTCGGCTTGTACAGGCCGCGCTCGATGCCCGGCGACGAGACTTCAAGCGTGTACTTATGAGGAATCAGGTCCTCGACCTCCAGCAGCAGGCCGACCTGATTGCTGACCACCTCGCAGTCGCCGTGGTTGACTCCGCCGGGCTTGTCTATGTAAATACGCAACACAAAATGGTTGCGCGGCCCGACCGCCTCCCAGTGGACCAGCTCCATCCCCTCGCGCGAAGTGACTCGCTCGATGATTTCGCCTATGCCGTCTCTGTCCAAATCGGTCATTCTCGCTAAGAAAAAAAGTGGGCCGAGCCCACTTGTTTAGCAAGCCTTTTATCATACAGCTTTGAAGGCGGAAAAAGCAAGCAGTCAGCAGTGCGCAGCGGGCAGGTATTTGAAATCTCAAATCTGAAATTTGAAATCCCAGATGGTCCGCACACTGTTTTATTGACAAGCAAAAATCGGTGCGGGATAATCTGTTCCTCCGAAAAAAACCCTTAGTTTTAGTCCCCGCGGTTTTGATCTTCTAAGTATTGGGAGGAACCCCTGTGGAAAAGGAGCGTGAGGTTCGGCTGCGACGGCAAATAGAAGACATCGTGCGGTCGCGTCTCGGTCTGCTTGAGCAAGACATCAGCCACCTGCAACGGGAAGTCAACGAGTCGTTTACTAGGCTGCTTGAGCGGACGGACGCGGCGGCAAGCATGCCCGAATCCGACGAGATGCTGACGCAGATAGAGGCTGAGGTGAGCGCTCAGATAGATCAGGCTGGCGCAGAAAGCGTGCGGCTGGGCGCGGACATCGCCCTGCTCAGAGACTCTGTCGTCGAGCTCGATCAGCAGACGACTCAGGCCGAGGTGCTTAACGCGCTGGTAGCTCGCGCCGCCAACTTCGCCCCGCGCGTGGTGCTGTTTGTGGTCAAGAGCGGAAACGCGCTTGCGTGGGCGGCCCGCGGGTTCGAAGAGCAACTGGGCAACAACAACGTCCGCGGGCTTTCGGTGTCGCTGCAATCGGACACGCTGCTCAAAGCCGCGCTTAACTCTCAGCAGACTTTTTACGGCTCGCCCGACGAGCAGCCCGCCAACGAAGCGATCTTCAGCCGCCTGGGCAACATTCAGCCGCAGCGCACGCTCGCCGTGCCGCTGAAAGTGCGCGGCAAATCGGCCGCCGTGCTCTACGCGGACTCGGCCGACCGCGGCGAAGGCGCGACCAACGTCGAAGCCATCGAGCTGCTGGTTCACACGGCGGGCATGGTGGTCGAGCTCGTTTCGTTGCGTGCGCGCATGGCCGAAGGGGCGCAGCCCGCGGCCCGACCGGCTGCTCCCGCGCCGCCCGCTCCAACTCCGCCCGCTCCGGCCCCGGCCGCCGCCGCGCCGGCTCCGCAACCCGCAGCGCCTCCTGCGAGCGAGCAGCCTGCGCCCGAACCGGCCCCGCAGCCCGAGAGGGTAATGGCCGAGCCCGCGCCGGAACCAGCGCCGCA
The DNA here is from genome assembly GCA_035249305.1 of Blastocatellia bacterium. GTDB lineage: Bacteria > Acidobacteriota > Blastocatellia > UBA7656 > UBA7656 > DASUNP01. The sequence goes on along the minus strand of DATFGQ010000076.1, from coordinate 52,414 downwards.
GACCTTCGCGCCTCAGCCTGAGCTTCAGCCCGCGGGCACGGCGGAATTCCAGCAGCCCGCCGCGCCCGCCGGTTTCGTGTCGGCGGTCGAGCCTCAGCCGGAGGCTGAACAACCCGCCGCCGCTCAGGAGTCCTACGCGCCGGCCCCGCCGCGCGGCGCAGCTATGGACGAAGAAGAGAAGTTGCACAACGACGCGCGGCGATTCGCCCGGCTGCTTGTGAGCGAGATAAAGCTCTACAACGAGCAGAAGGTCGCCGAAGGGCGGCGCAACAACGACCTCTACGACCGCCTCAAAGAAGACATAGACCGCAGCCGCCAGATGTACGAGAAGCGCGTGACGCCCACCGTCGCCGCCCGCTTCGATTACTTCTACGACGAGCTGGTGAACACCCTCGCCGAAGGCGACCCCGCCAAGCTCGGCTCGGATCACCCCGGTCCTTCCGTGAGCGTGTAAATCGAAAATCAGGTAAGGGATGTCACAGGTGGACGCAGATTTAATCTGCGTTTATCTGTGATCTCTTTTATCCGCGTCCGCGCCTGGTTTATAATCTCTCAAAGCCCCGGTCATATCTTCGCGCGGTGAGGGAGCTTTCCACATGCTGAAATCTATTCGCAATCATATAGCGGCGTTTCAAATAGCGCTGCTGTTTATCATCTTAATCACGCCCGCCACTGTCTCGTGCCAGCGAAGGCACGCTCAGGCCGATGGCGGGATCGGTGAGCTGCAATCTCTGGTCGCCAGATCGAGCGGCAAGCCCGCGCCGTCCGACCTCGCGGCCATAGAGTCGCGATACCCGGACACGCGCGCGGCCTCTCTTGCGCGCTTCCTGCTCGGTTACCTCTATTACTCGTCGCAAAATTACCAGGCGGCCGTCGAAGCTCTCGGCGCAAAGTCGATCGGCGCTCATTCGGCGCTCGGGGATTACGCCTTTTTCTACCGCGCCGAGAGTCATGCGAAACTTGATTCTAAAAGTCAGGCGCGGCGTGATTACGAAAGCGTTTATGAAAAGCATGCCGACTCGCTAAAGGCGCGAGAAGCCCGGCTGAGCGAAGCCGAGACGGCGATCGCGGCCGGCGACCCGAGCGACGCCATCAAGCTTCTGACGCGGATGGTCGAAGCTCGTGACGCGGAAGCCCTCTTGCTGACGGCCCGCGCCTATGAGGCGAGCGGGAAGAACGACAAGGCCCTGGCGCTTTACCGTACGATCTATTACGAAGTGCCCGCGACGACGGCCGGCCCCGATGCCGAAGCCAGGCTCGCGGCGCTCGGCGCTTCGGTCAAAGATAACCCCGGCTCTCTTGACCAGATGCGCTCGCGCGCCGACGCGCTCTACGAGTCGAAGCAGTACGGAGAAGCTGCGCGGGCTTACGAAGAGCTGGTTGCGCGCTACGCGGAAGCCGAGCGCATCGACGAGATTCAGTTGCGGCGCGGCGCGAGCCTGCTCTACGGCAAACAGCCCGCGCAGGCCGTTCTGCCTTTGACTAAAGTCAGCGGCGGCAACCGCGACTTGCAGGCCGAATCGCTCTTTTATCAGGCCGAAGCGCTGCGCAGGTCTAACCGCGCGGGGGAGTCCGGCGTCACCGTCGACCGGCTCGTCAGAGAGCACCAGAAGACGCGCTGGGCCGAGGACGCGCTCTACAACCTGGCGAGCTATCTCGACAAGCAGGGCCAGTCGGGCGGGGCCGCTTCGCGCTATAGGCAGTTGCTGGCCGTCTACCCGAAGAGCGGCTACGCGCCGGAAGCCTCTTACGAGATCGGCTGGCAGGCTTATCAGTCGGGCAACTACGCCGAAGCCGCGCGCATGCTTGAGCAGCATCTTTCAAACTATCGTTACCCCGACACGAAGTTCATAGGCGAGGCGGGCTTCTGGGCGGCGAAGTCCGAAGAGCGGCTCGGCAACAAGCAGCGAGCGCTGGCGCTGTATGACCTGGTGGGCGAGCGCTACCGCTACGGTTATCACGGCCACGTGGCGTTGCAGCGCGCGGGCCGCCTGCGCGCGGCCGATTCGCGACTGCGCCCCGAGCAATCGCCCGAGATCGAGCGCATTCGCAAGAACGTGCTCTACGTCGAAAAGGTCGAAGAGACCGCCGACGGCTCGGAAGCCAACCGCGTAGCGCACGCTAACGACTTTGAGGTCATCGGGCTCGGCGATCTCGCGGTCAAAGAGTTGAATCACGCTCTGGCTCAAGCTCCGGCGTCGCCGCGACTCAACCTCAGGCTTGCGCAACTCTACTCGCGGCGCGGCGAAAACTTTCAAGCCACTCTGGTCCTCAGAAAAGGTTATCCGGACATCTACTCTTATACCGAGGCCGACGTGCCGCGCGAGGCGTGGGAGATATTCTTCCCGCTCGTGAGCTGGGAGACGATCAAGCAGGAGGCGAAGCGGTACGGGATCGACCCGTACATCGCCGCCGGCCTGATACGCCAGGAGAGCGTCTTTAATCCTAACGCCATCTCGCGCGTCGGCGCGCGCGGGCTGATGCAGGTGATGCCCGCGACCGGGCAGGTGGTGTCGCGCCAGCAGGGCATAGGCCGCATATCGGCGGCCGATCTTTATAACCCGACTATCAACATCAAGCTCGGCATGAATTACCTGGCGCAGATGATGGGGCAGTTCGGTAGGATAGAGTACGCGGCCGCGGCTTACAACGCGGGGCCGGGTCGCGCGCGCCAGTGGATTGCCGCGCGCGGCTCGCTCGACATCGAAGATTGGGTCGAACAGATCCCGTTCACCGAGACGCGCGGGTATGTTCAAGGCGTGCTGCGCTACGCGGCGAACTACAGAAGGCTGTACAAAGATTGACCAGGGGTGCATCAATGTCGTTAAGAAGTTTTTTCAGCGTGAGCAAGGCGAGCTTCACTCTTTTGGTTGTGCTAGGTCTGCTCTTCGCCGTCGAGGCGCGCGCGCAAAAAGCCGCCGCGCGCACGACGGGGCAGTTGAAAGTCGTCACGGGCCAGCCGCGATCTTACGTCTACATCAACAACGTCCTGCACGGGGCCACGAAGGAGAACGGCGAGCTTGACCTGGCCCGCGTGTGGACGGGCTCGTACCCGGTGCTTGTGCGAACGGCCGGGTTTACGGACTGGACCGGCTCGGTCGTGATCGCGGCGGGCGCGGCCCGCACTCTTAAAGTGACTCAGCGGCCGACGACCGATCAAGCCTCGATTCATTTTCAGAGAGGCGAGCAGTTGCGCTACACGGGCAAAGGTAAAGACGCCGTCGAAGAGTATAAACAGGCTATCGCGTTGCGGCCCGGATTTGCGGAAGCGCACATAGGCATCGCGCGTATCCTGACTCTAACGCAGGATTACCAGGAAGCGGAAAAGCATGCCCAGGCGGCGATCAAGGCCGGGGGGCGCAAGGTGGTCGAAGCTCAGACCGTGCTCGCCAACCTACGCCGCAACCAGGGGCTCGTCGAAGAGGCGATAGTCGAGTACCGCAAAGCGCTGCGCCTTGCGCGAGGCAATTCGTTTGAAGCTCATATCGGTCTGGCGCTCGCGCTCATAGAAGAGAGCGATGTCGACGGGGCGGTCAAAGAGTATCGCGCGGGGATCGCCCAGGACATGGACACCGAGCCTATCCTCTATTACCAGCTCGCCGAGATACTTGAGAAGGCCGGGCGCAACAAAGAGGCGATAGAGGCTTACAAAAATTATTTGCGGCTCGACCCGGATGGCGAATATGCTTCTGCCGTTGAATCGATAATAGAAAGGCTGAAAGAAGAGACCGACAACCGATAATGTCAAAACGAATAATCTCGCACAAAGCAGAGCAGTTCACCGAATCCGTAATCCGTGAGATGACGCGTCAGGCGCATCTCTACGGCGCGATAAACCTCTCGCAAGGCTTCCCGGATTTCCCCGCGCCCGAAGAGATAAAGCTCGCCGCCTGCGACGCGATAATGGCCGACATCAACCAGTACGCGATCACCTGGGGCGCTAAGAGCTTCCGCGACGCGATCGCGGAAAAGAGCTCGTGGTATCTCGGGCTCGAAGTCGACCCGGAGCGCGAGATCACCGTCACGTGCGGCTCTACGGAGGCGATGATCGCGGCGCTTATGGCAATAGTAAACCCCGGCGACGAGGTGATAGTCTTCGAGCCTTTTTACGAGAACTACGGCCCGGACGCGATCCTTTCCGGCGCGACGCCGCGCTACGTCACGCTGCGCCCGCCCGATTGGAGCTTCGACCCCGACGAGCTCGCCGCCGCGTTTAACGACAACACGAAGGCGATCATAATCAACACGCCGAACAACCCTACGGGGAAGGTCTTCTCGCGCGAGGAGCTTGAACAGATAGCCGCGCTGTGCCACCGCTGGAACGTCATCGCCGTCACCGACGAGATCTACGAGCACATCCTGTTCAACGACAAAAAGCACGTAGCGATGGCCCAGCTCGACGGCATGCGCGACCGTACGATCACGATCAACGGCTTGTCAAAGACCTATTCAGTCACGGGCTGGCGCGTCGGCTACACGATCGCGCCCCCGGAGATCACGCTCGCCATACGCAAGGTGCATGACTTTTTGACCGTGGGGGCGGCGGCCCCGCTGCAAGAAGCTGGCGCGCGCGCGCTTCGTCTGCCGCGTTCTTACTACGACCACCTTCAAGCCGATTACGCGAAACGGCGCGAGAGAATACTGACGGTGCTGAAAGGGGCGGGCTTCAAATGCTACGACCCCGACGGCGCTTACTACGTGATGACAGACATCTCCGCGTTCGGTTACCCGGACGATTTAGAGTTCGCCCGATTCCTGGTCAAAGAGATCGGCGTCGCCGTAGTTCCCGGCAGCAGCTTCTATCACGAGCCTCATCTCGGCCGCTCGCAGGTGCGCTTCACCTTCTGCAAACGGGACGAGACGCTTCGAGCGGCCGAAGAGCGTCTTCAAAAACTGGCCTCTCGGACGGGCTAAACGGACCTCGCGACCAAGACCTGCCCGAAGATAACTCTTATTATTTCTTCACTTAAATCGCCTAATAAAACCCGACCAATTTAGTCAGAATAAACTTGACTTTATTAGTCAGGAATATAAAATAGAGATGACGATTGATTTTCGAGGGGCAATATGCAAGTTTCGACCAAAGGCAAATACTCCGTGCGCGCGGTCTTAGACATAGCGCAGCACTCGAACGGCTCGCCCGTTCCGCTCGGGGCCATCTCGAAACGCGAAGGCATATCGCTTCTATTTCTCGAACAGCTCTTTCAGCAGTTGCGCAAGGGCAACGTCGTCAAGAGCGTGCGTGGGCCTCACGGCGGCTATGTGCTCGCGCGCGAGCCGTCGGAGATCACCATAGGCGAGATCGTCCGGTTGATCGAGCCGCCGCTTTATACGAGCTCTTGTTTCAGCAAGGGCGAGTCGGTCGATAATTGTCATCTGGCCGACACCTGCATCGGCGGGGCGATATGGAAACAGCTCGCCGAGCACGTGGATAATTTTTTGGATTCGATAACGGTCGCCGACCTGTCGAACAAGTCGAAACCAGAAGTGGTCTACGGCTTGAGAATGAAATCGAACAAGGCGCTGGCCGACCGCCTGAAGAGAGATGAAATCGCGCCCGACCCGAACGCGGTCGAAGTTGCTTAGGGCGCGAAGGAGAATGAAATGGCGCTGAAGCTCCCGATCTATATGGACTACCACGCGACGACGCCGTGCGACCCGCGCGTCTTCGAAGCGATGGCTCCGTACTTCACAGAGGTTTTTGGCAACGCGGCCAGCCGCAATCACCAGTTCGGCTGGCAGGCCGAAGAGGCCGTAGAGAACGCGCGCAAGCAGGTCGCCGACCTGATCGGCGCTACCGCCAAAGAGATCGTCTTTACCAGCGGCGCGACCGAGTCCGACAATCTTGCGATCAAAGGCGTCGCCGACATGTATTATGAGAAGGGCGACCACATCATCACTGTCGTCACGGAGCACAAGGCCGTGCTCGACACTTGCAAGAAGCTTGAGAAGCGCGGCTTCAAGGTCACCTATCTGCCCGTCGGGAGCGACGGACTGATCTCGCCCGACGACGTGAAGAACGCCCTCACCGATAAGACGATCCTCGTCTCGGTGATGCACGCGAATAACGAGATCGGCGTGTTGCAGCCGATAGCCGAGATCGGGCGAGTCTGCAAAGAGCGCGGCGTGCTGTTTCACACGGACGCGACTCAGGCCATCGGCAAGCTGCCGTTTGACGTGAACGCTCTTAACGTCGATCTTGTTTCTATATCGGCGCACAAGATGTACGGGCCGAAAGGCGTAGGCGCGCTATATGTGCGGCGCAAGAACCCGCGCGTGATGCTGGTGCCTATGGTCGACGGCGGCGGGCACGAGCGCGGCATGCGGAGCGGGACTCTGAACGTCACGGGGATAGTGGGCCTGGGCAAGGCGGCCGAGATCGCGCAGGCGGACATGGAGACCGACCGGTCGCGCGTCTTTGCGCTCCGCGAGAAGCTGCGAAAAGGGATCATGGACGAGATACCTGATGTTTACATCAACGGCCACCCGGAGCAGCGGCTGGCGGGCAACCTCAACATCTCTTTCGCATACGTAGAAGGCGAATCGCTGTTGATGGGCATAAGCGACATAGCCGTCTCTTCGGGGTCGGCCTGCACGTCGGCGAGCCTTGAGCCGAGCTATGTGCTCAAAGCGCTCGGCGTCGGCGAAGAGCTCGCGCACAGCTCGATCAGGTTCGGGCTCGGCCGGTTCAACACCGAAGAAGAGGTCGATTACACGATCGGCCGCGTCAACGAAGCCGTCAACCGCCTCAGAGAGCTATCGCCGCTGTGGGAGATGGTTCAGGAAGGCGTCGACCTGAGCAAGGTGCAGTGGGCCGGGGAGTAGGATTTGTTAAGCTGGTAACGAAATCGAGAGAGCAGAAGAGAGGATAACGAAATGGCATACAGTGATAAGGTGATCGATCATTACAACAATCCCCGCAACGTCGGGGCGCTCGACAAAAAAGACCCCAACGTCGGCACGGGGCTTGTCGGCGCGCCGGAATGCGGCGACGTGATGAAGCTTCAGATCAAGATCAACCCCGAGACGAACGTCATCGAGGACGCGAAGTTCAAGACGTTCGGCTGCGGCTCGGCGATAGCGAGTTCGAGCCTCGCCACCGAATGGGTCAAGGGGAGGACCGTCGACGAGGCGCTCCAGATCAAGAACGTCGAGATCGTCAAGGAGCTGAATCTGCCTCCGGTCAAGATCCATTGCTCGGTGCTGGCCGAGGACGCGATCAAGGCGGCCGTGCGCGACTATCAGTCGAAGCAAGGGCAGGCGGAAGAGAAGACCGAACAGGTCGCAGCTCAAGCTTAGTTAAGCGGGATGAATTGAGAGATGGCTATTCAACTGACGCCGAAGGCTGTTGAGAAGGTGCGCGAGATAATGCGCGATCAGGGGATCACCGAGGGCGGGCTCCGCGTCGGCGTGAAGGGCGGCGGCTGTTCTGGGCTGGGCTACACGCTCGCCATAGACACCGAAGAGCGCCCCGGCGACCAGGTCTTTGAGGCCGACGGCGTGAAGCTGTTCGTCGATATGAAGAGCTTTCTGTACCTCAACGGCAGCACTCTCGATTACAAGATGGAGGGGTTGATGCAGCGGGGGTTCACCTTCATCAATCCGAACTCCGCCGGCGATTGCGGCTGCGGCGAATCGTTCGCCGTCTAAGAGGCGCGCTTATTAAGATCACCGATCGGGCGAGGCCCGAACCGATTCCGTTAAAGCTTGATGGTTGAGTGCCGCAGCCGCTCAACCATCATTTTTTTGGCGGGCTAAAGCATGGATGCAACGGCGAGCAAAGAGAATCTTCTGATGGCGTGCCCGCATTGCGGCGCACGGACGGCGCGCGACCATTTTTGCGCGAGCTGCGAACGCGTGCTCCCTGTCCCGGCGGGCACCGATTACTTCGCCTTCTTCAACCTCCCCCGGCGTCTCCGGCTGGACGAAGCGGAGCTTGAGAAATCTTTTTACGCGCTCAGCCGGCGACTGCACCCCGATTATTTCATGAGCGCGAGCCCTGCCGAGCGTCAGGCGAGCATGGAGCGGTCGTCGCTGCTGAACGACGCTCACCGGACGCTGCGCAACCCTGTAACTCGCGCGGGCTATCTCTTGAAGCTTGAAGGGTACAAAGAGGCCGAAAAGAAAGCGCCGCCCGATCTGCTGGAAGAGGTCTTCGAGCTGAACATGCAGATCGAAGAGTTGAAGGCCGCTAAGAAGATGGGCGACGAAGACGAGTTGAATGAGGCGCGGCAGTCGCTTGCCGAAGCGCTAGAGAGTTTGAATGAAAAGCTCGGAGAGATTGATCGGCGGCTCTTAGCGCTGTTCGACGAGTGGGACGCCGCGCTTGAGCATGACCGGGCCGAAGAGAAGCGCTCGGCGCTCGACCGCATGAGCGAGCTGCTTTCGCACAGGTCGTACATACGCAACCTTGTGCGCGACATAAAGGAGGAGATTTAACCGATGCCCCTGATTGAGCTGAGCATGACCGGGCGGCCGAAATCCGGCCGCGTCGTGGGCATAGACCTCGGCACCACAAACAGCCTTGTCGCCTACATGAGCGAGGACGGCCCCGCCGTGATTCGAGACGAAGCGGCCGGCGCGCTCGTGCCTTCGATAGTCTACTACGACGCGGAGCAGAGACGATTGCTCGTAGGCGAACAGGCGCGCGAGCGGTTAGTGACCGAGCCGCGCAAGGCCATCTATTCAGTCAAGCGCTTTATGGGCAAGGGCGCGGCCGACGTTCAAGAAGACATCAGCCTGGTCCCGTTTCAAATCGCCGAGGGCAGCGAGCAGGTGATTCGGTTTCAGATGGGCGACCGCGTCTTCACGCCGCCGGAGATCTCGGCCTTCATACTGCGCGAGCTGAAAGAGCGCGCGTCAAAATTCTTCGGCGAAGAGGTCACGCAGGCCGTGATAACCGTCCCGGCATATTTCAACGACGCGCAGCGGCAGGCGACCAAAGACGCAGGCCACCTGGCGGGGCTCGACGTGCTGCGCATAGTCAACGAGCCGACGGCGGCTTCGCTGGCTTACGGGATCGACAAGCGCAAGGAAGGGCTCGTCGCCGTTTACGACCTCGGCGGCGGGACGTTCGACATTTCGATACTCAAACTGAATGAAGGCATATTCGAAGTGCTTTCGACCAACGGCGACACGCACCTGGGCGGCGACGACATCGATAACCGTTTGATCGCCCTCGCGCTGGGAGAGATCGAAAACCGCGCGGGCAAAAAGCTGGCTAACGACCCGGCGATGTTTCAGGCCGTTCGTAAAGCCGTCATCGCGGCTAAGCACGAGTTATCCGAAGCTGACCGGGCCACCATAACGATCGACCTTGGCGCGGAGCGCGGCGGCGAGTACCGCCGCGAGATCACGCGCGAGGAGTTTGAGAGGTTGATCGCGGACCTTGTGGAGCGGACGCTCGGCCCTTGCAAGCAGGCTCTCAAGGACGCGGACCTCGACCCTGAACAGATCGATGAAGTGGTTATGGTGGGCGGCTCGACGCGCGTCCCTTACGTGCGCCGCAAGGTGGAAGAGATGTTCAAGCGCAAGGCTCACACGGAGCTTAACCCCGACGAGGTGGTTGCGCTCGGCGCGGCGGTTCAAGCCGACATTCTCGCGGGGGGCAGCCGCGACTTGCTGCTGCTCGACGTGACGCCGCTCAGCTTAGGCATCGAGACGATGGGCGGCGTCGTGGCTAAGATCATAAACCGCAACTCGACGATTCCGGCTTCGGCGTCGGAGATGTTTACTACGTGGGTCGATAATCAGACCGGCATAGACATTCACGTCGTCCAAGGCGAGCGCGAGATGGTCGAGGACTGCCGCAGCCTCGCGCGGTTCACTCTCAAGGGCATACCGCCGCAGCCTGCGGGGTTGCCTAGAATCGAAGTCAAGTATCTGATCGACGCCAACGGCATCCTGACCGTCAGCGCCCGCGACGTTCGCACGGGTCAGGAGCAGTCGATCGAGGTCAAGCCTTCGTACGGGCTGAGCGACGAGCAGATCGAGCGCATGCTGATGGAGTCGTTCGAGTTCGCGGAAGAAGACGTTCGCAAGCGGCAGTTGATTGAAGCGCGCAACGAAGCCGAGACGGTGATGCGCGCGGCCGAGAAGGCGCTGGCCGAGCAGGCCGAAAAGCTCGTGGGCGGCGAGGAGCGCGCCGCGATCCGCAGCGCGATTGACGAGCTTCGCCAGGCCGCCGCAGGCGAAGACCACCTGTTGATTCGCGAGAAGATCAAAGAGCTTGACGCGGCGTCGCACCACCTGGCCGAGATGATTATGGACAACGCGCTCGTCGCCGCGCTCAAGGATCGCAAAGCGTCTGAAGTGGCGGAAGGTTGATCGAGGAGAATTATGGAAGCAAGAGAGACGGCGGGAACCGCTGTGGTTGACGCGCAGCCCGCAGAAACCAAGAAGAAGGTCTATCACATCACTTTCATCAAGCCCGACGGCGAGAACGTGACGGTAGATTACGAGCCGGGCGTGACGCCTTACCACGAGCATGGCAAAGAGGGTTCGCTGCTGGACATCGCGCTGAATTGCGGGATCGACCTGCAACACGCCTGCGGGGGCAACTGCGCCTGCACGACCTGTCACGTGATAGTAAAAGAAGGCGAAGAGAATCTTTCCGAGATGGAAGAGGACGAGGAAGACAGAATCTACATGGCCGACAGCGTCACCCTGCGCTCGCGGCTCGGGTGCCAGGCCGTAGTCCGCGGCGACGTGAAGGTCGAGATAGCCGAATGAGGAGGACCTATGCCGGAAATAGGCTGGACCGATACCGAAGAGATTGCCATAAGGTTGATGGAAGCGCACCCGGACACGGACCCTCTGAGCGTGCGCTTCACCGATCTTCATAAATGGGTGACGCAGCTCGAAGGCTTCGCGGGCGACCCGAAAGAGTCGAACGAGAAGAAGCTCGAAGCAATCCAGATGGCCTGGTACGAAGAGTGGCAAGATAGATAGTTTTTAGTTTTCAGTTTTCAGTTTTTAGCGCTGGCCGGTGCTCTAAACTAAAAACTAAAAACTAAAAACTAAAAACTGGCATGCGAGTCTACCTCGACAATAGCGCGACGACTGCGGCGGCCCCGGAGGTCATCTCCGCGATGATGCCTTACTTCTCCGAAGAGATGGGCAACGCGCAGTCGGTTCACTCGTTCGGGCAGCGCGCCAAATCTTCGCTCGAACGCGCGCGCCGCCAGGTGGCCGCTTTGATCAACGCCGCGCCTACCGAAATAGTCTTCGTCTCGGGCGGGACCGAAGCCGACAATTTCGCGATCCGCGGGATAGCCGCGGCGCACGCGCAAAAAGGTCGCCACATCATCACCACAAGGATCGAGCACCCTGCCGTGCTGGCCACTTGCGAGGCGCTTGAGCGCGACGGCTTTCGAGTGACCTACTTGCCCGTTTCCGCTCAAGGGCGCGTCAGCGCGGGAGACGTGCGCGACGCCGTCACCGAAGAGACGATCCTGATCTCGATAATGCACGCCAACAACGAGACGGGCGTGATTCAGCCGATCGGAGAGATCGCGGCCGCAGTCTCGGAAGCGCGCGCAAGCGGGCAGACTCACCTTTATTTTCACACCGACGCCGTACAATCGGCGGGAAAGGTCCCTATAGACGTTAAGCGCACGAGCGTCGACCTGCTCTCGCTGTCGGCGCACAAGATTCATGGGCCGAAAGGCGTGGGCGCGCTTTACGTGAGAAAAGGGACGCGGCTGGCAAAGCTTCTTTACGGCGGGCATCACGAGCGCGACCGCAGAGGCGGGACCGAAAACGTGCCGGCCATCGTGGGGTTCGGCCGCGCCGCCGAGCTTGTTCGCGCTGAGTTCGAGGAGCGCACGTCGCGCATGCGCGAGCTGAGAGATTACCTTGAGCGGCAGATAGCGACCCGCGTCGAAGACGTTCGCGTCAACGGTGATGTCGAGCGCCGCGTGCCGAATATCTCGAACCTCAGTTTTCAAGGTCTGGACGGCGAGAGCCTCTTGATCGCGCTCGACTTGAAAGGCGTCGCCGTGTCGACGGGCTCGGCGTGCGCTTCGGGTTCGCTCGAACCGAGCCACGTGCTTACGGCGATGGGCCTGGCGCGCGAAGAGGTGCGCGCGAGCCTGAGGCTGAGCTTGAGCGCCTACACCACGCGCGAAGAGATTGACTACACGGTCCGTGCGCTCGAAGAGATAGTCTCGCGCCTCAGACAGATCTCGAATTTGGAATCTCAAGTTTCAAATCATAACTATGTATAGCAAGCAAGTAGCCGATCACGTCGCAAACCCGCGCAACGTGGGCGAGCTTGAAAATCCTACGGGCACGGGCGATGTGACTAACGAAGTCTGCATGGACAGAATTCGGTTGACGATCCGCGTCGACGACGGCCGCCTCGCCGAGGCGAAAGTGAAGGCCAGCGGTTGCCCGCCGACCATCGCCGCCGCGTCTGTGCTGACAGAGCTGATCGTGGGCCGAGAATTGGGCGAGCTTCAGTCGCTCGGCAGGAAAGAGATCATAGACGCGCTAGGCCACCTGCCCGCGACGAAGAAGCACTCGGCGGCGCTCGCCGTCGAAGCGCTGCAAGCTGCGATCAAAGACAGCCAATCTTGAAAAAGATTGTAGGGGCAGGGCTTGTCCCTGCCCGGATCGCCGATATGGCCGATGATGCGCTTCGCGCACGGCGGCGATGACCGTCCGGCGCTAACGCGCCGCCGGGCAGGGACAAGCCCGCGCCGCGCGAAGCGCATCATGCGCCATGGCCCCTACAGATGATTTGCCATAGCCCTCGGTGAGCAAGCCCGTACCTTGAGCCTTCATCTTGAAACCAGTATAACTTTCCTATGAGCACAGCCTTGCGCCTATTCGCCGCCGCCGCCGTTTTTTCGTTCGTCATCATCATCGCTTCTCTTTCAGGCTCGACGCAGAATACGCGCGAAGAAGCCTACCGCGCTAACAACATAGGCGTCGCCCTGCTCGAACAGTTCAAATACAAGGAAGGTGCGGAGAGCTTTCGCCGCGCCCTGAGGCTCGACCCGCGTCTGACGATCGCCCGCATCAACCTGAGCATAGCGCTCTACAACGTGCCCGACGTGCCCGCGGCTTTGCGCGAAGCGAAAGCGGCGGCCGAAGCGCTCCCCGCCTCTCCGCAGGCTCATTACATGCTCGGCCTGATCGCGCGCTCGCAGAATCGCGCGGAAGACGCGGTCGCCGCTTTTCAGAAAGTCCTTCAGTTCGACCCGCGCGACGTTGGGGCGAACGTCAACATCGGCCAGGTGCTCATGCAGCAGCGGAAGTATGCCGAAGCGGTCGCCAATTTCCGCACGGCGGTCGAAGCCGAGCCTTACAACGTGACGGCGACTTATAACCTTGCGCTCGCCCTTTTGCGCACGAACCAGCGCGAACAGGGCCAGGCGATGATGCAGCGGTTTCAGACTCTGCGCGACAGCAACTACGGCACGGTGATCGGCACCAACTATCTTGAAGAGGGCCAGTACGCCGAAGCGATCGCTTCAACAGGCGCGGAGCCCGAGCTGGTCGAGACGGCGACGCCCGAGGTCAAGTTCGTTGATGCTACGAGCAGCGTGCTCGCGCCGCCCACGGATGCGAAGCCCGCTCCCGGCGCTCCTTCAACTCCTCTCTTCGGGCGGAGCTTTAAAGACGCGGCCGAAGCGATTGAGGCGATGAGGCGCGCGCTGGGGGCCGCGACGCTGTTTGACCTGGACGATGATGGCGACCTCGACCTTTTCGATTCCGCTTCTCAAAAGTTATATCGCAACGACGGCGGCAAGCTCGTCGACATCACGGCTCAGTCAGGAATTTCGAAATCAAATCTCGCATCCACGGGCACCGGCGCGGCTGCGGGCGATTTTGATAACGACGGCAAGGTCGATCTTTTCGTGCTGCGGTATGGCGGCAACGCGCTTTATCACAACGAAGGGAACGGGAGATTCACTGACGTAACCACGGCGGCAGGCATACCTGACTACAAGTTCTTATCGACGGCCGCGGCCTTCGTCGACATAGACCACGACGGAGACCTGGACATCTTCGTCGCGGGCTTTATCGACCCGTCGAAAACGTCGGGCGGCGCGGCGCGTCCGGTTGTATTCCCTACAGATTTCGCGCCCGCGCCTAACATGCTGTTCAGGAACAACGGCAACGGGAAGTTCGCCGACGTGACCGCGGCGGCGCAAGTCGGAGGGCCGACCGGCCGCGCGGTCGCCGTCGTCCCCACGGATTATGACAACCGCCGCGACATCGATCTGCTCGTCTTGAGTTACGGCGACAGGCCCACGCTGTTCGGCAACTTGCGCGACGGCTCTTTTCGCAACGTGGCGTCGGACACAGGGCTAGGCGAAGGCGCGCGATTCACTTGCGCGGCGGCGGGCGATGCGAACAAAGACGGCTACACGGACTTTTTCTTCGGCGTCGCCGACGGGCCTGGCCGCTTTGCGACCAGCGACGGCAAGGGCCGGTTTGTGACTGCGCCCGCGCCCGCGACGACAGAGGCCGCGCACGCGGCTCAGTTCATCGATTACGATAACGACGGCCTGCTCGACCTCGTGGCGCTCACGGCTAAAGGCGTCCGCGTTTTGCGCAACGTCGGGACCGGCTGGGCCGACGTGAGCGACAAGGCCGCCTCAAGCCTCGATGGAAATCTGTCCAACTCGTTTGCGTCAGGTGACATTGACGGCGACGGCGATACGGACTTGATCGCGCGATCGGCGTCGGGCGATCTGAAGATCGCGCGCAACGAAGGCGGCAGCCGCAACTCTTCTCTTCGAATCAGGCTCGCAGGCAAGGTCAGCAACCGCAACGGCGTCGGGACCAAGCTCGAAGTGCGCGCGGGCAGCTTGAAGCAGAAGCTTGAGACTTACGCCGCCAGCCCCGCGCCCGCGCCCGCGGATGTCTTGTTCGGGCTTGGCAAGCGCGCATCGGCCGACGCCGTGCGGCTGCTGTGGCCTTCGGGGAATGTCCAATCCGAGATCGAGTTTCCGAAACAGGCGTCGTCGGCCAGCGCGCTCACGATAAACGAAGTCGACCGCAAGCCTTCATCTTGCCCGTACCTGTATGCTTGGAACGGCGCGCGGTTCGAGTTCATCACGGACTTTCTGGGCGGCGGCGAGATGGGCTACTGGGTGGCGCCGGGCGCGCGCAACCACCCCGACCCTGACGAGTACGTCCGCATACGCGGCGACCAGTTGCGCGAGCGAAACGGCAGGTTCGAGATTCGCGTGACGAACGAGCTTGAAGAAGCGCTCTACGTCGACCGCTTACAATTGATCGAAGTCGCGCACCCCGCGGGCTGGGAGGTGTTTCCCGACGAAGGGCTAGTCGACCCGCCGTTCAAGCCTTTCAAACTCTATGCGACGGCAAGCGCGCGGCCTCCCGTGGCGGCCGTCGACGATAAAGGGCGAGACGTGTTGTCGCGCATAACGGAGATGGACCGGCAATACGTCGAAGGCTTCGCGCTGCGCCGCATTCGCGGTTACGCTGAAGGGCACACGCTCACGCTCGACCTGGGCAGCGCGACGCCCGAGCGAACCTTGCTGCTGCTCACGGGCTGGACCGACTACGCTTTTTCGAGCGACAACGTCGCGGCTCATCAAGCCGGGTTGAGCATGATGCCTCCCGCGCTCCAAGTGAAAGATGCGCGCGGGCAATGGCGGACAGTGATCTCTGACATAGGCATTCCGGTCGGTCGGCCTCAAACGCTCGCCGTCGACCTGACGGGGAGGTTTCTCTCCGCGAGCCGCCAGGTGCGCATAGTGACGAACATGCGAATCTACTGGGACCAGATTCTAGTCGACACGTCGGGCGGCAGGACAGAGACGCGCTTGACACGGCTCGACCCGCTGGGGGCTACACTCACCTGGCGCGGCTTTTCCGCCGAGGTTACGCCCGACGGGCGCGAGCCGTTCGGGTACGATTACGATCGGGTCTCTTTCGTTTCGCCGTGGAAAGTGATGTCCGGCCGCTACACTCGCGAAGGCGACGTAACAGAGCTGCTCTCACGCACGGACGATATGTTCGTCGTGTCGCTGCCGGGCGATGAGATAGCCGTCTCGTTCGACGCAAGCAGGTTAAGGCCGCTCCCCGCGGGCTGGAAGCGGACGTTCTTGCTCTACGCAGACGGTTTCAGCAAAGAGATGGACATCAACTCTGCCAGCCCGCATCACGTCGAGCCGCTGCCGTTTCACGCGATGAGCGGCTACCCATACGCAAAAGGGGAGAGTTATCCGACGACTCGCGCGCACCGCGAGTATCTTGACCGCTACAACACGCGAGTCGTGACTGCTCCGCTGCCAGAATTAGTCAGCCCTGAGTAGAAAGTCCTGAGTCCTGAGTGGAGGTAATGTTACTCAGGACTCAGGACTCAGCACTCAGGACTTAGGAAAGCCTTATGGACCACATCAGATATTCAGTCGCCGCGTGCCAGACCGATCTGGCCAATCCTATTGATCGCAAACTGATGCGCGCCAACACCGACCGCATGCTTCAGATGATCGATTCGGCGGTCGCCGGGAGCGCGCCGTTTCTGCCTGTCCGGCTCGTAGTCTTCCCGGAGTTCGCACACGCCGCGCCGGTCTTCCCGACCGCCTCCGAGCTTATCGAAAAATTGGCGGTCGAAATACCTAACGAACATACGGAGCGGCTCGAACAGAAGGCGCGCGAGCATGACATCTATATTCAAAGCGGCTCGATGTTGGAAGTCGATAAGAGATGGCCCGGCGTGGTCTTTAACACGACCTGCCTTATAGGGCCGCAAGGAATTCTCTACAAGTACCGCAAAGTGAACACGTGGATTCCGTACGAAGTCCACGCGAGCCCGCACGACATCGAAGGCTATGACGAGCCGCTCTTTCCCGTCGCCGACACGCCCATCGGCCGAATAGGGTGTGCGATATGTTACGACTGGCTCTTCCCTGAAGCGATGCGCCAGCTCGCCGCCAACGGCGCGGAAGTCCTGGTCCGAGTCTCGGCTTACATGGACCCCTGGGGCGCGACCGAGCCTATGGACTGGTGGACGGTCATAAACCGCGCGCGCGCCATCGAAAACATCGCCTACGTGGTCGCGGCCAACCAGGGCGCAAGCCTTAAGATGTACCCTCCCTACTCGTGGCCCGGCGGCAGCCAGGTCGTAGACTTCGACGGCCGTCTGCTCGCGCAGGCGTCGCCCGGCCCCGGCGAGCGGATAGTAGTCGCGCCCGTCGACATCTCGGCGCTCCGGCACGAGCGCTCGGCGCGGCGCGGCCACCACATGCTCGCGCACCTGCGCACGGAGGCTTACCCTGTCTACTCGTCTCACCGTTACCCGCCCCGTGTTGGAGGCGACGAATCGACTATTTCATTCGAGCGTAACAACGAGTTGATCGAAGAGTCGAAACGCCGTCTTGAATGACTGACGCCCGCCCAAATCGTGTTGCGCTTCTCCGCACCGTTGCATTATTTTTCAGCAACCGGATTAGAAACGAGGAGGAGAAGCTCGATGACCTGGATTAAGACTATCCCGCTTTCGGAAGCGAACGAGGAGTTGCGCCGCGCCGCCGAGTCGCAGCGCGAGCTGTACCCCGTCGAATACGCCACGCCCGTCCACCCGACGCCCGACGGCGCGTCGTCCGGCATAGTGGAGTCTCACAGCCTGATACCCGGAGCGCTCTACCATGCCTTCTCCACGTTCGGCGTGCTGATGTCGCCTGATCTGCCGCTCACGCGCCGGCAGCACGAGATGATAACCACGATGGTGTCGGTCACGAACCGATGCCATTACTGAATCGAGTCGCACGCAGAGTTTCTGCGTCGAGTCACCCTGGATGAAGAGTTTGTCAACGCGCTGATGTACGACTACGCGAACGCGCCCATAACCGCGCAGGACAGAGTTATGCTCGACTACGTGGTGAAGCTGACGAAAGACGCCACACAGGTCTCGCGCGACGACCACGCAAGGTTGCGCGACGCGGGGTTTGACGACAAGGCGATTCTACAGATCACGCTCATCGCTTCGTGGTTCAACTACATCAACCGCGTCGCCGACTCGCTAGGCGTCGGGCGCGATTGATAACGAGGAGGATTTATGAAGGTATTGTCTCGGCCGTTTTTGAAAAGAGTCTTTGCGATCTTCCTGATCGGCTGCGCGGCCTCGGCCGCGGTAGCTCAGGAGCAGCCCGCGGTCCTGTCGGGTGCGGAGCTCACGCGCGTCGTGCCGTCGAGCTTCTACTTCGAAGGGCAGAGCGCGCCAACGCAGATGCGGAATGCGGCGGCCGCGCGGTTCGGGCCAAAGCGCCTCGTCATCGCGGGGCTCGTCGACACGTCAGGCTATTCGTCCGAAATTCGGGCCAAGTATGAAGGCTTTTTCATAACTGATTCGGCCATCGCCGTCGGCGGCTCGGACCTCGGCGTAGGCGCCTACGGCTTCGGGTTCTCGAATGACGGCAAGTTCAACCTCTTCGACATAGCGGGTAACCGCCTGCTTAGCGTCGACGCGGCAAAAGACAGCGCCCTGCGCCGCCCGCGCCCGCTTATGATGAGTAAAGCGAGCGACGGGTTGAGGCTATACGCCGGGCGCGACTACGTCACGATCGCGGCCAGGTAAAACCGGGTTTTCATTATCCCGGTGATTAAACTATAATCTTGCCCCATAGTTGCAATCGAGTTAAACAACCACCTTTATCTCAGACGAATGGGCGAGAGGTAATATGAGTGTCCAAGTCGAAAGCAAAACGGCGAAGTTCCTGGTCACAGGCTTCATTCTCCTGTTGATTAACAGCTCGTACCTGGCGGCGTATGCGGAGCCTACGCTCTTCTACTTCAGCAACGTCGCGCTGCACCTGCTGATAGGGCTCGCCCTGGCGGTCGCGGCGGCGATCTACCTCCGCAAACGTCTGAGGGGGCTCTCGCGCGAGATGCTCTTCGCCGCCGTAGCGCTAGGCTTGAGCACGGGGCTTGGCGTCTACCTCATGATTTTCGGCGCGACTCGGCCTTACCGCTGGGCGCTCTACGCGCACATAGCGCTGGCCGTCGCGGGCTCGATCCCGCTCGTCGTGGCGCTCTTTAAGATGGCCCGCCAGTACGCGCAGTCGAACCGGCGGAAGCTCGTGCAGGTCGCGGTCATCTGTTTCCTGCTCGTGCTTCCCGTCGCGACGACGGCTTACGACCGTTACAGCGGGACGGCGCGCGACAGGATCGTAAACCCCGATCTGGTGCCCTTGAGCATGGACGGCGAAGGCGCGGGGCCTCAGTCGCCCTTCTTCCCTTCGTCGGCCGAGACAAACGTGGGAGGCACGATACCGTCTACATTCTTCATGACGAGCCAGGATTGCGCCCGCTGCCACAAAGATATTTATGACCAGTGGAACTCGTCGGCCCATCACTTCGGCTCGTTCAACAACCAGTGGTACAGAAAGTCTATCGAGTACATGCAGGACGTGATCGGCACGAAGCCGTCGAAGTGGTGCGCCGGGTGCCACGACCACGCGGTCTTTTTTAACGGCAGGTTCGACCGCCCGATCAAAGAGCAGATCGACACGCCCGAGGCTCAGAACGGACTGAGCTGCACCTCATGCCATTCGATAGTTCATGTGAAGAGCACTATGGGGCAGGGCGATTTCACGATCGAGTACCCGCCCATGCACGACCTGGCCGTGAGCGACAATAAAGTACTGCGCTGGGCGCACGATTACCTGCTCAACCTCGACCCGCAGCCTCATAAGAAGATTTTCCTGAAGAGTTTTCATAAGGACCAGACGGCCGAGTTCTGCTCGTCGTGTCACAAGGTACACCTCGACGTTCCTGTGAACAGCTACCGCTGGTTCCGAGGTTTTAACGACTACGACACCTGGCAATCGTCGGGCGTGTCGGGCCAGGGCGCGCGGTCGTTCTACTACCCCGCGAAGCCTCAGAAGTGCGCCGACTGTCACATGCCTCTGGTCGCCGCGAACGACCCGGCGGCCATAGACGGCAAGGTCCATTCTCACCGCTTCCCCGGCGCGAACACCGCGCTGCCTCATGTCAACGGCGACCAGGAGCAGATGAAGGTCGTGCAGGACTTTCTGCGCGACGGGCAGGTCTCTGTAGATATATTCGGGATGGTGCGCGGCGACCCGCCTAAGAAGGTCGAAAAGCAGATAGCGGGATCGGAAGACCAGCGCTTGGCAAGCACATTCGCCGTCGGCGAAGAGTCCATGAACTTCGGCGCGCAGCAGGCTTTCATAGCACAGCCGTCCGAGGTCATCGCGCCGCTCGGACGCGTCGACGCCGTCGCGCGGCGCGGCGAATCGGTGCGCGTCGAAGTCGTCGTGCGCACTCGCAAGGTCGGCCACTTCTTCCCCGGCGGGACCGTCGACGCGTTCGACGTGTGGGTGGAGCTTGAAGCCTTCGACAACAAAGGTCAGAAGATCTTCCACAGCGGCGAGGTCGAGCAGGGCGGGCGCGGCCCCGTCGAGAAGGGCGCTCATTTTTACCGGGCTTTGTTGCTCGACGAGCACGGCAATCCGATCAATAAGCGCAACGCCTGGGCCGCGAGGTCCGTGGCCTACGTGCGACTCATCCCGCCGGGCGCGGCCGACACTATCCATTACCGGCTGAACATACCCGAAGACTGCGGCGATCAAATCTTCCTGCGCGCGAAGGTCAACTACCGCAAGTTCGCGTGGTGGAATACGCAGTGGGCCTTCGGCGGCATTCGCGACCCCGAGCATAAAGAGTTCTCGCTCACCCCTAACCATGACGACGGCCGGTGGGTCTTCACGGGCGACACATCAAAGGTCTCGGGCAACATCAAATCCATACCCGATCTTCCGATAACCGTGATGGCCTACAACGAAGCCTCTATCAAGATCATTCCTCGCAACTCTCCGCTGCCGGAGACGAAGCCGTTTTTGGACGCGAGCGTGCGCGAGCGGTGGAACGATTACGGCATAGGTCTGCTCTTGCAAGGCGACATCAAAGGGGCCGAGGCGGCTTTTCTGAAGGTGACAGAGATGGAGCCCGAATACGCCGACGGCTGGGTGAACGTCGCGAGGGCGAGGATTCAGGAAGGCAACATGGAGAGCGCCGAGCAGGTGCTGCGCAAGGCGCTCGAGATCTCCCCGCAGCTTGCGAAGACACATTTCTTCCTCGCCACCGCGATCAAGAGCATGGGCCGTTACGACGAAGCGCTCGATCATCTGCGCGTCACCCTGGCGCAGTACCCGCGCGACCGCGTCGTGTTGAACCAGGCGGGGCGCATACTGTTTCTCAAGCGCCAGTACAAAGAGGCCATCGCGGAGTTTCAGAAAGTCCTCAAGATCGACCCCGAAGACCTTCAAGCCCATTACAACCTGATGCTCTGTTATCAAGGTCTGGGCGATTCTGAGATGGCCGCCCGCGAGCAGACACTCTACAAGAGGTTCAAGGCGGACGAGGCTGCTCAAGCCATAACCGGCCCTTACCGGCAGCTCCACCCCGACGATAACAACGAGCGGCAGCAGATACACGAGCACCGGTCGGTCGTCGCGCCGAAGCCATACGACTACGGTCCGGTTAAGCGAAGATCGAACGAGCAAATAGTAGGAAAGGTGAAGTGATGCGACAGAAGTTAATGAGCCTGGCCCTCTGTTCATTGATGTCCGTACAGTTGGCCGGGTGCATAAACGCACCGACGGCCGACGAGGCCGCCACCTCCGGTCAGGCTAAACAGAGCTCGGCCGTCGCGGGCCAGACGGTCGAGCAGGCCGAAGCGCCCGCCGCGACCGAAGCGCCGCGCTACTCTGGCCCGATTGAATTCACGGACGTGACGGCGCAATCGGGCATTCGCTTCAAGCACAACAACGGGGCGTTCGGGAAGAAATACTTGCCCGAGACGATGGGCTCGGGCTGCGCCTTTCTCGATTTTGATAACGACGGGTGGCAAGACGTTCTGCTCGTCAACTCGATGAGCTGGCCCGAACGCAAAGGCGCGAAATCCTACCCGGCCCTTTATCACAACAACCGCAACGGCACTTTTACGGAGGTGACGCGCGAAGCCGGGTTGATGCAGGAGATGTACGGGCTCGGCTGCGCAGTGGCCGATTACGACAACGACGGCAACGTCGATATTTATATTACATGCCTGGGTGCCGACCGCCTCTTCCGCAACGCGGGCGGAGGCAAATTTACGGACGTGACCGAGAAGGCAGGGACCGTCGACACGGCGTTTTCGACGAGCGCGGCATGGGTCGATTACGACAAGGACGGCAAGCTCGACCTGTTCGTCTGCAACTACGTCGACTGGGCCGTCGAGAAAGACCTGCACTGCACGCTCGACGGCAAGAACAAGTCTTACTGCACGCCGGAATCTTACAAAGGCCAGAGCTCTACGTTATACCGAAACAAGGGCGACGGCGCCTTTGAAAACGTGACGGAGCGCGCTGGGCTTCTCGATCCCACGGGCAAATCGCTCGGCGTGGCGCTGATAGATTTCGACGGCAACGGCTGGATCGACCTCTTCGTAGCCAACGACACGCAGCCGAACAAGCTCTACAAGAATAACGCCAACGGGACTTTCACCGACGTTGCGATGACGGCGGGCGTGGCCTTCAGCGAGGCGGGAGTGGCGCGCGCGGGCATGGGCGTCGACGCGGCCGATTACGACGGGTCGGGCCGCCCGAGCCTCATCATAGGCAACTTCTCGAACGAGATGATGGCTCTTTATCACAACGAAGGCACGGGGCTTTTCATAGACGAAGCGCCTACGTCTACAATAGGGCAGACCTCGCTGCTCACGCTCACGTTCGCATGCTTCTTTTTCGATTATGACCTGGACGGTTTGCAAGACATCTTCGCGGCCAACGGCCATGTCTCCGACGACATAAGCACGGTGCAGCCCAAGGTCAAGTACCCGCAGCCGCCGCACCTGTTCCGCAACCTCGGGAAGAAACGCTTCGAAGCCGTGACCGCAAAGCTCGGCCGGGCCATCCAACAGCCCGTCGTCGCTCGTGGCGCGGCCTACGGCGACTTCGACAACGATGGCGACCCCGATCTGCTCATCACCGCCAACAACGGGCCAGCGCGGCTGCTGCGAAACGACGGCGGCAATCAGAATAACCTGCTGCGCGTGCGCACGCAGGGCGTGGCGAGCAATCGCGACGGCATAGGCGCGAAGATCACTTTGAAGCTGGCCGACGGCGGCCAAGCCTGGAATCTAGTCAAGACTGGTTCGAGCTATTGCTCGCAAAGCGAGCTGGCCCTCACGTTCGGGCTCGGCAAGGCCGAGAAGGTCGCGCGCGTTGAAGTCGCATGGCCGAGCGGGCGCGTAGACACATTGACGGACGTCAACGCCAATCAAGAGATAATCGTTCAGGAAGGGAAGGGGATCGTCGCCGCCCAGCCGGTAATGTTCGTTAAGCCCTGACCGTGTCAGCAGACCATCGAGACGGAGCCGCAAGCGGGACAGATAAGCTCGTCCGCGGCAACCATCAACCCGCAGTCGTCGCAGGCCGAACCGATCACTTCGGTCTCGGCCTGCTCGTCCACCATAAAGGCCCCGCACGCTACGCAGAACAGATCGGTGCCCTCGGCCTCGCTGCCGCAGCTCGGGCAGACGGCGAGTGACAGGACGCGAGTGGCGCCTTCCGACGTGGGGTCGAATAGAAAACCTGTGATGCTCAACGGCCCGCTCGCTTTGAACAGATCGGCGGGCGGCAAAGGTTCATCAGCAGCCTTAGCTGTTGACGGCTGCTCGCGGTCGGGCAGGAACTCAAAAACAGGCTCGCTCATCTCCGTCGACTCTATGGGCGCAAGCTGGTCACACGCCGGAGGGTCGAACTCGGGCAGCGGTTCAACCGGCGGCTCGCTCGTTAGGTTCGAAGGCGGAAGCTCTTCGAGAGGATCGGCCGCCTCGACGAATCCGGGGAACTCTTCTGCGGTTTCAAGCACCTGTTCGGGGGTTACCAATTTCAGTCGCTCTCTATAGGCGAGCTGTTCTTCTGGCGATAGCTCGCTGAAAGCAAGCAGGTCTAGATAAAGGTTCAACTCGCCCGTAGAGTTCAACCCGGAGACCTGCTGATCCTGGTTTTTGATTTCCATCGCAATAGTCTCGTAAGGGAACAAGTGGAGGCCGCAGCGGGGTCATTCTACAACAGCCCTGAAGCCATTTCTATACAAATTCTTTAGCGCCCGGTGTTAACATTGCAAAGGTAACGATGCCGAAAGAGTCTGAAATAATCTCTCTCGTAAGAAGGCTCGCGCGGCCGACGGACCGCGTGCCGGTCGGCATCGGCGACGACGCGGCGGTCGCGAGATTGACCGCCGCGACCGACCTGATCGCGTGCTCGGACCTGAGCGTCGAGGGCGTTCACTTCAGAATCGAGTGGTCGGACGCGTGGTTGATAGGCCGCAAATCGCTCGCCGTCACGCTGAGCGACATAGCGGCGATGGGGGCGGAGGCGCGCTTCGCGCTGATAAGCGTAGCCCTGCCCGCCGCGCTCTCATCCGAGTTCATCGATCAGTTGTTTCAAGGCTTTTTCGACATTGCGAACTCTTACGGTGTTTCGATCATAGGCGGAGACACGTCCGGCTCCGCTCAGGGATTGTTTATCGATACGGTCGTGATCGGCGAAGCCAAGAGCGGTCGCGCAGTAACGCGCGCGGGCGCGCGGGCGCGCGATCTGATCTACGTCACGGGAAAGCTCGGGGCGTCGGCGCTGGGGTTGAGCCTGCTTGAGCAGGGGCGCAGGTTGAACGAGTCGGGTGACCGCGCACAACGCGACGCGATGATGAAGCACCTTAATCCCGAGCCGCGACTAGGCGCGGGCAAAGCGGTAGGCGATGCCGCAATCGCCACGTCGATGATAGACATAAGCGACGGGCTGAGCACGGATTTGTCGCACATACTCGACGAGAGCCGTTGCGGCGCGATCATTCATGCGGCTGACATCCCCGTAGCCGAATCTGTCCGAATGCTTTCGCCCGACCGGGCTTTAGAATTTGCGCTCCACGGCGGCGAAGAGTATGAGCTGTTGTTTACATGCCAGGTTGACTCGCGGGAGAGAGTTGAGAAGCTATCGAACGAGTTATCGATCCCAATAACTCTGATCGGCGAGATAACCGCGGGAACAGATTTACAACTTGAGCGCGGCGGCGTGCTTGAAAGCCTTAAGCCTTCAGGTTATGAACACCTCTTGTAGCTAGGGAACAAAATAAGATTCACCGCGGAGACGCAGAGAACGCAGGATGGCCGATGATGTGCTTCGCACGCGGCGGCGGCGCAGAGAAATGATGGAATAGATAAAGCCCCACAGGGGCGCGCTTCAATAGCCAGGGGCACCGCCCCTGGACACGGATCGTTAATAATGAGAAGCCCTGAAAGGGCGATATAACTATTGCGCCCTTTCAGGGCTTCTCGTTGTATGATGCGTCACCCGGCGCGTTGCGCCGGGCTATCAAATGATCGCCCCTACGGGGCTTTTTCTGCTCTGCGTAAACTCTGTGCCCTCCGCGTCTCTGCGGTGAGATGCGACAAGCCCTAGCGCGCCGTCAGTGTCACCTTGCTGGTGCCGACGTTCGAGCTCGAATCGGCGCAGCGAAACGCGATCACGTGCTCGCCCGGCTTGTCGAATGTGACGCTCACCTTGTAGCTCTCGCGCGCAGAGTCCGCGATGCCGTCGGCGGGGAAGATCAAACGCCACGCGCCTCCGTCCACGCTGTACTCGCCTCGGACCACACGGCTCGTCGTGTCCGACACGTCGAAAGTCACTTCCGCCGTCTGCGCGTTCAGCACTGGCCCCGTCACTTTTATCGAAGGCGGCGTGTTGTCTATCTCGACAGCGTCGGTCGCCTTTTCGTGAACCAGGACGAGGCCCGACGGGTTGCCGGGAGCGTCGCTCGCCGTCACCTTGAAGAAGTAAGAGCCGTCCGGCAGCCGGTTGCCGTCGATCGTGTAATAGGCCTGCGTGAGGTTTTCCGCGAGCAGGTGCCACTGGTTGTCGCCCACGGTCCGGTACATCAACGTGTAGACCAGCGAGTCGTCGTTAGGGTCGGAAGCCGCCCAGGACAAACTGCGCGCGCCCTTCTGGAAGAAGCGGCGCGGCGGCACGTTCGCCACTACGCCGAAAAGCTGCGGGTCCAGGCCCGAAGAGGCGATCGACGGGTCGATGGCAAGCGGCATCTCTTGCAGAGCCACGCCGGGCGCAAGCACCGACACGGAGGTTATCTCCGGGGCCTGGTTGCGCGGCAGGTAGGCTACGACTACGGATTGAAGCTGCGTGACGGCCTGCGCAGTGGCCGCGCCGCGCAAGGTCGCGCGCCACTGAATGAATCGAGCGCGCGGGCTCGTGATCTGATCGCCCGTGGTGTTGCGGTAAAGGGCCGACCAGTCGCTCCAAGTAACGTCGGGGCTCTCGGTGTTCCCGCTGCGCGTCTGCAACTCGACGTTGCCCGTCCCGCGCCACGTTATGACGCCCCACGCCGCCGCGAACTTCGCGTCATGAATCGGCGACGTGTAACGGCCTTCGCCGACGTTCTGGCGGCCTATGCGGTAGAGCCGGCCCAGGTTGCTCGACGTTGCGTAAAGGTTATCGCCCACGGCGATGATGGTCGAAGTCTGGTCTTCGGGCGATTGAATCATGAGCAGGTCCGAGCGGTCGGGAGCTACGGAATAGATGCGGCCCTTGTCGCCCGTCCCTACGAGCACGCCACGGTTCGGAAGCGATTTGAGCGCGAAGCCTACGGCGTTTGACGCGCTCCAGTATACCTCGCTGCCGCCTTCGGCCATGATGCGGAACACGGCGCTGCGCGCGCCTTCGGCCTTATTGCGGCTGCGCGACTGGCTGAGCATGCCCGAAACGTCCGCCGTTTGAACGCTGCTCGAAACGGCGTCGCCCGCATCGTCGGTCGAGATGGTGATGACGCCTTCGCCCGACACGCTGGTCGTCGAAGAGACGCCGACCGAGGACTGCCGCGCGCCGCCCTGCTGGTTTATGCCGAGCGCGAAAACAGAGCCGTCGTCGGCGACCGACAGGCTGTGAATCTCTTGAGTGGGTGAATCGAAAAGGGCGAACGTCTTGCCGTCGGGCGAGACTCTCAACACGAGGCCCGAGGGGTCCGTGCCGGCCAGGAGGTTCCCTTTATTGACGGCGAGCGAAACGATGTTTGTCTCGTTCGTGTCGGCGAGTATGTTCGCCTTGCCCGCCTGGTCTATGCGGTAGATGACGCCTTTGTCGCCCGTGCCGGCGTAGAGGGTCGAGCTCGCGGTGTCAAAAGCCAGCGACCAGATGTATTTGTCCGGCGGGTCGAACAGCGTCGTCTCGCGGCCGTCGGGAGCGATCTTATAAATCTTGCCGTCGGGCGAGGTGCCCGCGTAGAGGTTCCCCTGCTGGTCTGTGGCGAGCGCCGTCACGTCAAGCTCGCCCGCGTCGTAAAGCAACCGCCCCTGCCCGCTCGGATCGACTTTGAATATGCGCCCTTCGTGCCCCGTGCCCAGGTAGATGTTCCCCGCCGAGTCGGCGGCGCTCGACCATATGTAAGCCTCTTTCGTGTCGTAGACCAGCGCGAAAGTCGGCGCGAGCGTGATCGAGCCGTTCTCGGCTATCGAGACGCCCTGCGCATCGCCTTTGACTATCTCTTCCTGTTTGGAAACTTCCCAGAAGACGGGGCCTGCCGCAAGGGCCGTCCCGAGCGACGCGAAAAGCGCCAGGGTCGTAAGAGCAATCTTAAAGAGCCGTGAGCGTCTAAGCATCACAAGTATCCTTTCAAGGTGACAAAAAAAATAAAAGCCCGCGCCGGTTGCGCGGGCCTTCCTAGTTATCGATCTCAACAATGAAACAAGCAGTTCGTCTTCTTCGCGCAAATGATCCGCCCACACTCGAAGGTCATTTAACCACGTTTATCGTTATCGTCTGCTGCCCGCTGATGATGAACTGCGAGGGCGGGAGCGCGCTCTCGGTAAGCGTCGCGACCGAAAGCGGCGTGTAGCCGCCCGCAGTCCGCTGTGAGCCGAGAGTGGCGAGCACCGAAGGCGGAAGCACAGGCATCTCTTCGTTATTGACTATGGCCCCGCCGCCCGATCGCATCACCTTGACGTAGAGCCGGTTGTTCTTCTTGAGCTTGTTTATGGCCCGCACCAACTGGCCGAGGTCTTTCGGCATGAAGTCGGCCGAAGGCTGCGTGCGCGCGTCGGTCTGGTTTATCGAAGCGCCGTCGCCCACGATGATGACGAGCGGGCCGATGGGCGCGTCCGTAGGTATCTGGAGCGGTATTCGCTCGACGAACTCGTTGCCGTTATCGTTGCGCGCGAAGGCTTGAATCTCTATCGTGTCGCCGGGCCGCACTTCGGTCTTGTCGATCCAGAGGCGGTTGAGGAAGCCGCTCGAACGCGCGTCGAGCGAGGTCACGTCGACTTCGATGCTGCGCAGGTCTACGGCGTCAAAGCCGCTGTTGAAGAGCACGGCCAGGGGCCGCGCCACGTCGTTGACGGCGTAGAGCACCGCGCCCGACGGCGACGAGAAGCTGTTATCGAGCACGATGTCCGGGTGGCCGTTGACGGCTATGCGGCCGGCGACCTTGATCGTCTGCGCGCCCACCTGCCGCTCGGTCGCCAGTATCGAAGAGAACATCGCTATCTTCATCAGCAGCGGCGACAGGAAAGAGTCCGACACCATCTCGAAGTTATAGGTCTCGGCTTTGTTGCGGCTCGTGTGGACCGTGAGCTTGACAGGGATCATGCGCGGCTTTGCGCCCAACTGGCCGTAGACGCCCGTCGAGCGGTCCTGGCTGATCGAGCCCACGAGGTTGCCGCCCGCCGAGAGCTTGAACGAGTTGTTGACGTTCGGGATGACCGTCACGACGGAGGATTCCGCCATAGGCCAGGAGGTCTGCCCCGAGCTGAGGAACGGGTGGCCGAACGCGTATATGCGCTCGCCGTCGCGGTGAGTCACCGTGCCCGCCGCGTCTATCGTGAAATCGCCGCGCACCAGTTGAACGCTGACCGAAGTGCCGGGCGCGAGCGTCTGGTCGTTTGAGGCCGCCATGGGCGAGAGGCTCGACCCGCCGCCTATGCCTGCGATGGGCTGTATGCCCGCTTTGCGCAGGTCGTCGGCGAACATATCGAGCACCGCCTGCGGGACGCCGGAAAAAGTGACCGGCGTGGCAATCGGCATAATGGTCTGGCCCACGTAGGGCGTCAACAGACCGTTAGTCGCGGCGCGCGCCCCGACCTGGGCCGCGAAAGGCGCGGGCAGAGTGGGCGCGCTGGCGGTTGCCGCCGCCATCAACGTGTTAAAGCTCGCGCGCTGGCTCGTGCGGGGCGGTTCGGCGTCGCCTCGCTCGAAGATGTCTATCATGTATTTTATGGGAGTGATCCCGGCTATGGGCTCTTTCGAGAACGGGAACGAGTAAGCCACCGCGCCGACGAGCTTGCCGTCGATGTAGACGGGGCTGCCGCTCATCCCGGCGAAGACGCTTGTGCGGGCGACGAGCGGGCCGCCCAGCTTAGCGATGATGAGGCTCTGCTTGGGATTGGGGACCCCGTCTAAAATGCCGAGGATCTCCACCTCGAACCGCTCCGGGTTCGTCCCCTGAAAGACGCTGAAGCCGTGCCCCTTCATGCCGGGCCGCACCTCCTCAAGCGGCATGAAAGCCAGGGCCGTCTTAGTCGTTGAAGCCGGTGCCGCGCCCGCAAGGGCCGACAGTAAACAGATTGCGATGGCCAGTTTTTTCATAGATTCTCTCATCTCACGGGGCGCCATAAAAAATGCTGTCATGCGTCGGTTCTGCTCCGAGCCTTCGACAGCGTCTCGTTGTCACGGGTTGCGCTTCGGGGAAGCTCATTGTTGATGATACTAGGGCGGAAAACTTGGCGTCAAGACTTCCCATTCTTTGCATTACAAAGACAATAGTTTCGCCGACTTTAACACCCGAGCGGCGAGAATTAAGATTGTAGAGAACCGTTTTATGGCGTACTATGATTGAGTCTATGCAACTGTCGGACTTTCCCTATCACAAGGTCCACCTAAAGCGACCTTAGATTCAAACCACA
The DNA here is from genome assembly GCA_035249305.1 of Blastocatellia bacterium. Lineage (GTDB taxonomy): Bacteria > Acidobacteriota > Blastocatellia > UBA7656 > UBA7656 > DASUNP01. Next base: position 22,455 of record DATFGQ010000076.1, on the reverse strand, counting down.
TAGGCTTGCGGTGGCTGATTGAGAACCGAATAACAACGGGGTTGAGATGAAAAAGAATCTGGCGGTAACACTGATCGAATTGCCCTCGACTGTAGATGGCCGGCTCGACGGAAAACTCGCGAAAGACATCTACTCTTTGCTCTATTACCCTGCGCGCGGCGTGCCGCTGCTATTGGCCGAGATGAAGCAGGCCGGGTTCGCCGACACGGTGGCGATCAACCCGCAGTACAACCGCAAGAGCCCCGGCCACCTCGACGCCGACGACTGGCGGCGGCTCCTGGCTTCCGACGTGGTGGGGATTTCGGCCATCACGCGGACCGCGCCCCAGTCTTTCGAGCTTGCGCGGAGGCTGAGAGAGAGAAACCCGCGCATCAAGATAGTCTTCGGCGGGCCGCACCCGACCGCGCTCCCGCACGAGTCGCTCCAGTATGGCGACATTGTGGTGATGCACGAAGGCGACTACACCTTCCCAGAGGCGGCCCACCGGTTAGCCGACGATTTCGAGAACCCCGACCTGGAGAGCGTGCTCGGCATAGCCTACAACACGCGCGAAGGCGAGGCGCGCGTCAACCGCGCCCGCGCCTTTCTGACCTCCGATCAGATGTCCGCGCTGCCTTTCCCCGAGTACACCGAAAACGAGATACGTGGCATCACGCACAACGTGGTGAACACCTCGCGCGGCTGCCCTTTCGAATGCGAGTACTGCTCGGTGATAGACAACTTCGGCCGCGAGTTCCGCTTCATCTCCGACGACGCGGCGGTCGAGCTGATCAAGTACACCATAGGCGTGAAACACCGCCCGATCTTTTTCGGCGACGACATCTTTAACGCGAACCGCGGCCGCGTGAAGCGAATACTGTCGCGCGTGTTGAGCGAGGGCATACGGATGCCGCGCTGGTTCGCGCAGTGCCGCGTCGAGTCGGCCTGCGACCCCGAGATGCTGAAGCTGATGGCGCGCGCGGGCTGCTCGTACGTCTTCATAGGACTTGAGTCGATCAGCGACGAGACGCTCAAGCTCTACCACAAGCACGCCACGCTCGAAAAAAATCGGATCGCCATCGAAGCCTTCCACGACGTAGGCATTCGCGTTCACGGCATGTTCGTGTTGGGGTCAGACGCCGACACGCCGCAGACGATCCACGACACGTTCAAGTTCGCCAAGGAGATGAACCTCGATTCGGCGCAGTTCTTCGCGCTGACGGCCGTGCCGGGGCCGCCCATGACGGCCCGCTACGAGAAGGAAGGGAAGGTGATAACGCCGGGGCAGTGGCACCTGTTCGACGCGCAGCACGCCGTCGTGCGCCCGAAGAAGATGACCGCCTACGAGCTTCAGATAGGGACGATCAAAGCGTCGCTCGACTTCTACTCGTACCGCGAGGCGGTCAGACACCTGTTCGCGGGGCGCGGGCTGTTCAACGCGCTGATCCGCATCAAGGGGCGTCAGTTGGCCAAGCGCATACTGTCGGACAACGCCGAATACGTCCGCTCGCTCAAGCAGCTAGACGACTGGCAGCGAGGGCTCCACGAGGAGTATGAGTCCTGGAGCGAGTGGGCGAAGCGAATAATCGATGACGGCTCGCTGGGCCTGGACGAGAAGGTCGAGCAGGTGCAGGCCTACCTCAACGACAAGCGCAAGCAGGTGCGCGCGAGCTACGCCTCGATCCAGTCGGAGTTTCGCCCCTACTGCCAGACGATGGTCGACAGAATGATCGAAGGGCTCGGCCAGCAGCTCGAAGCCACGCTCGGGGTTTCAAAGACCGTCCGACAAATAGTCCCGCTGCCGATCTTTCAACAGTGATTGAACAGTTTTTAGTTTTAAGTTTTCAGTTTTCAGCATCGGAACTTAGAACTTAAAACTAAAAACTGAAAACTGTTTTATGGTAGACATCCACACTCACATACTGCCGGAGACCGACGACGGGTCGCACAGCCTCGAGGAATCGATCGAGATGTGCGCCATATCGGCGCGCGACGGCGTCGAAGTGATAGTCGCGACGCCGCACGCCCACGACAGCGTACATAAGACGCACGACCCGGCGGTCCTCAGGCAGAAAGTCGACGAGCTGAACGGCAACCTCCCCGATGGCCCGAAGATCGTCCTGGGCTGCGAGCTCCGCTTCACGCACGACTTGATAAGGCAGGTCTGCGTAGATAAGAGCGCCCCGACGATAGCCGGCGGCCCTTACGTCCTGGTCGAATTCCCTCATTCGGTGGTGCCGCTTGGCAGCGAGCGCGCGCTGTTTGAGCTGATGAGCAACCAGATCCGCCCGATCATCGCGCACCCGGAGCGCAACCATCTTTTGATGGCCGAGCCCGAGCGTTTTTACGAGCTGGTCGAGATGGGCGTCCTCGGGCAGGCCGACACCGGGTCGTTCACGGGCCAGTTCGGCAAGCGCGTGCAGCAGGCCGCGCACGTCATGCTCGATCACGGGCTTCTACACATCATAGCCTCGGATTGTCATAACACTCGAAACCGCCTGCCGGGGATGAGCGAAGCGGTCGCGCGCGTCGCGGAGCTTGTCGGCGACGATTACGCGGAGGCTATGGCGGCGGACAACCCTCGGGCAGTGGTCGAAGGGCATCCTATTCCTACGCGCCCCGCGCCCGTGCTGCCGAAGAAGCGTAAGAAGTGGCTCTTCTTTTAGAGTGCTGAGTGCTGAGTTCTGAGTCCTGAGTAATTGCGCCGGAGGCGCAACGGATATTAGCCGGTGGTGAAACCACCGGGTAGATACGCCAAAACATCACGCGCCCTGGAGGGGCGCAGGATCAAATCAGGGTCCTGCGCCCCTCCAGGGCGCGATTGTTCTTCACTGCAATTCCGGTGGTTTCACCACCGGCTAATATCTTTCGTCCCTCCGGGACTCTTCAGCACTCAGGGCTTAGAAAGGTGAGTTTGTAAACTCTATCAAACGCTGAAGCTTTGCCATCGCTTTGCCGCTCGCGATCGATTCCGCGGCCAACGCGATCCCTTCTTGAAAGCCCTCAACCTTGCTGCTCGCCACCAGCGCCGCCGCCGCGTTCATCAAGACTATGTCCCGCCGGGGGCCGGGCGCGCCCCCTAGCACCTCTAGAATTATCCGCGCGTTCTCTTCGGCGTCGCCGCCTTGAATATCTTTGAGCGATGCTCGCGCTAACCCGAAATCTTCAGGCCGCACGGTGTAGGTGCTGATCTTGCCCTCACGCAACTCTGTAACCTTGCTTTCGGTAGTCACGCTTACCTCGTCGAGCCCGTCAGCGCCATGCACTACTAGCGCGCGGCGCGTGCCGAGCGCGCCGAGCACTTCGGCCAACAGCTCCGTGAGGTGGCCCGCGTAGACACCTATGACCTGCGCGTTCGCGCCCGCCGGGTTGGTCAGCGGGCCGAGCATGTTGAAGACCGTTCGTATGCCCATCTGCTTGCGCGCGGGCGCTACGTACTTCATCGCCTGGTGCAGCAGCGGCGCGTGCAGGAAACCTATGCCGACTTCGTCTATTGAATCCGAGATGCGGTCAGGCGTCAACTCGATCTTAACTCCTAAGGCTTCGACCACGTCGGCGCTCCCGCACCGGCTCGACACCGAGCGGTTGCCGTGCTTGGCGACCCTCACGCCGCAGCCCGCGACTACGAAGGCAGTCGCGGTCGATACGTTAAAGCTCCCGCTCACGTCCCCGCCCGTGCCGCAAGTGTCTATCAGCGCCTCGCGGTCGGTCCCGCCCATCGCCGCGCTGACCACACAGCGGGGCCGCACCGGCGCGGCCTTGCTTCGCATCACGCGGGCGAACCCCGTCAGCTCGCCTACGGTCTCGCCTTTCATCCTCAGCGCCGTCAACAGCGCGGCGATCTGCGCGTCGGTAGCCTGCCCGGTCATTATCTGCTCTAGCACGGACTCGGCTTCATCTACCGTGAGTTCCGCGCGGTCTACAGCCTTCTTGATGGCCTCGGCGATCAGCATTCGATCTCAAACTATCACGCCGTCGGACCGGAAGGGAAGCACTGTAAGGCAATCGTACTTTGCCTTACAGTGCTTCTGTTGTTTATTAACTTTTAGTCGGCGATGCCCGAGGCGGCCCGGTTGTCGAAGTTTACGTCGGCAAGGACGAACCTGGCTGCGCCGAAAAAGAATGCCGTCTGGCCTCGGAAGAATGTCTTGTCGAACAGGGTGCATATCCCTAAGACCAGAATGCCGCTCGCCTTGTCGTTAAAGCCGAAGAATGTCGGGATAAGCCCGGAGACCGGGAAGAAGACCCCGCCGAAATCGGGCGGCAGACCCGAATCTATGACTTTGTCGAACAGGAGCGCGGGGTCGAACAGGGGCGGCTCTATCGCCGACCTGTGCGTGGCGGCCTCGATCAGGAATTCGGGCGTCGGGATCGCCAGCCCCGTCTCTTTGCTGAGTTCTTCCAGATCGGCCGTGAGCTGTTTGATCGATCTTTCGATCCGCTTGACGGCCCGCTCGCCGATCGCGGTGCCTTCGAGCTGCTGGCCGAGCTTCATCTTCCCGATCACTCGCGCGAAACTCGGCGCGTGCCGGCTGCCGGCCGCCCACCGGCAGAGCGATTCCTCGTTCGCGAAACCGTAGGCCGTTCCCTCATCGGGGAGATCTGGCCCGGCGACGATATACGGCTGGTTGGCGAGCTCGCTTTTTGTGCTCGCTTTGCCATTGACTACGTAGCGACGAATGCGGACGGTATCAAATGTCCTGCCCGTGTTTTCTAATTCTTGCTTTATGCTCATAACGTCTCCTTATAAGTTTGATGTTGTGGTTTTTTGTGATCGCCTGTATGTTCGAACTGTGTCGGCCTAATGCAGGGAATTTAGACAGACGAATAGCAGGCCATCAGTAGTCTCAAAGAAGTGGAACTTCTCTGTTTCTACCCAGTCGTGCTCTCCGTCCCGCGCGACGCCGCGCGGGGCCATCTCGGCGCAGGCCGTTTCTATCAGCCTGTAGATCGAGCGCGCGTCGGTCTGAGTTATTATGGCCGCCTGTTCAGGTGTGACGAGCCTCGATCTTTCCGAGCAGACCAGACACCAGGCCGTGAGGCTCGCCCGGCCGCTCAACAGGATGATCCGGTCCGTCTTTGTAATGATCTCTGTTCTTATCTTCACCTTTGACCTCCTCGGGTCTTGTAGCCGGTCAGCGCGCGGGCTTATAATCAGCGTGCCGTACTGGTTTGAAATCGAGCCGCGATCTAGCTCAATTCCATCGGACGTCGCGACGATAACCGGGAAGCCGCCCGTAAGTCTTTAAGCGCCTCTAAAAAACTCCTAAAAGAGTTTTAATGATGTTCTAAAAGCCGCTATGACCCTCGAAACAAACGACTTTTACGAGTTCGACTCTTTCCGCCTCGACCCCCGCGAGCGGGTGCTCCTGCGCCACGGCGAGATGGTGCAGCTCACGCCGAAAGCGTTCGAGACTCTCCTGGTATTGATAGAGAGCTCGAACCGCGTGCTCGAAAAAGAGGAGTTGATGAAGAGGATCTGGCCCGATACGTTTGTCGAAGAGGCGAACCTTGCCGTCAACATCTCGCTTCTGAGGAAGGCGCTGGGCGAGCGGCCCGGCGGCGGCCAGTACATAGAGACTGTGCCGCGCCGCGGCTACCGCTTCGTCGCCTCGGTCCGCCGCGGATGGGACGAGCCGCCCGAAGTCATCGTAAGAGAGCGTACAGTCGCTCGCGTCGTCATCGAAGAGGACGGCGACGACGGCGCGGGTTACGACGCCCACTTCATACCGATCGAGTCGGGCAAGAGTACCGCGCCGATAGACGTGCGGCCCACGGAGGGGGCGGCCGCCGCCCTGTCTCCACTCCGCGAGCAAAGGGCTTTGACCGGGCAGACCGCGCGGCCTTCGATCTTCGACAGTATAAAACGTCACAGATTAGCCGCCGCGCTCGCGCTGGCCGGGGTCGCGGTCGCGGCCGCCGCCGTCTACTTTTTCCTCTTCAACGCGGGGCCGGACTCAAACGGACCGCGGCGGCTCGCGGTCCTCCCGTTTCGAAACATCAGGCTGGAGTCTGATATAGACTTCCTCGGCTTCTCGCTTGCCGACGCGGTGATAACGAGGCTCGGCTACGTAAGCTCGCTCATCGTGCGCCCGTCTTCTTACGTCGACAAGTATCGTAACCGCGAGATAGACCCGCGCGCCGTGGCCGAAGAGCTGAACGTCGACACGCTGCTGGTGGGGAGCTTTCAAAAAGAGGGCGACGATTTGAGGATCACCGCGCAGCTCATAGACATCGCGACCGAAAAGATGTTATGGCGCGACACGATCGACCTGAAGTTCGAGCGCCTGATGACGGTCCAGGACCGCGTGTCGCAGCAGATCATAAAGGAGCTGGAGCTGAGCCTCAGCTCGACCGAGAGCGAGCGGCTCAATCGTAACGCGCCGCAGAACGCGAAGGCTTACGAGTTCTTTCTGCGCGGGGTCAATCTCTATTCGACGAACGATTTCGAGCAAGCCGTGGCGATGCTGCAAAGGTCTGTCGAGATCGACCCGAGTTACGATGAAGCGTGGGCACACCTGGGGCGCGCTTACACGGCGAACGCATCTTTCCAGTTCGGCGGGCGCGAGCACATCTCGAAAGCGCAGGAGGCGCACGCTCGCGCGCTCGCGCTGAACCCGGACCAGATGGAGGCGCGCATCTTTATGGCTAACCTGTTGACCGACACCAACCGCGTCGAGCAGGCCATGCCGCTGCTCAGGGAAGCGCTCGCGACCAACCCGAACAACGCCGAGGCCCACTGGGAGCTGGGCTACGCCTACCGCTACGCCGGGATGCTCAAGGAGTCTATCGAGGAGGGCGAGCTTGCTCGCCGCATAGACCCGGAGGTGAAGCTGGCGAGCTCGGCTTTCAACAGTTATTTTTATGATGGCCAGTACGAGAAGTTTATCAAGAGCCTGCCCGAAAAAGAGATCCCCTTCATAGTCTTTTACCGCGGCCTCGGCCACCTCTACCTGAAAGACGAAGAGCGGGCGAAAGAGTACTTCAAGCGCGCCTACGAGCTGGAGCCGCATCCTTCGTTGTACATACAATCCGGCCGCGCGTTAAGCTACGCCATCGAGGGGAAGACGCTCGAAGGGATGGAGCTATTGCGCAACACGGAGATGCGCATAATGGAACGCGGCGTGAGCGACGCGGAGGGCGTCTACAAGGTGGCGCAGGCCTACGCCGTGCTCGGCGACCGCGCGGCCGCGCTGCGGCTGCTGGGGGTGAGCATAGAGCAGGGCTTCTTCTGCTACCCCTACTTCATAACCGACCCGCTGCTCGACAGCCTGCGCGGCGAGCCCGCCTACGGCGAGCTTATGGAGAAGGCGCGCGCGCGCCACGAAGAGTTCAAGAAGAAGTTTTTCTAGATGAGCGAGCAAGCGACTCAACTTTACGAATTCGGGCCGTACCAGCTCGACACGGACCGGCGCGTCCTGCTCAGGGGCGGCGAGGTCGTGCCGCTCACGCCGAAGACGCTCGACACGCTGATACTCCTGGTCGAGAAGAGCGGGCGCGTCATCGCAAAAGAAGAGCTGTTGGAGAAGGTCTGGCCGGGCGTGGTTGTCGAAGAGGCGAACCTTGCGGTAAACATCTCTACGATCAGGAAGGCGCTGGGCGAGCGGCCCGGCGGCGGCCAGTACATAGAGACTGTCCCGCGCCGCGGCTACCGCTTCATAGCACGCGTGAACCAGTTGCAGCCCGCGCGGGCCACGACCGCCGCCGTCACCGCGGCTGAGCCATCTTTTCAACCGGCCGACGCCGAGGCCGCCGAAGCGGACGAAGTCTCAAGGCCAGAACCTGAAGTCCGGAGCCATCTCGGCCTTATCGCGGGCTATAATAAGAAGGCCGCAATCGTCATCGCCGCGGCTTTGGCCATTGCCGTCGCGCTGGTCTTTATAATCTTGACGCGGTCACGCGCGCCGTCGTCGTCGGAGCCGCGCCGCATCGCGATCCTCTATTTCCGAAACCTCAGTCAAAACCCCGAGACGGATTTCTTGAGCTTCTCGCTGGCCGACGCGGTTGTGACGAGGCTCGGCTACGTCAGCTCGCTCATCGTGCGCCCCTCGTCTTATGGCGGGAGGTACAAGGACCAGACGCCCGACCTCAAGCGCGTGGCCGCCGACCTCGACGTAGACACTCTGCTCGTGGGCAGCTACCAGAAGGAAGGCGACGATTTGAGGATCACGGCGCAACTCATAGACATTCCGACCGAGAAGATGCTGTGGGGCGACACAATCGACCTCAAGTACGAAAACCTGCTGACGGTTCAAGACCGACTGGCCGAGCAGATCATCAACGCGCTGCAATTGAAGCTCAGCGTCGCCGAGCAGGAGCAGATCAAGACCGACGCGCCGCACAACCCTCTCGCGTATGAGTACTACCTGCGCAGCCGCTTCCTGTTGTCTACCAACAAGCATTCGGAAGCGATCGCGCTGCTTGAGAGGTCGCTGGAGATAGACCCCAGCCATGCGCTGGCGTGGGCCTACCTCGGCAGGGCCTACAGCATCAGCGCGTTGCAGTATTTCGGCGGGCGCGCGCACTTCTTGAAATCGCAGGAGGCCTACGACCGCGGGCTGGCGCTCAACCCGATGCAGCTTGATACGCGAATATTCATGGCCAACCTCTACACCGAGACCAACCGCGTAGAGGACGCGGTTCGATTGATCCGCGATGTGTTGGAGATCAACCCGAACCACGCTGAAGCGCACTGGCAGTTGAGCTACGCCTACCGCTACGCGGGGATGCTCCAGGAGTCGATCGCGGAAGGCGAGCGGGCGCGCTCGCTAGATCCGGGGCTGAGGTCACACCAGTTTAACAGCTATTTTTATGCGGGCGATTACGAGAAGTTTCTCCAGAGCCTGCCGAGTCGCGAGGAGGCTTACGTCATCTTCTACCGCGGGCTGATGCATTACTACCTGGACGACAAGCAGCGGGCGGCCGCCGCGTTCGACCGCGCTTACGAGCTTAACGACAAGTCCGTCATATCGCAGATCGGCAAGGCGCTGAGTTTCGGGCTCGCGGGCCGCAGCGCGGAAGCTTTGAGGTTATTGAACGCCGCCGAGACGCAGATCGAAAAGGGCGGCGTAGGGGATGGCGAGATCGCTTACAAGATCGCGCAAGGGTACGCCGCGCTTGGCGACAAGCGCGCGGCGCTCGGCGCGCTTGGGCGCGCAATAGAGCAGGGCTTTTTCTGCTCGCCTTATTTCGAAAGCGACCCGCTTATGAACGCGGTGCGGGGCGAGGCCGAATACGCGACCTTGATCGGCAGGGCGCGCGCGCGCCACGAAGAGTTCAGACGCAAACTCTTTTGAGCGACAATGGCCGAGCTCACTTGCAGGCGCAGGTGTTGTCGGCCGTGTTGCTGTCTACGACGCCGTTATCGCCGAACGTCGGGTCGAGATCGCCCGCGGCGGCCTCGACCGTGCTGCTCAACGGCAAGGAAAAAACTATGATGATAAGAGCTGACGAGAGCACTCCCTTACGCTTCATGGCAGATGATCTCCTGACACGGGTCTGAGGCTTGCCGTGCCTTATATCACAAATCGCGAATCGCGCAAAAGCGGGAACTAAGCCCGTAAGCTATTGTTCGCTCTTTAACAGGATGCGCTCGGCGATCTCTGTTGCGGAGACGGGGCCTCGCACGTATGCCGGGCGCGTCTGTTCGTTGTAGCGGGCCTCGAACATCTCGTCGCATAAACGGTCTATGTCGCGTTGGAAGTTTACATCTGTTGACCGGAACCCATCGGCCGCCAGCGCGTAGGTGATGGGCAGTCGCACGAGCAGGTCGTAGCTGTTCATCCAGGAGAGACAGTACGCGCCGAGCGAGCGCGCCTCGGCGTCCGAATCGCCGAACCGCCTGACGTAATAGGCGAAGTTATCGAGCACGGCCCGGTCGCAGACCAGCACGTCGGCGCGCGGCAGCTTTTCGATCTCCAGTTGGATCTGGCGGGCGATTATCCACTGGAAGGCGTCGCGGGTCGCCCGCTCGTTCAGCGGGAAAGGGCAGTCGCGAGCTATCTCGGTTATGAGCTCTACGGTGCGGCCCCGGCGCTTGAGCGCGCCCGCAAGCTCGTATGCGATAGTAGTCTTGTTTACGCCGTGCGTCCCGACGAGCGCGACCTTGAACAAACCCGCCCCTCCTGGCCTGGCTTACCGAAAGGCAGACATTTTAGCAGCCGGAGCGCCGCAACAAAAATAGAAGATTGTCGAAATGCCTGCTTAAGATTGAGCTTGTGGAAGATAAGCGGGGCTGGTTATAATTTTTAGTCGCCTGCTGCCTCTCGGGGCGCACTGATATAATGCCTGCACTCTTCGCCAATATAAAGTTGCAAGGTTTCGCCTCGCGACGTTTCTATTGTCATGGCGGGTTTTTTCGAGCAAGTGGGTAATGGGAATCAACGCGCGGCTTACGATTCAACAGCATCGATGACGGTGTGAAGGGTGCGTAAGCTGTGTTCGAGCAGTAAGGAGAATGACGTAATGAGGAAAGTGGTCGCGTACTGTCTGACAATAGTTCTGGCCGTTTCGCTGGGCCTGTTGCCCAGCCTATCGGGGCAGAACACCGTGAGCGCGCAAGCGAGCGCGCCTCCGACGTTGAAACGAATTCGTCCCAGGACTATCTCGACGGGCAGTCCTACATTCACGCTGAGGCTCGAAGGAAAGGGGTTCGCGGCCGGCGCCAGGGTGTTGCTTGATGGCGTGCCGCTCGCCTCGTCGAGGATCTCTCAAAAAGGGAAGCTGCTGTTTGCCGAAGTTGACGCGTCGGTGCTGGCAAACCCCGGCGATCATACAGTGCAGGCCAGGAACCCTGACGGCACGACGAGCGCGCCCCAGACCTTGAGCGTCGTCGCGGCCGACGCCCGCCAGCGGTTTCAGCTCGAAGGCAACGCGGCCCAGGAAGACCTGAACTTCGCGTTCGGGGTCGACGTGCGGGGCGAAGGCTTCAACGAAAACTCGAAGGGCGTCGTCTGGGGGATGAGCGTCCAGACGCTCTTCATCAATTCGGAGAGGCTCAGGATAGTCGTCCCCGAGAAGTTCACCCGCGACGCGGCCCGCATCCCCATATTGATCCGCACTAACGACCGCTTCTCGAACGCAGATATTTTCTTCATAGTGCCGCGCCCGGCCGACCTTGACAGGGTCGAGCCCGACACGGTCGAAGTCGGTAACGAAGATTTCGAGATAAAGGTATTCGGCGACACTTTCAACGACAACGCAAAGATATTGATCAGCAAGCGCAACGGCCCCATCACGGTCCTGGAAGCGACCGTCAAGAGGGAAGGGCGGCTGGAGGCGACAGTCCCCGCGTCGTTCAGGAGCGAGCCGGGCCAGTTGATCGTGCGCGTCGAGCAGGACGGCATACAGTCTTCCGACGAAGTCATCGCCGTCGCCCCCGCCGACGATCCTTTCATCTTCACCATAGCGCCGAATCGGATACGGCAGGGCGAGAGCAAAGAAACCGTAGACATCATCGGCGCTAACCTCGGCAAGAAAGTCACCATACTTCTCGACGGCCAGGAGGCGAGCGTCAGGAATTCGACCGCGACCAGGCTCACCGTGACCCTCAGGGAAGAGCTGCTTTCGAGCGTCGGCACGCACACCATACAGATCAGGGACGAAGACGGCGCGCTTTCAAACATAGGGTCGTTCAGCGTGATACCCGACGCGACCGTGAGCACGCTGGCCGGGGGCGATCGCGAAGGGTTCAACGAAGGGTGCGTGAGCGGTACGGAAGCCAGGTTCCGCAGGCCCCGCCGTCTCGCCATCGGCCCGGACGGGCTGGTCTACGTCACGGACCAGCAGAACCACGCCATACGGACTGTCAACCCGAGCTCGGGCGAAGTCTGCACGATAGCCGGGACGGGCAAATCGGGCTACAACGACACGGTCAACGACCGCGACTTCCCGCCAACCTTCTCGTTCCCCAACGGGGTCGTGCTCGATGCTACGGGCGCGATCTTCGTCACGGAGAACGGCAATAACGTCGTGCGCAGAATAATCAGGGGCGCGGGCGGCGCAATCACCGTAGACACGCTCGCCGGCTCGGCCGACACCATAGAGGAGACAGACCGTCAGAACCGGCTTAACAGCACGCTGCTGGGCCTGGAAGGCTTCCGCGACGGCAGGGCCGATAATGCCGCCTTCCGCTCGCCCGACGATATAGTGATGACCTCGGACGGCGCCATCTACCTGGCCGACCCTTTGAACCACGCGATCCGCAAGATCACGCGGAGCGGCGGGACGGTGATGGTCGAAACCGTGGCGGGCAACGGCGTGCCGGGGTTTGCCGACGGCGACGGCGACAAAGCGCGTTTCCGCACGCCGACCGGCCTTGCGCTCTCGCTCGACGAGCGGTTCTTGTTCGTGGCCGATTTGAACAACGCCCGCATACGTCGCGTAGACCTACAGACGCGCCGCGTCGACACCTACGCCGGGAGCGGCATCCTCGGCAACGATGACGGCCCTCCGGGCGAAGCGACCTTCTCGCAGCCCATAGGACTGGCCATGGATTCAGACGGCACGCTCTACGTCAGCGACTTTGCCGGCAACCGCATACGCCGCGTAGACGCTCAGGGCAATGTCAGCACGGTGGCGGGGGACAACAAGACCAAGTTCCGCGACGGCCCCGGCATCACGGCGACTTTCAACCTGCCGCGGGGCATAGCCATAGACCGCCAGCGCCGCGTGCTCTACGTCGCGGACACCGAAAACCAGCGCGTGCGGGCGATCACACTGCCCTGAGTTCTGGTCGAATTTTCTTTCAGTTTAGGGCCGGGCCATATGCGTCCGGCCCTCTTTATTTTTGAGTTGAGAATTATTTTGAGTTGAGAATTATAAGGAGGGTTAGCTGCGATGCCGGTATGTTATGCGGCCCTTCGACAGGTCGTAAGGCGATAGCTCGACAGTCACCTTGTCGCCCGGCAGGACTTTTATAAAGTTCTTGCGCATTTTGCCCGACAGATGCGCGAGTATCTCGTGCCCCTCGCCTATCTGCACCTTGAACGTGGCGTTAGGCAAAGATTCAGTAACCGTCCCCTCGACCGGGATCATGTCGTCTTTCGGAATAAGGACACCTCCCTGAGACTCAAGCTCTTAGAGTGGACCGCACTCTCACCCGCGGAAGAATACCGCAACCGGTGCGCTACAGTCTATCACGGTTACGCAAAATAATTGGCTAAAACTTTTAGCCCCCACCCCCCAATTTTCTCTCGATAAAGTTGACAAACTCAGACTCATATTTTATTATGGTGAAGCAGTAAATTTCGACGAGTAATTGGTAAATGAAGTTGACGTTTCAACCGGGCGGGATCGGCGAGGCGAGGCACTCTAAATGGCTGTCAAGTTTAAGGATTATTACGAGCTTTTAGGCGTCAAGCGCGACGCCACGGAAGACCAGATACGGCAGTCTTACCGTAAGCTCGCGCGCAAGCATCACCCGGACGTCAATCCCGGCGACAAGAGCGCCGAAGACAAGTTTAAAGAGATCAACGAAGCTTACGAGGTATTGTCCGATCCGGAGAAGCGGAAGCGTTATGACAGGCTCGGGGCCAACTGGAAAAACGGCGCGGAGTTCACGCCGCCTCCGGGCTGGGGCAACGTCAACGTCGAGTACAGCGACTTCAGCGATATTTTCGGCGGCGCGGGCTCAGGCGGAGGCGGCGGGTTCAGCGATTTTTTTGAAGCACTCTTCGGCGGCGGCCGCGCCAGTGACCGCGACGCTCAGCGTCGCAGAAGCGGCGCTCGCTCGCGCGCGTCAAAGGGTCAGGACACGGAAGCCGAGATGGCCATCTCGCTTGAAGACGCGCACCGCGGCGGTCTTCACAGAATCACTATCCAGGCCGTGCGGGCCTGCCCCGCCTGCAACGGCGCGGGGGAGTTTAACGGGACCGTCTGCTCGACATGCAGAGGCCAGGGCCAGGTGCTCAGCCCCAAGACTATAGACGTAAACATTCCGCCCGGCGCGCGCGAAGGCTCCGTAATAAAGCTTGCGCGTCAGGGCCAGCCCGGTCCGCGCGGCGGGGAGGCCGGCGACCTCTACGTCAAGCTTGGGATCAAGCAGCACCCAGTCTTTTCGATCTCGGGCGACGACCTGACGGCCGAGGTCGCCATCTCGCCATGGGAGGCAGTGCTGGGCTCGAAGATAGAGGTGCCGACCATCGAAGGGAAGGCCGAGATGACCGTGCCGGCGGGCGCGCAAGGCGGCCAGCGCATGCGTTTGCGCGGGCAGGGGATGAGCAAACGCGGAGGCGGGCGCGGCGACCTCTACGTCAAGCTGAAGATAGTGGTGCCCACGCACCCGACGGACAAAGAGAAGGAGCTTTTCAAAGAGCTTGCTCAGTCGAGCAACTTTAACCCGCGGCTGGGGTCAGAGAGGTAATAAGGAGAGCAAAGGGATGGACATCAATCGTTTTACGGAAAAGGCGCAGGAGGCTGTTCGCGCGGCTCAATCGCTCGCCACGCGCTACAGCAACCAGCAGATAGAAGTCGAGCACCTCTTGCTCGCGCTGCTAGAGCAGGAAGGCGGCCTTGTGCCTTCGGTGCTGACCAGGGCCGGAGTGAACACGGAGCCTCTCAAGCAGGTCCTCGAAAACGAGATCAGTAAGTTTCCCAAAGTCACAGGCCCGGCCGGGACCGTCGGGCAGGTCTACATCTCCGGGCGGTTGCAGAAGGTCTCGGTCATCGCCGAAGACGAGGCGAAGAAGCTAAAAGACGATTACATAAGCGTAGAGCACCTGTTGCTTGCGATCATAGAAGAGGGCGGCCCCGCGTCGCGCGCGCTCAAGACGGTGGGCGCGACCCGCGACCGCGTGATGCAGTCGCTCGTTCAGGTGCGCGGCCACCAGCGCGTCACCTCCACGAACCCCGAAGCGACCTACGAGGCGCTCGACCGCTACGGCCGCGACCTGACCAGGATGGCCTCGACGGGCAAGCTCGACCCCGTGATCGGCCGCGACGACGAGATACGCCGCGTCATACAGGTGCTGTCGCGCCGAACGAAGAACAACCCCGTGCTGATAGGCGAGCCCGGCGTGGGCAAGACGGCGATAGTCGAGGGGCTGGCGCAGCGCATCATCCGCGGCGACGTGCCCGAAGGGCTCAAGAACAAGCGGATCGTCGCGCTCGACATGGGCGCGCTCGTCGCGGGGGCGAAGTACCGCGGCGAGTTTGAAGAGCGGCTCAAGGCCGTGCTCAACGAGATACAGAAGTCCGAAGGCGAGATCATACTCTTCATAGACGAGATGCACACGATCGTAGGCGCGGGCGCGGCCGAAGGCGCCGTCGACGCGTCGAACCTGTTGAAGCCTATGCTCGCGCGCGGCGAGCTCCACTGCATAGGCGCGACCACGCTGGACGAATACCGCAAGCATGTTGAAAAAGACGCGGCGCTTGAGCGCCGGTTCCAGCCCGTCGTCGTAGACCAGCCTACGGTCGAAGACACGATCTCGATCCTTCGCGGTTTGCGCGAGCGTTACGAGGTCCATCACGGCGTCCGCATAAAAGATTCGGCGCTGGTCTCCGCCGCCGTGCTTTCGCACCGTTATATCTCAGACCGCTTTTTGCCCGACAAGGCCATCGATCTCGTAGACGAAGCCGCGGCGAAGCTGCGGACCGAGATCGACTCGATGCCCGGAGAGCTCGACGAGATATTGCGGCGCGTGATGCAGCTTGAGATCGAGCGCGAGGCGCTCAAGAAAGAGAGCGACGCCGCTTCTATGGACCGGCTCGCGCGGCTCGAAAAAGAGCTGGCCGATCTGAAGGCGAATGCCGACCAGCTCAAGGCGCGCTGGCAGGCCGAAAAAGAGTCTGTCGAGAAGATCCGCGCGATACGCGAGCAGATCGAAGAGACTAAGGTGGCCGTCGAGCAGGCCGAGCGCGACTATGACTTGAACCGCGCGGCCGAGCTCCGCTACGGCACACTCTCTCAGCTCGAAAAGCAGTTGCGAGAGTACGAAGGCTCGCTCGACCAGCAGCAGTCGCGCAACCGGCTTCTTAAAGAGGAGGTCGACGAAGAGGACATCGCCGAAGTCGTGAGCCGCTGGTCAGGCATACCCGTGTCGAAGCTGCTCGAAGGCGAGCTTCAAAAACTCCTCTCGCTTGAAGAGCATCTTCACAAGCGCGTGGTCGGCCAGGACGAGGCCGTGAGCGCCGTCTCGGACGCGGTCATACGCGCGCGCTCGGGTTTGAAAGACCCGAACCGGCCTATCGGCTCGTTCATCTTTCTCGGGCCGACGGGCGTGGGCAAGACGGAGCTCGCCCGCGCGCTCGCGGAGTTCTTGTTCGACGACGAGCATGCGATGATTCGCATAGACATGTCCGAGTACCAGGAGAAGCATACGGTGGCGCGGCTGATCGGCGCTCCTCCGGGTTACGTCGGCTACGAGGAAGGCGGCCAGCTCACGGAGGCCGTGCGCCGCCGGCCTTATTCCGTGGTGCTTTTCGACGAGGTCGAGAAGGCTCACCATGACGTGTTCAACGTGTTGCTCCAGATACTCGACGACGGGCGGCTCACGGACGGTCAGGGCAGGGTGGTGAACTTCAAAAACACCATCATCATAATGACCTCGAACATCGGCAGCCACCTGATCCTCGAATACCACGGGCAGCTCGAAGGCGACCAGTACGAGAGCATGAAGGAGGGAGTGCTCGACGCGCTACGCCATCACTTCAGGCCCGAGTTCCTCAACCGCGTGGACGAGATCATAGTCTTCCACGCGCTGTCGGAAGAGGACCTCAAAAAGATCGTCGACATACAGCTCGAACAGCTCCGCCGGAGGCTGCGCGACCGCCGGGTGACCTTAGAGCTGAGCGAGGAGGCGAAGGCTCACATAGCGCGCGTGGGCTACGACCCGGTCTATGGCGCGCGCCCGCTAAAGCGGACCATCCAGCGCGAGATCGAAACCCCGCTCTCGCGACTGATCTTGAAGGGGGACGTGAGGGACAACACGACGGTCCAGATAGGGCTGGCGGGCGATCGCATAACGTTTTCGACCGCGCAGGCCGCGGCGACGAGGAGCGGGGAGTGAGGGATTTGAGATTTGAAATCGCGGCGCGCGAAAGCGCATCATCCGCCATCCAAATTTCAAATCGAGTAAATTAAGTGCTATCATGAGCGTAACGACGCTTGCCAATTAGACAGGAGGTCCAACTCGTATGAGCGAGCTGTTTGTGATGAGACGTGCCAACGGCGATCTTTTCACCCGCGGGATAAACGGCGAGCTTGTGATACCGGTCTGGTCGGGCAGTGACGCGGTCGCGCGCTATAAGGAGCGCAACCCCGAGCTGATGATCTTTTTGCCCGCGCGGTTGGACCGTTCAACGATGAAGAAAGTGACGAGCGGGCGCGGGGCCGAAGGGACGACGAAGTTTTTCCTTCTCTCCGACGACGCGCCGGACGCTTATCTTGACGAGGGGAGACTGGTCACCCTGGAAGAGATTTTTCCGGAAGGTCGAATCAATGCGCCTGTCGCGCAGGCGCAGGTTTGACCCGCGCTGATCCCGTAATGTTCATAAACGAAAATACTGGGGACAAGGAGGATGGCATGATCTCGTATGACGATGTACGCGAGTTGCAGAAGTACGTATCTGGCCCCGACTCACAAGTCCTGAGTCTGTATGTCAACATCGATCAATCGAACGCGGTGAACTTGAACCGCGGGTTCGAAAGGGCTGTCGAGAATTGCTTTCGCCATTTGCTTGAGACGCAGATCGCGGCCGAGAACAACAAGCCGAAGTTTGAGAGCGAGGCCGACCGCGTCCTTCGCTTCCTGAGAGACTACACGCCGAAGGGGAAAGGGCTGGTCATATTCTCCGACTCGTCTCACGACTTCTGGTGGCAGCGCGACCTACAGGTCGAGGTGCCGACAGAAGCCCGGTGGTCGCCCCAGCCCTGGGTCCGGCCGCTTTTCGAAGTGATCGAAGACCACGACCGGTTCGTCGTCGTGCTGATGGATAAACAGCGCGCGCGCATACTGACGGTAGACGCCGAAGGCATGCAGCAGCAGGCGGAGATTCTCTCCGACGTTCCTAACAAACACTCGACCACGGGGACCGACCACATCTGGTCCCAGGGCCAGATGGAGCGCGACCACACGAAGCACCTGAAGTGGCACGCCAAGCGCGTCGCCGACGAGCTGGGCGCCATAGTCGAGCGAAAGAAGCTCTCGAGGATAGTCGTGGGCGGGCCGGTCGAGGCCACGTCGCTATTCACCAACGAGTTGCCCAAGCGGCTCGAACAGATGATCATAGGGGCGATATCGGTCCCGCTTGAGGCGAACTACGAGCGTGTCGTAAACGAGATCCGCGCGGTGCAGCAGAAGTCCGAGCACGAGGACGAGGCGCGCATGGTCGACGGGATGATAACGGCCGCGATGAAGAACGATCGCGCGGTCATAGGGCTGTCGGACACGCTCGCCGCCATACAGGAGCAGCGGGTCTACTGTCTGGTCGTGGCGAAGGATTACCACGCCGAAGGCAAGGAGTGCGAATCCTGCCATGTGCTGCTCGAAGCCGGGCCGGACGAGTGCTCTTTCTGCGGCGGCAAGCTTCAGCCCGCGCCGGACCTGGTCAACCGCGCCTCGCACAGGGTCCTCGACCAGGCGGGCAAAGTTCAGATGGTCTCGGGCGCTGCCGCCGACAAGATGGCGGGCATAGGCATAGGCGCGATCTTAAGGTTCTAGAAAAGTGCTGAGTCCTGAGTCCTGAGTGAAAAACAGGTACTCAGGACTCAGGACTCAGGACTCAGGACTCAGAAAGATGTTGATACCAACCGTAGTTGAAAACACGAGCCGGGGCGAGCGCCACTACGACATCTATTCGAGGCTGCTCAGGGAGCACATAATATTCCTGGGCACGCCGATAGACGAAGTCGTGGCCAACATTGTCGTGGCCGAGCTGCTTCACCTGGAATCGGAGGACCCGGACCGCGACATCTCTATCTACATCAACAGCCCCGGCGGGTCGATAACGGCGGGGCTCGCAATCTACGACACGCTGCGATTCATCAAGCCCGACATCGTGACCATCTGCATGGGGCAGGCCGCCTCGATGGCCGCGGTTCTTCTGGCCGCCGGGACGAAGGGCAAACGCTATTCGCTCCCGCATTCGCGGATACTGATCCACCAGCCTTCGATCGAAGGGCTGGCCGGGCAGGCGACCGACGTCAAGATCTACGCCGAAGAGATGCTCCGCATGCGCACGCGGCTGTCGGAGATACTGGCCGAAGCGACGGGCCAGAGCTTCGAGAAGATCGATGGCGACGTTGAGCGCGACTTCATCCTCAGCCCGCGGCAGGCGGTCGATTACGGGATAATAGATTCGGTGCTCGCCTCGCGCGAGCAGGACGAAATCACAAAAATAGGTGCCGGAGTAGCTGGATAATGTCAAGACACAAGGACGTTAAATTCATCGAGAGGTTGACCAGCGAAGGGTCGTTCCGCCGTTCGAGTGGCCCGCTGTGGCAGCCCGCCGTAGACATATACCGTTGCCCAGAGGGCTGGAAGATCAAGTTCGACCTCGCTGGCGTAAAGCCCGAAGACGTGCAGGTCCTGGTAGCCGACGACAGGCTCATAGTCCGCGGCGTCCGACGCGACGGGGTCATAACGGAAGGCTGGAGCTACTACCAGCTTGAGATCACCTACAGTCGCTTCGAGCGGGTCTTGCAGATACCGTGCGACCTTTCAAGCGCCGAGGTCCGCACGGAGTCGCGCGACGGGTGGTTGATATTGCACATCGATTGCAATGGCTAGGCCGTGAGCCAAGGATCGTCTGAGGTTTCAAATTCCGGATTTGAGATTTCAGGTTGATAGGGGAAATAATGTCTGAAAATACGAATACCGAAAATACGAATACAGAAAACAGAACCTTAGAGCTTCCCATACTCCCGCTGCGAAACACAGTGATATTCCCTTCGGGTATCTCGCCCCTTTCGATCGGGCGACCGCTCAGCCTGCGCGCGGCCGAAGCCGCCCTGGCTACGGAAGAGAAGCTCCTCGGCGTAGTCGCGCAGCGCGAAGACGGCGAGACCGAGCCGACTGTGTCAAGCCTCTACACCGTCGGAACCCTCGTGGTGATAAACAGGATGATGCGGTCGCCGGGCACCGAAGAGATGCTGCATCTGATCGTCCAGGGCCAGGAGCGCTTTCGCATAATAGGGTTCACCGAGCAGTCGCCTTACCTCAGGGCCCGCGTCGAGATACTGCCCGAGCCCGTGCGCGAAGAGACGCCCGAAGTCGAGGCGCTGCGCCGCAACATAGACGCGCTCGTGCAGAAGGCGCTCGCGCTTCTGCCGAACGTGCCGGCCGAGATCCGGAACATCATCGTGCAGGCCGACGACGCCGTGCGGCTGGCCTACTTCCTCGGCTCCGTGCTTGAGCTCGAAGTGGCGCAGGAGCAGGCGCTGCTTGAGGCGGACACCGAGAGCGAGCTGCTCCGCCTTATGCATTCGTACCTGACGCGCGAGGTCGAAGTCCTCGACATACGCGCGAAGATAGCTTCGCAGGCGCAGGAGGAGTTGGGCAAAGCGCAGCGCGATTACATACTCCGCGAGCAGATGAAGCAGATTCAAAAAGAGCTCGGCGAGACGGAGCCCGAGCAGGCCGAGGCGGCGCTCCTGCGCGAGCGCGTCGAGAAGGCCGACCTGCCCGACGACGTGAGGACCGAGGCCGAGCGCGAGCTGCGAAGGCTTGAGCGGCTGCCTGCGGCCGCGCCCGATTACCATGTCATACGCACTTATCTGGAATGGATTTTAGACCTGCCGTGGATGAAAGCGACCGACGATAATCTCGATCTGAATCACGCGCGGGAGGTGCTTGACGAAGACCACTACGACCTGGACGACATAAAGGAGCGGATACTTGAGCACCTCGCGGTGATAAAGCTCAACCCGAAGACCAAAGCGCCGATACTCTGTTTCGTCGGCCCGCCGGGCGTGGGGAAGACCAGCCTGGGCCAGTCGATCGCGCGGGCGATGGGGCGCAAGTTCGAGCGTATGTCGCTGGGCGGCGTTCGCGACGAGGCGGAGCTGCGCGGGCACAGGCGCACTTACATAGGCGCCTTGCCGGGCCGCATCATTCAGGCGCTCAGGCGCGCGGGCGTGAACAACCCCGTGATGATGCTCGACGAAGTCGATAAGCTCGGCATGGATTTTCGCGGCGACCCGGCTTCGGCGCTGCTCGAGATACTCGACCCGGCGCAGAATTTCTCTTTCAGGGATCATTACCTCGACCTGCCGTTCGACCTCTCGAAAGTATTTTTTATCGCCACGGCCAACGCGCTGTCGCCGATACCGCACGCGCTGCGCGACCGCATGGAGATAATTCAGCTTTCGGGTTACAGCGAGGAGGAGAAGCTTCACATCGCGAAGCGCTACCTGGCGCCGCGACAGATCAAGGAGGCGGGCCTGAGCGAAGAACAACTCCAAATCACGGACGAAGCCATCGCGGCGATCATCAGCCGCTACACGCGCGAGGCGGGCGTCCGCCAGTTGGAGCGCACGATCGGGCGGCTCGCGCGCAAGGTCGCGCTGAAGGTGGCGAAGGGCGAAGGCGAAGTCTTCACCATAATGCCCGACGACCTGGAAGAGTATCTTGGGCACGAGAGGTTCTTCCACGAGATGGCGCGCGAGACTCTGCCGCCCGGCGTGGCGACGGGGCTTGCGGTGACGGAGATGGGCGGCGAAGTCTTGTTCATCGAAGCGACTCTGCTGCCCGGCTCTAAGGGGCTGACTCTTACGGGGCAGTTGGGCGAGGTGATGCAGGAGTCCGCGCGGGCCGCGCACAGCTACCTCTGGTCGCACGGCCAGGAGATAAGCATCGACTGCAAAGAGATCTTTGAAAAGAATGGCGTCCACGTCCATGTGCCCGCGGGCGCGATACCGAAGGACGGGCCTTCGGCGGGCGTGGCCATCGTGTCGGCGCTCGCGTCGCTATGTTCCGGCCGCCCGGTCAGGAACGACACGGCCATGACGGGCGAGATAACGCTAAGCGGGTTGGTCTTTCCCGTAGGCGGGATAAAGGGCAAAGTCCTTGCGGCGCGGCGCGCGGGGATGAAGCGCGTCGTGCTGCCTGGGCGCAACAAGCCCGACCTGAAAGACGTTCCGGAAGAGACGTTGCGCGAGCTTGAGATAAAGTTTGTCGACCGTATAGACGAGCTCTTACGGGAGACGCTCTCGCCCGCCACGGCGCCCGCGAGCCAGGAGCCTCAGCCCGAGACTGAGCCCGTGACTACGGGTAGCGAGGCGAGCTTCGAAGCCGGCGGAGAGGCCGGGGCGTAAATCTGAGATCGACCTGTAGGGGCAGGGCTTGTCCCTGCCCGGATCGCCCGCAGGGCGATGACGGTCATGGCCTTACGGCCATCCGGGCAGGGACAAGCCCCATAGGCTTTAAGCTAAGAAGGAGCTTGTCCCGCCTTCTATAATCGAATCCCTGAAAAAGCAGGCCGGGCTGATAGCCTGGCCTTTGCTTCGTTTTCTCAGGTACTCTATCGGCTTTATCA
>DATFGQ010000075.1:0-91969 GCA_035249305.1 Blastocatellia bacterium | reverse complement strand
CCTTCCAGGGCGCGGGATTATGTGGATGATTGATTCCGGTGGTTTCACCACCGGCTAATATCTTTCCTCCCTCCGGGACTCTTCAGAGGTGGCTGCTTGAATTAATCAAACTCAGCGAGCTTTTGATCGAGGTCGGCCAGCGCGTCGGTGAGCATCTTTTTATATCGAGGGTTGCGGCTCGTCTTCAGCTCTTCGACGACCCTGGCTCTTGACAGCAGCAGGCTCTCTCTCTTCTGCCGCCGTTCAAGCTCCGCCCGGCTCAGTTGAGCCTTCTGCTCGTTGAGCAGATTCTCCTCGATCTGCGCTTCCACCGCTTTGCTTTCCCATCCCCTTGCCATGACTCTATTATAACCGGCCGCGCCGCGGAGTTGAAAACTCGCTTTATGAAGATTCTGTTTGATTAGCGGGCGAGCGCGACGACTTTTTCGGCGGCGTCTTTCATGCCCGACGCGGTCACGAACCCGAGGCCGGATTGCTCTATCACCTCGCGCCCGCGCTCGACGTTTGTGCCTTCGAGCCGCACGACTACGGGGATCTTCACCCCTATCTTACGGGCGGCTTCGACGACGCCCATCGCGACCATGTCGGTGCGGACTATCCCGCCGAAGATGTTGATGAGCACCGCGCGCACGTTCGGGTCCGACAGCAGAATGCGGAAAGCGTTTTCAACGCGCTCCTGAGACGCGCCGCCGCCAACGTCGAGAAAATTAGCGGGCTCGCCCCCGGCGAGCTTGATTATGTCCATCGTCGCCATAGCCAGCCCCGCGCCATTCACCATGCAGCCGATGTTGCCGTCGAGCTTGATGTAGTTCAGGTCGAACTTTGACGCTTCGATCTCAAGCGGCTCCTCTTCATTCAAATCCCGGAGCTCGCTGTACTCCTTATGCCGGAACATGGCGTTGTCATCGAAATTGAGCTTCGCGTCGAGCGCATACAGCTCGCCGTCTTCGGTCAGCAGGAACGGGTTGATCTCGGCCAGCGACGCGTCGAGGTCGACGTAGGCGCGATAAAGCGAGGTCATAAACTTGACCGCCTTGTTGGCGAGCTCTTTCGGCAGCCCGATTCCGAACGCCAGTTTGCGAGCCTGGAAAGGCAGCAGGCCGACGGCGGGGTCGATAGGCTCCTTCAATATCTTCTCCGGCTCGTGCGCCGCGACCTCTTCGATGTCCATGCCGCCGGCGGCCGACGCCATGAAGACCAGCCGCGAAATGGCGCGGTCGAGCACGATCCCGAGATAAAACTCCTGCTTGATCTTCAAGCCCTCTTCGATCAGCACGCGGCGGACTTCGCGCCCCTCGGGGCCCGTCTGCGGCGTGACGAGATTCATGCCGATCATCTGCCGCGCGATCTGCTCGGCCTCTTCGGCCGTGCGCGCGAGCTTAACGCCGCCGCCCTTGCCGCGCCCGCCGGCATGTATCTGCGCCTTGACGACTACGGGCAGCCCCAGCCGCTCAACGACGGCGCGCACCTGGTCGGCCGATTCTACGACCTCGCCGCGCGGGACCGTCACCCCG
Organism: Blastocatellia bacterium; assembly: GCA_035249305.1. Classification (GTDB taxonomy): domain Bacteria; phylum Acidobacteriota; class Blastocatellia; order UBA7656; family UBA7656; genus DASUNP01. The sequence continues at coordinate 90,455 of DATFGQ010000075.1, read as the reverse complement.
TATTTTGCTAGAAGCTGCTTGCCTTGGTATTCATGGATTTTCATAAGTAGCCAGTAGCCAGTAGTCAGTTGCCAGTAGCCAGTAGCGTTCCCATCTACTGACTACTGGCTACTGGCTACTGGCTACTATTCATCGCTCCGCGCTGGATCGTGAGCACGTAGACGCCGCTTGAGAAGCTGCCCGCGTAAATGCGGTCGCGGTCAAACGGGTCGAACGTCAGCGTCCAGACCCGACTGCTAGGCAGCTCCGCGTCTATGCGGTCGAAGAAATAGCCCCGGTCGGTCGAGCGGTATATCCCGCCGCGCGAATACTCCGCGACCATTACCTCTTCGGGGTTCGTGGGGTTGATCACTATCGAGGTGAAGTCGCCTACGGGCAGCCCCCCGCCCCTGCGCACCCAGGTGCGCCCGCCATTGGTCGAGCGGAATACGAATTGGTTTGTCCCCACGAGCACGAGCTCGGCGTCGCGCGGGTCGATGGCTATGGCTTTCACAGACATATCGCTAGGGCCGCGGTCGACGTGCGCCCAGGTCGAGCCGCCATCGGTCGAGATAAACAACCCCTGCCGCGTCCCGACGAATATCCTGTTCGGTATGTCTTTGTGAGTCGCCACGGAGAAGACGCGGCCCGTCGCTTCGTAGCCGCTGATGAGAACTTTCTCCCAGCCCTTCGTCTCGTCAGTCGTGCGGTAGAGCCCGTCGAGCGTGGCGGCCATCAGCCCGCGCCGCCCCGTGCTGTCGACGAAGCTTGTGATGTCGTCCACCTGTTTCGTAAGCTCGATCTGCATAGGCCCTTCGGGCTCGGCGGGCTTCGGTGCAGGCTTCTTCTTAGGCGCGGCTTTCTTAGATTGAGCGGCCGGCTTCCTGCCTTTGCGCTGCGCCACCTGCGTCTCGTATCGCCCGACCAGAGACGGGGACGAGAGCACCGCCGGGGTCGCGACGCTTGAGCGCGTCGTGCGCCGCGCCGGTTTCTTGGCGGGCTTTACGGGGGCCGGCTCCTGCGGTTTGCCTACGAAAGTCCAGCTAAAGCCGCGGTCGTTGGACCGGAAGACGCCCGTGTTCGTCCCTGCGTAAATCACCGAAGGGTTATCCGGCAATTGGTAAAAGGCGAACACGTCGCGCGCGCCCAGCCCGCGTGAAGAGCTCTGCCAGGTCTCGCCGCCATCGGCCGACGAGAAGACGCTCCCGGCCGTCCCGTCGTGATAGACGCTTGCGAGCAACCGCCCGCGCTCGGTCGCGTCGGGCATTATCGAAAGGATGTGGCGGTGTATAAAGCCCGCGTTCGAATCCATGAAATCGTCGCCCATGTTATCCGAAGTCCGCACGCCGAAATCGTCGGTCGCAATCAGAACGCGCGACGGCTTGTCGGGGTGGATCACCACTGAGCGAATGACTACCGACTTCGACGTGAGCAGCATCCAGCGCTTTCCGCCGTCTTTCGTGCGCCACAAGCCTTCGCTCGTCCCGGCGAATATGATGTTCGGGTCCGACGGGTGCGGCAGCAGCGCGTAGGTCCGGCGCGCGCTGAAAGGTATGCCGGGGAGCTTCGTCCATTTCTCGCCGGCCGACGAAGAGCGGTATATCCCGCTACAGGCGTTGACGAAGACCGTGTTCGGGTCGTTCGGCAATACGCATATCCCCATTATGTCGGAATCGTCTATGAGCCCGACCGTCTTATAGCCCGTGAGCTTCCAGCTCTGGCCGCCGTCAGTCGTCTTGTAGGGCAGGTGGTGCGTCCCCGCGTAGATGACATCGTGGTTGCGCGGGTCGATGGCTACCGAGTTGATCCCGCGTATCTCGGGGTGGCCTTCGGGCGAGATGCGCTCCCAGTTCTTGCCCGCATCCGTCGAGCGGAAGACGCCGGACTTCGCGCCCGCGATCAGGAAATTAGAGTCCGTCGGCGACAGGGCGAGCGAAAGAATAGTCAGCCCCTTCGTGTCTTTCAGAAGCTTCCAGGTCTGGCCCGCGTCTTCGCTCTTGTAGACGCCCTCGCCGTCTGTCGCCGAGGCTACGGCCCAGACGCCGACATACATCGTGTTCGGGTTGCGAGGGTCGATGACTATCTGGTCTACGGAAAGCCCGCGTTTGTCTATGCCGGGCTTGATCCGCTGCCAGGTGCGCGCGCCGTCTTTCGAGTGGAAGATCTGCCCGTCGCTCGTGCCGAGGTAGAGCACTTCGGGGTTGGCCGGCGATACGACAAGGGCGCGCACGTCGCCGCCCCACGGGCCGGTTATCTCCCACCTGCGCACCTCGCCTTTCGCGTTGGTGACCAGGGCGTCGTTGGGGTGGTCGTCAGCCGAGACCGCAACAACCGAAGACAGAGCGAGAACCAATGTGAGGAAAAAAGGTAAACCATTCTTTATCATTCTACTGTCTTTGCTCCTTGTTTGATTCGCCCGCCGGTAATGGCCTGGAGGCTTGTCCTACCCCTTATTGCTCATCTGCCCGTTACTATACCGTGAACAGTAAACCGTTACAAGTGACGAGACAGGTTTATAACATTGCAAATTTCTTGTCACTAGTCACTGTTTACTGTTCACTTGTAAAGCACTTCGCGGGCCAGGAATCTCAAGGCGTCTTTAGCCGTGACCAGCCCCACCACGCGCCCCTCGTCGGCGATGGGGATGTGGCGGAACCCCCCGACAGACATCTTGTTCAAGGCGATCCGCAGCGAGTCCGTCGGCTCCACGGTTTCGGGCGCTCGCGTCATGCAGTCGCGGACCTTCATCTGATTCAAGTCCTTATGCTCGCCTATGATCTTTAACAGGATGTCTCGCTCGGTGAATATGCCGACAAGCTTCTGGTCAGCGACCACGAGCACCAGCGCCTTCTGGTCGGCCTTCATGCGACTTATGGCCTCGGCCACCGACGTGTCGGGCGGGACCGTGACGGGCGTATGATCGGAGAGCTCGCTGACGGGAGTCTCCATGATCAGACGCTGGAGCCCCTCTTTGGGCTGAGGCACGTCACGGTCGCGAAAAGGCTCCAGGCACTCAATACATCGATCGGCCCCTTCAATGTTCTCTTCGCCGCAGCGCGGGCATATAACCATAATTAGTCCTGAGTCCTGAGTCCTGAGTCCTGAGTAATATTCTTTCACTCAGCACTATTCTATGACCCACGTGTCGCCGCTGTGGATCAGCTTCTCAAGGCTGCCCGGCCCCATCCTCTCGATCGCCGAGGTGATCTGCTCTTCGAGCAGGGCCTCGTAAGTCGGCTTCTCGATGTCGCGGAAGACGCCTATCGGGACGGGGTATTCGGGGTATTCCATGCGCGCCAGCATGTAAGCCAGGTAAGAGTCGGCGGCCTTCTCGTTATGGACTATCAGGTCCGATTCGCTCACGCCCTCGCCGAGCTCCACGACCTCCAGGTGCATGTCCGAGCGCATTCTTACGCCCTTGTTCTTCTCCTTGCCGAAGACGAGCGGCTTCTCGTGATGGAGCTCGATCATGCGGTCTTCCTTCACGTCGCGCGACGTGAACATGTCGAACGCGGCGTCGTTGAAGATGTTGCAGTTCTGATAGACCTCTACGAAGGAGACGCCCTTGTGATGCATGGCCCGCTCGACGACCATCTGGAGGTGCGCCGTGTGCGTGTCTACGGAGCGCGCCACGAAAGTCGCCTCGGCCGCGAGCGCCACCGACAGCGGGTTGAGCGGGTAATCGATGACGCCGAACGGGGTCGATTTCGTCTTCTTGCCGAATTCGGAAGTGGGCGAGTACTGCCCCTTGGTCAACCCGTAGATGCGGTTGTTGAACAGCACTATGTTGATGTCGAGGTTACGGCGTATCGCATGGATCAGGTGGTTGCCGCCTATCGACAGCGCGTCGCCGTCGCCGGTTATCACCCAGACGGAAAGCTCCGGGTTAGATGCCTTGATGCCCGTCGCGATGGCGGGCGCGCGGCCGTGTATGCCGTGAAACCCGTAGGTGTTCATGTAATACGGGAACCGGCTCGAACAGCCGATCCCGGAGACGAAGACGGTGTTCTCGCGCCGTATGCCCAGTTCAGGCATGACCTTCTGGACCTGCGCCAGTATCGCGTAGTCGCCGCAGCCGGGACACCAGCGGACCTCCTGGTCCGACACGAAATCTTTTCTCGTAAGCTTGACGGGGGGCGTCTGCCCGTTGCCGCCGTTCGGTTGATCTATGTTAGTGCTCATATTCTCTCTTCTTTCTTCTGCTATTTCTCGTTCCGAAGCAATCAATCTTCATAGACTTCGTCCATCTTCGCCGTGAGCTCGCTGATCTTGAACGGCTTCCCTTTGACCTTCGGGAACGAGATGGCCGGCACAAGGTAGCGCGCCCTCAACAGCATAGCTAACTGCCCCATGTTCAGCTCGGGCACCAGCACGCGGTCGAACTTGCCGATTATCTCCCCGAGGTTCTTCGGGAAGGGGTTCAGGTGGCGAAGGTGGACGCTGGAGACTGACTTGCCGCGCCGCTGCATCTCTTCGACGGCCGAGGTGATGGACCCGTGCGTAGACCCCCAGCCTATGACCAGCAACCGGCCTTCCGGCTCGCCGAAGACTTCAAGCCCAGGTATGTCGTCAGCTATTCGCGCGACCTTCTCGGCGCGCGTCCAGACCATGTGCATGTGGTTTTCGGGGTCGTAGGAGACGTTGCCGGTTATGTCCTGCTTCTCGATGCCACCGATGCGGTGCTCAAGGCCGGGCGTCCCCGGTATCGCCCACGGCCGCGCCAGCGTCTGAGGGTCGCGCGCGTAGGCATGGAAATTAGCAGGGTCTTTATGGAAGGTCACTTCAAAGCGCGGCAGCTCGTCCATCTCAGGCAGCTTCCACGGCTCGGCCCCGTTGCCCAGGTACCCGTCCGACAGGTAGATGACCGGCAGCATGTGTTTCGTCGCTATGCGAAACGCCTCCACGGCCATGTGGAAGCAATCGCCGGGGGTCGCGGGCGCGACTATCGCAACGGGGCATTCGCCATTGCGCCCGAACATCGCCTGAAGAAGGTCGGCCTGCTCTGTCTTCGTAGGCAGCCCCGTAGACGGGCCGCCTCTCTGCACGTTAACGATGACCAGCGGGAGCTCCGTCATCACGGCGAGCCCTATGGCTTCGCTCTTGAGCGCGAGCCCCGGCCCGCTCGTCCCCGTCAGCCCCAACTGGCCCGCGAAGGCCGCCCCTACCGCCGCGCACACGGCCGCTATCTCGTCTTCGGCCTGAAACGTCTTGACGCCGAAATTCTTGCGCGTCGAAAGCTCGTGCAGAATGTCTGAGGCGGGCGTGATCGGATAGCTCGCGTAAAATAGCGGGCGGCCCGAGAGCACGCTTGCCGCGACAAAGCCGAGCGCGGTCGCTTCGTTGCCTGTGATGTTACGGTACTTGCCCGGCGTGATCGCCGCGCGCCGCACGCGATAGTGTGTGGTGAATATCTCGGCGGCCTCGGCGTAGGCGAACCCGGCCTTGAGCGCGGTCGCGTTCGCCTTTACGACTTCGGGCTTCTTTTTGAACTTGTCCTCGATCCAGCGCATGGTCGGGTCGAGCGGGCGGTCGTAGAGCCAGTACATCAGGCCGAGCGCCCAGAAATTCTTGCACCGGTCGATCTCCTTAGGCGGAAGCTTGACCTCGTCGCGCAGCGCGGCGCGGTTGAGCGTCGTGATGGGGAGCTTGAAGAGCCTGTAGCCCGAAAGGCTCCCGTCTTCGAGCGGGTTCGCCGGGTAGCCGGCCTTCTTGAGATTGTTCTCGTTGAAGGCGTCGGTGTTCACGATCAGTATGCCGCCATCTTCGAGGTCAGCCAGGTTGACTTTGAGCGCGGCCGGGTTCATCGCCACAAGCACATTCGGCTCGTCGCCGGGCGTGCGTATGTCGTGGTTCGAGAAGTTCAGTTGAAAGCCCGACACGCCCGGCAGGCTGCCCGCGGGGGCGCGGATCTCGGCCGGGAAGTCCGGCAGCGTCGAGATGTCGTTGCCCACGACGGCCGACGTGTTCGTGAACTGCGTGCCGGTAAGCTGCATGCCGTCGCCCGAGTCGCCGGCGAACCTTATGGTCACCGCCTCAAGCTCTTCGATGTGCTTGTCTTCTACGTTGTTGAGTATTGTCGTCGATTCCATAATTAACCTATCTCGTATGATTATCCGCCCTCGCGCGAGTCCATGTACTGGTGCGGCTCGGGCGGCAGGTTCAGCACCTCTGTCGGGTAAAGCTCCGCCAGGAACTGTATGACCTGCTGGATAGAGATTATTGCCTCGATCCTGCCTGATTTATCGACTATGGGGACGTGGCGATAATCGCCTTCATCCATCAGCCGTATCGCGTCGCCGAGCAGGTCGTCCATCGTCAGCGTCTTCGGCCCGGCCGACATGAAATCGGCCACCGAAGAATCTAGAGAGACATCTTCGCCCGCCACTCGCCTGAGGATGTCCCGCTCCGTCAGTATGCCTACAAGCCGGTCGCCCTCGCACGCGAGCACGCACCCGGCCTTCCGCGCCCTCATCGAGCCGATGGCTTCGCCCAGCGTCGCCTCGCGGGCGACACAGGCGGGGGCGGGCGGTTTAAGCTCGCGGATTCTGGTCTCTCTGAGAGCCGTTTCTATTGACATAGATTCTCCGTGGATTTAGCAACCCCGGCCTTAATAGCTCACCTGTAGGTGTTCTCCGAAAACCGAAATATTACATGAAAGATATTAACACGTAAAGCTAGCCTTATTCGAGTGGGTGGAACTAACACAGAGCGAGCCTCGTTGGTTGAGGAGAGCACAGACTTCTGAAAGATAAAGGAACTTTTCGCCCGCCTATCCTGAATCAGGGTATGGGCATTATCCTGACGGCCGTCCGTCAAAACGATAGGAGAAGATTGATGAGAAACTTGCTGAAGGTTTTATGCCTGACCGCAGTGGTCTTTCTGTTCGGTTCCGCCCCGGCATTCGCGCAACAGGGGCCGGAGCAGCCCGATATAACCTTAGACGCAGCGACGCGGTCGGCCGTGATCGAAGGATTGATAAAGAGGGTTAACGAGAACTACGTCTTCCCGGAGGTCGCCAAGAAGATGGAGCAGGCGATCCGCGAGCGGGCTCAAAAGAAGGAGTACGACAACGTCACAAGCTCCAAACAGTTTGCGCAAAAGCTCACGGCCGACCTTCAAGAAGTGAGCCGCGATAAACACCTGCGAGTGCGCTACAGCCACGAGGCCATTCCGGCGGAAGGCGGGCAGCGAGGCCCCACGCCCGAGGAGCGCGTGCGATTCAACAACTTTCTCAAGAAGATCAATTTTGGTTTCGAGAAGGTTGAGCGGCTGAAGGGCAACGTAGGTTACATAGACCTGCGAGGCTTCACGCCGGCCGAGTTCAGCGCTGAGACAATCGTAGCCGCCATGAATTTCGTGGCTAATACAGACGCTTTGATCTTCGACCTCAGACAAAACGGCGGCGGCGACCCCGCTACGGTGGCGCTGCTTTCGAGCTACCTCTTCGACTCAGAGCCGGTCCACCTCAACGACCTCTACTGGCGCGAAGGCGACAGCACGCATCAATGGTGGACGCTGCCTTACGTGCCGGGGAAGCGTTACGCGGGCAAGGACGTTTACGTGTTGACGAGCAAGCGCACGTTTTCGGCGGCCGAAGAGTTTACTTACAATCTCAAGAATCTGAAGCGCGCGACTATCGTCGGCGAGACGACAGGCGGCGGCGCGCACCCCGGAGGCGTCCGCAGGATAAACGAGCATTTCCAAATCTTCGTGCCTAGCGGTCGCGCCATCAACCCCATCTCCAAGACCAACTGGGAAGGCACGGGCGTCAAGCCTGACATCGAAGTTCCAGCCGCGCAGTCGCTCCGCACGGCTCACCTCGCCGCCGTGAAAAAGCTGTTAGAAAAGGCCACTGACCAGGAGATAATCGATCAGCTTAAACGAGTCATCGGCGAGCTGGAGAAAGAGACGACCGAAGCAAAAAACTAACGGGGCATGATTATGCTTTCAAGAAAGACGACTCTCACGATTCTCTTCAGCGCGGCGCTGGCCGCCGTGATATTCGCGCAATCGCATCGCGGGTTGGAGATGCCAAACTCGCCTGCGGGCCAGCGCGTCTCCGCCTACCTGAAGGCGTTCAACTCCGGCGACGAGAAGCAGATGCGCGAGTTCTTCGCCAACAACGTCGCGCCCGCTGCGCTCGAACGCCGCCCCATCGACGCGCGGTTGCAGGTCTACAGGCAGATGCGCGACGAGTTTCAGACCCTCGACCTTCGGCGCATCGTGAAGGCCGACGACGCTTCGATCACGGTGCTGCTCCAGACAAAGAGCGGCGACTGGTTGGAGGTAGGTTTCGAGTTCGAGGCCACGCCGCCACACAAGCTCGTCGGCTTCCGCGTCGAAGACACCGAGCCGCCTTCTGGAGCCGCCTCGAATGAAGCATCATCGGCGGGCGCTGGTAAGAGAGTGATGAGCGAGGGCGAAGTCGTCTCTTCTTTAGACAAGTATCTCGAAGACGCGGCCAAGGCCGACGAGTTTTCCGGCGCGGTGCTTCTCGCGAAGAACGGGAAGCCGCTCTTTCAAAAAGCCTACGGACTGGCCAGCAAAGAGTTCAACGTCCCGAACCGCGTCGATACGAAATTCAACCTCGGCTCGATAAACAAGATCTTCACAAAGGTCGCGATCGGCCAGCTCGTAGAGAAGGGAAAGCTCTCGTTTGACGATAAGATCATTAAGCACCTGCCCGACTACCCTAACCGCGAGGCGGCCGAGAAGGTGACTATCCAGCATCTTCTTCAGATGTCGTCCGGCATAGGGGATTTCTTCGGCGACAAATTCGACGCCACGGCGAAAGACCGGCTCAGAAGGAACGGCGATTTCATCCCGCTGTTCGCCGCACAGCCTTTGGCGTTCGAGCCCGGCGCGAAACGCCAGTATTCAAATGGCGGCTACATAGTGCTCGGCGCGATCATCGAGAAAGTCTCCGGGCAGGACTATTACGACTACGTTCGCGAGCACATCTTCAAGCCGGCGGGGATGGAGAACACCGACTCATACGAAGCCGACGCGGTGATTCAGAACCTGGCCATAGGCTACACGCGCGAAGGGGCAAACGGGCGCGGGCGGAGGAACAATTTTTACACACGGCCGGCGCGGGGGAGCTCGGCCGGCGGCGGCTATTCAACGGCGGAAGACCTGTTGAAGTTCGCCATCGCGCTTTCGAACAACAAGCTGCTATCGCCCGAGTTCACAAACTGGATGTTCACGGGGCAGATGTCGCCGAAGGCGGGCGGGCGCGGCGGGTTCGGGTTTGCGGGCGGCGCGCCGGGCATCAACGCCACGGTCGAGATAAACTCCGACAGCGGCTACACGGCGGTCGTGATGTCGAATTACGACCCCCCGAGCGCAGAGCGTGTCGGAAAACAGATGCGCGAATGGCTCAAGCTTTTGAAGAATTGACCGAAGGGAAGAGAAGATTCACCGCGGAGACACAGAGGACGCAGAGTTTACGCAGAGAAGAATAAGACTCTGCGGTGAGATCCTTTCTTATGGCTGGACGCCGGTCTGGGCTTGCGCGGCCTCGCGCTTCTTCTGCTCAAGCTCGGCTATGCGCGCCGTGATGTAATTCTGCTCGCCCTCGTCATCGATCTGTTTGAGCGCCTTGATCGCCTCGTCGAACTGGAACAGCCCCGCGTGGGCCTCCGCCATGCCGTAGACCGCGCGGCGGTGAGATTCCGGGTCCGTGGTCTCGGAGGCGAGACGGCTGTAGACCTCAAGCGCCTGCCTGTACTGCGACCGCGCGTTATAGATCGTCGCCTCGCGCAGGTAGGCCTGCTCGCTCAGATCGTCAAACTCTGACTGCTCGATCACCTTTTCATACTCGGTCAGCGCCTGGCTGTAGTTCTTCTGATCGTAATAAAGGTCCGCGATAAGCAGCCGCACGCGCCGCCGCTCCGCACGGTCTTGAGGGTTGAGATTCTCGTACTCGGCGATCGCTTCGTAAGAGCGGCCCATGTCGGCGAGCACCCCGGCGAGCCGCTCGCGCGCGGTGTAAGCCTTCGGGTTCGCCAGGTCCTGTTCGATGAACTCACGATAATGCTGGCGGGCCTCCTCGTAACGCTGAAGGTTCAGGTAGTAGATGTTCGCGAGCTGGAAACGGGCTTCGAGCGATTGCTGACCCGAAGGGTAACGCTTGAGGTACTGCTCGTACTCCTCGGCCGCGCCCACGTAGTCGCCCGAGTCCCAGGCCTCGGCCCCGCGCTTCAAAGCCTCTTCGTCACCTTTATTACAGCCGCTATGAAACGTGACGGCGCAGAGCGTTGTCGTGAGAAGAAAAAAAATAAGCCCGGCAGGACGGCGCGATCTAGATTTTGGCATTGAATTTGGAGATTGGGGTTCAACGCAAAGCGCGCAAAGTACCGCAAAGCGCGCAAATCTCCTTGCCGCATTTTGCGTTGAGCCCAGGTATCGCTCTTACACGGCGATGGCGTCGGTCGCGTCTTGCTGTCGCTCGATGAGCGATGCCGACGAAACCAAATCGCCGTCCGACGTGTCAATCAGCTTTACGCCCTGAGTCGAGCGGCCCGACTCGCGTATCGTGTTCGTCTCGACGCGGATCAGCTTCCCGAAGTTGGTGATGACCAGCACCTGTATGTCATTGCCCACGACCGGCAGCACGGCGACGACTTTCCCGTTGCGGTCGGTGGTCTTCATGTTGATAACGCCCTTACCGGCGCGCGACTGGAAGCGGTACTCTTCGAGCTTGGTCCGCTTGCCGAAGCCGTGCTCCGAAACCGAGAGCATCTCGACGTTATCGGTGACGGCCGCGACGCTGATGACGTAATCGCCTTCGTCCAGGGTGATCCCGCGCACCCCGTAAGCGGGCCTCCCCATCGGCCTCACGTCCGACTCGTCGAAGCAGATCGCCATGCCGTCGTGCGTAGCCAGGAAGACCTTTTTGCTGCCGTCGGTGATCTCCGCGGCCAGAAGCTCGTCGCCTTCGTCAACGCCCATCGCGATGATCCCGTTGTAGCGGATGTTGGCGAACTCCGACAGCTCGGTCTTCTTTATCGTGCCCCGCCGCGTAGCCATGACTACGTACTTGCCTTCCTCGAACTCGCGCACGGCGACGATGGCGGCGAACTTCTCTTCTTTAGGGATGTTGACGAGGTTCACTATCGCCTTGCCGCGCCCCGCCGCGCCCGCGTCGGGTATCTCGTGCACCTTCAGCTTGTAGACCTTCCCCTTGTTGGTGAAGATCATCACGTAGCTGTGCGCCGAAGCTACGAAGATGTGGTCGACAACGTCTTCGGTCTTGAGCGCCGCGCCGCGCCGCCCGGTCCCGCCGCGCCGCTGCGCGCGATAAATCGAAACGGGCGTCCGCTTGATGTAACCCGAGTGCGTCACGGTGATCGCCATGTCTTCGTCCGCGATCAGGTCTTCGATCGAAAGCTCCGCGCCGGCTTCGATGATCTCAGTCCGCCGCTCGTCGCCGTACTCGCGCTGCACCTCGCGCAGCTCTTTGACGATCACGTTCCGCAGCGTCAAATCGTTCGACAGTATCTCCTGAAGCTCGGCGATGCGCTGGATGATCTCTTTGTACTCTTCGTTCAGCTTCTGCCGCTCAAGCCCCGTCAGCCGCTGCAACTGCATTTCCAGTATCGCCCGCGCCTGTATGTCGGTGAACTTGAACCTGAGCATCAGCGCCTCGCGCGCCTCCTGCGTAGCGCGCGACTTGCGTATCACGCTGATGACCGCGTCCAGGTTGTCGAGCGCCTTCTTCAGCCCTTCGAGTATGTGGGCGCGCGCCTCGGCCTTCTTCAGCTCGTAGCGCGTGCGGCGTATAACTACGTCGCGGCGGTGGTCTATGAAAATGCTGAGCGTGTCCATCAACGTCAGCTCGCGCGGCTGGCCGTTGACGATCGCGAGGTTGATGACGCCGAACGTCTGCTGCATCGGCGTCAGCTTGTAGAGGTTGTTTAACACGATGTCGGGTATCGCGTCGCGCTTCAGCTCTATGACTATGCGCATGCCCTCGCGGTCGGATTCGTCGCGCAGGTCGGCGATCCCCTCAATCTTCTTATCGTTTATCAGCTCGGCGATGCGCTCTATGAGCTTCGCCTTGTTGACCTGGTAGGGAATCTCCGTGACCACGATCGCGACGCGCTCGGCCGAGCGGCCCGCGCGGTCTATGGCGACGCGCGCGCGCATAACGATGGTGCCGCGCCCCGTCTCGTAGGCCTGTCGGATGCCGTCGCGGCCGTAGATGAACCCGCCCGTAGGGAAGTCGGGGCCGGGCAGAAGACCCATCAAGGTCTTGAGCCTTGCGTTCGGGTTCTGGATCAGATAGACCGCGGCCTCGAGGACTTCATTCAGGTTGTGCGGAGGAATGTTGGTAGCCATGCCGACGGCGATGCCGCCCGACCCGTTGACTAACAGGTTCGGTATGCGCGTCGGCAAGACCGTAGGCTCTTCGCGCGACTCGTCGTAGTTGGGCGTGAAATCTACGGTCTCTTTGTCTATGTCGGCCAGCATCTCCGTGGCGATGCGCGTAAGCCTGGCTTCGGTGTAGCGGTAGGCCGCCGCCGCGTCGCCGTCCACGGAGCCGAAGTTGCCCTGCCCGTTTATCAGCGGGTAGCGCAGCGAGAAGTCCTGCGCCATGCGGACGAGCGCGTCGTAGACGGCCGTGTCGCCGTGCGGGTGGTATTTGCCCAGCACGTCGCCGACGACGGTGGCGGACTTCTTGAAGGGCTTGCCGGGGTTCAGCCCCAGCTCGTGCATCGCAAAGAGTATCCGCCGGTGGACCGGCTTGAGGCCGTCGCGCGCGTCGGGCAGCGCGCGGCCTATGATTACGCTCATAGCGTAGTCGAGATAACTACGCTTCATCTCTTCTTCTATGTTGACCGGAATCTTATGTGCTGCTTCAGCCATGCTCTCACTCTCTCGTAAAAAAATTCTGCCGGTTAAGGGGTTTCATGCCTTGGGGCTAAAGATCTCGGCAGCAAGAATCTTGCCGATAAAAAAGGAAGTTTTTATCCTTTTAAGCAAGATTAATTTTACACCAGAAGGGTGCCATTCTCCAAGCTCAATTCTGCTCTAAAGCGGTATGAAAATCAGTGATTTACGGCTCTTACGTGGTTTCGGGCTTCTTCGAGCCATCGCGACAGCTCGTCGTAGAGATATTTGTTCGTCCGCAGGGCCATCGGCAGGTAAAAAGCCTCGGTCGTGTGGATGTAGCGGCGCTTCTTTTCGGCCTTCGGCGAGTGGGCCAGAAAGCGCAGGTTGTCGAGCCGGTCGCACAGCTTGACTATGGCCGCGCCCGTGTCTCGGGCGGCTTCGATGGCGCTCAAATAAGCGGGCAGGCTGACATCATCAAACTTCGTAAGCAGCCATACAATTTCGGCCACCTCTTCGCCAAACAGGTCGGCGATCTGCTCGCGGGTGATGGGCGAGTCTTCGATCACGTCATGGAGCAACGCGCTCGACACGAGCCGGGGCGAGTAGATCTCAAGCTCGTCGACGAGCGAGACGGCGACCCTTACGGGGTGGAGAATGTAAGGCGTGCCCTCGTCGCGCATCTGGCCTTCGTGCGCGCCTTCGGCCAGCTCGTAAGCCAGCCGCACCGTCTTGAGCTCGTCGTCGGACAGGTGCGGCTGCAACCGCCCGGCAAGGTAGTCGTATGTCCGTTCGTAATCCATAGCCTACATTCTTAATCTAGCGCAGTGGCGCAGGCCGGGCAACGCTCTCTTGCGTCGAGGCGCGTCGGCGTAGTTAAATGACAGACTCCGAAACTGACAGGATGGCTGACCGTATGCGATTTGTGATCGATGCACTGAGGCCCTTCGTCTTCTGGTTGTGCCGCCTGTGGTTCAGGGTCAGGTTTCGCGGCGTGGAAAACGTTCCGCCCGCCGGGCCGTGCATCATAACGCCCAACCACGTCACCTTCGCCGACCCCATCTGGATCACCGTCCCGCTCAAGCGTCGTGTGAATTACATGGCCTGGGACAAGATGTTCGCAATCCCCGTTCTCGGTTTTCTGATGCGAGCCTTCGGCGCGTTCCCCGTCAACCTCGAAAGGGCCGACGCTTCGGCCCAGCGCGAGGCGTTGAATCACCTCAAGCGAGGCTGCGCTTTAGTGATCTTCCCGGAAGGCGGGCGCACGAGGAGCGGGCGGATCGAGCCGTTCAAGATGGGGGCCTTTCGCCTGGCGCTCACGCAGGGCGTCCCGATAGTCCCAGTCACCATCGAAGGCGGTTACGAGATCTGGCCCGCGGGGAAATGGTTCCCGAGGCCGGGGAGACTCACGATCACTTACCACCCCTCGATTAAAGTCGATCGCATTAACGAAGGGGCAAGCCGGCTGGAACTGAAAGGGAAGGCCCGAGAGCTTGCGCGCAAGACGCATGACGTAGTCGTCACCGCGCTCGGCCCCGAGAGCCTGCCCGAGGGCGAAACCACAGTGCTGAGTGCTGAGTCCTGAGTGCTGAAAGCAGGCCTGAAAAGCCTCGTAGAGGCTCTATGTTTGTAGAACAAAAGCGTAAATGCGCCCCAACTCCGTAGGAGTTGAATATCAAACATGCAACTCCTACGGAGTTGTAAGGACCTGGCTCGCGATCATCTACAGACATCCGGCTCCTACGGAGCCGAGTAACTTGCTATTACTCAGGACTCAGGACTCAGCACTCAGCACTAGCCTAGAGGCATCGGGTCGCCGTGCTTCATCTCGCGCAGCTTCTTCGCGCTCTCGCCCGCCTGGAAATCCGTGAGCACGGTCTTGCGCCGCTTCCGCTGCTCCGGCGACTTGGCGTTTGAGCTCATCAACGTTTCAAGCTCTTTTATCGCGCGGTCCATCTCTCCCATGTGCGTTAGAGTTATAGCGAGCGAAACCGCGTGCCCGACGTATATCTCGTCAGAGAATTCGTCAGCCGTGATCTCCGCTTTCGCCTCCTCTATGGACGCGCGCAGCCGATCGACCTCGTCTTTATAAAAGGCCGGGAAATCTCTCGACGCATAAACGTAGCGGCCGTCGCGCCATGTATAGACTATCGCCGCCGACGGAGAGGCCGCGTGCGAAAAATCTTCGTAAAGCTCCCAGCGCCCGTCCGTGACCACAAGCTCCGCGATGCGGTCGCCGTTCAGGTCCGCTATCTTTTGGATTGGCGCGGCCGCGATCAGCTCCCCCTTGTGATTGCTGACGCGATAAATCTCAACAGGGTTGCAGCTCCAGCAGTTGCCGCCGCTTGAGCTCTGCACGATGACCTCTTTCAGCCCGTCGCCGTTGATGTCCGTCGCGTTGAGCTTCGCCTCCTCGCCCGAGGCGTCGAATGAAAAGAAGTACTCAGACCGCTGGAATATAGTCTTCGCCGTGCGGCCATCGCTTTCGATGATTCTGAAATCGTAAGCCTGGGATGGGTCTTTCGGCTTCGCTCGCTCGAAGGTCGCGGCCAGGTGTTGATTGGAGCCGTCCAAACTGGCTTCCACGGCCTCTTTCAGGCGATAGCCCTCGGCCGCGAGCCTTGTGATCTCTGCTTGAAACTTCGCGCTCACCTTCGGCGGGGCTTCGCCCGGCGTCTGGAGCTCGATTAACATGGCGTCGCTGCACCCGACCGCCGCGAACGCCAGAATAACGCTTGCTATGAATGCATGGATTCGCACCTTTACACCTCCGACCGCTCGGGTGAAACCCTTCGCCCTTGATTATCGACGGCGACCTCCATCGTCCGCGCCTTGATCCCCGCCGCCTCGACCGGAGCGCGCAGCAGGGCCGCGATCTCGTCGCCGTTTTCTGTCGCGAAGGCTGCTACCGTCGACCCCGCGCCGCTGAGCGCGACGCCGAGCAGCCCGCGCACGCGCCCCGCCTCGTCGTTGAGCTTTAGCAGCTCCGCCAACCCCGGCGCGAGCGGCGCGCGATGCGGCTGGTGGAGCCGGTCGCGCAGCGCCTCGCCTATCAATTCAAATCTCTTCTCGGAGATCGCCGCCTGCAACAGTGCCGCCCGTTGGACGTTGAAGACCGCGTCGGTCATAGCGACCGCTTCGGGCAAGGCCGCGCGCATCTCGGCCGTCTCCATCTCAAACTCCGGTATGACGAGAATGATCTTCACCTC
Organism: Blastocatellia bacterium; assembly: GCA_035249305.1. Classification (GTDB taxonomy): domain Bacteria; phylum Acidobacteriota; class Blastocatellia; order UBA7656; family UBA7656; genus DASUNP01. The sequence continues at coordinate 74,433 of DATFGQ010000075.1, read as the reverse complement.
TTCGGGCCACGCGCGCTTGACGGTCACAAGCGAAGGCCCGCCGCCAGGGCCTTCGACTATGCAGGCTACTACAAGCCCGCCCTTCAAGCTAGGCGCAAGATTGTCGCCGTGCTCTTCGAACTCAAGCGCGTGGCGGAAGAAGTCGTCTTCGCTCAATCGCTCGCCGGCCAGCGTTTCATACAGGCTGACGCCTGCGACTATCGCGGCGCTGCTGCTGCCGAGCCCGCGCGCCAGCGGGATTTCGTTTGCGACAGAGAGCCGCGCGCCGCCTATCCGTCTGCCCCGGCTCTCGGCGACCGCGAGCGCGACGCGCACGATCAAGTTCGTCTCATCGCCCGGCAGCGTTTCGGCGCCCTCGCCCGTCCGGACGACTTCAAACCCGCTTTCGCGCTCTTCGACGCCGACCGTGAGGTAGAGCGAGAGCGCCAGGCCGCAAGTGTCAAAGCTCGCGCCGAGGTTAGAAGTCGATGCCGGTACGATGATCTGAGTCCTTCCCATCTGAGTCTAAGGCTTCTTACCCATGGCGATGATCTCGACCATGCGGTCGTGAATCAATCCGTTGCTCGCGATGATCTCGGGCTTGTAGCTTGAGAACTCGCCGCCGCCGAAGTCGCTCACGCGCCCGCCGGCTTCCGTGACTATCAACGAGCCCGCGGCCATATCCCATGGACTGAGGTTCAGCTCCCAGAACCCATCGTATCGGCCGCATGCGACGTAGCTCAGATCGAGCGCGGCCGCGCCGTCGCGCCTGAGCGCCTGAGCGTTCATAGCGAAGTTGGCCCAGTGGTCCAGGTTCGTGAGCGTCGAGGTTCTTATGTCGTAGGGGAAGCCCGTCGACAGCAAGCTCTCCATCATGCTCGCGGTCGAAGAGACGCGGATCGGGCGGTTGTTGAGGGCCGCGCCGCCCCCGCGCTCGGCCGTGAACAGCTCGTCGCGCATAGGGTCGTAGACCACGCCGAGAACGGTCTCGCCCTCGTATTCAAGCGCGATCGAGACGCAGAAGACAGGGTAGCCATGCGCGTAATTTGTCGTACCGTCGAGCGGGTCTATGACCCAGCGGTATTCTGATCGGCTTTCGTGTAGCCCTCCCTCTTCGGCCAGCACCTGATGGCGAGGGTACTGGGTCGCGATCGCCTCGCGGATCAGTCGCTCGCTGGCGATGTCGACGTCGGTAACAATATTGATAGCCCCCTTGTGAGCTACGTCTATTCTTGTGCCGACGCGGTCGCGCAAGAGCCGGCCCGCGTCTTGAGCGACACGAATGGCAAAATTAAGCATTCATTCCTCAGATTTTGTCGGCGTTCACTGTACGCGCGTCCAAAGCGCCGAAAAAATATAACCCGAAACCGTTCAGCAGGATAGCCCTATCCGCCGCTCAGAAGCTTGACGAACTCGATCAGCCGCACCTCGGCCCAGTAGCGCTCTTCGCCTTCGCCGGCCGAGAAGAAGCCTACGTGCCCGCCGCGCTCGGGGGCCAGCAGCAAGACGTTCGGGTTCTCGGCAATCTCGCGGCCCTCGAAAGGCGCAAAAGGGATGAAGGGGTCGTCCTTCGCATGGATGATGAGCGAAGGGATGGAGATCTGTTTTACGTATGGCAGCGCGCTCGCCCGCTCGTAGTACTCGGCCGCGTCGCGATACCCGGCGTGGGGCGCGGTGTAGATGTTGTCGAACTCGCGGATGGTCCGAATCCCGCGCAGCGGAGTCGTGTCGAACCGGCCGGGGAAGAGGCTAGCCTTCCGCTTCATGCGGCCTCTGAGGCTCATGAGAAACCTGAGCTGATAGATGTAATTCGACCTCAGCTCGATCGCGTCGGCGCACGACGGCAGATGCAGAGATGGAGATACGGCCACGACCCCTCGAAGCTGGCGCGGCGCTTCGGCGGCGTATTCGCCCGCGAGTTTGAGCACTATGTTGCCGCCGAGCGAGAAGCCCGCGATGTAAATCTCGTCCAGACCGTCGCGCTTGACCAGCTCGTCGATTATCGCGCCGAGGTCGTCGGTCAGGCCCGCGTGGTAGAGCGTCGGCGTGAGGTGTTCGGTCCCGCCGCAGTTGCGCATGTTCAGCCGTATCGCGTTGAAACGGGCTCCCAGAGCCTTTTCCGCGGTGCCGAGCATGTAAGATGACTCGGTCGACCCCTCCATGCCATGCAGTGTGAGCAGCGTCGGACGCGCCTGCCGGTCCGGCTGCCAGGAGCAGTGGGCCAGCACCTGCACCCCGGCCGCCACGTCAAAGTAACGCTGCTCCGAGTTCCGATTCAATCGCCGCGTGTAGCGCGGGAGCATCGAAGCGACGATAGTCTGCGCGTGAGCGTTTTTCAATGCGGGGTAAGGGAGGAAAGGCGTGGCGGAGAGCCTGCTCTCAATCACACTCTTTGTTACCGCTTGATTCATCTTCGACAAACACGCTAATTTCGATTCGTACATTAACAATTTTAGTTAGCCCTCGAATCTATTATCAAGCTCGAAGGCGCGATGGCGAAAAAGATAGATGAGCGTCGCCGCTACGGTCAGCACTACACGCCGGTCGAAGTGGCCGAGTTGTTGGCGGCCTTCGCGGTGCGGTCGGAAACTGAGTTGGTCCTTGACCCGAGTTGTGGCGACGGGCGGTTGCTGCGCGAAGCGTTGAGGCGGGCGAGCGAGTTTAACGGGCGGCGTGCGCGCGCGGCCAGTAAGCTTGCCCGAAACCTTTTCGGCATAGACCGGTCCGAGCATGCCGTCGCGCTCGCCGCGCAGACCGGGGCGCTCGTAGCGCGGGCCGATTTTCTCGACGTAGAGCCGGGTGCGAGAATCAACTCTGCCCTGTCTCTCCCGATTGAATTCGATTCGATAATCGGCAACCCTCCTTACATACGCCAGGAGCTGATGGGCGCGCGCGACAAACGGCGTGTGGAGAGGCGGCTGGAGCGGGACCGGCTTGAGTCGCCGGAAATAGACTGGCCGCGCTTTAGCGGCCGTTCCGACATTTATGTATTCTTCTTCGCGCACTCGACGCGGTTTCTGAAAAGCGGAGGGAGGCTCGTCTTTCTGACGGCGAGCAGTTGGCTCGATTCCGGATACGGCGCACCGCTAAGGAATTTCTTGTGCGATAACTTTAAGATCGTCACCATCATCGAGTCGGCCGCCGAGAGCTTCTTCGCCGACGCGTCGGTTAATACGGTCATCACCGTGCTCGAACGAGAGGCCAATCAAGCCGAGCGTGACGTTAACCGAGTGCGCTTCGTACAACTGAATCGCCCGCTCGCAGAGATTGACCGGGCCGAGCTCGCGCGCTCGATCGAGCAGGCCGGTTCATCGATCTCGCTCGACACGCACCGCGTCAGAATTGTCGCCCAGTCCGAGCTTGCGCGCGCAGAGACGGGGTGGGGCAGATACCTGCGCGCCGAAGACGTGTTCTTCCGCGTGATAGAGCGGGCGGGCGCGAAGCTGAAAGAACTATCAGCGATGGCGCGGGTCCGCTACGGGGTGAAGACCGGCGCTAACGATTTCTTCTACGTGAAGGATGCCGGGCTCCTGCCGCTGGCGGAGATGGCCAGCGTGCGGCGCGGGATAACGACCGGCGCGAACGAGTTTTTTTACCTCCGCGCGGTTGACGGTAATCAATCCGGTGAAACGGTAGTCGTGGAAAATAAATCCGGCGCGCGACACAGCATTGAGTCGCGGTTTTTGTCGCCCGTGGTCTTCTCTCTAAAAGAGATCTCGGGTATCTCGCTTGATAAAGGTCGCGCCTCGAAGCTCTTTTTCAATTGCGCCGACGCGCCGGAAGAGATAGCCGGGTCGCGTGCTTTAGATTACGTAGCCGCGGGCGAGCGAGCGGGCTATCATCTGCGCCCGACCTGCGCGGCGCGCGAGCCCTGGTACGCTGCCGCGCGGGGGAGAAGGCCCGCACCTCTGATCTTCCCATCAAAGGTGGGCGAGCGGTGGGTTGTCGCGATCAACCGCGACGGCGTCTTTGAAGACAAGAAGCTCTACGGCGTCTTCCCGCGTAAAGGGGTGTCGACGGCAGTGCTCGCTGCATTGCTCAACTCGACCTGGGCGCGCTACTACGCCGAGCTCACTTGCCGCCAGATGACCGGCGCACAAGCGATCGCAGACATCGACGTGATCGTCGCCGAGCGAATACTACTGCCTGACCCGCGCGAGCTTTCGGCCGAAATCAAAAAAGAGCTTCAGGGCGCGTTAAAGGTGCTCGCGCGCCGGCCGATCTTTTCAATCTTTGACGAGGTCAACCGCCCCGACCGGCGACGGCTGGATGAGTTAGTGCTGGCCGCGATCGGGTTCACAATACGAAAAGAGAGAGAAGATTTGCTCGACCATTTATATGAAGCAGTGACGAAGCTGGTCCGAGAAAGGCTCAACAAATGATCTCAGATCTCAAATATGAAATTTGAAATCATGGCTTGGCGCTATTAAAATCGCACGGGGAGAATCAGCGATGGGTGAGATGAATCGGTTCAACCGTGTAGTCCTCGTGGTGCTCGACAGCGTCGGCATAGGCGAGATGCCTGACGCCGCAGAATACGGCGACGAAGGCTCTGACACGCTGGGGCACACGCTCGGGTCGCGCCAGGTTCACATACCGAACCTTCGACAGATGGGGCTTGCTAACATCAGGCGGCTGCCGGTCGATCCGGTGGAGAGCCCTACCGGAGCCTACGGCCGCGCGGCAACGCAGTCTCGCGGCAAGGACACGACGACCGGCCACTGGGAGATGAGCGGGCTAATCACCGAGCGGCCCTTCCCGACCTACCCGCAAGGCTTCCCGCCGCGCGTCATCGAGCCGTTCGAGCGCGCGATCGGCCGCCGCGTGCTAGGCAACAAGCCCGCCTCGGGCACGGAGATAATCAAGGAGCTCGGGGAAGAGCACGTTCGGACAGGGAGGCCAATCGTCTACACGTCGGCCGACAGCGTCTTTCAGATCGCGGCGCACGAAGAGGTCGTGCCTCTCGAAGAGCTTTACCGCTGGTGCGAGATCGCGCGCGGCCAGTTGACGGGCGAGGATGAAGTCGGCCGCGTCATAGCCCGCCCGTTCGTCGGGGAGCCGGGCAATTTTCGCCGGACCGAAGCGCGCCTTGATTACGCCATAGACCCGCCTTCCGACACTCTGCTCGACCGCGTCAAATCCTCCGGGCTCGACGTGGCGGCGGTCGGCAAGATAGGCTCGATCTTTTGCCACCGGGGGACGACCGAAGAGCTCAAGGCGGGAAACAATAATGCTTCCGTCGATCAAACCTTGAAGGCCCTGTCCGAGACCGGACGCGGTCTGATATTCACAAACCTCGTCGACTTCGACATGCTTTACGGCCATCGCAACGACATCGAAGGCTACGCGCGCGCTCTCGAAGAGTTCGACGCGCGGCTGCCAGAGATACAACGCGCGATGGGTGACGACGACCTGTTGATAATAAGCGCCGACCACGGCTGCGACCCTGGAGACGTTTCTACGGACCACACGCGCGAATACGTCCCCGTGCTCGCCTGGGGCCGCCGCGCGCGACAGTCTGTAGACTTGGGCACACGAAGCTCGCTTGCCGACATCGGGCAGACGATCGCCGAGAATTTCGACCTGAAGTTGGAAGCCGGCCGCAGCTTCCTTCGAGAGATCTCGTAAGCTAATAATTCAAAGAGAGGGAGAGCGAATATGAGAGATCAACTGGTGTCGCTATTAGTTTCGAAAGTAGGGCTCGACCAGCAGAAGGCCGAGCAGGCCATCGATACGGTCCTCGACTACATAAAGAACAACCCCGAGCAGCTTTCGTCTTTGACCGACAAGCTGCCCGGCGGACTGGGCGATAAGCTGGGCGGGATGTTCGGCGGGTAGAAGTTGAAACTGCCCGCGCACTGGAGTATCTTAGTTACACGGTAATTTCGCTTCGGGAGCAATTCAATGAAATCCATTGTTAGACTCATCACCCTTTTCTGCGTCCTCGGATTTCAGCCGCTCTCTGCAAGCGCAGGCGCTACAGCTCAAGCGCCGGACGGCAAGAAATCCGACGAGTTCACAAAGCTTGTGGCGCAGCTCAAGAGCCAGTCGCCGGTCGAGCGGCGCGACGCCGTCGACCAGCTCGGCTCGCTCGAAGACCGCCGCGCGGTCGACCCGCTGCTGGCGACTCTTCAGGACAAAGACCCTGACGTGCGGTCTGCGGCGGCCGACGTTCTAGGCCAATTCGCCGACAAGCGCGCGGTCGAGCCGATCATGGCGATGTTGAAGGATGAAGTGGCCTTCGTCCGCAGCGCCGCCGCCAGAGTGCTCGGCCAGCTTTCGGATACGCGGGCCGTGGAGCCTTTGATCGCGGCGTTGAAAGACACGAGCTCAAGCGTCCGCGGCGCGGCGGCGCTGGGGCTGGGCGGGCTAAAGGACGCGCGAGCGGTAGCCGAGCTTCTGCCCAGGGCCAGGGACGAGGCCCCGGACGTGCGCTCGGCCGTGGCCGCCGCGCTCGGCGAGCTTCACGACAAGCGCGGCGTCGACCCGCTGATACTGCTGCTCAAGGATGACTACAGGGTGGTGAAGGTCGCGGCGGCGCTCGCGCTCGCCGACATTGGTGACAAGCGAGCGATAGCTGCGCTCAACGATGCGGTAACGAACGAGAAAGATGACGAGGCCCGGTCCCAGATGAAAGAAGCCCTTCACCGGTTGATGGCCGCGCCCGGATGATTACGGATTTGAAAACTCAAATTTGAGATTTCTATTCTTCTGTAGTGCGCTTCCTGAGGCTTTTTCTGGCCCGACGGCGGGCGACCTGAGATTTGAGACGCCGCCGCTCACCCGGTTTCAGGTAGAATGCATGCTTTTTTGTGTCGGTGATTATGCCTTCGCGGGCTACCTGACGCTTGAATCTGCGGATTGCGCTTTCAATACTTTCGTTATCGTGAACCTGTACTCTTGCCACTCAAAAACCTCCAAAAATTTACCATCGATTATACGAGCCGCCTCGGCCTTCGCCGCCGCCCCCGCCGCCGGGGCCGCCTCGTCTCTGGCCGCGCCCGCCGCCGCCGCTACCGCGCTCGGCTTTTCGCGCCTGACGACAGGGCTTGCATCTTTTCGGCTCACTCATACCCCGCTCCTGGAAAAACTGTTGCTCGCCCGCAGTAAACGTGAACGGCTGATTGCAGTCTGCGCACGTGATCGTTCGGTCTTCCATTTCGGCTCCTCAAAGTTGTAGAGGGTTTGCGATTACTGAAACTCCAGGCTGGGATGCGGCAACAAAGAGCGAGGGCACAAACCAGTCTTCGATGAATATTTCAGTCTCAAACCGAATCAAGTCTAACCCGCTAAGAGTACACAAAATGCGCAGGGACTGTCAACAAAAGTGGCGCGGCGTGTTGTCTTAAACACGCCACAGAGGCACAGAGGCACAGAGAAAAGATATTAAAGAGACTCTGTGTCTTCGTGTCTCCGTGGCAAATTTATCCTTTTTACCACCTGACGCGCACGCGGTAAGAGAGAGTGGCCGAGCCGTCTTTCTCGACCGGCACCGAAAAGCGCGCCGCGAACGCGGCCGTCTTCTCCCACTTGTGCGTAGACGAGAGCATCTCCCAGTCGCCGCCTATCAGCTCGTTTACGACGACGGTCGCGTCCTCTTTCTTGTGGTTGCGGATAGTGATCTGGTAGGCGTATTCGTAGAGCCGGTGGCCGATGACTTTGTAGTCCATCATCTTGCGCTCGCCCACCAGATCGAACGCGTCGCCGACCTTCACCTTGACGGCTTCGTCCTTCGGCGTGTGGTCGATGCGGTCTTCGCCTATGAACTGCTGCCCGCCCGCCGAGTCTGCCTTGTAGAGCCGCACTACGCCCGCCGGCAGAGGCAGGCCGAGCCCGTTCTTTTCAGAGTTGGCGAACTCGATGTAGACGCCGATCTTCTCTTTTATGGGCTCGCCAGGGTTGTTGTAGCCATGAAAGTAGTAAGGCTGGCCGTAGATGACGAACTGCTTGTGAGCGCCTACGCCCGCGGCCTCAAGCAGGCTGATCTGCTTGGTCTGCGCCTGCTTTATCGTCGTGCGCCGCTGCAAAGTGTAGAGGTGGTATTCAAAAAAAGACTCTTCTTTGAACTGGTCCTCCTTCGCCGCGCGCGCTTCGGCCTTGCGCCTCATGTCAGCTTCGTAAGCGAGCTGGTTCTGCGCGCGGTGCACGTCGCCCGCGACCAGCTTCAGCTCCGCGTTGCGGTAGTCGGCGCCGCTGTTGTTTTCAATCGTCACCCAACCCTTCACGTCCGCGCGCGTCTCGTCCGGGCTCACCAGCACTACGTAGTCAGACCGCCAGTTGATGCCGCCGGTCAGGTACGAAGCCTCGACCGATTGCCTCTCCGCGCGGTTGTTCGCCAGCCGCCAGACCAGCGTCGGCTTCGCGATCAGACTCTCGGGCAGTTGGGGGAACCTGATCTCCGAGATGTTCGACGGGTTGATTACTATCTGATCGCCTATCTGCCAGACCGCGCCGCCGTTGTTGGCAAGCAGTGTGGCTTCCGTCGGCGTGAGCTGCTCCGTCTGGTTCACGTAGCTCCTTAAGACGAGCGTTACCTTCTTGCCCACGTATTTGTCGAGAAGTTTCTGGGGCGATAGCAGGTCGTACTCATAATTCTGCTCGACGACCGAAAGCTCCTTAGGGTTTGTCAGCGACTTGATGTGAACGGTGGCGGGGTTGATCTGCGAAGCGACGCCCGCGAACTTCAGCGAAGTCTCGCCGCCAGGGAGCTGTATGTCGCGCCGGTCGCGCACTAGCCCGAGGTTCACGTTGTAGATCGTTATCGCCACGGACTTTTGATCTTCAGAGTTGCTCGTCAGCTCGTCGCCGCTCGGGCGCGCGAACGTGGCGACTGATGGGACGATCAAAAGCGAAGTCAGTATCACGCCGGCGCAACGCTTCTTAAGCACATTCTTAATCGAATCTCTCATCTCTTTCTCCTCTTCATAAAAGAGCGCGCCGATCCCACCCCGAAGGTGGAGGCGCGCTCGGTATTCCGTTCTCGACTTTTGAATGCGCCCCGGCCAGGCTTCTTGCAAATGATTTTTTCAAGATCCGTTTTGATGACACCGATTTATCGAGAACCGAGCGTCCGATCACCCGTCCGGGTAGAGCTCGGACGGCTTGCAAAAAGCCGGGCCAGGTGCCAGGATAGTCGCTCGCGAAAAGATTCTGTAACCGCGCGACGGTTTTTTGAGTCTTAGTCGGCAGGCGGGCGCGCTCGTGGCCGTGCTTCCACTGGCGCGGACTCGGGTACGCCCTGCCAGCTTCTTCGAGAATTTAGAATTCAGAATTAAGAATGTAGAATCGTTTTTTGGAGCTCATCGGGTGAATTCTGCATCCTGAATTCTTCATTCTTAATTCTTTCGACTCATCGTTCACCAAGCATAATTCTTCTTTCTATGGAGGAGACCATGAACCGAGAACGTTTGCTTCAGATCAGGCGGACGTGCGCGCTCGCCCTTGTGTGCGCGATGCTTACGGCGCTGGCGGCCGGCGCGGCGGCTGCCCGCCCCCCGCAGAAGAACGGCAAGGCGAAGGCGGCTTCGACGGCCTCGCGCAACGACGAGGGCTACACGAAAAGAATTCAGGAGTACACGACCGAGAAGTTCTTTTTGACGGAGCTGGTCGACCACCTGCCCGCGTCGGATAAGGTCCCGACGCCTGAAAAAGTTCTCGGCTACGTGATGGGCACGCCCGAAAAGCTCACTTATACGAAAGACCAGTACAGGTATTACCGCGAGCTTGAAAAAGCTTCGCCGCGCGTGCGCGTCTTTACCGCGCCCGAGCGCTCGGAAGAAGGCAAAGAGCAGTTGCTAGTGGTCGTGAGCGACGCGGCGAACCTGGAGAACCTCGACAAGTATAAGAACATCACCGCGCGGCTTGCCGACCCGCGCCGCACGACCGATGTCGAGGCGCAGAAGCTGATAGGGGAAGGGAAGGCCGTCTACTGGGCATCGGGGTCGATACATTCGCCCGAGACGGGCTCGCCCGAGATGCTCATGGAGCTCGCTTACCGTCTGGCGGTCGAAGAGACGCCTTTCATCGACGCGATACGCAAGAACGCTATCGTGATGATCACGCCTTCGCTCGAAGTCGACGGGCGCGACCGCATGGTCGACCTCTACAATTACAGAAGAGCGAACCCCGGCAAGGCGGCCCCGAGCCTTCTTTACTGGGGCAAGTACGTCGCGCACGACAACAATCGCGACGGGCTAGGCATGGGGCTGGCGCTGACGCGCAACCAGATGAAGACCTTTCTCGAATATCACCCGCAGGTGCTCCACGACCTGCACGAGTCCGTCCCCTACCTCTACACGATGACGGGGACCGGCCCGTACAACGCCTGGCTCGACCCTATGGTGATAGACGAGTTTCACCTGCTGGCCTATCACGAGATCGAAGAGATGACAAAGCGCAGCGTGCCGGGCGTGTGGACCCACGGGTTTTATGATGGCTGGGCGCCGAACTACATGCTCTACATCGCGACGGGCCACAACGCGATCGGGCGGTTTTACGAGACGTTCGGCAACGGCGGCGCGGACACGCGCGAGCGCACGCTGACGCCGCAGCAGACCCGCCGCGAGTGGTATCGGCCGAACCCGCCTTTCCCGCGCGTGAAATGGTCCATGCGCAATAACATCAACATGCAACAGTCGGGGATACTCTTCGCGATGAACTTCGTCGCGAACAACAGAGAGCGCTTCCTCAACAACTTTTACATCAAGAGCAAGCGCGCGATCGCAAAGGCCGCCAACGAAGGCCCTGCTGCATGGGTCATACCCGGCGACACCGCGCGCCCTGTAGAGGCCGCGGACCTCGTCAACCTGCTAAGGCTGCGCGGCGTCGAAGTCCACACCTCGACGAAAGATTTTGAAGTCAAAGACCAGAAGTTCCCCGCCGGCTCTTACATCGTGAGGATGGACCAGCCCTATTCGCGCTGGGCCGACATGATGTTTGATACGCAGTATTACAACGTGAACGACCCGCGCCCTTACGACGATACGGGGTGGACGATCGGCGCGATGCGCAACGTCAAGACCGTTCGCGTCACGGACAAGGCTATACTCGGCGCACCGATGGTGATGCTAACGAGCGACGCGCGCGTGCGCGGTAAGATCGATGGCTCGGCGACGGCGGCTTACGTAATCAACCACAACACTGACAACACACTCGCGACGCTCCGCTTCCGACTAAAAGACGTTCGGATGAGCGCCGCCGAAGAGTCTTTCAAATCGGGCAACAGGCAGTTCAACGCCGGCTCGTTTATCATCAGCTCCGAAGGCAACTCTTCGGGCCTGCGCCAGCAGTTGGAGTCGGCCGTGACCGAGTTAGGTCTTACGGCCTACGCCGTAGACAAAGCGCCCGAAGTGAAGAGCCACGAGATTGCGGTCCCGCGCATAGCCATCGTCCACACCTGGACAAACACGCAGAACGAAGGCTGGTATCGCATGGCCTTCGACAGCCTGAAGATCCCTTACGATTACATCTCGGTACATAAGATTCGCGACACGAACAACCTGCGCGAGAAGTACGACGTGATCGTATTCCCGCCGGTAGGGGGAACGGCCCAGTCGATCGTCAACGGCTTGCCGATGCGCGGCGACCCTATCCCATGGAAGCAGTCGGACGTTACGCCCAACTTCGGCTTCTCGCCCGACCAGACGGATGACGTTCGCGGCGGGATTGAGATTCGCGGCGTGGCGAACCTGCAAAAGTTCATCGAGGAAGGCGGCCTCTTCGTAGCGGTTGGAGGCATCTCGCAAATACCCATCGACTACGGCATCACGACGGGCGTGACGACCCAGGAGCCGCGACAGTTGCAGGCGCGCGGGTCTATCTACAACGCCACGTTCGCCGATTCGAAGAGCCCGATAGCTTATGGGTACGGCGACCGGCTCCAGATCTATTTCAATCAGGCTCCGCTGTTTCAAGTGAGCGCAGGGTTGCCCGGCGGCGGCGGCGGTGGCGGCGGGCAGGGAGGCCAGGACACGGGGCGATCGAGCGGTCGCGGCGGCCTGTCCGACCCCGACGTGATACAGGCGATGCCTCGCCAGCCCGCGGCCGAACCGCGTCCGGCGGTCCGTCCGGGCGAGGAGGGAATACCCGAAGAGGTGCGGCAGCAGCTCGGGCCGCTTGTCCCGCCGCCCAATATGAGGCCGCGCGTCGTGCTCCGCTTCGCGTCGGACGAAAAGAGCCTGCTCGTGAGCGGTATGCTCGCCGGGGGACAGGAGCTTGCGGGGAAGCCCGCGGTGATAGACGTTCCGGTGGGCAAAGGGCACGTCGTAATGTTTGCGACAAACCCTATGTGGCGTCATCAGACGCAGGGCGAATTCTTCCTGCTCTTCAACGCGGCGTTGCATTACAACCACCTGGGCGCAGGCCGCGGTGAGGCGCCCGCCCGGCCTGACCCCGCGACGGGAGAAGATCAATAGCTGATCGTTTGGAAATAAAAAGTGAAGGGCGAGATGAAACTGATCTCGCCCTTCACTTTTATAGAGCATCCTTCGGAGTGCGCAGACCCCGCGGCGCTTTTGTTTTAGGGGAAGCCGTGATGGCTAACGCAAAAGCGGTGACAAGTCACCGCACTCCGAAGGAGCGGCCGTATCCAATCGCAAACCGCTGATGTCCAGGGTCTATTCATTCTCTGTCCTCGCTCCGGAGGAGCGAGAGATATTAGCCGGTGGTGAAACCACCGGAATCAATCGTCCACATGATCACGCGCCCTGGAAGGGCGCAGGATCGAGTCATGGTCCTGCGCCCTTCCAGGGCGCGGTCGCGTTATCAAACCATGTCCGGTGGTTTCACCACCGGCTAATATCCGCTTGCCCCTTCGGGGCAGTCTGGAACCTACAGCTTCTTAGAATCAATAGACCCTGCGCTGATGTCGCGCTGCCTTGAAGCGCAACCCTGTCGGGTGTATTCTGCAAGGCTGTCTTAAGGACGCGCTTGAAGGAGGATCGTATGAGACATACTCTTAACCTGCTCTTGTTCGCGCTGGTTCTTACCATAGCTCCGGGCATTCAAACGTCGCTCGCGCAGGAAGACCCGCACGCCGGGCATGCGGCAGTCGGCTACGTGCCGCGCGAGATACTTGAGCGCCCCCTGCCGCTGCGCAAAGGCGTAGGCATGATAAACGACAAGGTGACGACCTCCTCGGCCGAGGCGCAGGCTTTTTATAATCAAGGAGTCGCTTACCTTCACTCTTACGTGTGGATAGAGGCCGCGCGCTCGTTCAATCATGCCTTGAGACTCGACCCGAAGCTCGCCATGGCTTACGTCGGATTGAGCCGCGCTTACTCGGGGCTTGAAGACCCGAAAGCCGCGCGCGAAGCGCTCGACAAAGCGGAGGCGATGGCCGGCGGCGCGAGCGAGCGTGAGCGGCGGCGCATAGCTATTCGTGCGAAACAGCTCGAAGCGATGGCCGACCTCGCCAACGGCGCCAAACACCTCGCGTATAAAAAAGCTATCGACGACGCGCTGGCGGCGGACATGAACGATTCGGAGCTATGGCTGATCCGCGGCAACGCCGAAGAAACGACCGCGGCGGGGCGCGGCCAGCGCGGTACGGCCTCTTCGATCGCTTTCTACGAGCGCGTGTTGAAAGTGTCGCCAGATAACTTCGCCGCGCACCATTACCTGATCCATTCATACGAGACTATTAACCAGATTGATGACGCGCTCAGGCATGGCGCGGTTTACGCGCGACTGTCCTTCTCGATCCCGCACGCGCATCACATGTACGGGCACGACCTGCGCCGCGTCGGCCGAATCGAAGAAGCGATAGCCGCCTTCCGCAAGGCCGACGAGCTGGAGCACGCTTATTACAAGTCCGAGAACATCCTCCCCGATTACGACTGGCATCATCCTCACAACCTCGATCTGCTGTCGACCTCTTATCAGTACATGGGAAAGGTCAAAGAGGCCGAACGGCTCATGCGAGAGACGATCTCTCTGGCGTCGGTCTCCGACTACCGCGAGTTTAATAAGAAAGAGTGGCCCGCGTTCCTGCTCGCAAGAGGCCGCACGAATGAAGCGCTTGAAGCGGCGCTCGCCTTGGCCAAGGGCAAACACGCGGGCGCGCGCGCCGTCGGGCATATCTACGCCGGGCACGCGTTGCTTGTGCTCGGCCGCATCCCCGAAGCGACCGAAGAGTTGGCGGCGGCTGAAAAAGAGGGTCAAGAACTTCCGCGCGTCAGTGCATTCATTACCAAGACTACGCTTGAACCTTACGCCGAAGGGCTTAGAGCAGAAATCTATTTGCGGTCAGGAAAAATGAAAGAGGGCCGAGAGATCTTGAAAGAGGTCATGCGAAGGCTGCGCGCCGTGCCGGGGCCGGACGCGTGGAGCCAGGGCCTTTTCCGCCTGGAGGCGATAGCCCGTGCGGCCCGCGAAGTCGGCGATTGGGAGTTGGCCGAATACGCCGCCCGGCAGATGCTAGATCACGACCCGGCTTACGCCGGCACGCATTACGCGCTCGCGCTGGTGGCCGAGCACAAGCGTGACAAGGCTGCCGCGCGCAAAGCGTATGCGGCGGCGGAAAAATACTGGCGCAACGCCGACCGAGACCTGCCCGAGCTTTCACAGGTCCGCGCAAACGCGCAAGAGCAGCCCCCGACCAGATGACCCGGTCGAGGGCTGCTCTTACGAAAATCAATGGCCTGCTAGACTACGGTCCTGCGTCCGCTGAGCAGGTTGAAGATCAGCACTATCGCCGCAACAACCAGCAGCAGGTGTATGAGACCGCCGCCGACGCCGCCGATCAGACCTAACAACCACAACACCAGTAGAATTACCAGAATTGTCCAGAGCATAGTTTCCTCCTTGCGATTTAGAATTATTACGATAGCGCCGGCTCAGGCCGCCGCCTCCTCGGCCCAATCCATAGTGCCGATTAGATTCTCGTTACCTACAATTTGTATGACAGGTGCTTCGACCAGCTCTGCCGCCTGACTCGCTTCTGCCGCCGCGAAGGCTCGGCTCAATGCAACTAAAAGCATCTCTAGCGCGAGGCCGCCTATCGCAACCGCGAGCGCTGTCATCAGAATTCCTACCCCTATGGCTAGCACCGTCATCTCCTTCCTCCATACTCGCATTCTGCAATCGTTATTCCACTCGAACGGCATCGGCTCGCGGCCGTATAAATCCTTAAATTTCAATCTGAACTCGAAGGCTTATCCGGTTTATTGTCGAGGTGAGCAGGCGGGCAGTGATGTTTTAATACGAGGGGTTAAAGACACGGCGTATTGCTATAGAACAACGCAGTGAGTCTTCGCGCTAGAGGCGCATTTCATCAAAGCTGACGCGAGGGATCTCCAGCTCCTGTATCACGAGGCGGAACTTTCCGCGCGGGGATAGAGGGATCTCTTCGGGGAAGCTGAGAGTGACATCCATCGTGTCGCCGATCTTCTCTTCGAGCGCGGCGAGTATGCGACGCGAGTCGCGCTCCGTGTAATCGCTCTTACGTTTTATCCTCAGCTCCAGCTTGCCTCGCTCTCGCTGGTAGAACTGTATCTGCTGCGCGCGGTCGAAGACATCCGTGTGAATGTTAAGCGCCGTGACGGAGATCAGGTTGTTCAGCTTGCCGACGAGCATCTCCTGCTGCCACCGCCCGCGTGTCTCTTTGATGAGCCTGTAACTGCGCCCGCAGGCGCAACCGCGCGACCCTATGCGCGCGTAATCGCCCGTGCGGTAACGCAGGAGCGGCATCGCAAGATTGTCGAGCGTCGTGCCGACAAACTCCCCGATCTCGTCTTCACCGTCGGCCGCCGAGCCGTCTTCTCTCACGACCTCCGCCACGCCGTATTCGGGAAAGATGTGGTAGTCGTTGCTGACTTCGCACTCGCCCGCCAGTATCAGGTTCTCCGTGTGGCCGTACCACGAGAAGAGCCGCGCGCCGAAAAACGATTCGATAAACTCGCGCTGGCCGGGGTAAAGATTCTCCGACGACGCCAGCACGCTCGCGAATCGCGGCGGCTCGATCCCAAGCTCCTTCAGGTGACGCGCGAAATCTACGACGGCCGATGGGTACGAGTGGAGCGCCGCGAGCCGGTTCTCGCTCATCACGCGCGCGTACTCGGCCACGTTGTCGGGCGTCATGTGAAAATTCGAGAAGACGAAGGCCCTCTCCTTCACGTCGTAACGCCAGTGGCGGCGGCTCCTGACCGGCCAGCCTCTCAAGATGGCGCGGCGGTGGCCGTAGCGGAAGCCGACGCGCGCCCATTGCGTGAGGATGAAGGCGAGCTCGCGGCCTCCCGATCCTCGGAGGTGAAAGACGCCCAGCGGCGTCCCCGAGGTCCCGCCCGTCGTGCAGTAGAACCTGCGGCGCGCGGGGATGTTCTCCGCGAGCAGGTCTTTGACGTTCGCGCGAACCGTCTCTTTATCGAGAAGGGGAAGGGCACGGAGGTCAGAAAGCTCCTTGACGTTTTCGGGGTCAAACCCGAGCCGGCCGAACATGCTCCGGTAATAAGGCACGTTCGCCGCGCAGTGCTTCAACATGCGCCGGAGCTTCGAGAGCTGGTATTCGATCAGCCGGCCCTCGTCCCAGCGCTGGGACTCTTCGAGCAGTCTTAACGTGGAAGTGAACTGCGAGCCGTAGCGGATCGACGGCGGGAGCCTGTAATAAAACGGCCCCAACACTCTCTTTGCTGCGCTTCTAAAACTCATTCTTCATCTAGGCCGTAGCCGTCTCTTCCAAAACCTCTTCGGCGGTCACGACCTCCTGATGGCTGCCCCGCGCCCGTTTGATGAAGTAGATCGCCGCTAGGTAAAGCACGGCCCCTATGATTAATGCCTGGTTGAAGCCCGTCAGTATCGCGATCACGAGCGCCGCGACCGACCCCATCACCGAGGTCGCGCCGTTCACGCCCCAGGCCCAGGGGATGATCTCGGGCGCGCGCGCGGCCAGCATCCTGATGCCGATCGGCATGGGCATCCCCATCACGACGGCGAGCGGGGCCATCAATATGACCGCGATCACCACCCTGACCGGGTGCGCCAGGTGAACGAGCCCGTAAAAGATCGGCGGCAGCACAATTATGTAGACGATTACGAGCGTGATCAGTGTTACCAGGACTTTCGTGAGAGTGCGGGGCAACGCCTCTTCGTTGAAGCGGCCCGTGATGTAGCTGCCCGTGGCGCTGAAGGTCAACAGCGAAAAGAGCACGACCGCCAGCGCGTAGACGGGGTGACCCAGGAAGAGTATGAACTTCTGGATCATAGCCACCTCGACGATGATAAAGCCCGCGCCCAGGCAGGCGAAATAGAAAAGGTAAGCTAGCCTGCCTTTAGAGTTGTTCGCCAGCGTGCGGCGGCGCACGACGGCCAGCGGGAAGAGTATGAATAGCACGACGAGCACCGTCGTGATCCCGAGCAGCGCGAACAGGACGAACGTGCCGAGGTTGGTCTTCTGCCACTCGTGCGCGCCCCGCAGCGCGCGCGTCAGGTTCGACAGCCTGATCGAGTTAAAGTAGAAAGGGTTGTTATCCCACGTCGGCTCGACGTTGGTTTCAAACGAGTCCCAGACCTCGGCCGGGTCTGCCGCCTCGATCATCCGCGTGAAGACGTTTTGCGGCCGCACGTTGGGCGTGTAGAGCAGCTCGAACTCGTTCTCTCTGGCCACCGCTTCGACGCGCCGCACCTCTTCGGCGGTGAACTCGCTCCTCTTGAAGATGAAGGTCGCGGGCGTTCGCTGATCGCCCGTGCTCGCGTCGCGAACGAGCATGATGTGGCGGTCAGGGTTAGTAATATTCATCTCTTGCATCATCGCCCGCGTGAGCGAGATGAGCCGCAACAACTGGTCCGGCGGCTCGAAGTACCAGCGGGTCATCGTCAGCACGCCGTCGTCTGTGAGGTGCGCGGCGTAATCCGTGAACGCCTCGACCGTGTAGAGGTTGTTTTCCGTAAGCGAGAACGCGCCCGCGCTCGTCGCCGCCCACGTGTCGACCATCGTCGCCTGGATTATGTCGTAGCGGTCGTCGTTGCTTCGTATGAAGCTGCGCCCCTCGTCGACGACCAGGCGCACGTCCGGGTGCTGGTAGATGGAGCCCGAGAAACTCTTGTACGGCTCGGAGCTCATCACGTCCCGCGCGATTATCGGGTTGATCTCGACCGCCGTTATGGGCTTCGCGCCGAAGACCAGCGCGCTCATCACGTCGTTGCCGCCGCCCGGCCCGATTATCAGCGCGCTCCCGTTCGGCTTCACGTGATAGGCGAGCGCATCGATGCGGTCGCGCTGGTCCTGGTGTAGCGAAGGGTCGCTCGCGTTCCAGGTAATGCCCGTCGCGGCGTCCGCATCGATCTTGATCTCGTAAAAATCTTCGGAAACGCCTTCGACCGTGATGCGCGAAAACGAGTTCCATTTCGAGAACAAGACTCTAGTCTCTTCCAGCCCCTTCGACTTGCGTATGTCAATACGGTTCGTGGCGCTGTTGTAGGCCGCAAAGCTCGCGAGCCCAACTGTCAGCGCGAGCGAAGCCAGAAGGTACGCGCGGCCTCCGCCCGCCGACGTGCTGAAGAGGATCGCGCCGACCGCGGCTATTGCCGAAACGAGCAGGATCGTATTGATCGCACCGACCGCGTTCATCACGGGGATCATCAAAAGACATCCGAGGGCTGCGCCCGCCAGGTCGAACAGGTAGAGCCGGCTGATCTCTTTGGCAAGCCTCATAATCGCCAGCGTCACCGCGCAGCCGGCGAAGAAGAACGGGAGCGCGGTCGCGGCGTAGACCTTCATGAGGCTGTAATAATTCTCAGCCCCTGACTCCAACTGGAGCGGGTTCGAGAGGATGACGTAAAGCGAAAAAACGGTCGTCACGGCAAACGCCAGCGCGGCCAGCGCGAGCCACTTGCCCGTACGCGCTTCGTCGAGCTTCCGCTGGATGATGTAGATGAAGACGCCGCTCGCGCCCGAACCGAAAAGCGCAAGCGAGATCGCCATAAAGGCGAAGTGGTAATACATCGTCGCCGAAAAGAGTCGCGTGAGCGCCAACTCAAGCATCAGCACCGCCAGGGTCACAAACGCGATGCCAAAGAATATTCTTCTTCGATCCATTAATCTCTGCTCCGGTCTGCTTTCTTATGCTTTTCTTCCGAGAAGTCGGGCGATGTCGCGGCTCACCTCTTCGGCGCGGGCGTCCCACGTCGACTCTCTGACGGCCCCCTGCCGCGCCTCGCGCTCAGCGTCGCCGTCGCGCGCGAGCGCGTCTTCGACCTTCTGTATGAAATCGTCATGGCCGCGGGAAATGCGCAGTATACCATCGAGTGGCTCATATTCGTAAAGCGGAGTGATGACGACTGGCTTGCCCGTCGCCAGGTACTCGCGCACCTTGATCGCGCTGCCGTAGTTGACGAACGCGTTGCCCGTCACCCATGGCAGCACGCAGACCTCGAAGTGAGCCGCGTAACGAGGCATCTCATCGTAAGGCTTCGAGCCCAGGTAATGAACGTTCGGCAGGTCTTCGATCTCCAGCCGCGTCGCCTTCAACCCGATCAGTATCCACTGCCACTCGGGCCGCTTCCGGCTGACATACGCGATCATCTCCTGGTCCATCAGCCAGTAATCTATCATCCCAAAATATCCCAGCCGCGGCTGCGGTATCCCGTCGATGTCCGGGGGGCGGTCCCACGGGCGGGAAGTCGCCCCGGCGAAGTGGTCGAAGTCTACCGCCTGTTCTAGCACCTTTGCCCTCGACGATATTTCGGGCCACGCCTTCATCTCGTCTTCATACAGTTTGCGGCCGGAGTAATAGACCAGGTCGGCGCGCTCAAGCATGCTGTGGTGCATCTCTCGGATGAGGTTTGAATCGACGGCGTGGTCCATCTGGTTGGCGTCATACTTATCCGACACCTGGTAGATGAGAACGCTCTCTTCGAGGTGGCCGACCACGTCGCGGGCGGTCGGTATGGCTATCCACAAAACTGGGCGGCGCATGTCGAAGGCGATCATAAGCAGCTTGACCTGTGCGACGAGCAGCCAGCGGTTGAGCGCACGCGCAAGGCGGCTCGAATAGAAGGGCAGGACGAGCGGCGAGACGACTATGATCCCTTCGTCGGTCCGGCGTACGAGCTTGCCGTAGCTGCGAAGCTTTCGTTTAATCTTGCCCCACAGGTCGGGGCTTTTCAGACCCGGCAACCCCATAGAGATCGAGTTGATGAAGATGACGCGGTTGCCCCCGCGCGCGAGCCTCCGCATTATGTGGTTTTTCGAATGCGGGTGGTGATACCACCAGTCTTCGCCGGCAAAACAGATTATCGATTCGTTCTTTATCACAATTCACGATCCATCGCGTCAAAGACGCGCGCGGCGTTGTGCTCCCACGTGTATCGCTCGATGACCGTCCGGCGCGCCGCCTCGCCCAATCGCGCGCGCAATGCTTCATCTTTCGCCAGCCGTTCGATGGCCCGCGCCATCGCGTCACTGTCGCCGGGCTCGACGAGCAAGCCGTTCTCGCCGTCTACGATGATGTCAGCTATCTGCCCCAACCGGCTCGCGACTATCGGCCGGGCCGAGGCCATGTACTCGAAGAGCTTCGTAGGCGAGCCGAAGAATTCGCTCCCGTCGACAGACTCTACGTGCGGCGACACAAGTATTTCGCAAGCGTCCAGGTAATCGGGCGCTTCGGCGTGCGGTATGCGGCCCGTAAAGGTCGTTCTCGCTGCGGCCCCGCCGCCCTCGATTATCGACTCGGTGAGGATGCGCTGGTTGCCGTCTCCTATGAAGAGAAAATGGCAGCCCGCGGCCTTATCTGTCTTCGCGGCGGCTTCGGCAAGTATGGGCGCGCCGTGCCAGGGGCCGAAAGTGCCTATGAAGCCCACGACGATTCTCCCTTCAAGCCCGAGCGAGTGGCGAACTCTCGCGCCGCCTCTCCCCGGTCTGAACAGATCGGCGTCGACACCGTTCGGGTTGACGATGACCTTTCCCGCATCGACCCCTGCGCGAATAAGGTTGCGGCGCTCGACTTCTGAAACGACGAAGATCCTGTCGGCCGCGATCTGGTTCAACCGCTCGAACCGTTTCAGCAGCCAGAGCTGGCTCACGGCGTTCCACCTGCGGCTGATCCAGACTTCCGACCCGTTGTATTCGAGCGCGAGCGGCAGCCCCGTCGCGAGCGATAAGGCGACTCCGGTCCAGTTGAAACGGCTATAACGCTGGTAGATAAAATCGATCGTGTCTGCCGCGATGCGGCCGCCTTCGATCAGCAGCAGGCTCTTGAACGTGAACGACAGGTTATTCCACAGCTCGAACAACGCGCGCGTTGCGCTCGCGGCTGTTGAAGGCTTTATCTGAAAGCAGGGTTCACTCACACAGTCTCCGACCGTAAGGAACGCCAGGCGATGGCCCGCGGCTTTCGCGCCGGTAGCGAACCCCTGGATGTGCGAAGCCATCCCGCCCGCCGTGTTGCTCACCAGCGTGGCGCGGACATGAAGCGCCACGCGCGATCTTGATTCGGCCGCCCTTCTCTTAGAGGCTCGCGCGATCTCGCGAAACGGCAGCATCATTCTGAGCAATACGGTCAGCAACCACGAAAGCGGGATTAATAATCCAAAGCCGAGCGTCAGGTCTAAAGCGAGGCGCGGCCCCTCGATTATCACGGCGCTGAAGCGAGAGCGGGACAGACCGCGACCGGCGCGGTCTTCTAGGACTATGCGGCGCGCGCCCGCGAATGCTAGGAAGAGTATCATCGCGCTCCGCACGCTTTGCAGGTTGATGTCCGAGGTGAACAGAGCCACTGTGTCGGGTTTGAGCGCGCGGACGCGGGCGAGCACTTCGCGCTTCGACCCGCGCCTGAGGTCGGCTTTATCGAGCGTCTTAATTGTCGAGCCAGGGAACCTGTTTGAAGCCCAGAGCTGCGCAGCGCTCTTATCTTCCGACAGGTCGAGCAAGACGACGGAGTGCTGAGTGCTGAGTGCTGAGTGCTGAGTGTCAGAGACTGAGTCTCTCTTTTCTGTTGATGCGTGCATTGCTTCTATTGCCGATAACCACTTTCTTCCTGTTGCGCAACTCAGGACTCAGGACTCAGCACTCAGGACTTTCTTAAACTTATGATAGTAGTGAAGGTGTAGTAAGTAGTCCAGCGCCATGGCCGCGGCGCCCGTCCAGGCGGCGCCCACGACGCCGAAGCGCGGGACGGCGAACAACAGGCCCGCGAGCGTGGCGATGCTCACGATCACAGCTATGTTGCGTATCTCGGCCCCGCGCCCGTGCGATGCCAGGAACATGTTGTATGGCTGGTACAGACCCGCGAACAGGCTGAAGACGGCGAAAGGCAATAACAGGTTGCTCGCCTCGACATACTTGGGGAAGAGGATTTTCAGCGCGAACGGCCCGACGAGCGCAAGGCCGGTCGCCAGGACTACCAGCACGGCCGCGTTCCAGCGAGTGAGCCTTTTAGGGATGCTGTCGAGCTTTGCGAACGCGCGGTACCGCGTGATCGCCAGCGTGCGAGAGATGGTGCTGACGGGGTTTGAGAGTTTCTGCGCCAGCGCGTAGAGGCCGAGCAGCGGCGTCCCCGCGAAATAAGTGACCACGAGGTTATCGAACTGCGTAGCCACGGCCCCGGTCAGCCGCGCCAGATAGACGTTCGCCCCATAACCGCGAGACTCTTTGAGCGTCACTTTAGTGTAGCGCGACAGGTCGTCGAACCTCGGCCGCAGACGCGAAAGCGCCCAGCCGGAGGCGATGCCAATTGCCGTCAAATTGGCCGCCAGAGCCGATCCTGCGGTGAGGCGGTTCGACAATGCCAGACCGGCGAGCATCGCCAGGTAGGAGCTCGCCAGCAGCAGTTGAAAGATCGACAGGTGCCTGATCCGGTTCAAACCCTGGCAGCTCTGTTCGACGAAAGTTTGAAAAGGGCGGAAGAATGCAAAGCCCGCGGTCGCGACTAGCAGCCAGCGCACGTCCGTCTCGAATATTAGATCGATGGGGATCGCAAGCGCCGCGACGACCAGGGCCAGCGCCGCGCCCACACCGAGCGCGATCAGGACCAGAGCGCCGAGCGCGCGACGCTCGGTCGTGTCGTCTTTGGCCAGCGCGAGCACGCGCGCGCCCGCCGGGAAGAACCCGAATTCGATAACGAGATCGAGGATCGTCACCACGCTCAGGCAGAAGGCGAACCGCCCGAACTCGCCCGGCTCCATCCACCGCCCGAATATCAAGCTGGCAAGAAACCCCGCGCCCATCGAAAGCGTGTGCGCGGAGAATAGCATCCCCGCCTGCCGTGGCGTTTCGCCCAGCCGGAACCGACTTCCTCGCGGAGAAGCTGGTAATGTCTCGACTTCCAGATCCGTCGCTCCTCTAAAGAGAGATCAATTGTCTGCCGCCGCGGGGATGAGGCGTCCTAACCTTGGCGGCTCTACGTCGCGGCGCTCCCTGAAAAAGTCCATGACCACGTCGGAGAGCAGCTTGCCCGTGTCTTGCTGCTTCACGCGCAAGAAAGTCTGGTAGAGGTCGCCGCCTTGAGTGAGGAAGCTGTTCGTAGCTACGCGGTACGTCTTGTTGTCATCGACCGGGCGATCGTTGATGCGAAGCTCGACCAGGCGATTGCCGATAGGCCGTTTCATATCATAAGTGGCGCGGAGCCCTGAGACTTGAGCCATCCCGCGCTCAAGCGAAAGACTCTGTTCGAGGACCTCGCGTATCTGCGCGCCGGTCATATCGCAAACGACCAGCGAGTTGACGAACGGCAGCGCGTCGAGCACATTGCCCTTCGTGACCGGCCCTTCCGGCAAATCCGCGCGCAGACCGCCCGCGTTGGTGATCGCGATGTCGGCCCCGGACTTCTCGCGCATTACGTCTGTAACAAAGCTTCCGAGGAGAGATTCTTTCCGGTAATCGCGCACGAGCCGCTTTCTTGACCGGCCCAGCACTTCGCCTATCTGCGGCGCGACCAGTTGCTGATAATGTTTCACCTTCGCAGCGACGACCGGATCAGCCGGCAATCGGTCGCTCCATACCTTCAGCAACTCGCCTTCATGCGAGACGACTTTCTTATCCTTCACGCGGAGCTTCAGATAACCGAGGCGCGTCCCGTAGCCGTAAGTCTGCACGATAAGCGTCCCGGTCTTGGGGTGCACGAACGGTTTTTCGATCCCTCGGTGCGCGTGCCCGCCGACGAATACGTCTATGCCCGAGACTTCGCCGCACAGCCTTATGTCTTCGTCAAAATCGCGCTGCAAATCCTGGTGGTGCTCGGCGTCTGTCTGCATAGGCCCTGTCTTCCCCTGATGCGCGAGGACCACAATCAGGTCGACGTGCGGCTTCAACTCTTTGACCGCTTCTCTGACGATGGGGATCGGGTTGGGAAAGTCCAGGTGGGTGATGCCCGACGGCAAGGCGACGCTGCGCGCGTCCTGCCCGATTATCCCTATCACGCCCAGGCGTATTCCGTTCCGCTCGATGACGGTGTACGGCCGGCTGTAGCGATGCGTAGTCCCTTTGTAAAAAATGTTGGCCCCGAGCACGGGGAAGGGAACGCGGTTCATCTGCTTCTCGAAATTGTCCGCGCCATAGTCGAATTCGTGGTTGCCAATTGCCATCGCGTCGTAGTTCATGCTCAGCATCATCTCCATCAACGCCTCGCCGCGCGTGAGAAACGAGAGCATGCCTGTGAACATGTCGCCCGTGTCGAAGAGGAAGACCGTCCGATCGCGTTTGCGAATCTGGTTTATTAATGTCGCGAGATGCGCCGCGCCGCCGAGCCGCGGGCTTTCCGGCAGCCAGTAGGCGGGGATCGGGTCGAAAGCGCTGTGAAAGTCGTTCGTGTAAAGGATGGTCACTTCGCGCGCCTGGTCCTGGGCTTTCGTCGCGGGCGGCTGTGTCGCGATGATAGACGAAAACAGGATCAGCGAGAGCAAGATACGCCACCTATGTCTGAGCATGTCAGAAATCATATAACCTGATTGAAAGGATGCGCCAGATGATCTGATGGGGCGCGACTCACCCGTACAGGGAATTGACCCCGCGTTTTTTTAGTGTATAGTCACCTGCAACCGTGGAGCACCGGTCATACTTCCGGCGAGAGGTGATTATGGATTCGACGCTGATAAACGTGCTGCTGTTGACCGTCTGGCTTGGACTCGTAGCGATGCTTGTGCTCGACAGGATCTTTCAGAAGCAGAAATGACGAACACCCGCCTTACAGAAAATTGATTGCTCACGGCCCACATAAAATCTAAAATCCGAAATCGGAATGGGCGTCGTTGACGAAAGAGGAAAGCAGGTCATCACCGAGCGCGAGGTGCGCGCCGCCTCCTCGGGTGACACGCTGCGCATAGACGAGCGGGCGATACTGACCCCGCTGGCTTCCGACCTCGCTCGCGAGCGCGGGGTCACGATCGAGCGTGCACGCCGCCGCACGGCCGCCCGCAAACAGAAGATCGCGATAGGCGCGGACCACGGCGGGTTCGAGATGAAGGAAGAGTTGAAGCGCGTGCTCGCCGACCTCGGACACGACTATCAGGATTTCGGCTCGCACTCGACGGAGGCGGTCGATTACCCGGAATACGCCCACCTCGTCGCGCGCGCGGTCGCCAGCGGCTCATGCCACGCCGGCATCATGATCGACGGCGCGGGCATAGGCTCCTGCATGGTTGCGAACAAAGTCCCCGGCGTGCGCGCGGCGATGTGCTACGACGTGGCCTCCGCCCGCAACAGCCGCGAGCACAACGGCGCGAACGTGCTCACGCTCGGCGGCAAGATGATCTCGGCCGAGGCGATGCGCGACATCGTTCGCACCTGGCTTGAGACTGAGCTTACAGAGGACCGCCACCGCAGGCGTGTGGCTATGATCGACGCCATCGAGCGGGATTATCTCAAGTGAGCCCGATCCCGGCTTCCCATCCGGCCATTCGATAGATTATTATAACGCCGCCTCATCAAGTTATAGCCGCAACTAATCTATGGCCGAAGAACTGAAGTACGCAGTCGAGATGCGCGACATTACAAAGCGGTTCGGCGACGTGGTGGCTAACGACCACGTAAGCCTGGCCGTAGTCGACCGCTCCATACACGCGATCATAGGCGAAAACGGGGCGGGCAAATCTACGGTGATGAACATACTCTACGGGTTCTACACCGCAGACTCGGGCGAGATCCTGATCGACGGCGTGCCGCGCACTATCAAGAACCCGAGCGACGCGATTCGGCTCGGACTCGGGATGGTGCATCAGCACTTCATGCTGGTGGAGCCACTGACGGTGACCGAGAACATAGTCCTCGGCGCGGAGCCGGTCGCGGGCGTGGCGATCGATTACAAACGGGCGCGCGCGCGTGTGCGCGAAATATCAGAGCAGTACGGGCTGCGCATAGACCCTGACGCGCGCGTGTCGAGTCTCTCGGTCGGCCAGCAGCAGCGCGTGGAGATTCTCAAGACGCTCTACCGCGGCGCGCGGATACTGATACTTGACGAGCCCACGGCCGTGCTGACCCCGCAGGAAGTCGAAGAGATGTTCAAGATCCTGCGCGGGCTGCGCGAGCAGGGGAAGACGATTATCATCATCACGCACAAGCTGGCCGAAGTGCTGGCGCTGTCGGACAACATAACCGTGATGCGCGATGGCCGCGTCGTCGGCAACCTGCCCACGAAAGAGGCCACGGCCGAGGGCCTGGCTCGGATGATGGTGGGGCGCGAGGTGCTGCTGCGCGTCGAAAAGAAAGAGGCGCAGCCGCGCGCGAGCGTGCTCAAGGTGAGCAACCTTTCTTACCTTAACGAGGACGGGGTCAAGGTCTTAAACGAGATCACGTTTGAAGTGCGCGGCGGCGAGACGCTCGGCATAGCGGGCGTCGAAGGTAACGGGCAAACCGAGCTGATAGAGATAATCGCGGGGCTGCGCCACCAGAGCGCGGGCGATGTGGAACTGGAAGGCCGATCGGTGGATGGCCTCGACACGCACGACCGCAAGCGGATGGGCGTCGCCCACATACCGGAAGACCGTCACCGCCGCGGGCTCGTGCTGAGCTTCGACCTTGCGGCCAATTCGATACTCGGGGTGCACCGCGACCCTCCCATCTCGGGCGGGCTGCTACTCAACGGCAACGTGATAGAGGAGCGCGCGGGCCGGCTTGTGAAGGAGTACGACGTGCGCCCGCCGAACATCGCCCTGCCCGCGCGCGCGCTTTCGGGCGGGAACCAGCAGAAGCTCATAGTCGCGCGTGAGTTCGACATAAATCCGAAGCTGATTCTCGTCTCACAGCCTACGCGCGGAGTCGACATAGGCGCGACGGAGTTCATACACCGCAAGCTCGTCGAGCTTCGGGATGCGGGCGTCGCGGTGCTCTTAGTCTCGGCGGAGCTCGACGAGGTGTTGAGCCTGAGCGACCGCGTGATAGTCGTCTACGAAGGCGAGATCGTGGGCGAGGTCGATCCGCGCACGGTGACCGAAGAAGAGATAGGTTTGATGATGACGGGCGGCGGCCGCCGCGTTTGATTTATGAGAAGCTTGATTAGGGAAATAACCTTTCCGCTCATCGCCGTGCTGGCGGCGTTCCTAGTCGGGGGCATCATTGTCGCGATCGTGGGCGACAGCCCGCTGACCGTCTACCAGCTATTCTTCGCCAGCGCCTTCGGTACGGTCGAAGGGCTGGGCTACACGCTCTTCTACGCGACGCCGCTGATCTTCACAGGGCTCGCGGTCGCCATTGCCTTCAAATGCGGGCTGCTCAACATAGGCGCCGAAGGACAGCTCGTAGTGGCGGCCTTTGCAACGGCCTGGGTCGGGCTCGTGCTGAAGGGCGGGCCAACGCTATTGGTCGTGCTGCTGGCGGCGCTGGCCGCGGTCGTCGTCGGGGGCGTGTGGGCGGGCATCCCCGGCCTGCTGAAAGCGAAGTTCGGCGCGCACGAAGTCATCACGACTATAATGATGAATTTCATCGCCGCCGCGATCGTAAGCTATCTAACACAGTATCACTACCGCGAGCCGGGCGACCCTATACTTCAAACGCTGCCCATAGCCGACGAGGTGAGTGGGACGGTCGTGGGGCCGCACATCCCGCGCTTCCACTCGCTGCTGGCGCTTGTCGGGATCGATTTCCCTTCGAGCATACCTTTAAACACCGCCTTCCTGCTGGCGTTGCTGGCCTGCGTTGCCGTCTACGTCTTCTTGTGGAAGACGCCGTGGGGCTACGAGCTTCGTGCGGTCGGCATCAACCCTTCGGCGGCCGAGTACGGCGGGGTTTCGATCTCGCGCAACATCGTGATGGCGATGTTCATCTCGGGCATGCTCGCCGGGATGGTGGGCATCAACGAAGTGCTGGGATACCGTTATCGATATTACGACGCGTTTTCGGCCGGCATCGGGTACGGGTTCACCGGCATAGCCGTGGCGCTGTTAGGCCGCAACCACCCGGTCGGCGTGCTGCTGGCGGCCATTCTGTTCGGGGCGCTCATCCGCTCTGGCCCGTTCATAGACCTGTTCACGACAAACGTCTCGAAAGACTGGGTAGTCATCTTGCAGGCCATCGTCATCCTGTTTGTCGCCTGCGAAGCGATCTTCCGCGGCGGCGCGAAAAGGATACTGGGCCGGGCCAACGTGTGAGACAGTGCTGAGTGCTGAGCCCTGAGTGCTGAGTTTTATACTCTCACTCAGCACTCAGCACTCAGAGGGCGTCTGAAAAGCCCCTGCGGGGCTCTATGTTTGTAGAAGGGTCGCATAACCATTATACAACTCCTACGGAGTTGTATGTGCCTGCCTGGCGATCATCTACAAACATCGGGCTCCTACGGAGCCGGGTAAGCTCCTACGGAGCCTAGTAGCTTGCTATCACTCAGCACTCAGCACTCAGGACTCAGGACTTAGAATGCTTAGCGACATTATCAATCTATCGCTGCTGGCTTCGATGGTGAGGCTTTCGACGCCGCTCATACTGGCGGCGCTGGGCGGCATGTACTCCGAGCGCGGCGGGGTGATCAACATCGCGCTGGAAGGCATCATGCTGGCCGGCGCGTTCACGGCCGCGGCGGTCACCGAGCGCACGGGCAATCCCTGGATCGGGCTGGCCGCGGCGGCGGGCGCGGGAGTCGTGGTCGCGCTCATTCACGCCATCGCTTCGATCGAGTTCAAGGCCGATCAGGTGGTCGTCGGTACGGCCATCAACATACTCTTCCTCGGGGTCCCGGCGCTCGTTTCGGGCGCGATCTACGCCTCGACGGGATCGACCCCGTCGCTGCCGCGCGACCAGACGCTGCCGGATTGGAACATACCTCTGATCGAAAATATTCCCGTCCTCAACGTGATACTGTCGGGGCACAAGCCGATAGTCTATCTCGCCTTCGTGCTCGTGCCGGTGAGCTACTATGTATTATTTCGTACGCGATTCGGATTACGGTTGAGGGCGGTCGGCGAGAACCCCGAGGCGGCCGACACGGCGGGCGTGAGCGTCGCGCGGATGCGTTACGCCGGGGTGCTGTTGAGCGGGCTGCTTGCCGCGATAGGCGGCGCGTACCTTTCGATCGGGCAGAACTCGCTCTTCACGCGCAACATGACGGCAGGCCGGGGCTTCATCGCGCTGGCGGCCTTGATCCTGGGGAAGTGGCACCCGGTCGGCGCGTTTCTGGCTTGCCTCCTGTTCGGCATTGCCGAGGCGATCTCGATACGCATGCAGGGTGTAGTCGACATTCCAGTGCAGTGGATACAGATCATCCCCTACGTGCTGACGCTCGTAGTGCTGGCGGGATTCATAGGGCGCGCGACGCCGCCGCGCGCCATCGGCACTCCGTACGTTAAAGAGAACAGGTAACGCGAGCTTTCATCGGTAGTTTCACTTATGACGATTCCACTTTATGAGAGAGCAAACGAAGCGGCCCGCTACATCGCCTCAAAGGCCCAGCAACGCGCGCCGCGATTGGCGATAGTTCTCGGCTCGGGTCTGGGGGGCGTGGCCGACGCCATAACGGACGCGGTCGAGATCCCTTACGAAGAGATACCTCATTTCATGCGCTCGACCGTCGAGGGCCACGCCGGAAAGCTCATCGTAGGCTCCTGCGGCGGGGTCGAGGTCGTCGCGATGAAAGGGCGATTCCATTTTTACGAAGGTTACTCCATGGAAGAGGCGACGCTGCCCATCCGCGTCTTCAGCCTGATGGGCATCCGAACGCTGGTCTTGACGAACGCGGCCGGCGGCGCTTCCGACCACCTTGAGCCGGGGTCGCTGATGATCATCACCGACCACATAAACCTGATGGGCGATAACCCGCTCCGCGGCGAGAACGACGAGCGGTTCGGCCCGCGCTTCCCGGACATGACGAACGTCTACACGCCCGCCCTGATTGGCCTGGCCCACGAGGCGGCGCGCGAGATGGGCATCACGTTGAAAGAGGGCGTTTACCTAGGGCTCCGCGGTCCATGTTACGAGACGCCGGCCGAGGTCCGCATGATGCGCGACCTGGGCGCGGACGCGCTCGGGATGTCGACCGTGCCCGAAGCGATAGTCGCGCGCCACATGGGGATGAAGATCCTCGCACTCTCCTGCATCACCAACACCGCGGCCGGGCTCGCGGGCCAGGAGATAGCCCACGAGGAGGTGATGGAGGTCGGGGCGCGCGCGGGTCGCGCGCTTTCCGAGCTGATAATACGACTCGCCCCGCGCCTGGTGAGCCACGAAGCGGATTCCGCGCTTTGATGGTAGAATAACGGTCATGATAATCGGCTTAAGCGGCGGCACCGGGTCGGGCAAGACGACCGTTGCGCACAAGATCATCCGCTCGGTCGGCGAAGATAACGTCGTATACCTCCAGCAGGATTCTTACTACCGTAACCTTGGCGACATGCCGATTGAGCTGCGCCACAAGGTTAACTTCGATCACCCCGATGCGTTCGACACGGAGCTGATGATAAACCACCTGGCCGCGCTCCGCGCGGGCGAGTCGATCGAGCAGCCGATCTACGACTACGCCACGCATTCGCGCAAGGCCGAGACGATCCACGTAGACCCGCGCGCGGTCATCATAATCGAAGGCATCCTGGTCTTCGTCAACTCGAAGCTGCGCGGGCTGATGGACCTGAAGATATTCGTCGACACAGACGCGGACATTCGCTTCATACGCCGGCTGGACCGCGACGTTCACGAGCGGGGCCGCACGGTCGAATCGATCATCACGCAGTACACGACCACGGTCCGCCCCATGCACCTGCAATTTGTAGAGCCTTCTAAGCGATATGCTGATATAATCATCCCCGAAGGCGGCCACAACGACGTAGGGATCGACCTGATAACGGGGAAGATAAAATCGATCCTCTCGCTGGCGGATCGCCAGACCGAAGAGATCCCGTTTTCGCAGGAAGAGAGCGAACACGACTCGGTGAATTGAAGGACACTGTTAGAGGTTGGTAATGAGAAAGAGAAGCTTTTTGGCCGCAACGAGCGACGCCGAGCTGGTAGAGCGGGCGAAACAGGCGCGACTTGCGGCGCATGCCCCGTATTCGAACTTTGAAGTAGGGGCGGCAATACTCGCGACCGATGGCCGCATCTTCACGGGTTGCAACATCGAGAACTCCACCTACGGTTTGACCATGTGCGCCGAGCGCGTGGCGATCTTCAAGGCCGTGAGCGAAGGGGCGACAGAGTTTTTGAAGGTCGCCATCGTGGCCGACCACACGAGCATCACGCCGCCCTGCGGCTGCTGCCGCCAGATGATCTGGGAGTTTGCAACTGACGACACGGAAGTGATACTGGCGAACCTCTCGGGCGATGTTCAGAAGTTCGACATCAAAGACCTGTTCCCGAACGCGTTCGACGCGAGCTTTCTTCAGGGAGTAGGCTAACCCTTCAAACCGTCCCGGCAAGGCCACACGATTCTTACCTTCTGCTTGTTTCCGGCTCGCCTGCCGGGATAGACTCTACTGCTTTCATAAACAATGCGGAGGGGATCGCTTGAGAAGAACTCTCGTAGTCGTCTTTCTGTTCGTGACGCTGATCGTTACGGCACTACCTTGTCCGGCGCAGGGGCTTGAGCGCGCGGACATCATCGTACGCGGCGGGTGGGTCGTCACCATGGACGGCGCGGCGCGCGTGATCGAAGACGGCGCGGTCGTCGTGCGCCGCGAGCGCATCGTTGAAGTTGGCCAATGGGCCGAGGTCACTCGAAAGTACGCCGCCGCACGCACGATCGACGCTCGCGGCCGTATTGTGATGCCTGGGTTGATAAACACGCACACGCACGTGCCTATGGTGCTGTTCCGGGGCATAGCCGACGACCTGGTGTTGATGGACTGGCTGCAAAAGTACATCTTCCCGGCCGAGGCGAAAAACGTCGACGAGCAGTTCGTGCGCTGGGGCACGCGCCTCGGCTGCCTTGAGATGATTCGCGGCGGCACGACTACCTACGTCGACATGTACTACTTCGAAGACGCGATCGCCGACGAGACGGCTCGCGCGGGGATGCGGGCCGTGCTCGGCGAGACGCTGATAGATTTTCCCGCGCCCGACAACAAGACCTGGGACGCCGGGATGGCTTACGTCGAAAAGTTCGTAAACAAGTGGAAGAATCACCCGCTCATCACGCCCGCCATCGCGCCGCACGCGCCTTACACCGTCTCGACCGAGCACCTGAAACAGGCCCACGAGTTCTCCTCCCGCCACAAGGCGCCGCTCGTCATACACGTGGCCGAAGACTATGCCGAGGTGAAGACGATTCAGGAGCGTTACAACGCAAGCTCGGTCGCTTACCTCGACCGGATAGGCGTGCTCGACGACCGCGTCATAGCGGCTCACGTAGTCTGGCCGACGGAAGATGACATAAAGACGCTCGCCAGCCGCCGTGTGGGCGTAGGCCATTGCCCTCAATCGAATATGAAGCTTGCGGCCGGAGTCTCGCCGGTCCCACAGATGTTGCGCGCGGGAGTCAACGTAGGGCTTGGCACGGATGGGGCGGCTTCGAATAACGACCTGAGCCTGTGGGAAGAGATCGATACCGCGGCCAAGCTGCACAAGCTCATCTCTAAAGACCCGACGACGCTCGCCGCGCGCGAGGCGATTGAGATGGCGACGATCAGGGGAGCGCGCGCGATTCATCTCGACAAAGAGATAGGCTCGCTTGAGGCGGGGAAGCTCGCCGACCTGATAATCATCGGCACGAACGGCGCGCACCAGACGCCGCTTTACAACGTCTACTCGCACCTGACGTACGCGACTAAAGCGGCCGACGTAGAGACGGTGATGATAAACGGTCGAGTAGTGATGGAGAGGGGCCGCGTGCTTACGGTCGACGAGGCGGCAGTGCGCGCTAAAGCGAACGAGTACCGCGACCGTATACGAAAGAGCCTCGCCCCTTAATCAGAACAGCCAGAGCTCGGGCCTGAGCGAGTGCCAGAGCTTCTGAGCCAATATCATCCCTATCGCCTGGTTGCCGAAGCTTATGCGCGCGAACCCTGTCATACCCGGTCGCAAGAGGCCGTCGGAGTTTTCGACCATTACTTCGACGGGGTAGAACTGCTGGCCCCGCGCGTCCGTGACCGGCTCGGCGTTGATCTTCGAGACGCGGCCGGTGAAAGTCCGGCCTGGGATTGTCTTCAGCTTGAAGCGGACGGGGCTGTCTAACCGCACGTCGGCGATCTCGCGCTCGCTCACGTCGATTCTGAGAAGGAACTGCTCAAGCTCCCCTATCCGGCATATCTCTTCGCCGCGCGTATAGCGGCGGCCCACCATCTTGTGCAGGTCGTCGCCGAGTATGACGCCCGCCTTCGGCGCAAGCACGTTCATTCCGTCGTATTCGCGTTGCAGTATCTCCCTGCGCTGGCGGAGCGATTCCATCTGCTGGCGGTTGGCGTGGAGCTCCGCGATCAACGCGTCGAAGTTCGACCGCGCGGCCCTCGCTTCTGTCTCGGCGACCAGCGAGTTCGTCTCGGCCCCGCTGGTCACGCGGCGGTGCTCGACTATCGCGGCTTCGAGGCGCGATCGCGCGCCCTGTAGCTCTTTCTCGCTCATACGCATCTCGGCCACGGCCCGGTCATAGAGCTGGCTCCCGACCAGCCCCTGCTCAAGGAGCTTCTTGTAGCGTTCGACCTCGCGGCGGTTGTGTTCGACCGCCGTCTGTTTCAGCTCGATCTCCGATTGAAGCACGGCCAGTGACGCGGGGAGCGGCGAGGATGCCGCCTGCTGCGAGCCCCAGCCGGTTATGTGGCTCGATTCCTCTTTGAGCTCGCTCACGATCCGCTTGCGGTCCACCTCTTTGAAGTTCGCCGACAGGAGCAGTTCGCTTCTCACGCGAAGCTCCTCTTCGATG
Source organism: Blastocatellia bacterium (assembly GCA_035249305.1). Lineage (GTDB taxonomy): Bacteria > Acidobacteriota > Blastocatellia > UBA7656 > UBA7656 > DASUNP01. Next base: position 40,261 of record DATFGQ010000075.1, on the reverse strand, counting down.
CGCGAAGACCGGGAGTGTAGCTGCTCTATCTCAGAGTTGAGCTGAGTCAGCCGGTCTTCGATCTCGGGGTTGGCGAGGTGCGCGAGCTTCGCGCCTTCGGCCACGGCGTCGCCCGGGCGAACGAGGATCTCTCTGAGCACGGCGTCGGTGTTTGCGCGGGCGACCTCTTCGCGGCCCGGCGGGAGGGTCAGGGCGCAGTCGCTCCCGGTCGAAGCCTCCCACGGCGCGACCAGCGCCGCGACTATTAAGACCGCCAGCCCCCACTTTACCACCCGGCGGCGGTTGGTGAACCATCGCTTGCGCGGCGCTGCTTCGGCCGATTGTTCGGGTTTCGTCTCCAGTGCGGGTTTTTGTGCTGACATAGTCGTTGCTCCTTTGAAGAGAGGCTTCCACCATCTTTCCGTAAGCAAGGCGGCGAGTAGAAGTGTTAGCAGAACTCCAAACAGGCCCAGGCCGTCTATCAACCAGTTGCCCATCCACGCCAGGATGAACCATATCAATCCCACGGAGTAGACGATAGAGCAGAGCCAGTAGCCTATCAGCAGGGCGGGCCTGTTGAACTTATCTTTGCGCCCGTCGCCCTCGCCCAGAAGGCGGGCGGCGACCCGGCCGACGTACTGCGACGAGCGCGCCTGTAGGTTCGGCACGCCTACAATTTGTGAGAACGCGTAATAGCCGTCGAGTTTTATAAGCGGGTTGCAGTTGAACAGCACGTTTAGCGTGCCCCCGATAAAGATGAGAAACGTCAGATCGGCGAGCGGCGTGAAGGGCGTGGCGGCAAGCCATATGAGCGCGGCCACGGCGCTCACGCCGAGCTGCCAGTAGATGCCCGCGCCTATGACCCAGAGCCGCTCGCTTTTTCGGCCGATGCGGTAAATGTCCGACACGTTACAGTAGAGCGCCGGCAGCACGTAATAGATCATCAGGAGGCCGACCTCCTTCACGTCGCCGCCGAAATGCTTGCAGGCCAGCCCGTGCGCGAACTCGTGCGAAGCGGTGATCGTCAAGGCCACCAGCATAATCACGACCAGCCCATACTCCTGGTAAGCGTAAGCCGTATAGCTTGCGACCTCGTCGGCCCTCACGAGCAGGCCGATGACGGCCACGGCCATCATCACGAACGAAGCGACGATGAAGGGCCGCGTCAGAGCCCATCCGAAGCTGCGGTCTAGCCAACTGAGAAAACGGTCGGGGTTGAACAGACGCACGCGGAAGTAGAGCCCGCGCTCTTGACCGGTCGAGTCCTGTGCCGCGTCCGCGCCGCCTGCGGCCAAAAGCCCTAGCGATTCGAGACGGGAGAGGAACTTTACGAGCGCCGCGCGGGAGACGCGCGGGCCCGAAGAATCGCGCCCGCCCCGGCTGATCTCATTTAAAGAGTGGGCGCCGTCGATCCGGCGGAAGACCTGGTATTCGGCCGTCTTGAGCAGGAAATAACGCGAGGTCCGCGTGTTTCTCACGACGTAGCGGGTGAGGCCGTCTTCGACTTGCTCGGTTACGTCTACTTCGTCGGCGACGCGCGGCGGGTAAAGGCAGTAACTATCATTTTGTGAAGGGGCGGTGCTCATTTTGCTGCTCGGGTTCTAGAGACACGAAAGGCGCGTCGTCGTTGAACCTTGGCCTCTCATCACCTGACTGTCGTGAAGCCCGGTGATTGTACCAGATTCGGCGACGGCGCGCCTTAATCCGTGATGCCGGGTTTAGTTGGGAACTATCGCGATACCCGGGGCAACTACCTCTTCCATCTCCTCGATCATCAGGTCGTCGAGAATCACTCCGTCGCTCAGTATGGTCATTTCGTTAGTCATATCGATCTCCTTTTAAAGTTTTGTTTGAAGTTTAAGTGCGTTTTCAAACGGGCCTTTGTAAAGGGCGCGGCGCTGAAATCTCTTTCATCACCCGGCTGTCGCGGAGCCTGAGGAGTTACGATCATTTCTGCGACGCCGCGCCTTAATCTCTGCCGTCGGGTTTAGTTGGGAACTATCGCGATACCCGGGGCAACTACCTCTTCCATCTCCTCGATCATCAGGTCGTCGAGAATCACTCCGTCGCTCAGTATGGTCATTTCGTTAGTCATGGGATGCTCCTTTCTTAGCCTTAGCATTTTGATTTGGATTGTCATTTGTTGCTTGGCCTAACCTCTGGGCCTCTGCAACTTCCTTGTTACGCACATAGACTTGGCAAGACGCGTGCCGCAATATTGCGCGCCCCAAATTAATCGGCCTTCGCCTAGATAGAATAACTTAGCAGAATACGGGAGAGGGACCTGGCCGATCCAAATCTGTGAACCTGCTACACACTTTCCTCGGATGGAGATCTAAGGCTTTTTATTTGAGTGATTACGGGAGGATGTGTACCTACTACACGCGTGTATAGCAGCTACACAGGTTTAAGAGGCGGGTAGCTTATGAAGCTTTCGAGGTCGTATCCTTCATAGCCCAGACGAGGTCGCTCTGGTCGGGCTTGTCATTGAAGCCGAGGTCGCGAAATGTCGTTAAGGCTTCGAGGCCGGCTATCGAGTCTATCTTCGCGGCCTGGAGAAGCTCTTCCAGGGTGCTGCCGTCGCCGGGGCTGACGGCCGAGCCGAGGCTGATCTGAACCGCGTCGCCGATCTCAAGGTTGTAAACCGCCTGGCGTATGCGCGCGCGCACGTCGCTCGCCTCCGCCAAACCTGTATCGGGCAGGAGCGCTATCAAGGTGTTGGTAGAGTAGCAGGCTACGAGGTCCGTCTCGCGAACCTGCTGTTTTACCATCTTGCCGAGCTCCGCCACCAAGCTCTCTGTCCCCGCGCCCGGACGGCTCGAAAGCTCGCCCATACTGTTGAGGCAGAGCAAGACCATCGCAAGCGGGGTGCCCAATCGCTCGCTGCGGGCCCGCTCGCGCTCGAACTGAGTCGTCAGCGCGCGCATGTTCGCCAGGCCCGTCGCCGCGTCGGTGAGCGCGTCTCTCTGCGCCTGCTCGTAGGCGATCGCGTTATAGACGGCATCCGAGGCCGGCTGGCTGATGGAATCCATCAACTGTATGTGGTCGACGGCGTACGTCTCTATCTCTGTCGAGTAGAGCGCTATCGCGCCGAGCGCCTCCTGGTTCTTGACTAGCGGGAAGACCATCACGCCTTTGTACTCGTTGGCGGCCTCGGCCCCCAAAAAACCGATGTCGAGCGCAGGCTTCGTGTTGTACATGGCCCGCTGGTTCGTTATGACGTAGCCGGTGATGCCCGCCTCGGCCGGCTGACGGCGATGGAGGAAGCGGTCTGCGTGGAGGCCCAGCGCGTGCACGATCTCGAATTCCGATCGTGAGGCGTCGAACAACGAGATGGCGCACGTGGTAAAGGGAACTAGCTTGGCAAGTCGGTTCGCAAGAATGGCTACGGTGTCTTCGACAGATATTATGCTGGCGAGCGTGCGCGACATCTCGTAGAGGGCCGTGACTCGCTGATTGGTCTCCGCTATAGAATTGAGGGCCGCCGCGGCGCGGTCGATCTGAGGCTCGGCCTGTAGCCCGGCGGCCGGGCTGGCCGACGCCATCGCTGCCGAGGGGATCGGGCTGCGCTTCTTAGACTCAGGCGGCTTGAACGAAGAGGCCGAGGCCTCGGCCTCCAACTGGTCTACGGTCGATAAAAACATCTCTACAAGGTGCGGGTCGAAGAAGGTTCCCGCGTTCTGTTTGATGTATTCGAGCGCTTCTTCGCGCGTCATGCCTTTCTTGTAGGGCCTGTCCGACCTGAGCGCGTCGTAGTTGTCGACCAGGGTCAGGATGCGCGCGGTTATCGGTATCTGTTCGCCCTTCAGGCCGTCCGGGTAGCCGCGCCCGTCCCACCGCTCGTGGTGATGGCGCACGATAGGGACCACAGGGTAACGGAAGTTGACGTTCGACAGCATGTCCGCCCCGATGATCGTGTGCATCTTCATCTGCTCGAATTCATGCTGCGTCAGCTTGCCCGGCTTGTTTAAGATGTAGGCTGGCACACCTATCTTGCCTATGTCATGCAAGAGCGAACCGGCCTTGAGAGCCTCGATCTCTAGATTCGAAAGCCCGACCATCTCGCCCATCCTGCCGGCGAAGAGTTTGACGCGCTGTATGTGATCGTGCGTCACATCGTCTTTGGCGTCGATCGCCATCGCGAGCATTTCGAGTATAGAGTCATAAATGCTTGTCAGTTCCTGGTAATGCTTCTCCTGCCCGCTCAGCTTATCGCGATAGGTTCGGAACGTGTAGTAGATGATTATGGGGACGGGCAGAACGAGCAGTAGAGTCACCGCCACGGGGATTACACCGTGCTTGTAAAAAACATAGCTGATCAAGCCGGCGACTGTGGCATTCGCCAGATAGGTGATCGGCTCCCATGGCAACATGCCTCGTATCCTCTGCCCGATCTTGCCTACTCTCTCTAGATATAGCATCAGGACTACCATGGTGAATTGCAGCATATAGTCGGTAAGCGCCAACGCCACGAGCGGCAACGCAAAGCGCAGCAGAGTATTGCCCGACTCCCCGGCCAATGGGTTCTCTGTTAAGTAGCCGGCGACTACAGCGTAGGTTTTCCCTGCGACGAAGACAGAGGCGACTTGATTTGAGATGTTGAATGCGAAGAGGCTGGGCTTAACCCTGAAGCGATGACTGACCAGGAACATGTCTATGGCGCCGAGTAAAAGCCCGTGGTACGGCCCGAGAGTGATTACTGCCAGGAATATGATAGCTTCCGAGGTCGAAATGCAGGTGTTCGTCCCGAACAGGTTTATCGGATGTTTGGCCGTGGTTATGGCGATTATGAGAGCGAGCCCCGAGCAGATGATTAATGATTGCCCCCCGATGGAGACGACTTCAATCGTCGCCTTCACGAGCAAAATGCTTGCAATCAAGAACAAGCAGGCCATCATGATAACCCAGCCTGTGCCCTTCTGCTTAATCTCCTCTTTAATCGATTCCATCTAAGGCTAATCTCTGCTGTGAGGCTATTGGAGCGTAGCCCGGATGATGCTCTTTGATACTGCTGGCTGGCTGAAGCTCAATGCCTGGATAATTGCAAGGGGGCTGCTTGTGACTAACTTACTTGGCTTTCGACCGATTATTTCCAATCGCCGTCCCAAATAACGCCTGTGCATACGCCGGGTCTGTTCATTATCTTCCACTCCTCTGGATAAGTTTCGGAAACAACCTATGTAATCGGCGCGATAGTAAATACAAGCTTGATGCCACTTCGGAAGGAATCTTCCATGTAGGTTCTATTGTTGTAAACAAGACCCTTGCGGGAATATGGCGTCTAGGCGAGGTCGGTTCTATTACTTCTTTTTCGGTCAGGTTGACTAACAAAACCTGTCAATTTGATGGTTCAGCCGGCGGGATGAAAACTTTAGTTTCGCGTCACTGCTTTGTGGCCGGTTGTGTCAGAGCTTGAAGTTGAGGCGGTCTATCTTCAGGTAGAGCCCCTTGCGCGAAAGCCCTAAGTCTTTGGCCGCGCGTGCGATGTTGCCCGAAGAGCGTTTGAGCGCCTCCTGGATCATGCGCCGTTCGAGGTCTTCGACGGCTTCGGCCAGGGTCGTGTTCTCGGGGATCGGAGGCGCCGCCTCGAAGGCTTTTTTCAAGCCCGCCGAGGGGAGCTGTATGTCGTGGCTGGCGCGTATGATCTCGGGCGACAGGAGGTCGGGTGCGACTATGCTGCCGGAATCCGAGTAGGCGACTATGCGGCGCACCTCGTTGCAAAGCTGCCTGACGTTGCCCGGCCAGTCGTAGACGACCATCAGGTCGACGGCCTCTTCCGAAAGCTGTATGTCGCGCTTTGTGGCCTCTTGCAGATAGAGGTTCATGTAGTGGTTGATGAGCGCGGGTATCTCTTCGCGCCGTTCGCGCAGGGGCGGGACCTGTATGCGTATGACGTTGAGGCGGTGGAAGAGGTCTTCGCGGAATTTCCCGTCGGCCACGGCCCGCTCAAGGTCGGAGTTAGTCGCGGCCACCACGCGCACGTCTACGTGGATGGGCTGGTTCTCGCCGAGCGGGTGTATCTCGCCTTCCTGGAGGAAGCGGAGCAGCTTCGGCTGAAGGTCGAGCGGGAGGTCGCCGAGCTCGTCTAAAAAGAGCGTGCCGCCTTCGGCCGCGCGGATGATTCCGGGGTTGCTCGCCATCGCGCCCGTGAAAGACCCTTTGCGGAACCCGAAAAGCTGGCTCTCGATCATCTCGCGCGGCGCGGCGGAGCAGTTGAACGGCAGAAAGACGTTGAACCGGCGCGAGCTGCCGGCGTGCACGGCCCGCGCTATCAGCTCCTTGCCCGTGCCGGACTCGCCCGTTATCAAGACCGTGACGTCCGACGAGCGGATCTTGTTTATCTGCTCCAGCACGCGGCTCATTGCCCGGCTCGCGCATACGAAGCCGGGCATCTCGACCTCCTGCAAGAGGCGCGCGGGCGTGAAGACGTGCGTCCGGCGGGTCTTGCTCTTAAGGACCTGCGTCTCCAGCCCCTGCTCGATCAGGTAGATGAGCGGCTCCATCCGCACGGTCCTGGCGCGGAAGCGCTCGTCTTCGGGCTCGATGATGTGTAGCAGGAAGCTCGATTGCTGCTTGTCCGAGAATTCGAAGACGGAGTTGCGGCCGTAGTCCTCTTGCCCGAGCGAGCCGAGGAACTTTAATTCGCGCTCGGTTTCGTCCTCGCCGAGCCCCAAGGCGGCGGCGAGCTTCAGCGAGCTCGATTGCTGGTCGCCTTCTCCGTTCTGTATGACTTCCACGACGACCGCCGCGCGGCTGGCGGCCTCCTCGCGTGTGATCGAGGCGAGCTCGTGGAGCAGGAGCTCGCGCGAGACTGACGCCTGCACGAGGCGCTGCGCGGTAAAGCCGTCGAGGATGGAAGCCAGGTGCGGCGACTGGTCCGCATCTACGAGGATCTCGGATTCGATGGTCGAAGCCTGAGATTGGCGCTCTTTGATCGATTCCAGCAGAGACGCGGCGTCGCGACGGTCTTGCTCGGCGCCCAGTCGGTCGAAAACGGCCAGGGCGATTTCGACTTCGGCTAAAGCTTCATTGATCGAGCCACGCCGTTCGAGCATCTGCGCCAGAACTATGCGGTTCAACGCGCGGTCGTAGACGCTCCCCCTGATCTCGAATATCGACGTGCTCTGCCCGAGCGATTGAATCGCGGCGGCTATGTGGCCCTGGACCGCCTCGATCTTCGCGACCATCCTCATCATCAGCCCCCAGATCAACATGTCTGGGGTGTCGCGCAGGTGCGCGCGCACGGTCTCGACGTTCTTGCGCGCCTCGTCGAGCCGCCCGGCTTGAATCTGCCCCTCGGCCAGCCACAGCCGCGCTTCGGAAAAGTACTGCCGGTCGCCGAGCCGCAGGGCGATGTCCACGGCGCGCTCCAGGTGATTTATCGCCAGGTCCGGGTGCCCCTTCATCAGGTAGTACCGGCCGATTGTAGTGTGCGTGCTCGATTCGAGCGGGTTGTCTTTGTTGAGCGGGTCGTTATTCTTTATAGTCGCAAAGGCCGCGAGCGAATCCTGCAACAGTTGGTCGGCTTCGTCCAAACGCCCGCGCAGCACCTGGAGCTGCGCCAGCGTGTCTATGGTTCCCGCCAGGTGGACCACGCGCGAGGTGTGCTTGAGTATCTCAATCGCCGAGCGCAGCATCTGCTCGGCGCGGTCCCACTCGCCGAGCCACATCAGACGGTAGCCGAGGTTGTTGTAGTTTATGGCGAGGTGGAAAGTGTTCCCCGCCTTCTGAAAATGGTCTATGCACTTCTCCCAGGCCGCGACCGCGCGCGCCGTCGGCAGCTCGACGTTGTCGTAGATCAAGGCCAGGTCGCTGTAGGCGCGCCCGAGCAGCTCGTGCTCGTTGCGGTCGCCGATTATCGCCAGCGCCTGTTTGATCGATTGCAGCGCGTTGCGGTAATCGCCCTCGCGGAAATCTATGTTGCCGATGTTGAAGTATGATTCCGCAAGCTCGCGCCAGCTCCCAACCTGGCGGAAAAAATCGAGCGCAGAGCTGTACTGGTCGCGCGCTATGCGTATCTCGGAGACGAAGCGGTAGGCGCGGCCGAGCCCGAAAAAGCATATCCCTATGCTGACCTTGTCTTCGAGCCGCCGCGCGATGCGCATCGCCTGGTTGAACAGCGCTATCGCGCGCGGGATGTCGTTGTTGTAGGAGTGGCCCCACCCCAGCCGTATCAGCACCTGCATCTGGACCTGCTCGCTGAGGCGCACGAAGTCGGCGAAGTTATGGTATTTGGAGACGGCCTCCATCTGCTCGCGGTTCATACCGCGCTTTTCAAAGGCGAGGCTGAGCTTGCAGCGGATGACCGCCTCTTGCTCAAGCGGGTGAGGCCCCATCCTCAAGGCAGACTGGAAGTATGTCGCCGCCTCTTCGAAACGGCTGTCTTCTAGGGCTTCCTGGCCCGCCGCAACCGCGTCCTCGACACGTCCGCTGGTGAATATGTTTCTACTAGCCATGTGCGTCCAATACCGGGGCAGGAAAAGTGCTGCAACGGAGGTCCTATTAGCTGTCCAATACTCCCCTATAAATCGCTCGGATTCTATTAGTAAGGGCTGCCAAAGTCAAGCGTATCATTCGAAGCCACACGGCTGCGCCTCGCTACGTATAGTTATAAGTCAGGCCGTTAGCTTTATCTCCTCAAAATACCACAAAAAACCGGCTAATAAACCCTTTTATTCGATCTCACATCTAAGTCTCCGGCTTGGCATACCCTTTGCAGCTATCAGAGGGGTGTGCGTACAAAGAAAGCGGAGGTTGATTAAGTGGGTATTATACAGTTCATCATTCTTTCATTGTTCGTGCTGATCTATCTGGGCATAACAGGTGCCCTCGTCTTTCGTCTGTTCGGCTTGAACTGGCCTGCGAGCCTGAGCCGAAGCAACTGAAAGCGTCGAGAAGTCCCAAACGGGAAAGGGGGGAACCTCTATGGAACTGACATTCAAGGACATAACCAATAGCGACATGATCTTGATTCGCACGCAGAACAGCGAATACAGGTTCGCCATCACCGACGCCGAAGGGCGTCGCGGTATTCTGTCAGGCGGGTCGTTAGGCGACGCCGGCCGAGACGCCAACCTCGTCGGGGCGCTCCCGCAAAGCGGCCCTGCTGTAGTCGGCGACACGTCGAAGCTCGAAACCGGCTCGCGCGCGTTGTTCTACCTCTCGGCCAAGAAGGGCATCGAGCGGTTGATCACTTCCGTCGTGACGGGCATCAAGCACCGCAAGGGGCGTAATGATGTGAAGCGCGCGGCTTGAAGCCGAAGCCGCAGGGGGTGTCGATGAACATTAAGAGGACGATTAAGCACAGCCTGATGAAACAGGCCCTCAAGCGCAAGAGCGTCCGGAAGATCATAGCGCGCAAGCTATTGAAACGGGCCGTAAAACCGATCCCCCTGATCGGCGCGGGCGTAGTCGCCGCGCTCGCCATCAGCACGATCCGCAGGAAGGGCGCGCTCAAAGGCTCGGCCGACGTCGCGCTTGATCTAATCCCCGGCGTGGGCCTTACGAAGAGCGTGGTCGAGATATTCACGGGCGATCTGATACCCGATAAGAAAGCGAAAAGTGTTTGAGAATTAAGACCGCTTAAGGTTTATAAACCGGCTCCAGCAAGGCCGCTCACCCGCGCGGCCTAGCCTTATTTCAAGCTCCATTGAATTAATAGATCGTTTGTGCAGAAGGGGTTTCATTATGCGCAATCCTAGAAGTGAAAAAGGCGGGGAAGAGACGCGTCTGGCTTCGCTTATGAGGGCGGCCGTCGACGCGCGCGGCCGATTGGCGCGTGCGCGCGAGCGGCTCCGCAGCATCGAAGAGAGGATCAGGGGCAAAGAGCGAAACGATTACGAAGGCCAGCGCGTGCGCGCGCTCAACGAGTACATCGAGGCGATGGGCAAGGCGAAGCGGGCCAGGACCGAACTGCTCAGGCAGCTACGCGCCCGCACGGCCTAAAGCCTGATAGGAGGCGAATGTCGGTAGAATGGTTAGGTTGGGCGGCGGCCGTCATGCTCGTCATAACGCTGTTCGCACAGGTCAAAAAGAACTGGGAAGAGAAGAAGCTTAAGGGCGTCAACCCGCTGCTTTATTATGGCCAGGCCGCGGCCTCGCTCTGCTTCGCCCTCTACAGCTACAGCATAAACTCATGGGTCTTCGTGGTGACCAACGCCCTAGGGTTTCTCAGCGCGCTCGTCGGAATCTACCTCGTGCATCGTTACAGGTAGTTGCTTAATCCCGCGTTAATCTCAATAATAATCCACGTGTCGATAGACAACAGTTGGTATGACGAGCTTGGCGACCGCTGGTGGGACCCGCACGGGCCTGTCGGGCTGCTCCACGAATTGAACGCCGCGCGGTTCGGCTATTTCAAAAAGGTCCTGGGCACAGTAGAAGGCTTGAGCGTGCTTGACGTGGGCTGCGGCGGCGGGCTGCTGGCGGAGCGTTTCGCTTGCGAAGGGGCCTCGGTCACAGGCATCGACCTGTCGCGCGAGTCGCTTTTCGCCGCGCGCCGCCATGCGCGCGCCGACCGGGTCGAGATCGATTACGTCAACGCCAACGCCGAATCTTTCCCGTTCCTCGACTCCGCGTTCGACGCCGTCGTCAGCACAGACTTTCTTGAGCACGTCACGGACCTCGACAAAGTAGTGAGCGAGTCGGCGCGCGTGCTTAAGCCCGCGGGCCTCTTCCTGTACGAAACGATCAACAGGACCATAGTCTCGCGCGTAGTCGGCATCTACCTGTTCGAGAGAGTTCTGAAACTGATCCCCGAGCACACGCACGACGCCAGCATGTTTATAAAGCCCGCGGAGCTGCATGAAGTCATGGCCCGCCACAACCTCGTGAATCGCGAGACGCGCGGCGTCAGCCCCGTGGCCAATCGCCTGGGCGCGCTCGCCGGGTTAATCAAGCGCGGCAGCGCCGGCCCGCTTCATATCTCGAACGATCTGTCGTTATCTTATATCGGCTACGCGGTAAAAGCCTGACTGGTTAACCGGGTTTCTCATGCTCACACCGGCGAGAATATACGAAGAGGAGCTGCTCGACGCGGGCGAAGGAACGGACGAAGACGTTAGAAAGAACCTCGTCGACCTGCGCCGCATCAACCGGCTCTTGGGCGGCACGCGAGTCGTCATCGACGCGCTTCGCAGCAGCGTCGACGGGAGCAGTGTAGAGCGGCTGTCGCTGCTCGACGTAGGCACGGGCTCGGCCGACATCCCCGCCGAAGTATGCCGCTGGTGCCGAGGGCGCGGCATCGAGCCGTTCGTCGCGGCGCTGGACCTGAGCGAGCGCAACCTGAGAATAACGAGGAGAGATTTGACCTCGGAGCCGGCGCTCTCTTTCGTGCGCGCAGACGCCTTGAGCCTCCCGTTCGCGGCCCGTAGTTTCGATTACGTCACCGCGTCGCTCTTCCTCCATCATTTCCGGGATGAAGATGTCGTCCTCCTGCTCGCCGATTTCGCCAGGGTGGCCCGCCGCGCGGTGATCGTCAACGACCTTGTGCGAAACCTCGTGCCCTACTATTTCAGCCGCGTGACGGGGCCACTTCTCGCCACAAGCTTTCTGACGCGCAACGACGGCCCCGTCTCCGTGCTCAGAGGCTTCACGGCATCAGAGCTTGAGGAGCTGGCGAAGCGGGCGGGGCTCGGCAGCTTCCGCGTCAGAAGAATGTTCCCTTACCGTCTGTCGCTGGTCGCGCGGGTGAGCGAGTAAGTTCGGGTCGAGTAAGTCAGGTTATGGATTACGACGTGATCATAGTCGGGGCGGGTCCTGCCGGGTCGTCGGCGGCGATCCGGCTGGCCGAAAACGGCCTCCGCGTCCTGGTGCTTGAAGAGAAACGCATGCCGCGCGAGAAGCTCTGCGGCGAGTTCATCACGCCGGAATCGTTTCCCACGCTAAAGCGGCTCGCCGTCTTTGATCGAATGCTCGCCGCGGGCGCGCAGAAGCTGACGCGGCTTTGTCTGGTCGCATCGGGCGGCAGAGTCGTGCACGTCCCTATCGCGGAGATGTCTTACGAATCGGCGTGGGCGATGAGCCTGAGCCGCGCGCGGTTCGATCAGATCCTGTTCGCGCGCGCGCGCGAGCTCGGCGCTACGTGCCTTGAAGGCGTAGCCGTAAAGCAGCCCCTTTATGAAAATGACAAGCCGTGCGGCGTCGAAGCCCTCAACCTAGCCGACGGTCAAACAATGCGCTTCACCGCCCGCTTGATCGTCGACGCGTCGGGCCGCAATTCGCGCCTGCTGCTGAGCCGGAGCGAGCGCATAGCGGGCGAGCGCGGCTCGCGCCTTTACGCTCTGAAGGCTCACCTCGCGGCGGTCGAAGGGATAGACGAGCAGGTAGAGCTCTTCTTCTTCCCGCAAGGCTACGGCGGGCTATCGCGCGTCGAAGGCGGACTCGTCAACCTCTGCTTCATTGCCGGCGAGCGCACGTTCAAGGAGGCCGGAGGCGATCATAATGAAGTCGTCCGGCGTTCGATCATGAAAAACCGTCTGGCCCGCGAGCGGCTGGCCAGCTCGGAAGTCGTAGGCAAATGGCATAGCGTCGGCCCGCTCGCTTTCGGCCACCGGCGGCTGTCGCGCGGCGGCATCATCGCAATCGGGGACGCTTCGGGCATGATCGACCCGTTCACCGGCACAGGGATTCAGATCGCGCTCAGGACCGGCGAGATCGCGGCCGAAGCGATCAGCGATCATTTAAGCGATTCGCGCGACATCACGGACGCGACCGGGCGAATCCTGGCCGCCTATCAGAAAAGCTATGACAGGGAGTTCAACAACCGTATGATGATCGCGGGGCTTTTGCGCGGCGCGGCCTTTTCGCCACGCTCGGCCAACCTGCTGGCCGGGCTCTTTGCGCGCGTGCCGTGGGTAGCCCGCCGCGTGCTCAAAGCAACAAGAAGCGGCAACAGCCTGACCGAGCTCGGCCAGTACCGGGAGCGGTAGCGCCCCGTCGGGCTCGATGATTTTGGAACTTTCCCGGCCGCCGCGCGTGGGAAAAACTTAAGACTAGGCCTATTAATTACTTAGGAGATACTGAGATGCAGAGAGTAAAACCGCTCATTCTTATCTTATTCGTTGCGCTCGCCGCCTCGGCGGCCGGGGCGCAGACCGCGGAACCTCCGAAAGAGAAGCCAAAGGCGAGAGCTGAAACGCCCGCGCCCGACCCATGGGCCGTCACTATGCCGATGACCTTTGGCGAAGGGAGCTACCTGGGCGTTTACCTCGAAGAGGTGACGCCCGAGCGCGCCAAAGAGCTAGGGCTCAAAGAGGAGCGCGGCGCGCTGGTGATGAAGGTCGTCGAGGGGAGCCCCGCCGAGAAGGCCGGGCTAAAAGAGAATGACACGATAGTCAGCTTTAACGGGAAGCGTGTCGACAGCGTCCGCGAGTTTCAACGCATGCTGGGCGAAACGCCCGTGGGCCGCAGCGTGACCATAGAGATCTGGCGCGGCGGAAGCGAGCAGACCATCAGCGCCACGCTCTCCAAGCGCTCGACCGATTTCGCGCTCCTCAACCCTGGATGGCAACAGCCGCGCCAGCCCCGACAGCCGCGCGAGCCGCGCCGGCCCGACGCACCCGCGGCGCCCAGGGATTTCGGAGACTTCAACCTCTTCAGGTTCCCTAGGTTCGGCGGCTTCATGGGGACGCGGCTCGGCATCACCATCGAGCCGCTGACCGGCCAGCTCGCCGAATACTTCGGCGTCAAGAGCGGCCAGGGCGTGCTAGTGACTGAGGTCCGCGCCAACGCGCCCGGCGCGAAAGGCGGCCTTAAAGCGGGCGACGTTATAACGGCAGTCGACGGCAAGAAGGTCGAAAACGTCGACACGCTGGTCGAGGCGATCACAGAAAAAGAGGAAGGCCAGATGACGCTGACGATCCTGCGCAACCGCGTCGAGCAGACCATCACGGTGACGATTGAAAAGCGGCGCCCGACGACGCGAGGGAGCCTGCTGCCTAGTTACTTCACAAGCGCATAAACTCTTCGCTCCTGTTTCTCTTCAAGGGAGGCCGCCGAGCCTCCCTTTTCTTTTTCGCCCTTCGGTCCGCTCACTTCATTTCTTGCCTCAAAGCCTGTGCGGGGATAACATACAGCTTCGGCTCTCTTTCAACATGTCACCGAGAAAGCGATTCTACATTGCGACGAGCGCTGTAGCGGGGCTAGTGGCCTTCGGCACGATCGGACTGAAGCTGATCACTGGGCATGACTGGTTCGACTGCTTCTTCTTCACGCTTTATACTTTGACGACCATCGGCTACGGCGAGCTGGAGGACATGAACCGCGATGCGAAGTACTTCACGGTCATCCTCATCGTCCTCGGCGTCAGCACGATAGGTTACGCACTGTCCGCGGCGGCCCAGGCGGTGATTGAATCCGAGCTGTTGTCGGCCTTTGGAAAACGGAAGATGTTTAAGGACATTAACAAGCTCACTAACCATTTCATAGTCTGCGGCGCGGGCCGCATCGGCTCGCGCGTGATACGCGAGATCGCCCGCAGCGGTTACGACTTCGTCGTCATCGAAAGCAACGAGCCGCTGGGCGAGCGGCTGCTCGCGCAGAGCTACCTGGTCTTGATGGGCGACGCGATGGACGACGACGTGCTTCGCGCCGCGGGCATAGAGCGCGCTCGCGGGCTCGTCTGCGCAGTCTCTTCGGACGCCGACAACCTCTACATCACGCTGACGGCCAGGGACCTCAACAGGGACTTGATGATAGTTGCCCGCGCTAACGACGAGGCGGCCGTCAGCCGTCTGCTCAAGGCGGGCGCCAACAAAGTCGTCTCGCCCGTCATCACCGGGTCGAACCAGATGGCGCAGATGCTGCTACGGCCCGCCGTGGCGGACTTCCTGGAGCTGGCGACGATGACCGAGCGTCTCGAATTAGAGATGGAGCAGATAGAGATCAACCGGGGCTCGCCCTTTCTGGGCCGCGCGCTGCGCGACACGGGCATCCGCTCTGACCTCGACGTGATCGTAATTGCCATCAGGCGGGCCGGCGGAGAGATGATCTTCAACCCGTCGGCCGACACGGTCATCGAAGAGCACGACGCGCTCGTCTCTATCGGCAGCCACGAGAGCCTCGAAAGGCTTGAGAAGATGGCCAACCCGAGTCAGCCGACGGGCGCAATCGGCCATCACAAACACTGACACTCACACTACGGATGAAACCCGGCGTCAGCATAGTCATTCCCACATGGAATGGGATCGCGCTGCTCGAAAGATTCCTCCCCTCGGTCACCGCCGCCGCGTCCGCCTACGCGAGCCAATCGTCAGCCCCCGTCGAGATCGTCATCGTCGACGACGGCAGCACGGACGAGACTTGCTCGTTTATTTCAAATCTCGGATCTGAGATTCCAGATTTGAGATTTCAAATCCTGAAGAACGAAGAGAACCTCGGGTTCGCCAAAACGTGCAACCGCGGGGTGAAGGCGGCGAGCCACAATCTCGTCTTCCTGTTGAACAACGACGTAGAGCTCGACGCCGGCGCGATCGCGCCGCTGGTCGAGAATTTCGGCGACGCGAAGACGTTCGCCGCGCACTGCCGCGTGATCGAGCTCGACAGCGGCGAAGAGTGCGGCACGGGTAAGATCGGCGGCTTCGCACGCGGGTTTCTGCGCGTCCATCAAAGCTACATCCCGCGCGCCGGCTCGGTTGCGCGCGAGCCGCTCTATTCGATCTTCGCGGGCGGCGGGTCGGCGATGTTCGACAGGGAGAGCTTCTTACGACTGGGCGGGTTCGAAGAGCTGTTATCGCCCTTTTACTGGGAGGATGTCGAGCTGAGCTACCGCGCGTGGAAGCGCGGACTGAAAATCGTGTACGAGCCTCGGTCGGTTGCGCGACACCGCGTCTCTTCCACGATCGGAAAGCTCAAGCGCAGCCGCGTGCGAAGGATCGAGCAGAGGAACCGGCTGCTCCTTCACTGGATCAACCTGCACGACCGCGGCCTGATGGCTTCGCACATGGCGCGGCTAATACTCTTCGCGCTGACCTCTCCGCTGTCGCTTGCGGAGGCGCTGAGACTCTTGCCAGAAGTCCGCAAGCGGCGCGACGAGGAGAAGCGCGCGGCCCGGCTGAGCGACAGGGAAGTGATCGGCGTATTCAAAGAATTGGCTGCGCGGGCCGACGTGATTACTTATAATCACCGAGAAGAGATCGACGAGGGAGGCCGATAATGACATTGATGAAGTCAAAAGCTTTAATCACGTTTCTGGCGGTCCTTGCTGTTTCAGCTCCCGTTTCGGCGCAGGGTAATAAATCAAAGAACTCACAACCCGTGCGCGAGATTCGCGCGGTGCTCGACCGCCAGGTCGAAGCCTGGAACCGCGGGGACCTTGAAGGCTTCATGGACGGTTACTGGAATTCGCCCGATCTGACCTTCTATTCGGGCGGCACGAAGACCGCCGGCTGGAAAGAGACGCTCGGCCGTTACCGCAACACTTATCAGAAGGATGGGGCGGAGATGGGCCAGCTCGCTTTTACCGACATTAAGATAGAGATGCTCGGCCCGGCGAGCGCGCTTGTGCGGGGCCGCTGGCGGCTGAAGATGAGATCCACCGAGCCGAACGGTCTGTTCACGCTAATCTTCCGGCGGCTACCGGCCGGCTGGAAGATAGTTCACGACCACACGGGCGCTTCGACCTAGTACTCGTAATCGACCGAGCCGATCGCTTCTCTGATGGCCTGGAGTTTTAAGGCGGCGGCAACATGGTCATCGTGTCGCGTGTAGACCTGCAAAGCTTCCAGGTCGTCAAACGTAGCGACGATCGCGGCGTCCCACGAGCGCGGGGCGCGCAACACGTCCTCGCCCACCTCGAACTCGCGTATGACATCTATCTTACCGGGCAGCTCGCGCAACGCGTCGAGCGCCTGCTTGCGTTCGTCGGCCGTGGATTCGGGTTTGTATTTCCAAAAGACGATGTGTTTTATCATGTGAAAGTAAATAACAGACGGCAACTGTTCTAGCAATGGGCAAGTGGCGCAAGACCCCATCATGCGCTACATTAATGCTTTTATGAGATTAGACCAGCTCTTCTTTCTCGACCCGGAAAGGTTGCAGCAGCTTGCCCGGGAGCGCCGCGCCTCGTACGCCGAGGCCGTGCCTTTCCCTCACGTCGTCATCGATGATCTGTTTTCCGAAGAGGTCTTAAGAGAGTTGATTCAGGAGTTCCCCAGGCCCGGCCAGATCGATTGGAACAAGTTTAACAACCGCGAGGAGCTGAAGCTCGCCTCGACGCGCGAGTCTCAGATGGGCGAGATGACTCGCCTCTTCCTATACCAGTTGAACTCGTCAGTCTTCATAGAATTTCTCGAAACCCTGACGGGCATAAAGGGGCTGGTCCCCGACCCGCATTTCTGGGGCGGCGGGCTCCACCAGATCGAGCGGGGAGGGTATTTAAAAATACACGCCGATTTCAACAAGCATGAAAGGCTGAACCTCGACCGCAGGCTGAACCTCCTGCTCTACCTCAACGAAGGGTGGAAGGAAGATTACGGAGGCCACCTGGAGCTTTGGAACCGCGACATGACGAAGAGCGTCCAGAGGATACTGCCGGTCTTTAACCGCTGTGTAGTATTCAGCACGACCGATTACTCGTATCACGGCCACCCCGACGTTTTGCAGTGCCCGGCCGGCGAGACGCGCAAGTCGCTGGCGTTATACTATTACAGCAATGGCCGCCCGGCCGAAGAGTTATCGGGCGAGCACGGGACTCTGTTCAAGAAGCGCCCAAGCGAAAGAGTCAAAGGGTTGCCCGGTCGCATCAGAGAAAGGATCATTGGCAGGAAGTAGAATGGGGATTTGAAAAGCAACCGCTTAGAGCGCGTCTGTGGAGTAGCAACTTACTCGGCTCCGTAGGGGCCGGATGTTTGTAGATGATCGCCAGGCAGGCACATTCAACTCCGTAGGAGTTGAATAATGGTTACGCGACCCTTCTACAAACATCGAGCCCCGCAGGGGCTTTTCAGATGCCCTCTGAGCATCAGCTTTTATTCCTTAACCCGTCGCCTCACGTTCATATGAAGATTCTATTCGTTGTGTCATCGCTCGACCTCACGAAACCATTCAGCGCCACGCCCGCGTGGTGGCAGTTGTTGAAGGCCATGTATGAAGTCGGCGTCGAGGTCATAGCCACGCCCTACCATGGCCCCGCGATCGAAACGCTGTGGTGGCGCGCGGAGCCCAACCCCGCCAAGCTTCAGGGCGACACGTTCCAGTTCGCGCGTGACAGCGTCAACAGGTTTAGAAACAACAAGCCTCAATCGCAGCTTACAGACAACGCGGACGAGTCCGTGTCTGATAGATTAGTGCGCCGCGCCGCTAAATCTCTCGTAGCTCCGCTCTGGGCGCGACACCTTAATCGAATACTGACCGAAGAGCCGGACATAGACGCTTTGATCTTCTTGACCGTGCCGCTGAACCAGCTTGTAGGCGTGGCCGCCGAGATTCAGCGCAAGCATAACAAGCCGGTCTTTTACTACGATGGCGATCTGCCCGCGAGCCTGCCTAACCTGCGAGGGTTCGCCAGCGGCTTTCGCATTTATCAAGGCTCCGACCCATCCGAATACACGGCTTTTATCAGCAACAGCCGCGGGGCCGCCGCCGCGCTCGGCGAGCTTGGGGCGCGCGCCGTCCATCCGGTCTTTTTCGGCGTCGACACAGACGTGTTCAGCCAGATGGATGTGCCGCGCCAGGATATAGACATCTTTTTTTATGGCCACGGTCGCGAATATCGCTCGCAGTGGATCGACGATATGATCACCTCCGCGTCGGCAGCATTACCGGACGCTCGCTTCGCCGTGCGCGGCACAAAGCTCGGCGAGCTCGGGAGGGCCGAGAAGCTGCCTTACTTGAGCTTTAATAAACTGCGCGAATACGCCTGTCGAAGCAAGATTAACCTCTGCATCACGCGGGCCGCTCACGCCACGATCCGCGCGTCGTCGTCGTCGCGCCCCTTCGAGCTCGCTAGCATGGGGGCATGCATTGTCGCGAATACCTACGTCGGGATCGAAGAGTGGTTCGAGCCGGGTAAAGAGCTCTTCGTCGTCAGCTCGAAAGAAGAGGCGATAGACCGCTATCGCTACCTTCTGTCGCACGAAGCCGAGCGGCTGGCCGTAGGAAGGGCGGCGCAGGCGCGCGTGATGAAAGAGCATACGTTCCGTCACCGCGCGCGACAACTGGTCGAGATCGTGCGCGGCTATCTGTAGTTTATGCCGCAGTCTTTGGGTTATGAAATCAAGCGGATTGAAGAACACGTCGTTTGTCAAAAAGCTCGTCGATGAAAACGATGCGAGACACTTTTACAGTTCTCTTTTACAGAAGCTCCTTGACAAAGGCTTCTTGACTAAAGAGATGTCTGTGCTGGTCGTTTGCGGGACGACGAAAGATAAGACAGTCTTTGCCGATCTCGGCTTCACCAACGTCACCATATCGAACCTGGACACGCGCGAGCCGGACGATCAGTTTGCGCCTTACGCCTGGAGTTACCAGGACGCGGAGAACCTGAGCTTCCCGGACGCGCACTTTGACTTCGTAGCGGTAAATGCCGGGCTGCATCACTGCCATTCGCCGCATCGCGCGATGCTTGAGATGTACAGGGTGGCGAGGCGGGCCATTCTCGTGATCGAGGCGAGAGAATCGCTCCTTTTGAAGCTGGCGATACGGCTCGGGCTCGCCGAAGAGTACGAAGTTTGCAACGTCGTGACCGAAGGCCTCGATTTCGGCGGGGTGAGGAATAGCCTGATACCGAATTTTGTTTACCGCTGGACTGAAAGAGAAGTTACAAAAACGATTGCCTCTTACGCCCCGCAGGCAGAGCCGTATGTAAGGTTCTACTATGATCTGAAGTTCCCCTTCGGCTCGCTGGTCGACAGGAACAGGTTCTACCTGTTGCTCGCCATCGCTCTTTACCCGCTGGCAAAACTCGCCAGCAAATTGTTCCCGAAGCAGTCGAACCTCTTCGCGTTCGCAATCAAAAAACCGCGGATACCCGAAGAGTTATTCCCATGGCTGAAAATAGAAGATAACAACATCGCTCTCAACATGCCGTGGATCAAGAAGCGGTATGACGTTACTGACAAATGACGGCTATAATAGCTCTCTCATAACTTTCGAGTAAGGAAGATCACGATGTCAAAGATCAAAGTGCTGCCCGATTCGTTAGCCAACAAGATTGCGGCGGGCGAAGTCGTCGAGCGGCCATCGTCTGTAGTCAAGGAGCTGCTCGAAAACGCGCTCGACGCGGGCGCGCGCAAGATCAGCATTGAGGTCGAAGCGGGCGGGAAGCGGCTCATCAGCGTCGTAGACGACGGCGAAGGCATGACGCGCGACGACGCGATCACTGCCTTCGAGCGTCATGCCACGTCAAAGCTCCGCTCGGCTGATGATCTTGAATCGATAACTACGCTGGGGTTTCGCGGCGAGGCGTTGCCGTCGATCGCTTCCGTGTCGCGGCTGTTTCTGCGGACGAAGACCGAAAGCGACACGGAAGGGACCGAGGTCGAGTTTAACGGCGGTCGTCTGGTGGCGGTGCGCGACGTTGCATGGCCGGGCGGGACAGAGGTCGAAGTGAAAGACCTCTTCTTCAACATCCCCGCGCGGCGAAAATTCTTGAAGAGCGACGCGACCGAGAGCTTCCACATCACGAACCTCGTGCAGCATTACGCGCTGGCGAACCCTGAGACTTCGTTCCTGCTGATAAACAACGGCCGCGAAGCAATTCGCGTGACGGCGGCGCGGTCGCTCAGAGAGCGCGCATATCAGGTGTTGGGGAGCGCACTTTTGGGGAAGCTGGTCGAAGTCGACAGTGAGGCCGACGGGCTGCGGCTCGTAGGGTTTGTGTCGAACCCGCAGGAGCAGCGGTCTTCGCGCGACGCGCAATACCTGTTCGTCAACCACCGCTTCGTGCGCGACCAGCTTATCGGCCGCGCACTCGTCGAAGCCTACCGCTCCATGATGCCTTCGGGGACTTACCCGGCCGCGATACTCTTCGTCGAGCTCCCGCCCACTGAAGTCGATGTCAACGTCCACCCCGCTAAGACCGAAGTGCGCTTTCTGAGGGAGGGCGCGATCCTGGCCTTCATACGCGACTCGGTAGCCGACGCGCTTCATGCCACCAAACCTGTTACGCGCGTGCCACGCGTAGGCGGCGCGATCACGCCTGATCCTGCCGAGAGAGCGACAGGGCATCCGAGAGATTATTATTCCGATAGACCTTCGGCGACTGTTCATAACCCCCCGGCCCCGCAAGACCCGCCACCGCGAATCGATCGCCCGCCGGTCGTGTCGCAAGAGGAAGAGAGGGTTGAAGATCCCATCTATGCGAGCGCCGAAGAGCCTGTCGAGCATACAGTCGCGAACGGGACCGTTCCGAGCGAGACATGGCTTGAGGGGCTTGAGGAGCAGCCTCTTGAAAAGCAGCCGCTTCCGGGGCTCGGGCATGGGATCAAGCCGCTCGGGCAGATCAGAGACAGCTACATCGTGGCTACGGACGAAGAGGGGTTGTTGTTAGTCGATCAGCACGCGGCGCACGAGCGAGTGTTGTTCGAAGAGATTCGCGACGGGCGAATGTCTCGCGGGCCGCAGGTGCAGCAGCTTCTCATACCCGAGACTCTCGACCTGAGCCCCGCCGAGGCGCAGGCATTTGGAGTCGTCCGCGAAGAGCTTGAGAACCTTGGCGTGGAGACGATGGAGCTTTCCGGCCGCACGATAGCCGTAAAGACGGCCCCGGCGGGCCTGGCTTCGTCTGACGTGATACAGCTCGTGCGCGAGGCGCTCAGCGTAGTCGAGCGCGAGCGGCGCGATTTCAACATCGAAAACGTCCGCGACCAGATCGCCGCGTCGCTCGCGTGCAAAGCCGCGATCAAGGTCAACATGCCTCTGACGAGTGAAAAGATGCAGTGGCTGATAGACGAGCTGATGAAGACCAATAATCCTATGACGTGCCCGCACGGGCGGCCTAGCATCATGCGGATGGAGTTGCGCGACATCGAGCGCGGCTTCAAACGACCTGTTTAAGATACAGCGGCGCGTGAGGTGAAGCATGGCTGATGATTCCAAAGCGGCTGAACCGCAAGAGGGAAAAGAGCGGTTCGCAGAAAGAAACCTCCAGCTTGATTATCACGGTGAGATTTTTGCCTACGCGTTCAGTTCAGACGGAAAACGTGCCCTCACGGGCTCCTTTGGCACTGCGGTGCGGTTGTGGGACGTGGAGACGGGCCGTTGCCTCCAAGTACTAGAAGGACACAGGGACTCGGTTTATAGCGTGGCATTGAGCGGGGATCAGCGCCTTGCCCTGTCAGGCTCCGTTGACGGCACGGTGCGGTTGTGGGACGTGGAGACGGGCCGTTGCCTCCAAGTACTAGAAGGTCATACAAACATCGTCAATAGCGTGGTGTTGAGCAGGGACGAGCGCCTCGTCCTATCAGGCTCCGATGACGGCACGGTGCGGTTGTGGGACGTGGAGACGGGCCGCTGCCTCCGCGTGTTCAGGGGACACGAAGACAGCATCCTTGGCTTGGCGTTAAGTGCAGACGGAAGACGCTTCCTGTCAGGCTCCGATGACGGCACGGTGCGGTTATGGGACGTGGTGATGGGCCGTTGCCTCCAAGTACTGGAAGGTCATACAAACATCGTCAATAGCGTGGTGTTGAGCGATGATCAGTATCTAGCCCTGTCCTCCGATGGCGGCACGGTGCGGTTATGGAACGTGGTGATGGGCCGCTGCTTACGCATCCTAGAAGGTCATACAGATGCCATTAATAGCGTGGTGTTGAGCGATGATCAGCGTCTAGCCCTGTCAAGCTCGTGGGACCACACATTGCGGTTGTGGGACGTGGAGACGGGCCGCTGCCTCCGCGTCCTAGAAGGACACACGGCTACTGTCTGGAACGTGATGATGAGCGGCGATCAGCGCCACGCTTTCTCCGGCGACGCAAGTGCCAACATCAGGGTGTGGGACTTGTCATCGTATTTCACTAAGGCGCGAACAGCCCATGCCACCTTGCGGGTCGAGCCACCAGCGCCGGAACAGGTCCAGTACGCAAATGTCAAAGTTCTCCTAGTCGGTGACACGGGCGTAGGCAAAAGCGGCCTGGCTGAGCGGTTGGTTCACAAGCGGTTTGTACCTACAGTATCCTCTCACGCTCGCAAGGCTTATGTTCTCGAAAGCCAAATTGTGAAGGAGCCGAGCGGCGTCTCGCTTCATCAAGAAACTCTGCTATGGGACCTTGCTGGGCAGCCTGCCTACCGGTTGGTTCACCAGTTGAGCATGGAAGACGCCGTGCTCGCGTGCGTGCTTTTCGACTGTCGCAACGAAACAAATCCCTTTGAAGGCGCGGCCTATTGGTCACTAGTGCTTGACCAGGCGCGCACGAGCGCGAAGTTAAAGAAGCTTCTTGTCGCCGCGCGAATTGATGTGGGCGGGCTTCCGGCTAGCCAGGAAAGGATCGAAACCTTTGCCCGCAACAATGGCTTTGAGAAGTTCATTCCTACTAGCGCCTCGACGGGCGAAGGCTGCGACAATCTGCTTGAGGCAATTCGTCAAGCGATTGCCTGGAACGAAGTGCCGAAGGTAACTACAACCAAGACACTGGCGGCCTTGCGCGATTATGTTGCGCAATTGAAGGGTGAAAAAAGCGGCTCGGAAGTAATAGGCGACCAGAAGCTCGCTCCTGCCAGGATGCTGTCGATCGCGGCGCTTCACGAGGGCTTCGTCTCGTACTTTGGCGAGGGGATTCCCTTAGACGATTTCATCAAGCACCTCGAACGGCTCGAAGCTACAGATGCGGTCGATCTGCTGGTATTCCACACAACAGGAGCAGAGCCGCGACCGGAAGACAGGGTCTTGCTCGACCCCACGCGAGTTGATGCTTATGCTAGCGCGCTGCTTGTCGCCGCGAAGGACGAACCCGACGGGCCAGGACACTTGCTGGAATCACGTGTGCGCGAGGGCGATTTCAAGCTCGAAGAGGAGGAACGGATCGCTGACGACGATTGCGAACGCCATCTGCTCTGGTATGTGATGGAGAACTTGCTCGCGCGCGACTTGGCCCTGCGCGAGCAGATCAAGGGTGATGACTACATTGTCTTCCCTTCGCAATGCACGGCGGAGTTGAGGTTCCCCGGCGCGGCGGCTTTCGGCGTGGCGTTCGGGTTTGCCGGCCCGGTGCGGAGCATCTATGCAACGCTCATCGCACAGCTCGCGCACTACGAGGGTTTCAAGAAGCGCGAGTTCTTTCAAGACGCCGCCGCCTACCGCCCCGAAGCGGGCGGCCGCTGCCTCGTCCGCCTGCGCGACTACGGCAACGGCAGGGGCGAGCTGGGAGTCTCCTTCGATAACGAAACACCGGCGACCGTGCGGCAGGGATTCATCGAATTCGTCGGCAAGCATCTAGAGGCTAAGAGCAATCTTGGCAGCGTGACTAAACGGCATGCCTATCACTGCGCGGCCTGCCGGAATCCGTTCGAAGACCGGGTCGTCAAAGCACGGCTCGAAGCGCGGAGGAAGGACTTGTTGTGCCCCATCTGCGAGAAGAAGACTCCGCTCGTTAATCTGCTGGCCGCGCCGACGGCGGCTTCTGAATCAGTGGCGGCGCAGATCGCTAGTGACGCCAGGGCCGGCCGGCAACGCATGACCGCGAAATTAGTGATCAGGGCCAAGGAAGCGGAAGGCAGATTCGACATATTCCTTAGCCATAATTCGAGGGACAAAGCGGCGGTGGAGAAGATCGCAAAGCGTCTGCTCACCGTTGGCATTCGCCCGTGGCTGGACAAATGGAACCTCTCGCCGGGCGATACTGTCTCTGACACTCTAGAGCGGGCGATCAAGACAATACCTTGCGCCGCGTTATGCTTCGGACCGGCCGACGTAGGGAAATGGCACCTCTTGGAAATCAGAGCCTATGTCGAGAAATGGGCGAGCGGGACTGCGCGAATGATCCCTGTAATCTTGCCCGGCGTGGATGAAGCGCCGGAATTGCCGCTCTTTGTTCGCCAGACGTTGTGGGTCGATATGCGAGACTGGGAAAAAGATGGCGACGACGGCTTCTATCGTTTAGTCTGCGGAGTCTTAGGCAAGGAACCGGGTGATTCTCCGATGAAGAAGTTTGGCGTTCGCGACGTGGCTGAATGGCAAAAGGTTAATAGGCTTAAGCGATTGCGATGAGCGCCCGCCTCTATTGCAATTTGCGAATGAGTGAATAGTGTAGGGGCAGCCCTTGTGGCTGCCCGGCGGCGCGTAAGCGCCGGACTGTCATCGTGCTGCGCACGATCCGGGCAGGGACAAGCCCTGCCCCTACAGGTTACATTCAATTGCTAGCCGCTATCGGAATACTATGCCTGGCACTGTTTCGCCTGGCTCACGCCTTGACCTTGCAGTTGTCTCTTCACGTCCGCAGCCTTCTCGTATGCCTCTTTTTCAAACTTTATCGCATAGTATGCTTCGTCGTCGCTCAAATGCTCCTTCTTGCCTTTGAAGAAGTGTGCCAGGTACTTCACACGAAACCTGAACTTGCCATACTGGTTGTATTGCTGCGCGTGAGTGATCTCGTGGGCTATACGGGCTATGCCGTTGACAGAGTCGGGGTCGTACTTGCCCGGCGCGAAGTGTATGTTGTTGCCGGACGTGTAAGCCGCGGGGGTGATCTTGGCGAATTTCCTCACGTACCATGGTATCGACAGGTGGATTACTACCTGGCTCAGATCATGCCCCGGAAAGTGGGGTGTAAGGACCGACTTGAGGTTGTCGGGCAGGGGAAAGGAGCTGGGTGATGTGAACATGTTGGTTCTCCTGTTCTCATTTTCTTGCATCATAAACAGACGAAATCACGCCGTTGATCGATGCAATGCGCCGGCTCTCAACTTATCTCTTAAACGGGCTCGGCTTCAATTATGCTCATCGGCGATTCGGTCGGGATCACTTTTGTTAGCCTGAACCCGCCCGCCTCAAGCAGACGGCGGTACTCCTCCTCCGTCCGCTCGCGCACGCCCGTCATCACCAGCATGTTCAAGTCTATGAACTTGCCGAAGTGAGGCTCGCTGTCCCAGTCGTGTATGATCCATTTCATAACGTAGGCGTCCGCGCCTTCAGGGACCGATTCGAAGAAATTCCCGCCGATCCCCCTGTTATCGATTATGAAAAGTTTGATTACTTTCGACGCTGCTTCGTGTTCTGGTTGAACTGCGGGACTTTCGCGCCCGCCCCGAGCGAGGCGATGGCCGTCCGCGCGTCTTTAAGGATGCGCACGCGCACGTTCGCGCGCAGCCGCTCGCTGCGGTCTACGGTGAAGTGATCGACGAGCAGCATCGTTCGGTGCCAGCTCGACTCCAGCTCGTCGGCTATGCGCGAGACCTGCGTTATGTCGTAGGGGACGGCTATCACGTCGCAGCCTACGCGCGCGAAGACCGAAAGGTATCGCGCCGTCGCCAGGTCCGGGCAGAGGAGCCGCCGGTTAGCGATCTTCAGCTCTATCCCGAGCAGCGTGTGGAGTATCTCTACGCGCGCGCTCTTGGCGGGCGCGCGGAGCTCGTACTGACGGGTCCGCTGAACCAACACGCGGTCGCGGTAGAGGGCTTCGAGCGACTGATCCCCGAGCTGCTTCTTTATCTCGGCGGCGATGTCGTCGGTCTTGACCGTCCGGGCGGCCTTCGGCATGCGCTCGGCTAGCGACTCGACTTTTTCCGTTGCGGGCTTCATTGTGAATTTGAGAACGCTGTAGAGGCGCGGAGCAATTCTGAGGTCAACGCCATCATTTCCGGGCGGCCGCGATGTGGTCGCGCGCGCGCTCAAGCGCCCCGAGCACGCTCCCCGGCAGTATCCCCAGATAGAAAGTGCCGAGTATGGCGAGCACGAGCGCCGCCATAAGCGAGCGGGAAACCTCTGGCCGCTTGAACCCCACCGCCGGCTCAGAGAAATACATCACGACGATCACGCGCAGGTAGTAGTACCACGAGATCGCGCTGTTTATCACGGCTATGACGACCAGCACGTGAAAAGAGCTGAAGCCGAACATCGTGGGGCCGGCCGCCGAACCGGCGGCCCACGCGGACTTGAAGACTAAGAGCTTGGCCATAAACCCCGCCGTCAGCGGGATGCCCGCCAGGCTCAAGAGAAAGAGCGATAGCGCCGTCGAAAGCCCGAGCGACCGGAACCCTATGCCCGCGTAATCGGCGATCTCCGTCCGCTTGTCGCCGCGGCGCGCGATGACCTCGATGATCGCGAACGCGCCTATGTTGATGACGACGTAGCTCAGGAGGTAGAAGGCGACCGACCTCCAGTCGCCCGCCGCCAGCCCCACGAGCGCGTAGCCGGCGTGGGCGATTGAAGAGTAAGCGAGCATCCGCTTGATGTTGCTCTGGACTATCGCGACCAGGTTGCCTATGGTCATCGTCAGGATCGCCATGACGATGAGCGCGTTGGTCCACGCGCCCTGCAATTCGGGCAGCAGGCTCTTGGCAGCCACCGACACGACGGGCGTCGCCGCGAAGGTGAAGATGAATACGCGCGCGAACGAGGCGAAGGCCGCCGCCTTCGACCCCGTCGATAAGAATGCCGTCACGGGCGTGGGCGCCCCCTCGTAAACGTCCGGCGACCAGATGTGGAAAGGCGCGGTCGCCACCTTGAAGCCGAACCCGACTATCATCATCGCCGCGCCCGCGAACAGCATCTCTTGAGAGAAGATGTATTCGCGGCTCTGCGCCAGCCGCGCGGCCAACGCTTGCAGGTTCGTAGTCGGCGCGGCCTTTGTGATCGGGTCGTAGCTCGCGCCGTAAACCAGCGCCATCCCGAACAACAGGAAGGCCGTCGAGAATGACCCCAATATGAAATACTTGACCGCCGATTCGTTCGACCGCGTGTCGCGCCTCCGGTACCCGCACAATACGTAGGTCGAAATCGATGTGATCTCAAGCCCGAGAAAGATCATCACCAGGTCGTTGGCCGCGGCCATAAAGAGCATGCCTGTGGTCGCGAACATCAGCAGCGCGAAGTACTCGCCCGTGGGCAAAGACTCTTCTTCGACCCAGCGCAGCGAGATCAGGACGACCAGGAACGTGACCACGAGAAATATCAGCGAGAAGAAGAGGCGGAAATCGTCGGTTATCACCATCCCGCCGAAAGATGTCTCGGCGTCCCGCCCCCACAGGCTTACGACGGCCGCCGCCGCCCCGACAAGGCCGACCAGCGACAGCGCGCCCGCCACCTTGCGCTCTATACGCCGCGAGACGGCGTCTATCAGCATGATGATTATCGCGACCGTCGAGGTGATGGTCTCCGGCAGGATCGCGCGGTATTCGATGTCTATCTGGTTCAATTGCATCTAGCGTTCTACGGCCTCTATCTCGTTTATCTCTTCTCCGGCGACGGTCTGTGTCGCGGTCACAGCTTCGGTCGGGTTTACGCGCTGGCGTATGGCGGCGACCGTCGCGTTGCTCCGCGAAAGAAATAGCGTCGGGTAGACGCCCATCAAGACGATCAGAATGATCATGGGCGCGAGCGCCAGCCGCTCGCGAGCGTTCAGGTCG
This sequence comes from Blastocatellia bacterium, assembly GCA_035249305.1. Taxonomy (GTDB): domain Bacteria; phylum Acidobacteriota; class Blastocatellia; order UBA7656; family UBA7656; genus DASUNP01. The sequence continues at coordinate 11,785 of DATFGQ010000075.1, read as the reverse complement.
GAGAGCTTCAGGTTCTCTTTGTTGCCCACGTCGCCGAAGACGACTCGCTGGTACATCCAGAGCATGTAGACGGCCGACAAGATCATGCCTACGGCCGCGAGCGACGTGAAGAGTTTTGCGTACGGCAGCGCCGTCGAGGTGAACGTGCCGACGAGTATCAAGAACTCGCCCACGAACCCGTTCAACAGCGGCAGCGCGATCGACGAGAGCGTGACTATCAAAAAGAGCGTCGAATAGACGGGCATGACGTTGGCCAGTCCCCCGAACTCGGCGATCAGCCGCGTGTGACGCCGGTCGTAGACCATGCCGACTATCATAAAGAGCGCGCCCGTCGAGATGCCGTGGTTGAGCATTTGATAAAGCGCGCCCTGCATGCCTTCGTCCGTGAAAGAGAATATGCCTAACACGACAAATCCCAGGTGGCTCACCGAAGAGTAGGCGACCAGCTTCTTCAGGTCCGGCTGCACCATCGCGACCAGCGCGCCGTAGATGATGCCGACCACGGCGAGCGCCGAGATCAGCGTGGCGTAGTGGCGCGACGCTTCGGGGAAGAGCGGCAGGTTGAAGCGCATCAACCCGTACGTGCCCATCTTCAGCAGCACGCCCGCCAGAATGACGCTCCCGGCCGTCGGGGCTTCCACGTGCGCGTCGGGCAGCCAGGTGTGAAAAGGGAAGAGCGGGACTTTTATCAGGAAAGCCAGCGCGAAGGCCCAGAAGAGCCACCGCTGATCGGTCGCGGAGAGAAACGGAGAGGTCCGCATGTCCGCCGTGATCTGCGCTATGTCGAACGTGTAGACGCCCGTCACGCTCCCGTGCATGTAGTAAAGCGCGATGATCCCCGCCAGCATCAGTAGCGACCCGACCACCGTGTAGATGACGAACTTCACCGCCGCGTAGACGCGCCGCTCGCCGCCCCAGACGCCTATCAGGAAGTACATCGGCACCAGCATCACTTCCCAGTAGAGGTAGAACAAGAACATGTCCATCGCGACGAATACGCCTATCATGCCCGTTTCGAGCGCGAGCATCGAGATCAGGAATTCGCGCAATCGATGATGAATCGAGTTCCACGAAGAGATCAAAGCTACGGGGACCAGGAAGGTCGTAAGCACTACGAGCCAGAGGCTGAGGCCGTCGACGGCGACGTGGTAATTCACGCCGAGGTTGAAGGCGGTGATCCACGGCACGTTCGTCTCGAATTGCGGCCCGGCCGACTGCTTGAAGCCTATCGGCAGCGCGAGCGAGATGGCGAACGTCGCGAGGGAGAAGAGAAGCGCCGCCCACTTGAGCGCGTTCTCGTTCGGCCGCTCTCCCCTGCCGATCACGATGAGCGCGATCGCGCCCACGAGCGGCAGCAGCGTTATTATCGTTAGCAGATTTTCCGTCATATCGAAATCGTCTTACCTGATGACGAAGTAAGCTATTATCAGCAGCGCGCCGAGCACTACCACGGCGACGTAGCTGCGCGCGAAGCCCGATTGCAGATAGCGCATGGCGTTGCCGAGGCGGCTCGCAACGCTGCCGGCCGCGTTGACGGCCCCGTCGATTATGCCCACATCAATTATCTTCCAGAGCAGGCGGGTGGAGCCGACCTTGACGGGGTTGACGATCGCCGCGTCGTAGGCTTCGTCGACGTAGTATTTCTGTTCGAGCAGTCGCGGCGGCTCCCACAGCGGCTTTCGATTGAACCAGACCCACCCGAGCGCGATCCCCGCAATCGCGATGATCGACGAGACGATTGTCAAAATGATCTCTGCGCTATGACTGCCGTGCGCGGGCGCCGCAGGATGAGCAATCGACTTGTCTAAGATGTGCTCGAAGTAATTCGGGATCGCTCCGCCGGAAAGACCTTCCGGCACTCCCAGGTAGCCCGCCAGCACCGCGCCGATCGCGAGCACCGCGAGCGGGATTACCATCGAGCGCGGTGATTCGTGCGGCGGCCCCGCGTGATGCCCGTGCTCATCGTCGTGCGCGTGATGCGTAGCGTCGTGTCCGCCCTCGCCGAACCGCTCCTTGCCGTAGAACGTCAGCACCATCAGCCTCGTCATGTAGATCGCGGTCAATAGCGCCGTTATCGCCCCTACGATCCAAAGCACCAGGCCCCACGGCTCGGGCAGCGCCCCGGTCGTGAACGTCCGGTAGAGAATCTCGTCTTTACTGAAGAAGCCCGACAAAAAAGGGACGCCCGAGATCGCGAGCCACCCGAAAAACATGGTCCAGAACGTAATGGGCATGTATTTTTTCAGCCCGCCCATACGCCTCAAGTCCTGCTCGTGGTGCAGTCCTACGATCACGGAGCCCGCGCCGAGGAACAGCAGCGCTTTGAAGAAGGCGTGTGTGAAGACGTGGAAGATGCCCGCCGTGAACGCGCCGACGCCGCAGGCCAGGAACATGTAGCCGAGCTGCGAGATCGTCGAATATGCGAGCACTTTCTTGATATCCCATTGCGCCAGCCCTATCGTCGCCGCAAACAGCGCGGTCGCCGCGCCCACTATCGCGATTATCAACAGCGCCGTCGGCGCTTTCACGTAGATCGAGCTCGCGCGCGAGACCATGTAGACGCCCGCCGTCACCATCGTCGCGGCGTGTATGAGCGCGCTCACGGGCGTCGGGCCAGCCATCGCGTCAGGCAGCCAGACGAAAAGCGGTATCTGCGCGCTCTTGCCCGTCGCGCCGATGAACATCAGAACGGCGATCGTCGTCAGCCCGCCCGCGAATATGGCCGACATCGTAAACGGGTCGGCGGCTGGTATCCTCGCCGCCCAATCCAGCGCGCCCGCGCCGTGCGCAGGGTCGTCGAAGTAGAAGATCGTTTTCGCGTGGTAGAACAGCAGCAGCATCCCGAGCGCGAAGCCGAAATCGCCAACGCGGTTGACTATGAACGCCTTCTTGGCCGCGTCGCTGGCGTAGCCGCGCGTGAAGTAGTAGCCGATCAGAAGGTAAGAGCAGAGCCCAACGCCTTCCCACCCGACGAACATCAGCAGGAAGTTGTCGGCCAGAACCAGCGTCAGCATCGAGAACATGAAGAGGTTCAGGTAGGCGAAGAACCTCCAGTAGCCCTCGTCGCCGCGCATGTAGCCCGTGGCGAAGACGTGTATCCAGAAAGCGACGAACGTGATGAAGAGTATGTAGATGCCCGAAAGCCCGTCGAGCACGAACGCGAAGTCGGACCTGAACGACCCGACCGAGATCCACGTGAAGAGGTACTGGTGAATCTTCTCGCCCGCTTCCAGCGCGTGCAGGTGGTGGAAAAAGAGGTAAAACGACAGGACGGCCGACACGGCTACGGTCGAGCAGGCGACGAGCCCGATCGCGCGCTCGCCCATGCGTTTGCCGAGCGTGCCGAGAATTATTGCCCCTGCGAGCGGCGCTAGAATGATTACAGCTAACATATCAGAGTCCTGAGTCCTGAGTCCTGAGTCCTGAGTGCCGGATTTACTCAGCACTCAGGACTCAGGACTCAGCACTTATAGTTTAAGCGCGTCGACTTCGTCTACGTTAAGCGATTCGCGGTTACGGAAAATCGAGATGATGATCGCCAGCCCCACGGCCGCCTCGGCGGCGGCCACGGTCATCACTATGAAGACGAATAGCTGCCCGCCCAGATCACCGAAGTAACTCGAAATCGCGACCAGCGTCAGGTTGACGGCGTTCAGCATCAGCTCTATGCAGAGGAATATCGTGATCGCGTTTCGTTTGATGAATACCCCGATTGCGCCTATGGTGAATAACAAGGCCGAAAGCCCTAGAAACCAGGATAAAGGAATCATTACACACTCCCACTCGGCTGAGATACGCGACGGTCAATCGCCCTCGCGGCGCGCGAGAACCATCGCGCCCACGACGGCCATCAGGATCAGGACCGACGTTACTTCGAAAGGCAGCAGGTAATCCGTGAACAGCTTTCTGCCTATGCTGATGGTCGTGCCCGCGTCGCGGTTCAAACTGTCGACCTGCGGCATCAACTGGACGGGCACGCGCCAGACTATGTAGAAGGCTTCCGCAAGCAGCAGCCCCGCGAACGGGATCGCCAGGTAGCGCAGCCCCTTCTGCTTATCGATCTGCGGCTGGTCCTTAGGCGTGTTCAAAAGCATTATGACGAAGACGAACAGCACCATGATCGCCCCGGCGTAGACGACTATCTGCATGGCCGCGATGAACTGCGCGCGCAGCATCACGTAGAGCGCCGACAGCGCCGCCAGCGTGCCTATGAGCGAGAGCGCGCTGTAGAGCGGGTTGCGCTGGATTAAGATGTTCAGCGCGCTTGCGACGGCGACGACGGCGAAGATGATGAACAGAGCCTTTTCCATACCCGCTATCTTAAAAAGAAGTCAGGCCACAGCAGCACGAGCGTGGCCGTGACGATCACGTTCACGATCGCGATCGGCAGTAAGACCTTCCAGCCGAATCGCATGAGCTGGTCGTAACGAAAGCGCGGCAGCGTGAAGCGTATCCACATGAAGATGAATATGAATACAAAGACTTTCAGCACGAAATAGATCAGCCCCAACCACGGGTAGTCGGCCACGGCCGGGCCGCTCCACCCGCCGAAGTAGAGCGTCGTCACTAGCGACGTGACTGTTATCAGGTGGAAGTACTCTGACATGAAAAACATCGCGAACTTCAGCGAAGAGTATTCCGTGAAGTAGCCCGCGACCAGCTCGGCCTCGGCCTCGGGCAGATCGAACGGCACGCGGTTGGTTTCGGCCAGCGCCGATATGAAGAAGATTATGAAGCCTATGGGCTGGAAGAATATGTTCCACCTGGGGAGAAACCCCATCCACTCGTGCTGCTTTTCGACTATCTGGACGAGGTCGAGCGTGCCCGAGATCAGGAGGACGCCGACGATCGAGATGCCGAGCGAAAGCTCATAGCTTATCATCTGCGCGCTCGCCCTCAGCCCGCCCAACAGCGAGTACTTGTTGTTCGATGACCAGCCCGCAAGCACGACGCCGTAAACGCCTACAGACCCGATGGCCAGGACGTATAACAGCGCTATGTCGATCTGCGTCACGCGCAGCGGGATGGTGCGGCCGAACAGGGTGATCTCGGTGCCGTAAGGGATGACTATAAAGCTCATCAGCGCGGGCACGATCGCGACCGCGGGCGCTACGACGTAGAGCCACTTATTGGCCTTGAGCGGGATGATGTCTTCCTTGAAGATGAACTTCAGCCCGTCGGCCAGCGGTTGCAGGAGCCCAAGCGGCCCCACGCGATTCGGCCCGACGCGCAACTGTATCCAGCTCGCGACCCTCCGCTCGATGTAACTCAAATAGGCGACTGTCGTCAGGAGTATGAAGAAGATGACTGCGATTTTGATCAGCCACTCTAGCAGCAGGTCTGTCATAACTTTTCAGTCCTGAGTCCTCAGTCCTGAGTCCTGAGTAAAAGATCTTTTTAGTCTATTACAATCGTCCAACATCAATCACTCAGGACTCAGGACTCAGGACTCAGCACTTCTTTAACGATTCCAATCGAGTATGCCTTTTCGCCAAACGTAGACCAGGCCGACGAGCAGTATCGCCATGAAGATCATCATCTCGCCGTAGAATACATACTTGAGCGGGCTCCACTCCGGGTCGGTCAACACGTTGGGGAAGGCTACGGCCCACGGTATCAAGAAGACTGCTTCGATGTCGAAGAGCAAAAAGACCATCGCCACCATGTAGAACTTTACCGACTGGCGCGCGCGCGCGTCGCCTACGGGCTCAACGCCGCTTTCGTAAGGCATGAGCTTTTCGCGCGTGGGCCGGTTGCGGCCCGCGAGCCTCGACAGCGTAATCATGATGGCGGCAAAGCCGGCTGCTATGACGAATATGAGCAGGATTGGAACGTAGTTGACGACCCCGGACGGTTCCATTCTGTAAGGTCTCCAAGTAAAAGCGGCGGCCATCCACGGATAAGAAATGCGCGCCGATCAAGACAAGGCATCTTATCTCCTGGCGAAAACGAGTGTCAAGCAAGCAAGGTGACGCGGCTTGCGGCGGGAGTCTTACGGAAGAGGATCGTTTTTATAGACTAGGGGCGCGGCTGCTGTAGGTACCGGCCGGGGTCGACTGGCTGATCGTTCTCGCGTATCTCGTAATGGACGTGCGGGCCTGTGGAGCGGCCAGTGCTGCCGGCGTGGCCGATCTGGTCGCCGCGCCTGACGCGCTGGCCCGTCTCGACGGTGATCCTCGACAGGTGGCCGTAGCGCGTGGTGATCCCGTTGCTGTGGTAGACGACTACGAGGTTGCCGTAACCCGCATGAGGCGCGGCCCACACGACGAGCCCGTCGGCCGTCGTGTTGACAGGAGTCCCGAAATCGACCGCGATGTCGAGCCCTTCATGAACTTCGCGCCCCTCGCCGCTGAACGGGTTGCGCCGGAGCCCGAAGCCATCCGTCACGTACCCGTTGACGGGGAAGCCCGTGGGGATCGAGGCCAGACGGAGCATGTCTGCCCGAAGGCGGTCGCCAATCTGGCGGACCTCGCGCTCAAGCTGGTCGGCGGCCCTGTCTATAGCGGCGACCGTCTCAGGCCCGCCCGTGCCGACTTGCTGGTCTACGTCGACGCTGCTTTGCATGCTGGCCTGGCGCGCGAGCTCGTTCGACATGTCTTCGATGTAGGATATCTGACCCTTCAGCTTCGCGTATGAGTTCTGGTAAACGTCGTTCTCTTTCTTCAGGCTCTCGTTTTCGGCCTTCACAGAGAGGTATTCCAGGTTGAGCGCCTCGTGGTCCGTGAGCCGCACCAGCGCGTAAGCCATCAAGAGCAGGCCCGCGAAGGCCATGGCGACGGCGGTGTAAATAACGTTCTTATGAATGCTGATTCGTCTTGCTTTGAATGTATTTCCCGGTGTGATTATAAAGCTGTAATAGTTCTTATCTTTCGACACTAAGCATCTCCTTTGCTCTGTTGCCAGAGTTTCGGGATGTTGCCAATGTCCAACAGCAACACCCTGACCGATCTTGATCCCGATTACAGCTTGTTCGTTAAGGGGCTACTATGTTGCTCAAACAGGACGGCAGGCTATCACAAAGGAGGATTTTATGGCAATAGTTCGCGGGCAGGCCGCGGGCGATCTTAAGAATTTTGCAACAACTGGGTCGGGGTATCTGAGAACTCAAATCTCAAATTTGAGTTCTCAGATACCCCGACCCGGTCCCAAGCCTCATACCTGCGCGGCGCGGCGCGGGGCGATGATCCTGAAGACGAGCCACACGACCAAAAGGAAGACGGCTATGATCACCGCCATCAAGATGAGCTTCAGCAGGAAGCCGACGACGCCGACCACGAGTGCGATCAGTTTGACGGCGATTGCGAACGTTATTATCGAAAGCGCCGTGCCGAAAACGAATCTCAAGAATCCCATAGCTAAACTCCTTCTGACTTACTGGCGGGCGCGCTCTGTCGAGCCGTTGCCCGCCTGAATGGTTATGTTTTTGTAAGTGGTCTTAAGCTTGATCTCGGGGCCGTCCAGCCCGCGCATCGTGACCAGCCCTTCGCGCGCTTTGACGGGCAGCTCGTTAAAGCCCACGGGCCTCACAATCCCGCCCTGGCTCGACGCGTCGAGCCTGAACTGGCTCGACTGCGGCAGCACGAGCTTGATCTCGCCGTGAAGATTATCGACCTCGATGTTGGCGACGGGCTCTTCGCCCGCTATCAATGTTACGTCGCGGTAGCTGGTCTCCACGTCTACGCTCTCGAAAAAGTTCTTGAGTACCACTTCGCCGTGCGAAGTCTTGACCTCGACGGGGCCTCGCAGCTCTTCGGCGTTGACGGAGCTGCGCTCGGCGTCTATCTTCACCTCGCCCGCGATAGAGCGAAGCTCGATCGGCTGCTGCGAAGAGTATATGCTCAGGTTGCCGGTGATGGCCCTGGCCCGGACGCTGGAGTGCGGCGCGTTGATGACGACATCGCCCGCCTCGGCAACCTCCACGCTCGCATGTTCGGTCTTAAACTCGGCGTCGCCGTACAGGTCCTGAGCCTTTATGCGGCTGAAGGGCGCGTTGATTCTTACAGGTCCCGCCAGATTGCGGACCTCGACCGCGCCGTTGCTCGCCGCGACATCGACGCTCCCGCTCACGTCGCTCACCTTTGCGCCCTTCGCGCCGGCGACCTGTACGTTGCCCGATATGCCCGATAGCGCGACGTCCGAATACGTGAGGTTGCACTTCACGTCGCCCGCGATGCGGTTCAGGTTTATCTCGTTCTGAGAGTAATTGGCCGTCACCGCGAGACGGCCGTCTATGCCGCTTGCCGAAACGCCGCCGTAGCTGTTCGTGATAAAGAGCACGACCCTCGAAGGGACTTCGAGCTGGATGTTGGTGGTGAACTGCTGATCGATCTGATCGCGGTTCGTAGCTATCATCAGCCCGTCGGCCGTCTGGGTTACGACCAGCTTGATCCGCTCGGCGATCGAGCGGGCCTCCTCTTCGCTCCATGCGCGCACGCCCTGCGTCAGCGTGGCGCGGATGGCCTGCGCGTTGCCGGTCACCTTTACGTCGCCGTAGCCGTTGTTGACCGTAACCTTCATGCCGGGCACGAACGCCTGCGAAGAGTAGACCGGGTCGGTAAAAGTGTAAGTCTCGCCTATGACCGAGTCCCTCAGACCGCCAAGGATTCCCGGCAGCTTGATTGCGGAGAGGAACGACGGGTTCGATTTCGCTATGTGGTTAGTGACGACGCCCGTAACGACTATGAGGGTGATTATAAAGAGCCGCCAGGGCGTGAAGAGTCTGGGCGGCGGGCCGTCGGACGGGCGGTGCGTGTAGTACCTCACGAGCTCAACGGCCGCAAAGACCATCAGCAACAGCAGCCAGTAGCGGCCATACGTGGCAAGCACGTTGACGCTCGAAGTGAATCGGTGGGCCAGGAACAAGACGCCGATTATGATCAGCAGCATGCCGCCTACGGGCGAGCGCGGCTTGCGCTCGACGGCGAATCCCATGACGCGGACGACGCCCGCGCAGATCAGGAAGATCGGCCAGAGGCGCATAAGCCATTCGGTCACGCCCGCCCCGGCCGGGACGAAGACGAAGATGAGGCCTACCGCCAAAAGCAGCAGCCCGATCATCAACGTGGCCTTTCGCTTATTTCCTGCCGAAGACAATTCTAGGTTACCTCTGGTTCCCGGACCTCCAGGCCTGACGCCCCGCGTGGCTCGCATCGTCCGTAAGCGAGCCGGAGACGAGCGAGAAAGGTCTGGGCGAATAATCGGGCGCTTGCTCTTCCGCGCGCGCGCGCTTGAAATACCGCGTCAGCAGATAACCGCCGAACAGTATCAGCACGACCGGGAGCACGCGGCCCATTGAAAGGTAGATGCCGAGCGGTCGCAGGAAAAGCTGTAAGACTATCAGCAACCCCGTCCCTATCAGCACGCCCCCGATCAGCGGAGCACGACGGGCGAGCTCGCGCTTGAACCGCGCCTCGTCGGCCGCCGGGCTTTCGCCCTGCGCGATCAGCCGCGCAGTCCTGTACGCATCGATTATAGAGTAGACATAGAAGACCACTCCAGCCATGCCGAACAGCGCCTCGAATACGTTAAGGTCCGAGATCTGGAAAAGCCCGATTATCGTGACGAAGTGTACGATAGCTTTCACGTTCTGGCGGTTGTAGACGGCGCCCATCCCCGGCAGCAACGCGCACAGCGCGGCGAGCCTCGCTTTGCCCTTAGACTGCTTAGCTTGATAATGAGCGTTGTGCTGGCGCGACAGGTTCTCCACACCCATCACTATGCAGTCCTGGCAGTAGGGGTACCCTTTAATCCTGTGATCGCAGGCGGCGCACAGCCTCCGCGCGCAACTGATACATTGGACCCTCGCCGCATTCCTCGGATGATATGAACAGTACATGATAGATTGCCTCGTGTGATTACTCTTCACAGTTTAGAACGTAATCCGCCCGCCGTTGGTTCTGGCTATTACTTTGAGTCCTGAGAAGAAAGTGCTGAGTGCTGAGTGCTGAGTGCTGAGTAATAGCAGGCTACTCGGCTCGGCTCCGTAGGAGCCGGATGTTTGTAGTTGATCGCGAGCCAGATCCTTACAACTCCGTAGGAGTTGAATATCAAACATGCAACTCCTACGGAGTTGGGTGAATTTACGCTATTGTTCTACAAACATTGAGCCCCTGCGGGGCTTTTCAGACGCGCTCTCAGCACTCAGGACTCAGGACTCAGGACTTAATTATTCTCTGTGGAGTTCGGGTTCTGGTCGCGTTCGCGGTTGTCGGCCGGGGCGTTAGATTCGCCCTGGCCGCCGATGGTGTCCCAGATTTCGCCCAGACCTGAGCCGACCTTATGGAGCCCCGCGACGACTTCGTCCTTCTGCGCGTAGATGTCCGCGCCCTGGCTGTAAATCTCCGCGGCCTTCACGTGGGCCTGGCGGTAAATGCCGGCTATGGTCCTATCGTCGGAAAAACCTAGCAGCAGAACCGCGAAGGTCGCGAACGCGAGCCCGCTCGCCGTGGCGAAGCTCCACCTGATGCCGCCGCTGGCGCGCGGCATCAGGTGGCCCGTCATCGCGCGGGCTTGCTCGGCGAGCGCCGCGAGCAGGCTCGGCCGTCGCTCGGGCATTATCGCAAGCAACCGTGAAGTCACCCCCTCGGGGATTTCGTACTCTTCGTACGTGTGGACCGAGTGGCAGGCCGCAACCGCGTAGACGACGCCCGTCAAAAGCTTTGAGCAGGTCGCGCACCGCGCTTCGTGCTCTTCAAACCTGTGGTAGGTCGAGGCGGGGACGAAGCCGTCCAAAAACTCTGTAATCAACTCCTCGAACCCCGCACAGTCGAGCGGCGCGCACTCTTCGGGGATCATCTCAAGCACGAGGTCGAGCTCGAAAGGCGTGTCGACCTCGAAGGCTTGCTTGCACTCGCCGAGAGCCGACTTGACATCATCGAGAAGCGCCCGGCACGCCCGGCAACAGAGCGCGTGCTCCGCAAACGGTCCCTGAGCCGTCTGCGCGAGCAGCCCGTCCACATAATCGCTCAGCATCTCTTCAAACTTGACGCAGTCCATATCTGTTCAACCGGGTCCGCGACCCGCCCCCGCAAAGTAGAACCCCTCGGCCGAAAACCTCGTCTCCAGCACGCGCGGTCAAGGCGCCTTTTAGCCAGTGATTGATACGCGTCAGCTACGGCTACTGGATGAGGGGAGCGGCCCACTGACTACAGGCCGACTCCGTCCGGGCACTCAATCGGGATTCACTTTCATCCTGCGCAAGACCTTGGCAAGCTCTATCCTGCCTCGGTTGATGCGACTCTTTACCGTGCCTTCAGGGATTTGCAGAAGGTCTACGATCTCCTGGTACGTCAGCTCCTCTATGTCGCGGAGTATGACGCACTCGCGCAGATCGGGTGAGAGCTTGTTGATGGCTGCGAGCACTTGCAGGCGGCGCTCCTGGCGTTCGAGGCTCCGCTGCGGGCTGTCGGAGCCCGCCGGCAGATGGTACTCGTGATCGGCCAGGTCGTCGCTGGAATCGGTAGGCGTGCGCTGTCGCTTGCGGTAGTCGTCAATTACAAGGTTGCGCGCCAGGCGCATGAGCCAGTTTGACAGATCACCGAGCGACGCGTCGTACTGATCCAGCGAGCGGTAGACGCGTATGAAGACTTCCTGCGTCAGATCCTCTGCCGCCGCATGGCTTGAGGTGAACCGGTAGGCCAGGTTGTAGATGCGGCGCGAAAATTGACGCACCACGTCCGCCCAGGCACCCTGGTCACCCCTCAGACAACGCTGAACCAATTCAGCATCGCTTGATGTCAACGCCAGTCTAGCTCCCACCTGTCGCCTTCTCTACTTGAAGTCTTCC
>DATFGQ010000074.1:0-25411 GCA_035249305.1 Blastocatellia bacterium | reverse complement strand
TCTCGACAGCGGGATGGCGGGCGACAACGTAGGGCTTTTGCTGAGGGGTGTGGAGCGGAGGGAGATAGAGCGCGGGCAGGTGATAGCCAAGCCGGGCTCGATCACGCCGCACACTAAGTTCAAGGCCGAGGTGTACGTGCTGACGAAGGAGGAGGGCGGCAGGCACACGCCGTTCTTCAGTGGGTACCGGCCGCAGTTTTATTTCAGGACAACGGACGTGACGGGGATAGCTGAGCTAGCTGAGGGGGTGGAGATGGTGATGCCCGGGGACAACTCGCAGCTAACGATAGAGCTGATAAACCCGATAGCGATGGAGAAGGGGCTGAGGTTCGCGATACGTGAGGGGGGCCGCACGGTCGGCGCTGGCACCGTCTCCGAGGTCATAGAGTAAGTGGTGCCGCATCAAGGTTGCTGATATAATTTGAGGTTCTTAGTAGAGGGATTATGCCGAGAGACAATATCGTTCTTCAATGCACCGAATGCAAGCATCGTAACTATGTTACGACTAAGAATAAAAAGAAGAAGCCGGATAGGCTTGAGTTCAAGAAGTTCTGCAACAACTGTAGGAACCACAAGCCTCATAGAGAGACGAAGTAGTTTGATAGGGGTATAGTGTTAGCGGCTAGCACGGCGGTCTCCAAAACCGTAAGGCCGGGTTCGAATCCTGGTACCCCTGCTTAGAAAGTCAGGTGAGCAATGAGCAGAGTAACAGAGTTCCCGGATGAAGAACCGAGGTCGAGACGGGAAGAGCGCGGCGGAGACGACGGCGGTGATGATGGCGGCGAAGGCCGCTCTATCGCCATGCCGCGCGTCGGCGGACGGCTCGGCAGCTTTTATCATGACGTTAAGCTCGAAATGCGCAAGACCACCTGGCCTACGCGCAACGAAGTCTGGAGCACGACCATAGTGGTCATGATCGCAGTCTTCTTTTTCGGCTTCTACCTCTGGGGTGTAGATTGGCTCGTCACGAAAGGGTTCGAGTACCTACAGAAAGCCTTTGCATAGGCGGCGCTGCGCTATGAAGAACTGGTACATAATTCATACCTACTCGGGCTACGAGAAGAAGGTGCGCGAATCGCTGCTGTCTCGCATACAGGCCTACGACATGGCGGACCAGATAACCGAGGTGCTCGTGCCTACGGAGACCGTCGTCGAGATGCGCGGGTCGAAGCGGGTCGAGACTTCGCGAATGTTCTTCCCCGGCTACGTCCTGGTCGAGATAGAGACGGACGACAAAGGCGACGTTAGCGAGAAGGTCTGGCACATAATCAAGTCTACGCCGAAGGTGACGGGTTTCGTCGGTGGGCAAAAACCGACGCCGCTCACGCCCGAAGAAGTGGATCAGATCGTTCATCACGTCACGGAGGCCGCCGAAAAGCCGAAGCCGAAACACACCTTCACTCACGGCGAGCACGTGCGCATACTTTCAGGCCCGTTCAGCGGCTTCACCGGGCAGGTCGAAGAGATCAACCCGGACAAGGGCGTGCTCAAAGTGATGGTGACTATCTTCGGGCGCTCGACGCCCGTCGAGTTGAATTTCTTGGACGTAGAGAAACTGACGTTCTCTGAAGAAGAGTAATTTCAGATTTCAAATTTGAGATTATTAGGAAGGGGAGAGCCGAGAGCTTCCGAGCAGTCGGGGCCGGCTCGATAGAGACCCAATTATGGCAAAGAAAATCACCGCATATATTAAGCTCCAAGTCCCGGCGGGGAAGGCAAACCCCGCCCCCCCGATTGGTCCTGCGCTTGGTCAGCACGGCGTCAACATCATGGAGTTCTGCAAGGCGTTCAACGCGAAGACCGCGAACGTGGGCGATCTGAACATCCCCGTCGTGATAACGGTCTACGCCGACCGCTCTTTTACTTTCATAACCAAGACGCCGCCCGCCGCCGATCTTCTAAAGAAGGCCGCCGGGATTGATAAAGGCTCGGCCCGGCCGAACCGTGATAGCGTCGGCCGCATCTCTCGCAAGCAGATCGAAGAGATCGCTCGGACGAAGCTGCCCGACCTGAACACGACCTCGGTCGAGTCGGCGATGCGAACCATCGAAGGCACCGCGCGCAACATGGGGCTGGAAGTCGTCGACTAAAGTCGCGACTACACAGCAAGCCCCTGTAAGCCCGTCGGCGCTCGTTCGATCGGTTTCAACGCCAACGCCTTGAAACAGGCTCCCGCGGCCAGTTTCGGGGCGATGGTCACTGATGAGGGAGTGGCAGGCCGCGCCAGGCCGCCACGTTAACTACCTGGGAGATAGCAAAATGGCTGGAAAAAAATACAGGGCGGCGTCCGAACAGGTCGACCGCAACAGAGTGTACACGGTCGAAGAGGCCGTCGACCTCGCTAAGAAAGTCGCTTACGCCAAGTTCGACGAGACGGTCGAGCTGGATATGACTCTGGGCGTCGACCCGCGCAAGGCGGACCAGATGGTGCGCGGCACGGTCGTGCTCCCTCACGGGCTCGGCAAGACCAAGCGCGTAGTAGTCATCACCTCGGCCGACAAGGCGCAGGAGGCGCAAGAGGCGGGGGCCGACGAGGTGGGCGGCGAAGACATAGTCACCCGCATCAAGGGCGGCTGGATAGATTTCGACGCGCTGATAGCCACGCCCGACATGATGAGGCTCGTCGGCCAGCTCGGAAAGATCTTAGGCCCGCGCGGTTTGATGCCCAACCCTAAGACCGGCACCGTCACGCCGGACGTAGGCCGCGCAGTGCGCGAGACGAAGGCCGGTAAGGTCGAGTTCCGCGTCGATAAGACGGGCGTCATACACGCGCCCGTGGGTAAGGTGAGCTTCGACCGCGAAAGGCTGGTCGAAAACGCCAAGACCTTGATCGACGCCATCGTGCGCGCGAAACCGTCGGCCGCCAAGGGCAAGTACGTCAAGAACGCGACCATCTCCTCGACGATGGGGCCCGGCATCAAGCTCAACACCGCAGAGTTTTAAGGAGTAGAACTGTGAAGACAAGGCAAGAAAAAGATAGCGAAATCGAACAACTGCAACGCGAGTTCCTCGCAAGCCCTAACGCGCTGCTCGTGGGGTTCCAGGGCATCAAGGTGGCCGACGACGAACGTCTGCGGCGCGAGCTGCGCGAGGCGAACCTCTCTTACCGCGTTGTGAAGAACACGCTGGCGGTCCGCGCCGCCGAGGGCACGCCCATCGAGCAGATCAAAGACTTCTTCACGGGATCTACGGCGGTCGCGCTTTCGCCCAACGACCCCGTCACGCTCGCGAAGGTGCTTTCGAAATGGGCTAAGGAAAGCCCCGTCTTCTCCTTCAAGGCCGCAGTAGTCGAAGGCCGAGCCATAGATGTTAAAGACATAGAGGCGCTTGCGAACATGCCTTCGAAGGAAGAGCTTATATCGAAGGTCATGTTCCTGGTAAACAGCGGCGCGCAGCGCCTCGCGGTCGCCACGGCAGGGGTGGCGCGCAACCTGGCCATAGTGATCGACCAGGTCCGCGCACAGAAGGAAGAAGCTTAGTTTTCAGTTTTCAGTTTTTAGTTTTCAGTTTTTAGTTTTTAGTTTTTAGTTTTTGGTTCCGGTGCTGGAAACGGAAAACTAAGAACTGAAAACTGAAAACTGAAAACCGGGCCGGGTTTGTGGAAGCCCGCGCACGGTTTGTCGCAATCATTACGGGTCGCTTTGCTTAGTGTCAGTTGAGCGGCCTCATCGGCGCACACAGCTCGGAGATGCACCGGACGTGCGGCGCCGCCACCGTCGGATAACAGATAAGTTTTTAGGAGGACACGGATAGTTATGTCACAGGACAAGATTCAGACAATAGTCGATCAGATTAAAGACCTGACGCTGCTGGAAGCGTCTCAACTGGTCAAGGCGATGGAAGAGACGTTCGGCGTATCGGCAGCCGCCGCGGCCGTTGCCGCAGCCCCGGCCGCCGGAGCCGCTGCCGGAGCGGCCCCCGCCGTCGAAGAGAAGGACGAGTTTGACGTCATTCTCACGGGCATGGCCGACCCCGGCAAGAAGATCGGCATTATCAAGGTCGTCCGCGAGATCACCGCTCTGGGCCTGAAAGAGGCCAAGGACCTCGTCGACGGCGCGCCCAAGCCCGTCAAGGAAGGCGTGCCGAAGGATGAGGCCGAGGCGATCAGGAAGAAGCTCACGGACGCCGGAGCCACCGTCGATCTCAAGTAGTTTCAGTCAGTTGCCGGCCGTCGGTTGAGCGCGGGCGGCCGGCAAACGACCGCTGTAGAACATCGCTTGACCGAAAGGCCTGTCCGCGTGTAATATCAGGATTTAGGGACGACATAGAGGCGGCGACGATAATAAAGTTTATTTGGTTCTCAAACACACGCGAAGCTCGCGGTCGGAGTAAGTGTCTCCGGCCGTGCTTCGCCTTTGTGTCTTCAATATTCATTAAGCTTGCAGTGGGTCACAAGCGCAACTTTGAGATGTTTCCTCGCGTCGAGCCGTCCTACAGGACGTCTCCGTTTTCCCCGTTTTGCGTGGGTGAGCTTCTCCCGAAAAGTTGACCTTCCAGGGCCGGCTGCAAGCTTTTTCTTGCCTACTGATTGAGGAGAGATATGTCAGCACAAGTTAACTACAGTAACGGCGCAAGCCGCGAGCGGTACGATTTTTCTCGAATCAAAACAGCGATACGGATCCCGAACCTCATAGAGGTTCAGCGACAGTCCTATAACCGCTTTTTGCAGATGGACCTGCTGCCCGCCGAGCGCGAGAACACGGGCTTGCAGGCCGTCTTCCGGTCTGTCTTCCCGATAACGGACTTTCGGGAGACTTCGCAGCTCGACTTCGTCGAGTACTCGATCGGTAACTGGCAATGCAAGTGCGGCCAGCTCGAAGGGCTCTACCACTTGAGGGCCAACTGCCGCTCGTGCGGCGCTATCCTGCGCGTCAACCCTTACGCGGCCGAAGACGTGGCCTGCCCGCAGTGCGGCACCGTCAACACCGTGTCGCCCGTGCTGTGCGACAACTGCGGCGAGCCTGTCACGCTCCAGCACAAGCACTCGGAAAAAGAGTGCCAGGAAAAGTCTATGACCTACGCCGTGCCGCTCAAGGTCAAGATACGGCTGACCGTGTGGGACACGGACGAAGACACGGGCCAGAAATCTATCCGCGACATCAAGGAAGAAGAGGTCTTCTTCGGCGAGATCCCGCTGATGACCGATAACGGCACCTTCATCATCAACGGCACGGAGCGCGTCATCGTCAGCCAGCTCCACCGCTCGCCCGGCATATTCTTCGAGAAGGCGAACAACAACACCTACTTCCTGGCCAAGGTAATCCCTTACCGCGGCTCGTGGGTCGAGTTCGAGTACGACACGAAGAACCTGCTCTACGTCCGCATAGACCGCAAGCGCAAGTTCCTCGGCACGGTCTTCCTGCGCGCGCTCGGGCTGATGGAAAAAATTGACCTCGACCGCATCGGGTCGGACTCGCAACTGGAAGACGAGATCAAGCGCGCGAGCTTCTCGGACGCAGAGGTGTTGCGCATGTTCTACACGTCGCAGCGGTCGACGATCAAAGGCGGGTTGTTGCACTTCGAGCCTAATGAGGGGCTGATCGGCCTGAGGCTTGCGGAAACGATCGAGGACCGCTCGGGCGAGGTGATCGTCAAGGGCGGCGCCAACGGCAAGAAGCTTTCGCGCCGCGACATCGACTCGTTACAGAAGGCGAAGATCAAGTCCGTAAGCGTCGACCCTCAAGAGATCGAAGGCGCTTTCCTCACCGACGACGTGGTCAACACGGAGACGGGCGAGGTCATAGCCGAGACGAACGCCGAGCTCACGGCGCGCGAGTGGCAGCAGATCATCGAGTCGGGCGTTGCGGAGGTCGAGATATTCTTCCCCGAGCGCGACGACGTAGGCACGGTCGTGAGCCAGACGCTCAAGAAGGATTCCGTCAAGACGCCGCGCGACGCGATACTTGAGATCTACCGCAAGATGCGCCCCGGCGACCCGCCGACGATACTGACGGCGTGGAACCTGTTTCGCGGGATGTTCTTCGACGAGCGCAAGTTCGACTTCTCGCGCGTGGGCCGCTTGAAGTTCAACATCAAGCTCGGCAAGCCCGAGCGCGACCGCATAGACCAGCAGACGCTTTCGACTACGGATTTCGTGGACGTAATAGGCTACCTGTTGCGCATGCGCAAGGGCATAGGCGAGCCGGACGACATCGATCACCTGGGCAACCGCAGGGTGCGCGCCGTCGGCGAGCTGTTAGAAAACCAGTTCCGCATCGGCCTCGTCCGCATGGAGCGCGCGATCAAAGAGAAGATGTCGATCCACCAGGAGATGCAGACGGCGATGCCGCGCGACCTGATCAACGCCAAGCCCGTGACGGCGGCCGTTCGCGAGTTCTTCGGCTCGTCACAGCTCTCTCAGTTCATGGATCAGACGAACCCGCTTTCCGAGATCACGCACAAGCGAAGGCTGTCGGCCCTCGGGCCGGGCGGCCTGTCGCGCGAGCGCGCCGGGTTCGAGGTGCGCGACGTTCACCCGACTCACTACGGCCGCATATGCCCGATCGAGACGCCTGAAGGGCCGAACATCGGTCTGATCTCAAGCCTCTCCTGCTTCGCGCGTATAAACGAGTTCGGCTTTATCGAATCGCCTTACCGCAAAGTGGAGAACGGCCGTGTGATCGATTACGTGCGGGTGCTTTCGGCGGGCGACACCGATTTCAACATCGGCGACCACCTGTCTAAAGAGCAGGTCGACCGCGCGAACAAGAAGCTCGACTCCAACCAGCAGCACGCCGAGTACGAGCCTTACCCGTTCTACCTGTCGGCGTGGGAGGAGGACCACTACACGATCGGGCAGGCGACGGTCGAAGTCGACCGCCAGGGCCGCATACTTCAAGAGCGGCCCGCCGCGCGCAAGGCTGGCGAGACGAAGTTCGTCATGCGCGAGGAGCTTGAGTTCATCGACGTCAGCCCGAAACAGCTCGTGTCGGTGGCCGCGTCGCTGATCCCGTTCCTCGAAAACGACGACGCGAACCGCGCGCTGATGGGGTCGAACATGCAGCGCCAGTCCGTGCCGCTGCTCCGCGCCGAAGCGCCGCTCGTAGGCACCGGGATGGAGCGCGTCACGGCGCAGGATTCGGGCGCGGTCGTCGTGGCCCGCCGCGATGGCGTCGTGGACTCGGTAGACTCAGAGCGCGTCATCATACGCGCCGAGCACGGCATCGCCGGGGGCACGACCTCGCGTGAGATCAACGCCGACATCTACGCGCTCACGAAGTTCAAACGGTCGAACCAGAACACCTGCATCAGCCAGAAGCCCATAGTGCGCGAAGGCCAGGTCATCAAGAAAGGCGACGTGATCGCCGACGGCCCGTGCACTCAGGGGGGCGAGCTTGCGCTGGGCCGCAACGTGCTCGTGGCCTTCATGCCGTGGCGCGGCTACAACTTTGAAGACGCGATCCTGGTATCGGAAAAGCTCGTCAAGGAAGACTCGTTCACTTCGATTCACATCGAAGAGCTCGAAGTCGAAGCGCGCGACACGAAGCTCGGGCCGGAAGAGATAACGCGCGACATCCCGAACGTCTCTGAGTCGGCGCTGCGCGACCTGGACGACTCGGGGATCATCCGCATCGGCGCGAGCGTGAAGCCCGGATCGATACTCGTCGGCAAGGTCACGCCGAAAGGCGAGACACAGTTGACCGCGGAAGAGAAGCTGCTGCGCGCCATATTCGGCGAGAAGGCGGGCGACGTGCGCGACGCAAGCTTGACCTGCCCGCCGGGCATCGACGGCACGGTCGTCGACGTCAAGGTCTTCACCCGCAAGGGCGCGGAAAAGGACGAGCGCTCGCTCGCAATCGAGCGCGCCGAAGAGGAGAAGCTCTTAAAGAACCTCAACGACGAGATTCGAATCCTCGAAGACGAGCGCAACAAGCGGATATACGAGCTGCTGGAAGGCCAGCGGCTGGCCGAAGACCTGACTTACAAGAACAAGAAGCTGCTCGCGAAGGGCGCCAAGCTCACGCGCGAGATGCTTCAAGAGCTTGAGATCGGCGCGCTGCGCAAGGTCGAGATCACCAGCTCCCGCCTAGACGTGGGCGCGGAGATCTCCGACATCGAGCGGCGCACGGAGCGTCAGATCAACGTCCAGCGACAGCTTCACAACGAGAACGTCGAGAAGCTCAAGAAGGGCGACGAGCTGCCGCCGGGCGTCATAAAGATGGTCAAGGTCTTTATCGCCATGAAGCGCAAGCTTTCCGTCGGCGACAAGATGGCGGGCCGCCACGGCAACAAAGGCGTCATCGCGCGCATACTGCCCGAAGAGGAGATGCCGTACCTGCCCGACGGGACGCCCGTCGAGATCGTGCTGAACCCGCTGGGCGTGCCCTCGCGAATGAACGTCGGCCAGATACTGGAGACGCACCTCGGGTGGGCCTCCAAGGCGATAGGCAGCCGCGTGGGCGAGCTGCTGGCAGACGGCGAGGCGGCCGGCGAGCTTCGTAAGATTTATCGCGAAGTATTTCCTTTGCCCGAATCTCACGAGCGGTTCGACGCGATGTCGGACGAGGATCTTACGTCGCACGCGCGCACGCTGGTCGAGGGCATACAGTTCGCCTCGCCCGTCTTTGACGGCGCGCGCGAGCAGGAGATCAAGCACCTTTTGGAATTCGCCGAGCTGCCCACGTCGGGCAAGACCGTCCTTTTCGACGGCCTGACGGGCGAGCCGTTCGAGCAGAAGGTGACCGTGGGCTACATCTACATGATGAAGCTGTCGCACCTTGTAGACGACAAGATACACGCGCGCTCGATCGGGCCGTACTCGCTCATCACGCAGCAGCCTCTGGGCGGCAAGGCGCAGTTCGGCGGCCAGCGGTTCGGCGAGATGGAGGTCTGGGCGCTGGAAGCTTACGGCGCGGCGCACATTCTTCAGGAGCTGTTGACTGCGAAGTCCGACGACGTTGCGGGCCGGTCGAAGATCTACGAGGCCATAGTCAAAGGCGAAGCCGATTTCGATCCCGGCGTGCCCGAATCGTTCAACGTCTTGATACGCGAGCTTCAGTCGCTCTGCCTTGACGTTGAGCTGATGCGCCGCAGCGAGGAAGTGATGGAATAGGTTCCTAAGTCCTGAGTGCTGAGTGCTGAGTCCTGAGTAATTGTTTTAACTCAGGACTCAGCACTCAGCACTCAGGACTCTTAACAGGGGACGGAGGAAAAATGTTTAGGACACACCAAGAGAAGACGAACCTGGCACCCGACTTTGAGGCGATAAGAATAAGCCTGGCTTCGCCGGAGAAGATTCTTTCGTGGTCTCACGGCGAAGTGACCAAGCCCGAAACTATAAATTACCGTACCTTCAAGCCCGAGCGTGACGGACTGTTCTGCGCGAAGATCTTCGGACCCGTGACCGACTGGGAGTGCCTGTGCGGGAAGTACAAGCGCATGAAGCACCGCGGCGTGGTCTGCGACAAGTGCGGCGTCGAAGTCACGCAGTCGAAAGTCCGCCGCGAGCGGTTGGGCCACATCAAGCTGGCTTCGCCCTGTTCGCACGTCTGGTTCTTCAAGGGGCTCCCCTCGCGCATAGGCCACCTGCTCGACATCCCGCTGCGCGAGCTTGAGAAGGTCCTCTATTTCGAATCCTATATCGTCATCGACCCGGGCGACGCGGCCGACCAGATAAAAGAGAAAGAGCTGATCACAGACGAGCGCTACCGCCAGCTCGTGCAGGAGTTCCCCGGCGGCTTTGCGGCCAAGATGGGCGCCGAAGCGATCAAAGAGCTTCTGCATAAAGTCGACGTCGACCGCCTGGCCGGCGAGATGCGCGACCTGATGAAGCGCGAGACTTCGCAGCAGAAGAAGCTGAAATACTCCAAGCGGCTCAAGGTCGTCGACGCGTTCCGGCGTTCGGGCAATCACCCGGACTGGATGATCCTCGACGTGATCCCGGTCATACCGCCTGAGCTTCGGCCGCTCGTTCCGCTCGACGGCGGGCGCTTTGCCACCAGCGACCTGAACGACCTTTACCGACGCGTCATCAACCGCAACAACCGTCTGTCGAAGCTCATAGAGCTTAAGGCGCCCGAGGTGATCGTGCGCAACGAAAAGCGCATGCTCCAGGAGGCCGTGGACGCGCTGTTCGATAACGGCCGGAGGGGGCGCGTGCTGAGGGGCGCAAACAACCGCCCGCTCAAATCGCTTTCCGACACGCTCAAGGGCAAGCAGGGGCGCTTCCGCCAGAACCTGCTCGGCAAGCGCGTAGACTATTCCGGCCGCTCGGTGATCGTCGTCGGCCCCGAGCTCAAGCTTCACCAGTGCGGGCTGCCGAAGAAGATGGCCTTAGAGCTGTTCAAGCCGTTCATCTACAACCTGCTTGAGAAGAAGCAGTACGCCGCGACGATCAAGCAGGCCAAGGAGATGGTCGAGCGCCAGGAGTCGGTGGTCTGGGACATACTCGAAGAGGTCATCCGCGAGCATCCCGTTCTGTTGAACCGCGCGCCGACGCTTCACCGCTTAGGGATACAGGCTTTCGAGCCCGTGCTGGTCGAAGGCAAGGCGATCAAGATTCACCCGCTCGTCTGCACGGCCTTCAACGCGGACTTTGACGGCGACCAGATGGCCGTGCACATCCCGCTTTCGCCCGAGGCTCAGGTGGAAGCAAGCGTGCTGATGCTTGCGTCGAACAATATTCTTTCGCCCGCCAACGGCCAGCCCATAGCCGTCCCGACGCAGGACATAGTTCTGGGCTGCTACTACCTGACGCGCGACAAGAAAGACGACAAGTTCGCCGGCCGTAAGTTTGCGGCCGCTGAAGAGGTGTTGCTTGCGCTCGATGCGGGCGAAGTTCACACGCAGACGCCGATCAAGCTGATGTTCTCGGGCGATCTGATGGATCTCACGCAAGAGCACGACGACCAGGACGTGATTCGCGCCTCGGTCCGCAAGCTCGACAACCGCGTGATCGATACTACGGTCGGCCGCGTCATCTTCAACGAGCACATGCCCGCTGAGATGCCTTACGTCAACGGCACGCTCAAGCGCAAGGGGCTGGGTTCGCTTGTAAACTACGTCCACCTGCGGCTGGGCCATCAGGAGACCGTGAGGATGCTCGACAAGGTGAAAGACCTTGGCTTCCTCTACGCCACGCGCGCGGGCATCTCGATAGGCGTAGACGATCTGGTCACGCCGCCGAGCAAGGTCGATTTAGTTAAGGCGGCGCAGAACGATGTCGTCGACGTCGAGAACCAGTACAAGGAAGGCATCATCACCAACGGCGAACGCTACAACAAGGTCATAGCCATCTGGAGCGAGGTGACCGAGCGCGTGGCCGAGGCGATGTTTGAAGAGATGTTCCGCCGCGAGAACGAATCGGGCGAGCTTAACCCGATCCTCGTCATGGCCGACAGCGGCGCGCGAGGCTCCAAACAGCAGATACGCCAGCTCGCAGGGATGCGCGGCCTTATGGCGAAGCCTTCGGGGGAGATCATCGAGGCGCCCATCCGCGCGAACTTCCGCGAGGGGCTGAACGTCTTGCAGTACTTCACCTCGACTCACGGCGCGCGCAAGGGTCTTGCCGACACGGCCCTCAAGACGGCCGACTCGGGATACCTGACGCGCCGTCTCGTCGACGTGGCGCAGGACGTTATCGTCAGCGAAGAGGATTGCGGCACGCTCAAAGGCATCTGGGCGACGGCGATCATCGAAGGCGGCGAGGAGATCGAATCCTTGCGCGACCGAATCATCGGCCGCGTGGCGCTTGAAGACGTGCGCGACCCGATCACTGGCGACGTGATCGTCGAAGGCAACGACGAAATCAACGAAGACCTCGCGGCCCAGATTCAGCTCGCGGGCGGTATCGAGCGCGTCAAGATTCGCTCGGTGTTGACCTGCGAATCGCGCCGCGGCGTCTGCATACGCTGCTACGGCCGCAACTTGGCGACGGGGCGCGTGGTCGAGCTGGGCGAGGCCGTCGGCGTGATCGCCGCGCAGTCTATAGGCGAGCCGGGCACACAGCTCACGATGCGCACGTTCCACATAGGCGGCGTCGCGGGCGGCGTGTCCGAGATAACCAAGCACGAGGCGCGCACGGCGGGCGCGGTGAAGTTCGACGACCTCAAGACCGTCCGCAACCGCGAAGGCGATCTGGTGGCTATGAATCGCAACGGCTCTATACTGTTGATCGACGAGCGCGGACGCGAGGCCGGCCGTTACCAGATCGTTTACGGCGCTACGCTCAAGGTCACAGACGGGCAGAAGGTCGAAGAGGGGCAGGAGCTCGCCGAGTGGGACCCCTACACGTTCGCGATCCTGACGGAAGACGCGGGCAACATCCACTTCAAAGACCTGATCGAAGGCGTTACCGTGCGCGAAGAGGTCGACGAGGTGACGGGTCTGTCGCGCCTGGTCGTTATGGACTCGCCCGACGAGAAACGTCAGCCGCGGATCGAGATTCGCGACGACAAGAACAAGGTGCTGCGCACTTACCAGATGCCCGTCCGCGCCAATCTGCTCGTAAGCGATTATGACGAGTGGAAGAAGAAGCGCGGCGCGGGAGCTTCACGCGCGCAGGAAGAGAAGGACCGCGTGCGCGTCGCACCCGGCGACATCATCGCGAAGATACCGCGCGAGACGACGAAGACCAAGGACATCACGGGCGGTCTGCCTCGCGTCGTCGAGCTGTTCGAAGCGCGCAAGCCGCGCGAGACGGCCGTGATGACCGAGATCGACGGCCAGGTCAAGTTCGGCCCGATCCAGAAGGGGCAGCGCCGCGTCATCATCGAAGCGCCGGACGGTGAGAAGCGCGAGTACTCGATACCGCGCGGCGTCCACATAAACGTGCAGGAGGGCGATTACGTGCGCGCGGGCGAGCCGCTTATGGACGGCCCGCTCAACCCGCACGACATCCTGGCCGTGCGCGGTATCGAAGAGCTCCAGCGGTACCTCGTCAACGAGATTCAGGAGGTCTATCGGCTCCAGGGCGTCAACATCAACGACAAGCACATCGAAGTCATCGTCCGGCAGATGCTCCGATGGGTCAGGGTCAAAGACGTTGGCGACACGGAGTTCTTGCTCGAAGACATGGTCGACCGCTTCCGCTTCCAGGACGAGAACGAGCGCGTGTTGGCCGAAGGCGGCCAGCCGGCGACTTCTGACCCGCTGCTGTTAGGCATCACCAAGGCGTCGCTTTCTACGGAGTCGTTCATATCGGCGGCTTCGTTCCAGGAGACGACGAGGGTGCTCACGGAGGCGGCGATAAGCGGGAAGGTCGATTACCTTCGCGGGTTGAAAGAGAACGTCATCATGGGCCGGTTGATCCCAGCCGGGACCGGGATGGACTACTACCGCCAGATCAAGCTTGAGCCCGACAAGACCGTCGAGGACGAAGCCTACGAGTACGAAGAGGGCGAGATCCCGGCGGGCACCGACCTTGCCGAGGCGAAAGAGGCGGGCGACTAGCCCTCGCTCCGGAAGAGGGAAGGTATTAGCCTGTGGTGAAACCATGGGTATAAACTTCGTAGGAGCGCGTGCCTCGATCGCCGCGTAGCGGCGGATTGATTTTAGACCGGCGTTTTAACGCCGGGAACATCAGCAGCAAGAATGTTGCGTCGCGTCAGCGACGCGTGACTTCGCCAAGAAGATCACGCGTCGCTGACGCGACGCGGCGTTTTGGTGGCTCTTGATCCGTGCGCTGAAGCACACGGCTAAAATCACACGGCCGCTACGCGGCGATTACTAAGGCTGGTGGTTGCGCCACCGGCTAATGTCCGCCTGCCCCTCCAGGGCAGTTAATGATTTTTATGAACGAATTTCGAGAGTTTTTGGTAAACTAGCCGAGCACGACTCAAAGGCTATCCAGGTAAGATCAAGTAGAGTTACAAAAAAGAGCTTCGTCAGGAGCGTTGCCATGCGATCAACACCTCTTTTTGCTTGCGTAGCGGCGAGCCTCGCCGTGTCATTGGTCGCTCTTGCCGGGATCAATGAAACGCCCACGCCTGGGTTGAACAACTTTGCGACGGCAGTGAGCTTTCCCGTCGGCGCGGCCCCCGAAGCGTTAGCCGTCGGTGACTTCAACGGTGACGGCAGGTCCGACATTGCGGTGGCGAATTTTGACAGCGATAACGTCACCGTGCTGCTGGGATTGGGCAACGGCACGTTCTTGGGGGCCGGCAACCATCCCAGCATCTGCTTCAGCCCTGTAACGGTCGCGACGGGTGATTTCAATAATGACAACAAGCTCGACATTGCGGCGGCCGACGGCCGGTGCGGAAGCGGAAACCTTTACCGCGGGTTCGGCAACGGCATGTTCCAGCCGTCAATCGGATTTCCCGCCGGGTTCTGTCCCCAGGCGATAATCGCGGGCGATTTCAACCGCGACGGCAATCTCGACATCGCGGTGGCAAACGCGGAGGGTTGCCTCGCCGCGCCTACCAAAGAGAATCCCAAAGCTCCGACTTCAATGCCAAGCAGCGTGAGCATCACGCTCGGCAACGGCAACGGGACGTTTCAATCTCTGGTCAGCTACTCGATCAACTTTGGACCTTCCGATCTCGTATCGGGCGACTTCAACCGCGACACCATCCTCGACATTGCCGTGACGGCAGCCGGGTCTAACGCGGTAGCCATACTGCTCGGCAACGGCAACGGGACGTTTCGGCCTCCGACGCCCTTCGCCGTAGGCGCGCGCCCTTTCTCCATAACAAAGGGCGATTTCAATATTGATGGCAAGCTCGATCTTGCGGTGGCGAACTTCAACAGCGCAAACGTGAGCGTACTGTTCGGCAACGGCGACGGCACGTTTCAACCCGCGAACAGTTATGCCGCCGGACCAGGACCTAACTCGATCACAGCGGCCGATGTCGCCGGCGATTCTAATCTCGACATCGTGACGGCAAACGTGAACGGCAATAATATTAGCGTGCTGATAGGCGCTGCCGGCGGCACGTTTCAACCTCCGATCAATTACACCGCCGGCAACACGCCCACCGCAGTTGTGAGCGGCAATTTTAACGGCGACAACAAGGTTGATCTTGCGGCGACTAATCGCTGGAGCAACAACGTGAGCATACTGATCAATTGCCCCGGCACGGTCACGTTCGCACAGCCGATACAGTTCTTCCCAATGGAGGGCGGGGCTGGCGGAGTGAATGTGACGGGGGCGAGCGCGTGTGACTGGACGGCCGTGAGCAATGATGATTGGATTGTCGTCACTTCACCCGAAACCGGCACCGGCAACGGCAGGATCGATTTTCAAGTGAGGGAGAACTTCACGGGCGGCGCGAGACAGGGGTCTCTGTCTGTCGGAGATTCCAGCTTCACTCTTATTCAGAATGGTGGGTCGGGCGAGGGGTGCAATTACTCGATCTCACCCACGTCGCAAGCTTATACGACCAGCGCGGCGAGCGGCACTATAAACGTAACGGCGGCGGCCAACTGCGCGTGGCAGGCCGTGAGCGATTCGAGCTGGATCGAGTTCACCTCGGTCAATTACGGCATAGGCAATGGCGCGGTCTCTTATTTCGTCGCGGCCAACTCCGGGGCGGCCCGCAAGGGAAAGATAACTATCGCCGGGAAGACTTTTTCTATAAAGCAGAAGGGCCAGTGACCGCCCGGAATCATTCTTCTCCGACGGACGCGCGTTTATGACGAACTCCTGCTCCAGCCCTTCGGCCCTGTTCACGAGCGAATGCAGAGTGGAAGGACTCTGGCTCGGCCAGGCGAACAGCAGCACGGAAGACAAAACTAGAGCGAAGCCTAAGATGATGAGGCCGATTCTGGGCATCAGCATACTCCTATAGCGGCTTGCGATTGTATGCGACCGCTGCTTCGGAGTGCGGTGACTTGTCACCGCTTTTCTTTAGGAGAAGCCGTCTTGGCTAACACAAAAGCTGCGACAAGTCGCAGCACTCCGAAAGAGGCGCTTATTATTCTGGCCGTATTCAATTGCGAATAACTATAAGCCATGATTTCTGACACTTGCTCAGTTTGCGGGGCCGGGTTTATAGGGCATCATTCTTTATTATTGCTGTTTGCGATTGGATGTAACCTGTAGGGGCAGCCCTTGTGGCTGCCCGGATCGCGCGTCAGCGCGATGACGCCATCGTCCTTCGGACGATCCGGGCGGGGACAAGCCCGCGCCGCGCGAAGCGCATCATGCGCCATGGCCCCTACAATCTTCACCCATTCGCAAATTGCTATAGTAAGGATGCGGTGTCAAGCTCCGCGCCCGCAGCTTACGCTGACTCGGTGATATGAGTGGTTAATGTTACTGTATCTGTGTGCGGTGGGTCTTAGACTCTGAGTGGAAGGTATTGGGGATGGAGTGTGCTACTCCATCCCCGCGGGCTTAGCTCGTTGCTACTTCTGTTTGACGTTATAAGTCTTACCGGCGACTCTAATCGTGGCGTTGCGCTGCACGCCCGGCGCTGCCGGCGCGACCGCGAACGTCACGGCCCCGCTGCCGATGCCGACCTTGCCCGACGTGATCGTCACCCATTCGGCATCGCTCTCGGCGTCCCACGCGCAAGCGGCCGCGGCCGTCACGCTTATCGAAGACGCGCCGCCGGCTGTCGCAAATGTCCCGAACGCGGGCGAGATCGCGAACCCGCAGGACGCCGGGGGGAGGTTCGCATCTTGCACTATCCTGTTCGTGTAATCGCCTACGGTGATGGTCGCCTGACGAGCCGCACCAGTGAAGTTCTCCCTCACCTCGTAGGCTATCACGTCCGTACCCGTGCCGGATGGCGCGCTAGTCAAGACTACCCACGGCGCGCTCACCGACGCGGTCCACGAGCAGTCTCCCGTCGCGACCACTTTAACCGCCGAATGCCCGCCGCCCGAGTTGTAGAGCCGAGAGGTCTCGGTCAATACGAACGGGCAAGGTATGGCTCCCGGCCAGAAGCCCGAGCGCAGGGCGAAGGGAGAGTTCGAAGAGAAGTCTGTCGTGGGCTGACCGGCCGTGCCTTCAAGCCTGTAGTTGCCGGCCGAGCTAACCCCGCCGCCACCTGCGATGACCGACTGTTTGAGCGCGGGGCCGGCCGCCGTGGGCGCGTCTTTCGGTTTAGGATTCTTGTCGCCGCTTTTCTCCGACTGTGTTAGAGCCGCCGTAGTCGAGAGCGCTATCATGATAAAGGCGCATATGGCCGATAAAATCATGCGTGTAAGAATGATTTGAATCTTCATTGTAATCACCATCTTTGTGAAGCAAGAGCTTGCTTCGATTATCTCCTGGCCGCCTGCTAATGAGGCGGGTGGAAGCCGGATTATTCGAGTGCCGGGCGTCAAAGCCGCGGGCTGACTACGCGGAGTCAAATATCCCCCACAGCATAGTCTTGTTAGAGAATCTTTTCAAGCACCGAGCCCGCTCAGGCCTCCGCTGTCGTGGGGTCGATTACACCCTTGATCTCCGATATGCGGTTTGCGGGGAACCCGCCCTGCTCCGCGTGCTGCCTAATCATCTCTTCGTTTGGCGCGATGTAAATGCAGTAGACTTTGTCGCCCGTGACGTAGCTCTGGACCCACTGTATCCGCGGCCCCATCTGGTTGAGCACCCCGCAAGACTTCTGCGATATTGCCTGTAGCTCCTCTGTAGATAAATTCCCCGCGCCGGGAATCTCGCGTTCGATCACGTATTTCGGCATCTTCGATTCTCCTTTCACATCCCGCCTGTCGCGGGCGGACAATACTGTTTAAATCAGTCCGCGCGCCGAGTCAACTAAACCTGGCACGGTCGTTGCCTTATAAAGCCATGAGCATAGCAAGGGAGGTTATGAGTATGGAAACCAATTCAGCCCCTGTAACGGAACCGACCAGGGTTACAGTCGACGAGGTCAAACAGCGTATGGACCGGGGCGAGCCGTTTGCCTTCATAGACACGCGCAACCCGAAGGCGTGGGCCGAGGCCAAGACGAAGCTGCCGGGCGCGATGCGCATCCCAGCGGATCAAGTCGGCGAGCATATCGACGAGATACCTCGCGACCGCGCGGTCATCACTTACTGCACCTGACCGCACGAAGGATCAAGCGCCAGTGTGGCGCGTGAGCTTCTAGAGCGCGGTTTCAAGAACGTGCATCCGCTTTATGGCGGCTTCGACGCGTGGGTAGATGAGGGCGGAGCGGTTGAGCCGAAATAATAGCGAGAACCGTTCCGCCTCGCTCGCCGCGATCCGATAACGACCTTCCTATTCGCCGTTAGGTTTTAAGAGACGGTCGAACCACGCGAGACTTCGATCCAGATAATCGAGCCTGTGCGCGGGCTCGCGAATCCCGTGGCCTTCGCGCGGGTAGCGCACCAAGACCGATTCGACGCCGCGCTGCTTGAGCGCCGTGTACATCTCTTCAGCCTGCGTGATGTGTACGTCCATGTCCTGCTCGCCGTGTATCAGCAGCGTAGGCGTCTGCACGTTCTTGACGTAACGCAGCGGAGAGTATTTCCAGAGCAGGTCGTAATTGTCCCACGGGTAGCCTTTGAACTCTACGTGTATCAAGTCCTGGTAAAGCGATGTGGAATAGAAGCTGATCAGGTTGCTCAAAGAGGCCATGGCGATTGCCGCCTTGAACCGCGTGGTCTGCGTCACGACCCAGTTGGTCATAAAGCCGCCGTAGCTCCCGCCCGTCACGCCCAATCGATTCGCGTCTACCCAATCGTATCTCGCGAGGACGTGATCTACGCCCTTCATCAAGTCCTGGTAATCGCCGCCGCCCCAGTTGTTCACGCAGCCGTCGGAAAACTTCTGGCCGTACCCGCTTGAGCCGCGCGGGTTGAGGTAAAGCACGCCGTACCCGCGCGCCGCGTAGACTTGATTCGAATGGCTGAACCCATAGCCGTACATCCCGTGCGGGCCGCCGTGGATGAAAAGCACGAGCGGATATTTCTTGCCCGCTTGAAAACTCAAAGGCCGCATCAGCCAGCCTTCTATCTCCGCGCCGTCAAAACTCTTGAAACGTATGTTCTCCGCTTTAACAAGGCTCCAGTTTTCGGCCGGCATAAAATTGACGGAAGAGAGACGGCGAAGCTCGCCCGTCCCGGCAATCGTGTAGACTTCCGCCGGCTTCGTCTCTTCGCTCAGCGTGAACACTACATCGTCGTCTGTCGAGACAGTGAAAGAGCTGACCTGGCACTGGCGCTCGAACAGCGGCGAGACTTTGCCCCCGTTCGAGTCGACTTTATAAATCAGCGTGCGGCCCCGGTCGCCCGCCAGGAAGTAGACGAAGCGCCCCGAGTCGGACAACTGCGGCGAGCTTGCGCGCCGGTCGAATGACGCGGTCAGCTCGCGCCCCGCGCCGCCCGCGCGGCTTATGATCCAGACGTGCGTGTCTTCGGCTATGCTGTCGATCGTCGTCATAGCCCTTTTCGTGGCCGTGTATACGATGCGGCTCCCGTCGGGCGACCAGACGGGCGAGAACTCTACGCCGGGAGTTGATGTCAACCGCCGCTCGCGCCCGCTCTCGACATCGACCGCGAAGATGTCGTAGTTGAAATTGGCGTCAGGGTCGCGCTCGCGATTTGAGAGGAAGGCTATCTCGGCTCCGTCGGGCGACCACGAGATCGAATGCTCGTCGTAGTTGCCGCGCGTGAGCTGGTAGACGACGCCGGTCGTGATTGAAGCGACGAAGATGTGCGAGCGGAGGTTATCGGAAAAGCCCGTGCGCGATTTGTATTGAAGGCGCGAGATCACGCGCGGGTCCGCCGAGGGGGTCTCTTTCGGCCTTTCGGCCGCGACGAAGGCTATCTGTTTACCGTCGGGCGACCAGCATAGCGATTCGCCTGCTTTAGAGAGAAAGTGGTTGCTGCGCTCCCACTCGGCTACCATGCTGGCTCTGCGTTTCTCCAGGTCGTAGACCCACACCGCCGGCCTGCCGCTGCGAGACGAGGCGAAGGCTATCTTCTTACCGTCGCGCGACCACCGCGGCATAGAGTCGACAGAGGTGACTCCGTCGATCGGCTGGTCGTCGTCCAGGTTTCTATGCCGTATGTAGATTCTTGAAGTGTAATTATTCCTCTCACGATTAATAGAAGTTACGGTGTAGGCTATCATAGCGCCGCCGGGAGAGACGCGGGCTTCGCCTACATCTTTGATCGTAAAGATGTCATCGGGGGAGATCGGCCGCCCCGCCTCGGCGGTGATCGTAAAGATAATCAACGCGGTCATCGATAAAGCGATTCTTATTCTCATGCTTACCTCCGGGTTTGTGGCGCAAGGGGCTCACCCGCGCGGCATTAGTTTATGCGATTGGCCGGCGGATTGAAAATCGGTTCGGCAACTCCGTGAGCGATGTCGTCATCATAAGCAATCTCAGACGACGGGCAAATAAGGGTTGAGACTCGGTGCGCGCGAGGGTATCATTTTTCATAAGGGGTTGAGCCGTGCCCGCCTGCCCTGTTAAGAGGATGAAGCTAAGGAATCTGCTGAGGATTTAGTATGGCCCTCACTGCCGGAACCAAGATTTCGCATTACATGATAGTGTCTCGCCTCGGCGTCGGAGGCATGGGCGAGGTCTATAAAGCCGAAGACACCCTGCTGGACCGCCCCGTCGCGTTGAAGATCCTCCCGGCCGACCTTGTTGACAACGAGGACCGCGTGCGCCGTTTCGTTCAAGAAGCGAAATCGGCTTCGGCCCTCAACCACCCGCACATCGTCACCATCTACGAGATCGGCAAAGTCGAGCTTGAGAATGGCGAGCCAGCAAATAACGGCTCGAACGGCTCGCCGGCAAAGCAGCTCTATCATTACATAGCGATGGAGTTCATCGACGGCGACACGCTGCGCGACAAGATTCACCGCGACCGGACCGAGCTGAAAAAGCTGCTCGAATATTTCGCGCAGGTGGCCGACGGGCTGTCGAAGGCCCACGCGTCGGGGATAGTCCACCGCGACCTCAAGCCCGAAAACGTGATGATCACGCATGACGGCTACGCCAAGATTTTGGACTTCGGGCTGGCGAAGCTGCTTGAGCCGCAAAAGCCCGCCTCGGCCGACGACATACTCGAAGCCGAAACTATGATGATGGGGCGCACGCAGCCCGGCATAGTGATGGGGACCATAGGCTACATGTCGCCCGAGCAGGTTCAGGGCAAAGTCGTAGACCAGCGGTCCGACATCTTCTCGTTCGGCTGCATCCTCTACGAGGCGACGACGGGCCATAAGCCGTTCCACGGCGAATCGGTCATAGACTCGCTGCACAAGATCGTCTACTCGCAGGCGCCGCCTATCCGCGAGTTCAACCCCGAAACTCCGGCCGAGCTCCAGCGGATAATCCGCAAGTGTTTGTCGAAAGACCCGGACGAGCGGTACCAGTCGATCAAAGACGCCAACATAGACCTGCGCGAGCTGGTCAGGGAGTATGATTCGCAGCCTTCCGTCTCCGCCTATTATTCGACGATGACCTCGGCCTACCCGCACACGTCGTCGAACCCTGACATTACGATGCTGGCCGGGTCCGCGCCCGCGCCGTCTGCGCGTGACCGCAAGCCCTGGCTGTGGGTAGCCATGGGCGCGGCGGGCGCGCTCGCCGTGGGCGCGATCATAATCATCGCGATCCAGTTGATCTCGGGCACGCGCGGCGGGACGGGCTCGAACGCGCCTTTCGGCGACGTGAGGATCAACAGGCTGACGAACACGGGCAAGTCCGAGCTGGCGGCCATATCGCCCGACGGCAAATACATCGCCCACGCCGTCAACGACGGCGGCAAGCAGAGCCTCTGGGTCCGTCACGTGGCCACGTCGAGGAACGTAGAGATAGTCCCGCCGTCGGAAGGCAAGTTCTCGGGGATCAGCTTCTCGCGCGACAGTAATTACGTCTACTACACGGTGATCGAGAAGAATCGGCCCGTGGCGATCCTCTATCAGATAGGCGCGCTCGGCGGCACGCCGAAGCGACTGGTCGAGGACGTCGACAGCCCTATCAGCATCTCGCCCGACAACACTCAGTTCGTCTTCATGCGGGGCTACCCCATCCAGCGGCGGCACGAGCTTGTCATAGTCAACATGGACGGCAGCGGCGAGCGCACGCTCGCCGTGAGAAACTCGCCGGCCTTCTACAACTACCCCGCCTGGTCGCCCGACGGCCGGGTGATCGCCTGCTCGGCGGGCACGGGCGCGGGCGGCGCGTACATGAACATCGTGGCCGTGAACGTCGCGGACGGGACCGAAAAACCTATCATCTCCGAAACCTGGCTCGATGTCGGGCGCGTGTCGTGGGACAAGGACGGGACGGCGCTGATAATGACGGCGACCGACCCTACATCGAAGGTGAGCCAGGTCTGGCGCGTGACCTATCCCGAGGGCGAGCCGCGCAGGATCACAAACGACCTCAACCAGTATGTCAGCGCGAGCCTGACGGAAGATTCCGACACGCTGGCCGTCGTCGAACGGGACTCGCTCTCCAACTTGTGGACGGCCCCCGCGGGCGACGCCAGCCGCGCGCGGCAGGTGACCTCGGGCATAGGCAAATACGGGCGCGTGAGCTGGACGCCCGACGGCAAGATGCTTTACAACACGCGCGACGGCAGCGACCTGAACATCTGGCGCATGGACGCCGACGGGGGCAATCAAAAGCAGCTCACGGCCGACTCGGGCATGAATTTTCATGCGGCGGCCTCGCCCGATGGCCGGTACATAGTCTTCGCCTCTTCGCGCGGGGTCGGGCCGAACGATTACAACATCTGGCGCATGGACGCCGACGGGAGCAATCCCAAACAATTGACACAGGGCAACAGCGATGTCTCGCCCGCCTTTTCGCCCGACGGCAAGTGGATAGTCTACCAATCGCACGTTTCCAGCAGGCCCCACCTGTGGAAGGTCTCGATCGACGGAGGGCAGGCGACGCAACTGACCAACGCGACTTCGTGGCCGCCATCGGTCTCGCCCGACGGCCGCTACATAGCATGCGGCTACTGGAACGAGCAGTTAGACTCGCCGTTCTCGGTCGTGCTGATCCCGTTCGAGGGAGGCCAGCCCATAAAGAGCTTCAACATACCGATCGGGCTGCTGCGGTGGGCGGCCGACGGCAGCGGATTGATGTTCATAGACAATAAGGGCGGCGTGTCGAACATCTGGCTACAGCCGCTGGCGGGCGGCGAGCCTAAGCAACTCACCAACTTCAAATCCGACCTGATCTTCAGCTTCGACTTGTCTCGCGACCGCCAGTTCGCCCTGTCGCGCGGCCTTGCCACGAGCGACGTGTTCATAATCAGCAACCTCAAATGATTAACGAGTGGCGGCGCGAGGGCTACCTGATAAGCACGGACAAACGTCTGATGGACGTGGCGGTAATCCACGGCTATCTGACCCGCTCTTACTGGGCGGCGGGCGTGCCGCTCGATGTGGTCGAGCGATCGATCGAGCACTCTTTGGCGTTCGGGCTTTACGAAGGGGAGCGCCAGGTAGGTTTTGCGCGAGTGATAACCGACCGGGCGACGTTCGCTTACCTGGCCGACGTTTTCATCCTCGAAGAGTTTCGCGGTCGAGGTCTGGGCTTGTGGCTCATCGAAGCCGTGATGTCGCACCCCGACCTGCAAGGTCTGAGAAGATGGATGCTGGTTACGAGGGACGCACACGGGCTCTATCGCAAATCGGGTTTTGCCGATTTGAAGAACCCCGAATCGATCATGGAGAAGACCGACCCGGCCGTTTATTCTAAAGCACCTTGCGATTGAATGCGGCCGGAATAATCAGCGACTTCTTCGGAGTGCGCAGACCCCGCGGCGCTTTTGTTTTAGGGAAAGCCGTAATGGCTAACTCGAAAGCGGTGACAAGTCACCGCACTCCGAAGGAGCCGTTACATTTAATTGCAAATCGCTATAGAGGGCGACTGAAAAGTCCCCGAAGGGGACATATTCAATAGCCGGGGGCATCGCCCCTGGAAACGGGTTGTCATAAACGACAAGCCCTGAAAGGGCGCGATAGTTATACCGCCCTTTCAGGGCTTGTCGTCGTGTGCGTACATAACCCGGCGCGATGCGCCGGGCTATTGAATCAAGCCCTTTCAGGGCTTTTTCTCCCACTTCTCAGACGCCCTATAAGGCAGATTAATTACGGCTTGCCTGCGCGGGCGATGTCCGTGCGGTGGTGCATGTTCTCGAAGCCGATCCTCGCCGTCGCTTCATACGCGCGGGCGCGCGCCTCTTCTAACGTTCGAGCGCGCGCCGTCACGCCGAGCACGCGGCCTCCCGAAGTGAGGAAACTCCCTTGCTCATCGCGCACGCTCGCCGCGTGAAATACGACCACGCCTTCGATAGACTTCGCTTCGTCGAGCCCGGTGATCGGCTTGCCCTTATCGAACTGACCGGGATAGCCCTTCGACGCCGCGACCACGCACACCGAAGAGTCTTCGCTCCATCTCACACTGCTAGAGCCTATCGCGCCGTCTACGATAGCGTTGAAGATTTCGACAAGGTCGCTCTCAAGACGGACTAACACCGCCTGAGTCTCCGGGTCGCCCAACCGCGCGTTATACTCGATCACCTTCGGGCCGCTCTCTGTGAGCATTAATCCCGTGTAGAGTATGCCTCTGAACGGAGCCCCCTCCGCGCGCATACCCGCGAGCGTCGGCTCGATAATCTCGCGCTCTATGCGTTCAAGCGTCGGCTGATCGATCAAGCCGGGCGTTGAAAACGAACCCATCCCGCCCGTGTTCGGCCCCGCGTCGCCGTCAAAGACGCGCTTGTAATCCTGGGCGGGCGGTATGACACGGTAATCGGCCCCGTCGGTGAAGACCATCACCGACGCCTCGCGCCCGACCAGACACTCTTCGAGCACTACGCGGGCGCCCGCCTCGCCGAATACGCGCTCGACAAAAAAATCGTTTATCGCGGCCTCGAACTCCGTCTCATCCTGAGCTATGCGGACGCCTTTGCCGGCGGCCAGGCCGTCGGCTTTAACGACTACCGGAAAGCTGTATTCCAGCTCACGCGCGGCGCGCGCGGACTCGGGTGAATGGCAGGCCGTGAACTGCGCCGTAGGGATCGAGTGGCGGGCCATGAACTGCTTCGCGAATATCTTGCTCCCTTCAAGTCGCGCGGCTTCGGCCGAAGGCCCTACCAGTCTGAGGCCGCGCGACTGAAACGCGTCGGCCACGCCCGCGACCAGCGGCGCTTCCGGCCCTACGACGGTCAGGTCCGCGCCTATCGATTCGGCGAGGTTGGCGAGGCTGCCCGCGTCGTTTACGTCGGCGGGAAGGCAGGTCGCGACCTCGGCTATGCCCGCGTTGCCGGGCGCGCAGTAGAGCTCACTTGTCGAAGCGCTTTGGGCGAGCTTCCACGCGATGGCGTGCTCGCGGCCGCCAGAGCCGATTACGAGGATCTTCATAGGCCCATGATTTTACCCGCAATCTGAGCGCGCGCAAAAGCAATGGCCGTATCAATCAATTCTGTTATGTCGGAGGGAAAGAGGTTTCGGTCAAAGGCTCCGCTTCGATCATCGATTGCGCTTGCTCGGATTCGCCCGCTTCCGTGTTGTCGAACCACCGTTGTATCAGAAGCC
>DATFGQ010000073.1:0-5410 GCA_035249305.1 Blastocatellia bacterium | reverse complement strand
GTGATAAACAATCTGGTGGTGGGGCTGGTACTGCGGCAGGGTTTTAAGTATCTGCCGGATGCGCGCAGGATCTACAGCGCACGACCGCTAGAAGGGCTAAAGCTCATCCTGCGCCGCTGAACCGACTTTGTTACAGCCCTGCAGATACACTCCCCTGCTTTGCTTGCCCTCCCCCTCGGCGCTATACTTCGTTCACCCATGTACAAATACGTTGAAGCCGCCAAGATCGCCCTCGCCTCGATACTCTCTCACAAGCTCAGATCGTTCCTCACCCTGCTGGGAGTCATCATAGGCGTGGCCGTAGTGACGGCCGTGGCTACGGTGATCGAGGGGGCCAACGTATACATAAGCGAGAAGATCGCGACGCTCGGCTCGGGCGTGTTCCGCGTTCAGAAGGCGAGCCCTACGGGGTTCGGCAATTTCGAGAAGTTCCTTGAGGCGCTTCGCAAGAACCCTGACCTGACGATCGAAGACCTCGCGGCGCTGCGCGAAGGCGTGACACTCGCCGAAAGCGTCGGCGCGCAGGACGGCACGTCGCAGCCGGTCAAGTACGGCAACACGACTCTCGAAGGCATAGGCGTGCAAGGCGTCACGCCGAACTCGATCCAGCTCTCGAACGTCGAGGTAGCGCAGGGGCGTTACTTCACGGACTTCGACGACCAGGACCGTCGCAACGTCTGTTTCGTCGGCTCCGAAGTGGCGCGCGGTCTTTTCGCCGACGGCGACCCGCTCGGCAAAGACATACGCGTGGGGCGCGAGCACTACCAGATCATAGGCGTCGCCAAGGGGCTCGGCGCGGTGCTGGGCATCTCGCAGGATAATTTCATACAGATACCGCTTCACACGTTTCGCAAAGCCTTCGGCACGCGCCGCTCGCTGACGTTCATCATAAGGGCGCGCGACGGCGTCCCGCTTGAAAGCGCGCAGGACCAGGTGCGCGTAATCCTGCGCTCACGCCATAAGCTCGATTACAACCAGCCGGACGACTTCTCTCTGATCACAGACGAGGTCACAGAGCAGTTGTTCGGCCAGATCACAGGCACGGTCGCCGCCGTCGCCTTCCCCGTCGTAGGCATATCGCTTGTTATAGGCGGAATCGTAATAATGAACATCATGCTCGCCACCGTCACTGAGCGGACGCGCGAGATAGGGATTCGCAAAAGCCTCGGCGCCACGCGCCGCGACATACTAGTCCAGTTCCTGGTCGAGTCGGCGATGCTCTCGGGGTTGGGCGGCATGATCGGCCTTCTGATGGCGGTCATAATTATGACCGTCGTGGGCAGCTTCGCGCCGGTGCCGGTGGCGATTCCCGTATGGGCGCCCGTCATCGCCATCAGCGTGTCGACGCTTGTCGGCGTATTCTTCGGGCTCTACCCCGCGCGCCGCGCGGCCAGCCTCGACCCGATCGTAGCGCTCAGGGCGGACTAAACAGTGCTGAGTGCTGAGTGCTGAGTTAAACTCTCACTCAGGACTCAGCACTCAGCACTCAGGACTCAGGATGCACATTCAAGAGATAGGCGAAAACGTCTTCATGGCGTTCGACACGCTGCGGACGCACAAGGTCCGCTCGGCGCTGACTATGCTCGGCGTCATCGGCGGCACGATGACCGTAATCGCCATCTCTTCGTTCCTGACCGGGCTCAAGCAGTTCGTCGTGTCGCAGACCGAGAGGTTCGGCCCCGACCTTGTATTCGTTTCCAAGTTCGACAACATAGGCATACGCTTCAGCCGCCCGTCGCAGGCCGAGCGCATGCGCAAAGAGCTGACGGTCGAAGACGCGGAGGCGATAACCGAGCTGTCGACGGTCGAAGGCGTCAGCCCGACGATGGTCGTGGGCTCATTCGCCCCGGCGGCCACGCAGCCCGTCGTCAAGTACAAGGGTGTCGAGGCGAGCCGCCCGATCATCTTCGGCGTGTGGTCGAATTACGACCAGATTCGCAACGTCTACATCAAATCGGGCCGCTTCTTTACGCCGACTGAGCAACAGCACAAGGCCGAAGTCGCCGTCATAGGCGCGGGCATCGCCGAAACGCTCTACGGCGGGCTTGAGCCGCTCGACCGCGAGATCGAGGTCGAAGGGAAGATCTACCACGTGATCGGCGTGATGGATAAAGCCCCGGCGGGTCTGTTCGGCGGCGACGCCGTCGAAGACAGGCAACTGCTCGTGCCTTTCGACACGATTCAAGCCAATCACCCCGAGATCGACTCCATAACGATCACGGCCAAGGCCTACCCCGGCCAGTTCGGCGCGATGGTGGACCAGATCACAGAGCTGATGCGCCGGAGGCGGGGTGTGCCCCCGAACAAGCCTAACAACTTCGGCATAAGCACGCCCGAAGGGATATTCGAGGCCATCAGCCAGATCGCGGGCGTGGCCACGCTGATCGTCTTCCCGCTCTCGGCCGCGGGGCTGCTCGTGGGCGGCATCGGCGTAATGAATATTATGCTCGTTTCGGTAACAGAGCGTACTAAAGAGATAGGCGTGCGCCGCGCGATAGGGGCGAGAAAGAGCGACATCATCTGGCAGTTCTTGACCGAAGCCGTGACCCTTACGGCCGTGGGCGGCGTCATAGGAATATTCTTAGGCTGGCTCGTAAGCCTCGCGCTTCACCAGCTAGCGCCGACGCTCCCGACCATAATTCCGCTGTGGGCAGTGATCCTTGGGTTCGTAGTCTCTTGTTCCGTGGGTCTTGTCTTCGGTCTGTGGCCCGCTATAAAAGCAGCGCGCCTCGATCCGATCGAGGCGCTCAGGTATGAATAAGCTGATTTGCGCGTTCTTGCGTTAGTAGTTGCAGAGAAGTCCCGTTTACCCCACTCAGTTCGTCATCACGTGATAGCCTACGCCTTTAGCCACGGGCTGCTGCGGCCCCGAAGCCCTGTCCTTGTCCGTCTCGTCCAGGAGCATGAGCATGCTGCACTCAAGGTCCGTGTACGATGATACATAAAGCGTAGGGCGGATGCCTTTAATGGCTCTTTGATATAGCATCTGCTCGAAGAGCTCTACGAAATCTACGTTTGTCTGTTCTTGTCGCGCTCCCATCTCGATTCCTCCAATCTTATGAGCAGCTACGATAATTAAATAGAGCAATCTGCGTGCCGTTTAGTACATGCTGAAGAGCATTTTTTGAGGCGAATTATATTTAAGCTATGGCGGGGGCTTGAAATCAGGTGATATTGGGTGCGGCCCTCGGAAAGATTCTCACTCAAGCTTTCTCAAAATAGAGCACAAGCTCGAGATTTCGGTCTGTATTGATACAGCCCGCGTCCGGGGTCCGTGTAGTTTTTCCGCGTTCACTCAGAGCGCGTCAGAGAAGTAGCAACTTACCCGGCTCCGTAGGAGCCGGATGTTTGTAGGTGATCGCCAGGCAGGCACATTCAACTCCGTAGGAGTTGAATAATGGTTACGCGACCCTTCTACAAACATTGAGCCCCGCAGGGGCTTTTCAGACGCCCTCTTACTGGCCAAAGGCGGCCGTCAAAGCGGCTTTCACGACGATATAGAATACCCAAAAGCCTATTACCATCGCGGCGGTCGAGCCGACCTTTATGCTCCGCTTGCCGGCGATGGCGACCAGTCCGATAGCCATTAAAGCTATGAGCCAGAAGCTGAAGATGTCGAACGAGTTGGCGATCGACTTTATAAACTTGCCTGTATC
Organism: Blastocatellia bacterium; assembly: GCA_035249305.1. Classification (GTDB taxonomy): domain Bacteria; phylum Acidobacteriota; class Blastocatellia; order UBA7656; family UBA7656; genus DASUNP01. The sequence goes on along the minus strand of DATFGQ010000073.1, from coordinate 1,754 downwards.
GTCCGGGAGCAGCGCGCCCAAATTAGTCGCCGTCAGGCTGTCGAGCTTTTGCGGATTCAGCTCGGCCAGGCTTTCCGTATCGCGCAGCATTAAAGAGGCGACCGTAACGAGGAGGCTGATCAGCCCTACCGAAGCGAAGCTCCACGCGACGACCGACAGTATCTTCTTGAAAGTCGTCTGCGCGCCCATCAGCATCATCCCGAGCGCGAAGGCGCCCGCTACGATCAGGTAGCTGAGGGCCGTTACGACGCCGAACCAGGCGACGAAAACGGCCTTGCCCACCGTTTTGGCGCCGGCCATCTGTTCGGGGGTAGGCGGCGTGCCCTGCCCCTGACGACTCATGGCCTCGCGCATCATGGCGTCCCAGCCCGCGTCCAGCTTCCAGTTGATGAAGATCGCAAAGATGACCGCGCCCGCTACGCCGATCAGCATCGGGATGAGCCAGGTCGGTTTTCGGTTTATGTCTTTGTAGGTTTCGCCGGGCGAGAAGAGCACGCCGATGAACCTTTCAAACGGGCCGAGCCGCGCGGGCTCTTCCACCTGCGCCGGGTGATAAGCGGGAGGCGGCTCGACAGGCATGGGCTGCGGGGGCATTCCTTGTTCGGGCTGGCTCATCTCAAACCTCCGATTTTTTATTCTGGGTTGCTAAAAGGCGTAGGCAGCTTACTATTTTTTCAACTCGTCCGCAACGACTATGCAGGCGACGAAGTGATCCGGGGCCACCTCGACCAGCTCGGGCACAACTTCGGCGCAGCGCGGCTCGGCCAGCGGGCAGCGTGTGCGGAAGCGGCAGCCGGACGGCGGGTTGATGGCCGTCGGGATCTCTCCGGCCAGCGGTATGCGCTCCCGCTTGAGGTCGGGGTCGGGCACGGGGATCGCCGAAAGCAAAGCTCGCGTGTATGGGTGCAGCGGGTTGTCGAATATCTCTTCGCTCGCCGCCACCTCGACGAGCTTTCCGAGGTACATTATCCCCACGCGCGTCGAGATGTGCTCTACTACCGAAAGGCCGTGCGAGATAAAAAGGTAAGTGAGCCCCAGCTTCTCCTGAAGGTCTTGAAGCAGGTTGACGACCTGCGCCTGGACGGACACGTCGAGCGCCGAGACCGGCTCGTCACAGACTATGAAGCTCGGGTTGAGCGCGAGCGCGCGGGCGATGCCTATGCGCTGGCGCTGGCCGCCGGAAAACTCGTGCGGGTAACGGTCGGCGTGCTCCTGGTTGAGGCCGACAAGGCCCAACAGCTCGGCCACGCGGTCGCGCCTGTCGCGGCGCGAGCCCACGCGATGAATCGCCAGCGGCTCGCCTATAATGTCGCCGACCTTCATGCGAGGGTTGAGCGAGGAGTAAGGGTCTTGAAAGATTATCTGCATGTCTCGCCGCAGCCTTCTCAGCTCCTGGCGTCCGACGGCGAGCAAGTCTTGTCCGCCGAACTCTACCTCGCCCGCCGTAGGCTCTATCAATCGCAAGATGCACCGGCCCGTGGTCGATTTGCCGCAGCCCGACTCGCCCACGAGGCCGAACGTCTCGCCCCGACGTATAGTGAAGCTCACGTCGTCGACGGCCTTAACGGTATCCGACCCATCGCCGAGTAAGCTCGCGCCCGCCGGAAAGTATTTCTTGAGGCCGCGGACCTCGATCAAGTTCTCATTCGCTTCAGACATAAAAGAATTTCAAATTAAAGTTCATGCGACGCGCTGATCGAGCGGACGGCCGCCCGAGCGCTCGGGGTGAGTCTTCGCCGCTTCGTCACCGACAA
>DATFGQ010000072.1:0-6888 GCA_035249305.1 Blastocatellia bacterium | reverse complement strand
CAATTCCCCGATCAAACGCCTTCCGCCACTCACATAGTCTTTAGCGCCCACAGCGTCCCTGTCAGTTACATTGAAGAGGGCGACCCCTATCTGGACCAGACGAGGCAAACGGTCGCGCGAGTCATGAAAGAACTGGGCGAGGACCGTCCACACTCTCTCTCGTTTCAAAGCAAGGTGGGGCCGGTTAAGTGGCTGCGACCCTCGACGGATGAGAACGTGCGACGCCTTGCCGCAGAAGGCGTCCGTCAAGTCCTGCTGGTCCCCGTGAGCTTCGTCTCCGAGCACATTGAGACTCTCTACGAATTAGACATACTCTACCGCCACGTCGCCGAAGAGGTCGGGCTCGCGCACTACAGGCGAGTCCCCGCGCTCAACTGCCGCCCCGATTTTATAGACGCGCTCGCAAACCTCGTAGAGAAAAAAGTGATGAGTGATGAGTGATGAGGCGAGAGAAGTAGTCGTCATAGGCGCGGGCATATCGGGCCTTGTATGCGCGTACCGGCTGAAACGTCTGGGCGTCGATGTGGCACTTCTTGAAAAATCGGAGCGGGCGGGCGGCGTGATGCGGACCGACCGCATAGATGAATTTCTGATCGAGCGCGGGCCGAACAGCTCTCAGGGGACAGAAGAGCTGCTCGCGCTTGTCGAAGAGCTTGGCATCACAGGTGATCTGGTCGAAGGCGACCCGAAAGCCCCGGCTTACGTTTATTTCAACAGGCGGCTTCACCCTGTTCCATCCGGCCCCGGTCCATTCATCAAAAGCAATCTGCTTAGCGCGCGAGGTAAGCTGCGAATACTTATGGAGCCGCTTATCGGCGTTCGTCGCTCAAGCGCGGAAGAGAGCGTCGCCGCGTTCGCGAGGCGGCGAATAGGCCGCGAAGCCGCCGAGCGAATGGTTGCGCCCTTTGTGTCAGGCGTGTACGCGGGCGATGCCGAAGCCTTGAGCGTACAGGCGGCGTTCCCGCGACTGGCAAACCTTGAAACAGGCTATGGCAGCCTGTTTCGCGGCATGATTGCCAAAGCCCGCGAAGCGCGGCGCGCTAAGAAATCCGCGAGTGCCGTGATGGACAAGGCCGCGCCGACTCGCCGGCGGCTCGTTTCATTCCGCGAAGGGATGGGCTTCTTACCCGGGACGCTCGCCGCCCGGCTCGGAGAAGACCTGATAACAGAAATTGCGGATTGCGGATTGCGGATTGCGGATAGTGGAGATTTCGTAGTCGATTTCTCGCGCGCGGGTAACTCTGAGCGGATCAACTGCAAGCAAGTTATTATCGCTACGCCTTCAAGCGCGGCTTCTCGGATGGTTGCGCAGGTGTCTGAAGAGTTAAGCCGATGGCTTGACGGGATAGAATATCCGCCGCTTGCAATCGTTTATCTCGCTTACGACACGGAGTCAATCAGGACGCCACTTGACGGCTTCGGCTTTCTGGTCGCGCCCATAGAGGGGCTGAACATTCTGGGCTGCGTATGGAACTCAAGCCTGTTTGAAGGGCGCGCGCCTGCGCGTACTGCGCTCGTTACAGTCTTCATCGGCGGCGCGCGTAATCCGCAGTCGGCGCGGCTCGAAGACGCGGAGTTGGTTTCCACAGTTCATTCAGAGCTTCAGCAAGCTCTAGGTATCGCAAGCGAGCCGCGCGTTGTTGCAATAACGCGCTACGAACGAGCGATTCCACAGTACAACCTCGGACACCGGGCGCGCGTGCAAAAAATCGAAAGCCTGATCGAAGAGATTCCGGGCCTGCGTCTGATCGGCAATTATCTTCACGGTGTGTCAACCGGCGACTGCATCAAAGAAGCTGATCGCGTGGCTAAAGAAGTTGCCGGATCGATCTCACCTCGCTTATAGCGGCTTTCTTTCGGAGTGCGGCGCGGGGTCCCGCACTCCAAAGGATGTGTTGATAAGCACATAACCGTTTATAAGCGGAATACAGCTTTCCCTCGAACAAACGTAGCCACCACCTTGCCGCGCAGTCGCCTTCCCGCAAAAGGCGTGTTGCGGCTCTTCGATTTGAAGCCGCGCGGATCGACCTCCCATTCCTCATCAGGGTCAAACACGGTTACATTGGCGACCGCGCCTTCCTCAAGCGTGCCGCGCGCAAGCGAGAAAGCGCGCCGAGGTCCGGCGGTCAACATCTCCACAATGCGTGTGAGAGGAATCGAGCTCGCGTGATAAAGCTCTGTTACGACTACGCCGAGCGCAGTCTCCAGGCCCACGACGCCGAAAGGCGCACGGTCGTATTCGAGCATCTTTTCGTCAGCGTGATGCGGCGCGTGGTCTGTAGCTATCGCGTCGATGACGCCGTCGCGCGCCGCTTCTACGAGCGCGGCGCGGTCTTCTTCGCTCCTGAGCGGCGGGCTCATCTTCGTGTTTGTATCAAAGCCGGTGACCGCATTATCCGTGAGCGCCAGATGGTGCGGCGTGACTTCGCAGGTTACAGGCAAGCCGCGCCGCTTCGCCGCGCGCACCATCTCTATAGCGCCCGCGGTCGAGATGTGAGCGATATGCGCTCGCGCGCCCGTAAGCTCTGCGAGCATGATGTCGCGTGCGACGTGGCTCTCTTCGGCAGCCCGGCTCATGCCTTTCAGCCCGAGCAGAGTCGAATAACGGCCTTCGTTCATCACGCCGCCCGCCGCAAGGTGCAGATCCTGGCAATGGTCTACGACTACCAGGCGGTGATCGCGCGCGTACTCCATCGCGTGCCGCATCACCTGGGCATTCATAACGGGCCGCCCATCGTCTGAGACAGCTACCGCGCCCGCCTCTTTCATCTCGGCCATCTCCGCAAGCTCTTCGCCTTTTGAGCCGCGCGTGATTGCGCCCACCGGATAGACTTCGGCCAACCCGGCTTCGCGCGCCTTCTCTACGATGTAGCGTGTGACCGAAGCATTATCATTAACAGGAATAGTATTCGGCATCGCGCAGATGGAAGTGAACCCGCCCGCGACGGCCGCCGCCGCGCCTGTCGCGATCGTCTCCTTGTACTCTTCGCCCGGCTCGCGCAGGTGAACGTGCAGATCGATAAAGCCCGGCGCTACGATGAGCCCTGATGCGTCGAAGATTTCCGCGCCCTCACTTGCCACGCCATTTTCCAGAGCTTTGACGAGGCCACCTTCAATCAACAGGTCGCCCGTTTCATCCACGTTCCGGGAAGGGTCGATAAGTCTTCCGCCTTTGATCAAAAGCTTCACTGAGTTTCCCTCCCTACGAGAAGAAACAGTATAGCCATCCGCACGGCCACGCCGTTGGTCACCTGATCCAGTATGAGCGAGCGCGACCCGTCGACGACCTCCGAGCTGATCTCCACCCCGCGATTTACCGGCCCCGGGTGCATCACTATCGCGTCGGGCGCGGCAAGCTCAAGGCGGCGGAGCGTAAGCCCGTATTGAATCGAATACTCTTTGAGCGAAGGGAAAAAAGCGTCATTCATTCGCTCGCGCTGTATGCGGAGCATCATAACGACGTCGCTGCCCGCTATAGCGTCTTCCAGGCGGTCACATACGGCGAGCGAGCCTTCCGAATCCGTGACGAGCTTATCGTAACCCACAGGTATCAGCGTGCGCGGCCCCGCCACGCGAACGTGCGCGCCGAGCTTTGTCAGCAGGTGTGCGTTTGAGCGGGCCACGCGGCTGTGCATTATGTCTCCGATGATCGCTATTTGAAGTCCGCCTATACGACCCTTATGCTCTTGAATAGTGAAGCCGTCCAGAAGCGCCTGCGTCGGGTGCTCGTGCGCGCCGTCGCCCCCGTTAATAATCGAAGCCGAAATCAACTTGGCCAGTTGATGCGGCACGCCCGGCGAAGGGTGGCGTATGATTATGGCGTCCGGGGCCATCGCTTCGAGATTGAGCGCCGTGTCGAGCAGCGTTTCGCCCTTTGTAACCGAAGTGGTCGAAGCAGAGATGTTGATGGAGTCGGCTGACAATCGCTTCGCGGCTATCTCGAACGATGTGCGTGTGCGGGTCGAAGACTCGAAGAAGAGATTGATTACGGTTTTGCCGCGCAGGGTGGGGACTTTTTTGATCGAGCGGGTCGATACCTCTTTGAAAGACTGAGCTGCATCGAGGATGGTGTTGATTTCCTCGGCTGAAAGCTCACGGATGCCTAAAAGGTCTTTGCGGTTAAATGCCACTGGGTCAGTTGTCAGTTGTCAGTTGTCAGTCGTTCTTTGCTGAACTTTCGAATTCAACAGCAACGGACAACGGACAACTGACAATTGGCTTTCTTTATTCTTGTTCGACTACGATCACCTGTTCTTCTTCATCATAGTCCGCGAGCATCACTTTAACAATTTCCGAATCCGTCGTTTGAACATATTTGCCTACGTAATCGGCCTGTATGGGCAGCTCGCGGTGGCCACGGTCTATCAAGACGGCAAGCTCTACCCTGCGGGGCCGGCCGAAATCTACGAGTTCGTCTAACGCGGCGCGCACGGTCCGGCCCGTATAAAGCACGTCGTCTACAAGAACTATCGCGGAGTCCGTAACGTCGCCGGGAATGTCCGTGCGGTTGACGACAGGTCGCGGCCCCACCGTCGACAGGTCGTCGCGGTAGAGCGTGATGTCGAGTTGCCCGGTAGGCGGGCGCGAGCCTTCGAACTGTGCTATCTTGTCGGCCAGTCTTTCGGCAAGTGGGACCCCGCGCCGCCTTATCCCTACTAGCAACAGGTCCGCGGTTCCCACATTTCGCTCGACTATCTGCGAGGCCAGCCGCGACAGAGCGCGGCTGATTCCCGCCTCGTCCATTATGTGCGATTTCAGCTTGAAGTCCATCCCGGAACTCCTCCCAGAATACGGGTCGCGCTGAATATAACAGGCAGCCGCTTGCGCCTCAAGCGTAGCCGCTCAGTCGATCACGGCGCTTTCTGTTTCACCGAGAAGGTCTGGCCTCCTACGCTTATCGTCCCGTTGCGCGCGGACGGGCCGGGGTTCGAGGCGACCGTGTAACTTATCGTCCCCGGGCCGATGCCGCAGCAGTTCGAAGTGACGGTGATCCAGCTAGCGTTGCTCACGGCTCTCCAGGTGCAGCCGGGCTCGGTCTGTATGGCGACGTTGCCGGAGCCGCCTGAGGATATAAAGCTGTTGAAGCCGGGGTTGAGGCTGTTCTTGCATGGGCTCGGCGTCTGGCCGTCTTGAGTAACGGTGAATATCTTTCCCGCGACCGTGAGCGTTCCCTGTCGCGGCGTCGCGCTCATATTATCTCTCACCAGGTAAGTGACTATGCCATTGCCCGTGCCGCTTGCGCCAGATGTGATGGTGATCCATGCGTCGTTGCTCGTGGCCGTCCAGTTCGTCCCGCTCGTGGCAGCCACACTAATCATGCCCTCACCGCCGCTGCCCGGGAAAAGCTGGCCGTTCGGCGAAATCGTCGCCGCAAGCTGCGAATCGACGGCTGCTTTTATGTCCAACCGCCCGTTCCCGAAAACGTTGTTGGGCGATCCGCCTCCGGCATCACACGAAGCCGAATTGATGTGTACGGCGCTGCTGTTAAGCACAGTCTCGGTCTGATCGATCAGGCCGCGCAAGGATGGGACGGCCGACCATAGAAGCGCGACGGCTCCTGCTACGTGTGGGCCCGCCATAGAAGTCCCGCTCAAGTTTCCATAGGAAGTGGTGCTTGTGCGCGTAGAAGACCGAACGTTTGTGCCGGGCGCGGCGATGTCGGGCTTGAGGCGGAGGCTGGCGTCGACCACCACAGGCCCCCGGCTGCTGAAGCTCGCAATAGTGTCCGTGCCGTTGTTCAATGCGCCGACAGAATAAACCGCATCGTAAATGGCGGGCGGGTCGCTGACCGTAGAGCAGCTCGAACCGCTATTGCCGGCTGAAACGACCGTCATTATACCGGCGGCGCGCTGCGCTTCGACCGCCGCTTGCAGAGTATTTGCAGAGCACCCTTCAGAAGGCGGACATCCCCAGGAATTGTTCGTAACGTGCGGCGCTTTGCTAGGATCGCCCTGCGCGGGCGTGCCGCTTACAGGATATGGCGCGAGAAAGAATTCAAAGCACTCGATATAGGTGGCCGGGGTCCCGTTTCCTTGATTCATATTGCGACATCCTATCCAGCGCGCGCCCGGAGCCATGCCGACCTGATTCGTTCCCCCGTCGTCGCCGACAACTGTACCCATCGTGTGTGTGCCGTGTCCGTGGTCGTCGCACGGCACGAGCGAGTTTGCCCCGCACGAGCCGCCGCCTGAGTGTATGCTGTCGTGCCAATTGAAATCGTGATTGGCCGTCGCGCCGTCCCATCCCCGGTATTTATCTTTGAGGGCCGTGTGGTCCCAGCGATAGCCCGTGTCGGCCCCGGCGACCACCACGCCCTGGCCTGTAAAACCCATCGCCCAGACCTGTGGCGCGCGCGTGTAGTTTATTCCCTGCTCAACCGCTGTGATCTCATTAGCCTGCGCGGGTGGCTCCTCAACAGGCTGGTCCGGGATGTTGCGAATCTGCGGGTTGCCCTCCACGCGGTCGACATCCGCGCGCGCCGCAAGCGCCATGGCAATGCTGAGATCGGCTTTGACCCAGATCATGTTGACTATGTAATAAGCGCGGTGCTCGATCTTGCGCTCCTGGAGCCAGGCCAGTATCGGTCCCTGTGTCGCTTTAGCCTTATTATAAAGGGTCTCGTAGACAAAGCGGCCTTTCTCTTCTTTTGTCCTGAGCGCGGCCGCGCCGCTCAGGTCCGCCTGGTCCGCAAGCACGACCAGAAACTCGGCCACGTTCCCGTTGGCGGTGTTGTCCATGACCCACGGAGCGATTTTGCTCTGGGCGGCCTGTTGCCCTTTGCCGAGTCTGATGTCCTGTGACTCGACCGAGCCGATCATTGCGAGTACGAAGACGAGAAGGGTGAGCAAGCGAATCTTCATAACCGTTGTTCTCCAGAAGGCTCCAAAA
>DATFGQ010000071.1:0-3423 GCA_035249305.1 Blastocatellia bacterium | reverse complement strand
TTTTCTATGGAAGGGGCGGGCTCTGCGGCAGACCATGCTCCGAGGGCCGACTGCGATTCGGCTCTCTCCTCGGCCAACTGCCCAGCGGGCTGATCGAGCCTGTCCGCTATTTCGGGCGTGGTCTGAGGCTCAAAGGCGGCGGGGTGCGCTCCGCTTTCTTCGCCCGACCCCAGGTCGTGTGAATACGCTTCGCGGCGAGACTCTTCCTGAATCAAGACTGTTAGAATTTCATTTTCAGCGCGGAACCAGTTTTCGGCATCGTGACCGGGTTGGCTCCCTCGCATTTGATATATTTCGTAAGCCCTCCTTGAAATCATTTCTTGCACAATCTCATCTTTTAGTAAACGACTGCGCAAATCCTCTATGCTCTCAGGTTTCATTTATTCTTCTCCTTCACTCCTTGTAAAAAAATGAGGCCGACCGCGCCACGGCTGCCGACCCGCTCATAGTTAATCTGAATCGACTCAAGCCGTCTCTGCTCGTCCCTTATCCAGGTTATCCTCAGGCTCAGGTCGCCATCTGAGCACGGGCTTGCGTGCGGCGGCAACCTCATCCAGACGACCTACTTTCGTGGTGTGCGGGGCGTGTTTGAGTATATCGGGGTCTTCGGCTGCTTCCTCGTCAATCGATTTCATCGCATCGATAAAAAGGTCCAGCTCTTCACGGCTCTCGGTCTCGGTCGGCTCGACCATAATAGCGCCCGGAACTATCAACGGAAACGACATGGTCGGCGGGTAGAATCCGTAGTCGATAAGCCGCTTGGCGATGTCGGCGTTGCGCACGCCATACTTGACCTGTCTCTTATCGGAAAAGATAACCTCGTGCATCAACGAGCCTGGGTAAGCAATCTCGTAAACATCTTTCAAATGATGCGCGATGTAGTTGGCATTAAGCACGGCCGTCTCCGTCGCTTCGCGCAGCCCCTCGTCGCCGTGCGTCAAGATGTAACTGAGCGCGCGGACCAGCACGCCGAAATTGCCGAAATAGGCTCGCACGCGCCCAACCGACTTAGGCCGGTCGAAATCGAGCGTCAACCGGCCGTCTGTCCGCGTGACACGCGGGAAGGGAAGATAAGGCTCTAGCTCTTCGGTCACGGCCACAGGCCCGGCCCCAGGCCCGCCGCCCCCGTGCGGGGTCGAAAACGTTTTATGCAGATTCAGGTGCATCACGTCTATGCCGAACCTGGCGGGCTTTGCGACGCCCACGAGCGCGTTCATATTCGCGCCGTCCATGTAAACGAACCCGCCGCCGTCGTGAACTATGCGACAGACCTCTTCAATGTTCTGCTCGAACTTCCCAAGCGTGTTCGGGTTGGTGAGCATCAACGCGGCCACGTCTTCATTCATCATCTGACGTAGCTTATCGATATCGGTTATGCCGTCTGAATTAGAAGGAACAGTCTCGACCGTGTAGCCGCTGATTACAGCAGACGCCGGGTTGGTCCCGTGCGCGGAGTCCGGAATCAAAACTTTTTTTCGCGGGTTGCCGCGCTCTGTTAGCGCTGCGCGGATCATCATTATCCCCGTCAGTTCTCCCTGCGCCCCCGCCGCCGGTTGCGTAGTCACAGCCGCGAGCCCCGTGATCTGGGAAAGACACTCTTCGAGATGGCGGATTATCTCAAGCGCGCCCTGCGCGAGCGGCGCGGGCGTGAGCGGGTGCAGCGCGGCGAACCCTTCGATGCGGGCGACTCGCTCGTTTATGCGCGGGTTGTATTTCATCGTGCAGGAGCCGAGCGGGTACATCCCCGTGTCGACGCCGTAATTCCAGGTCGAAAGCCTCGTGAAGTGGCGTATCACATCGACTTCCGATAGCTCTGGCATCCCTTCGAGGTCGTCTTCGCGGAGCAGCCCTTTATCGATCAACTCTTCCGGTGCGCGTTCTGGCACGTCGAGCGCGGGAATGGAGTAGCCCGCGCGCCCCGCGCGAGACTCTTCGAATAAAAGCCCTTCGTTCTGGGTCGTGTGCGTAGTAGCTTTTTTTATTCTGCTTACAGGTTTGCTCATTTGAAATTCATTATCCGGCAAGCGCCGAGACAAGATCGTCAATCGCCGATTTCTTTGCGGTCTCCGTGACACAGACCAGAAGCGAGTCGCTCATCTCCGGGTAATAGCTCGCGAGCGCGACCCCGCCGACTATTCTTTTATCTAGCAGCTCGCGCGCGAGTTCAATCGCGGGTCGCGGGCAACGGACGACGAACTCGTTAAAAAACGGCGCGGTAAATCTCAAGCTGAACCCATCGAGCGCAGCCATGCGAGAGGCGGCGTAGTGAGCCTTTTGCAGGTTCTGGCTCGCGACCTCTTGCACACCACGGCGGCCCATCGTTGCCAGGTAGACCGTCACCATAAGCGCGAACAGTCCCTGGTTCGTGCAGATGTTCGAAGTGGCCTTTTCGCGCCGTATGTGTTGCTCGCGCGTCGAGAGCGTCAGCACGTAGCCGCGCCGTCCGCTGTGGTCGTAAGCTTCCCCGACAAGACGGCCCGGCATCTGGCGTATATATTTTTCGAGCGTCGCAAACAGCCCGCAATAAGGCCCGCCGTAGCCGAGCGGTATTCCGAAAGATTGACCTTCGGCGACGACTATGTCGGCCCCGCACGCGCCGGGCGAGCGCAAGACGCCAAGGCTCATAGGCTCTGTTATGGCGACGATGAGTAAAGCGCCTGCTTCGTGCGCAACGTCGGCCAGCGCCGCCAGGTCTTCGATTGAGCCAAAGAAGTTTGGCGATTGAACGACGAGGGCGGCGGTCGTTTTATCCACCTTGAGTGATGCCGGATCGATTCTTCCCGCGTCCGTGTGCGGGGCATAATCGATCTTCACGCCGAGATTTTTTGTGTAGGAAGATACGACTTCGCGGTATTGAGGATGGACCGTGTCGGCGATGATGAATCTGTCGCGGCGCGTGACACGGTTCGCCATCAGCACGGCTTCGGCCAGCCCCGTCGACCCGTCATAAAGCGATGCGTTAGCCACCTCCATGCCTGTCAACTGGCAGATCATCGTCTGGAACTCGAATATGTATTGGAGAGTCCCCTGGCTGAGTTCAGGCTGGTAAGGCGTGTAGGCCGTGAAAAATTCCGAGCGCGAGATGAGCGGATCGATGATGACCGGGATGAAGTGCGAATACGCGCCCGCGCCCAAAAACGACTGGTAGTCGGTTGCGTTTTGGGCCGCCAGGTCGCGGAAGTAAGCGAGCAAATCGGGCTCGCTCATCGGGTGGCCCACGCCTACAGGCTCGGCCAGTCTCAGGTTTTCAGGTATCTGCTCAAAGAGGTCTTCGATTCGGGTGCGGCCGATGTCTTGAAGCATCCCTCGACGCTCATCAGGCGAGTTCGGAATATATCTCATTTGACCTTACTCCGACGCTTCTTCCTTGATGTAGTCTTCGTACTCCGCCGAGTTCAAAAGCCCGTCGACCTGCGCCGGGTT
>DATFGQ010000070.1:0-39139 GCA_035249305.1 Blastocatellia bacterium | reverse complement strand
CAGATGCTCTTTCGTCTCCCTGTCCAGAATGTGCAGCAGACCGTCTTTGCCCGTCACGGCCACCAGCTTGCGATTCTTCCCGGCGACGGAAGTTTCAAACAGCGGGCTCGCCTGCGTAGTGTCCCAGTCGTGTATGTCGTGCGGGACCGCCTGATAATGCCATTTCAGTTTTCCCGTGCGTATGTCGAGCACGATCATCGAGCAGGTGTAAAGGTTCGCGCCGGGGCGTATGTCGTCGTAAAAATCGGGCGCGGGGTTCGCCACAGGGACGTATGCCAATCCTTTCTCCGGGTCTACGGAGAGCGGCGACCAGACGGCCCCTCCACCTTTGACGCGCGCGCTGGCATTGCCCCAGGTCTCGGCACCCGGCTCATTGTCGTCCGGCACCGTGTTGAATCGCCAGACGGGGTCGCCGTTTTCGAGCTTGAACGCGCCGATCCAGCCTTTGACCCCCTGCTCGCTTATCCCTAAGCCTAGAAGAACGAGGTCCTCAAAGATGACGGGAGCGATGTTGAATGAGCCTTCATTCTTTGAGGTGTCGATTACCTTCTTCTCCCAGACGAGCTTTCCGGTTTCGATGTCGAGCGCGAACAGGTAGCCGTCCGTGGTCGCGCGAACGACTCGCCCATCTTTTATCGCCACCCCGCGGTTGGGCGGATGAATCTCTATAGATTTCGGCTTCCAGTCGTGCCGCCACAGTGGGCGGCAGTTGGACGCATCTATCGCGATCGTCGACATCGAAGTCGTAATGTACATGACGCCTCGATAGACGATGGGGTTATTGTGGAACGCCTTCGTGTCGCCCGCCTGGTACAGGCATTCGGGCCGCAATGAAGCGATCGTCTGCTGGTTGATCTGTTTCAAGTCCGTGAACCGCTGCCCGCTGTAATCGTGGTTTGATAAGAGCCAATCGGCTGAGTTCGTTTGCGCCGCGTTCAGCTCAGCCTGCGTCGGCCATTTAGCGCCGGGCGTGGTCGCGCCACTGGCTTTGGCTTCGGGCTTCGCGTTGCTGCTCACCTCGGCCGCAACGGCGCTCTCTTTGAGCGGGCTCTGCGAGCCGATCTTGATCTTTTTCAACGCGGCCGAGTTCACCGCCAGCTCGCGCGCGCCCGGCCTGTAGCCATTCATCTTAAGGATGAAGGCGACGATGTCGATGTATTGCTGCCGGGCGAGCGTCCCGCCCGCGCCATAGGGCATCTGCGTGCGCGTGATGTAGTAGAGCTCGTCGACGCTGTGGCCCCGCCCCCACTTCGCCATGAAGCGGCTGCCTTTCAGCGGGGCCGCCGACCCGGCTTCGAGCCTCAGGCCGTGACAGGTGGCGCAGTTCTTGTCGTAGAGCTTCTCGCCCCTGGCGGCCTGCGCCTGCGTGTAGAAGCCATCGGCCGCGCCCGCGCCATTTTGCTGAGAGAAGACGATCGCGGCATACGAGATGAGCAGAATTGTGCTAAGGATCAGCCGCGTTTTGATCGCGGAGCTGGCGCGGACAGGTTTCGTTATTTCTCTCATGGCTCTTCTCCCCGACGTTAAGGAAAGGTTTCTTAAAACAGATGGATAGGGCCATCCATCGGCGGAGACATTATACAAGGTTATTCGAGGAAAGAAAGCGCGCGGCCCGCCTTATCGCAGCTTACCGTGGCCGTTGTGTTTGGCGCGGGCCTGTATCTCGATCCGCTGCGTGTAATCGGCCAGCGCGTGAATCACGTGCTGCCTCAGCCGCGTGAGCCTCGATCTGGTCGAGGTCATTTCGAGCAGGCTCTGTTTCGAGTCGTTGTCGATAGGCAAAGCTGAAGAGATGATGAGAGAGAAAGCCTCCGGGTCTTCGGGCAAGTCATCAGAGCTAGTCGTCACGGATTCGTCGAGAGCCTGCGCCGCGGCGAGGAATTTCTTGCAGCGGTCTAGCATGCTTTCAAAAAGCTCGTTCAGGTCTTCGTCCGCCTCCAGGTCGTCACTGAATGGTTCGACTCGGGCGATCACGAAAGGCGTCAGTTGTTGAATCTCCGCGATTCGGTAGCGGACCAGGCCCGTCGATATGATGTTCATCCTCCCTTCTTCCAGGGGCATCACGGCCTGAATCTTCGCCACGCACCCGACGCTGCCTGCTTCGGGCGGGGTTTCTCGCCCGATCAACGCGTCGCTGCGGTAAGAGAGCCCGAACAGGTTGCCGTTTTCCGTCGCAAAACGCATCATCTGTTTGTAACGGTCCTCAAAGACGTGCAGCGGCAAGATTGCTCCGGGGAACAAGACCGTGCCGAGCGGGAATATCGGCAGCTCTTCAAGCTTCTCAAAACTCTCCAAATCCATAAACCGCATTATAACCAATAACACAGAGGCTAGCTAAGCGGTTCTAGGAGAGGATTATTGACTGACTCTTATCACCTTAGTGTCGTCGTGATGATCGATATGTGGGGCCAGTTTATTCGTAGCGCAGCGCGACAAGCGGGTCCACCTTCGTCGCCCGCCGCGCAGGCACGAAGCAAGCCAGCAGCGCAACGCACATCAGTAACAGCGCAATCACGGTGAACGTCAGCGGGTCGGTCACGCTGACTCCGAACAGCAAAGTCTCCATCAGCCGCGTCAGCACAAATGATGCGACTAATCCGATCGCCACGCCGCCGAGCGCCATTATCATCCCCTGTCCTACAACCAGGCGTAGCACATCGCCCTTTTCAGCGCCGAGCGCCATGCGGATGCCGATCTCATGTGTCCGCTGGGTGACGCCGTAGCTAATCACGCCGTAAATGCCGACGGCGGCCAGCACCAACGCGACGACGCTGAATGCGGTCAGCAGGATCAGGTTGAAGCGACGGCGCGCAAGCGAGTCACGCATGTATTCAGTCATCGGTTTGAGATCGTACACCGGCAGACTCTTGTCTAACGAAGTCAGCTCGGCTCGCAGTGATCCTGCGGCGGCGGCGGGGTCTGATTCCGTGCGCGCCACAATCGTCAGCGACCGTTGATAAGACTTGCTCAAAGGGTCTTGCAGGAAGGGAACGTAAGCTTCCGGGACTGGCTGCTGATCAAGCCCGAGCTGCCGTACATCTCCAACCACTCCGACGATCAACAGCGGGTCGCGCTCCTGGCCCTGAAGGCTGATACGATGACCCAGCGGGCTCTCTCCGGCGAAATGCCGGTTGGCGAATGCTTCATTGATCACGACGACATTGGGAGCCTGCTTCGTGTCTGTCTCGGCAAAATCGCGCCCCGCCAGAAGCGGAATACCCATCGCTTCGAAGAAGCGCGGCGTGGCCACGTGGTACTCAGTAATCGGCTCCTCCTGCTTCGCCACAGGCGGGCGCCCTTCGATTGTGAAGTTATCGTTGGTATTGCTTCCCAACAACGGCAGATCCGAAATCGCGCCCGCTGACACGACGCCAGGCGTGGCCGCCGCTCGTTCCAGAAGCTGCGAATAGAAGGATGCGACGCGCTCTTCCTCCGGGTATTTGTTGCGCAGCAGCGACACTCCTATTGTCAATACCCTGTCAGGATTGAAACCGGGATCGACCTGGCTGAGCTTGGCGAAGCTTCTGATCATCAACCCCGCACCGATGAGCAACACCAGGGATAGAGCGACCTCAATGATCATCAGCACGTTGCGGAGCCAATTCCTGGAGACGCCAGCGCTGCTCCTGCCGCCCTCCTTGAGCGCACCGGCGAGGTCCGGCCTGGAGGCTTGCAGCGCCGGTGCGAGCCCGAAGAGCAGACTGGTCGCCACCGAAATCAATAACGTGAAGGAAATTACGCGCGGGTCTACGGCTATCTCGTGAACACGCGGAATGGTGTCGGGAGCCATCGCCACCAACCAATTCACACCCCATACAGCTATCAGCAATCCCGCGACGCCGCCGCCGACCGAAAGCATCATGCTTTCGGTGAACAGTTGCCGTACGATGCGAAGACGGCTTGCGCCAAGCGCGGTTCGAACGGCAATCTCCTTTTGCCGCACGCCGACTCGGGAGAGCAGAAGGTTGGCGACGTTGGCGCACGCGATCAAGAGCACGAACCCGACCGCGCCCAGCAGGATGAAAAGTGCTGGCCCTATGTCGCCCACCACTATATCGCGAAGCGGTACGAGCTTTATTCCGTGTCCCGAATTCTTCTCCGGGTGCTGCTTGGACAGTTGCGCGGCAAGGGCAGACATCTCGGCTTGCGCTTGCTCAAGCGTGACCGCAGGTTTCAGCCGCCCTACTACGCGCAGGTAGTGCGGCCCGCGGTCGAGGTTCTTTGGATCAATGACCAGAGGCCGCCAAAGCTCCGCCTGATCTGGGAATGAGAAACCCTCGGGCATCACGCCGATAATCGTATAAGGCGCGCCGTTGAGATCGATTGTTCGTCCGAGCGCGTTCGGATCTGAACCGAAGCGGCTCTGCCACATCGCCTGGCCGAGCACGGCTACGCGGAAGCGGCCCGGCAGAGTCTCCTCGTCGGTAAAGGTGCGGCCGAGGATCGGGCTTACCCGAAAAAGAGCAAACGTCTCCGGCGTGACAAGACCCACGCGCGCCTCCTCCGTTCCGTCGCCAGTGTCGAGGAACGTCTTGCCGCCCTGGAAAGCCGCCAGGTGTTCGAACGATTGATTCTGGGCTTTCCAGTCGAGGAATTCCGGAAGCGATGTGGGCGCGGTCGGCAACTGCGGCAGAGTGTCCCACAGCCACACCAGGCTTTCCGGCTCGGCGAAGGGCAAGGGTCGCAGCAAAACAGCATTGACGACGGAGAAGATCGCCGTGTTCGCGCCTATCCCGAGCGCCAGCGTCAAGACGGCAATCAATGTGAAGCCCGGTTGTTTCAGAAACATTCGCGCGCCGTAGCGCAGGTCTTGCCACAATGCCTCAATCATACCGCCTCCACGGACCTCGTAAGCCAGGTCCCTCGTCCGCCCCAGGTTGCCGAAGCTCGCCAGCGCCGCGCGCCGCGCATCCTGTGGACTCATCCCCCGCTCGATGTTCGCCTCTGTCTCCATCTCCAGGTGCAAGCGCATCTCTCGGTCTATCTCTTCGATGACCGCCTCGCGCCGCACCAGCGCGCGCAGCCGCGCTCTGAAGATGTTGAGCAACTTCATAGTGCTGCCCCTTACGTGGCCTGCCGCACCTTCGCAATCGTGAGGGCGAGCCGGTCCCATCTCTCTTCCTCGACTGCGAGTTTCCTTATGAGCAGGTCTAGTGCGCCTTGCAGCAGGTCGGCTTTCTGGCTGGCCACGGCTACCTCCGGAGATTTCCGCAATGAGACGAATTCGGCTCGATTCGGCCAATACCTGAATTGCTTAGGCATGATAAAGAGGCAATGCCTAAGATGTCAAGGTGTAATGAAACTACCGGAGGAACGATGGAGAAATATGGAAAAGGATCAGCGAAAAAAGCGATTATTGACTGTCGCATGGCGCTATGTTACTTTCCAGGCAGATGATCAGCGGCTTCAACACCGACGTAAATCACGAGGGCTGCGTCTACCATGTCCAGACGGAGGACCGTGGCAAGGAGAACCCTTTCCTTGAGTCGCTCGTCTACATCGGCGGGACTATAGTCGCGAAGAAGAGCACGCCTTACTCGGACCACCTGGAGGAGGGGGCCACGGACGCGACGATTGCCTCGCTCCTCAAGCGGCAGCACCAGGTAATTATCGCGGCGATCAAGGCCGGCAGGATCGACGACCTCATCCGCCACTCGTCTAAACAGTATGAAAAGGACGCGCCCGAACAGGCCACGCCGCCGATGCCGGAAGCCGACGAGGAAGAGCTTGCGCTGCCTAAGACGACCAGCATGCTGGTATCCCCGCCGCGGGCCGCTTCGCCTCAAGCGAAAAAGCCGGTGCCCGCGCGCGCGGAGTCTTCGGGTAATTTCAGAAAGGCTAAGAGCGAACCCCTTAACCTCGACGACGTGATCGCGGAATATATGAAGCGGAGCTCGGAGCAGGGAAGGCTGGATCTGAACGTGATCAGCCCGAACGTCTTCACGGCCGGCAAGAGCATTAACCTGAAAGTGAAGATTCTTTACGGGACTAAGCCGGAGGCCGAGGCGACCGTCACGATCAAGATCGTCGGCACGGCTTTCAAGCCTCAAGTTTATTTGGGTCATGCAGGTCACGACGGGGTCGCCGCCTTCAACCTCAACCTGCCGTCCTTCACCGCCGGGACCGCGGCCATCGTCATAGAAGCTCAGTCGTTGCATGGGCGCGGCGAGCTGAAACACCTGATACGCAGGGCGTAAGTCGCGCCATACACCCGGACAAAAGAGGTCACCGTTTTGATAGTCCTAGTCAACGGAGAAGAGACAGAGCTCGCCGACGGGCTCTCTGTCAAGGGGTTGGTCGAGCGCCTGGGGCTCGACCCCGCGCGGTTAGCCGTGGAGGTCAATCGCAAGATAATCCGGAAGGCCGAATGGGGCTCGACATCGCTTTCGGATGGTGACAAAGTAGAGATAGTCCATTTTGTAGGTGGCGGCAGCGGCCGCGCGGACTGATCTTAACTTAAGCAAGGGTACGCGATTGATAAAAGAAACCGATTCACTTGTAATAGCCGGGCGACAGTTCGCCTCGCGTTTGATTCTGGGCACGGGCAAGTACGAGACTTTCGAGCTTATGGCCCAGGCGCTCGAAGCCTCTGGGACGGACATGGTCACGGTCGCCGTCCGGCGCGTGAACCTCAACGACCGGACGAAAGAATCCCTGCTCGACCATATAGACCCGAAGAAGTACCAGCTACTGCCGAACACGGCCGGGTGTTATTCCGCCGAAGATGCCGTCCGCACGGCTATGCTCGCGCGCGAGGCGCTCGACACGCCATGGGTGAAGCTCGAAGTCATAGGCGATGAGAGGACGCTCTTCCCGGACAACGAAGGGCTGCTTGTGGCCACGCGCGAGCTAGTCCGCGAAGGGTTCATCGTCCTGCCTTATCTGAACGACGATCTGATCGTCGCGCGAAGGCTGATCGACGCGGGCGCGGCGGCCGTCATGCCGCTGGCGGCCCCGATCGGCTCGGGGCTCGGGATTCAGAACTTCACCAACCTCCAGATCATGCGAGAGTTGATTACGGAAGTCCCATTGATAGTAGACGCGGGAGTAGGCACGGCCTCAGACGCCACGCTCGCCATGGAGCTTGGCGTCGATGGGATTCTGATGAACACGGGCGTTGCGGGCGCTCGCGATCCGGTGGCAATGGCCGAGGCTATGAACTACGCGGTGCGCGCGGGCCGCCTCGCTTATCTGGCCGGGCGCATCGCTAAGAAGCTTTACGCTACCGCCTCAAGCCCGAACCTCGGATTGATCGAATAGCGACGGGACACTCACCGGATGGCTTGCGATAGGAAATTCGAGGATGAGCTTCTCTCGTCCGGTCGCCGCGCCATTGCGGGCGTCGATGAAGTCGGGCGCGGCGCGCTGGCCGGGCCCGTCGTGGCCGCCGCGGTGATACTAAATCTCGGCGACGTGCCCGAAGGGATCAACGATTCAAAGAAGCTCACACGGCTGCAAAGGGAGCGGCTCACCGCGGAGATCGAGCGGCGGGCCGTAAGCTTTTCAATAGCAAGAATAGAACATTTTGAGATCGATCGGATAAACATTCACCGCGCCTCGTTACTCGCCATGGAGCGGGCAATAAAAGGATTGCGACCGCCTGCCGACTATGTTTTAATAGACGGGCGACATAAGGTCCCCCATTTAGCCTGCCCTCAACTAACAATAGTCAAAGGTGATTGCCTTTCAGTTTCGGTCGCCGCAGCCTCTATCGTGGCCAAAGTGGCGCGCGACCGCTGGATGAAAGAGTATGACGAGCAATACCCCGGATATCGATTCGCTTCGCATGTCGGATACAACACTCGCACTCACCAGGAGGCTATTAACAGGCTTGGCCCATCGGCTATCCACCGATTGAGTTTTCGCGGCGTTCTATCTTACCAGCCCCCGCTTGAGATGGGCGCGGAAGAAGAGACGCACCTGTCGCCGATTCCAGAGACGGAATAAGAGCACCCCGCCCGCTGCCCCTTTTTGAGCAGAAGAGTAAGCACGATCTGCCCACGGAGGGGATATGTCGTTAAACAAGTCCAAGTCTTTGCGCACCGCCGAAAAGTACGCACTTCAGGGTAAGATCCCAGCGGCCATAGATGAATACCGGAAAGTCGTCGACGCCGACCCGACCGATTTGACCACGATCAATACGCTCGGAGACCTCTACGTTCGCGCGGGCAAGATTCAGGATGCGATAGCAAATTTCTCCAGGATCGCCGAGAGCTACCGCGAAAGCGGATTCACGCTCAAGGCGATCGCGATGCTCAAAAAAATATCGAAGCTCGACCCGACCAACGTCGAGACTGCAATGAAGCTCGCCAACCTTTACTCTCAGCAGGGGCTGTTGGTGGAGGCCCGCCAACAATACTTGCAAGTCGCCGACGCTTACGCGCGCGCGGGGCAGACACGCAAAGCGCTTGAAGCCTATCAGAGGATCGCCGACCTCGACCCGGCCAACACGTCCGTGAGGATGAAGCTCGGCGAGATCTACTCGCGCGAGAACATGACGGACCAGGCGCACGAGGCTTTCATAATGGCGGGCGCGGAGTTCCTCAGGAAGGGCGATGTCGAACAGGCATTGAACGCGAACCTCAAGGCGATAGGGATCAACCCCGAAAGCCGCCAGGGGTTGACCGCCATAGCGACCATCTACACTCAGCAGGGGCAGGCCGACCGCGCGATAGGCATACTTTGTGACGCGTTCGAGAGAAGCCCCGGCGATGTCGAGCTGTTGACCATACTGGGCAGGACCTACCTGTCGGCCGGGCGCATGGACGACGCCGAGCGCACGTTCCTGAGCCTTGTAGAGCTCGACCGCAACCGCTATCACTACCTGCTCGAAGTCGGGAGGCGCTTCCTCCAGATGAACAACCTCGACCGCGCCGCGGAGCAGATCGATGGGTGCCTCGATGTCTTGATAGGCAAGCGCGAAGAGGACAAGGCGATAGAGTTCCTGCGCCGCGTCCTCGACCGTGACATGAACCACATAGGGTCGCTCAAGCGGCTGGCGCATATCTTCTTGCGCATACGCGAAGACCACAACCTGATCGCGACGCTCAACTCGCTGGCCGAAGCCTCCATGCGCAACGGCGACGACGAAGAGGCCATCGCCGCTCTCAAAGAGCTCGCGCGGCTTGAGCCGGACGAGCCGATGCATTTGCAGAGGCTTTACAACCTCGGGGTAAAGGACATAACCGAGGCCGACTCGCCGGACGTGATAAGGGCGACGGGGCCGCTAGATTACGAGTCGGCGGCATTCGACGACACCTTCGTGATCCGTCAAATCTCCGAGGCCGAGATACTGGCCGGGCACGGGCAGATCGATCACGCCGTCGCGATGTTGAAAGAGATACTCCAGCATGCGCCCGAGAACTTGCAGGTGCATCTGAAGCTGAAGGACATCTACCTGCGCGCGGGCATGATGGATGAAGCCGCTTCGGAATGTCTGCAACTCGCGCGCATACACGAGGCGCGGGGCGAATCCGCGCGGTCGAGCGATTACCTTTCGGAAGCGCGCCAGCTCAATCCTAACGTGGAAGAGCTTGCCGCAGCCGGCCCTGGCGAGGGCGGGTGGTCCAACAAGGGGGCGGGGGCATTCGGGTTCGAAAGCGGCTTCGACATAGCGATGAGCACGCAGCACGGCAACGGCGGTTTCGACGGGCAGAACGCCGCGGGCGGGCTCGACCTCACCAAGTATCAGACTGGGCAGTTGCACGATCAGACGGGGTTTGTGACAGTCCCCGGCCAGGGGGTCGAAGCCGAAGGCCATCAGTCTGCTCCTTCAAACGGAAACGGCCCGCCTCTGAGTGGGCATTCCTTCCGCTACAGCGACATGCTGGTCGGGGACGCGAGCGAAGCCGGCGTGTCAGGCGGCCAGCTCGGCGACGGGATGTTCACCTCTTCGGGCGATGTCGCCACCGACACTATGACGGCGATGTTGAGGGACGAGCTCGAAGGCATAGATTTTTACATAGCCCAAGGTTATTCCGAGATCGCGCGCGACACGCTGGACAGGTTGAAAGCTGAACACGGCCAACACCCCGAAATAATGTCCAGGTACAAACGACTCGGCCTGTACGCCTCGGGGGCGCTTGTGAGCGAGGAGTACCAAAACGTACAAACCCGCTCGAACGATTTCGCACAGGCCGTGCCTGACGCCGACTACTTCCAGGGCGAGTTGGCTGAAGAGCATACCAACGGCAACGGGGCTGGCAGTGAGCACGCCGCGATGTTGATAGAAGAGGAGAGCTCGAACGGCGCGGCGGTGATAGATGATTTTACCGTATCAGTGTCGAGCCAGCCCGAAGCGAGCGGCCAGTTGAACCCTGTCCCGTTCCTCGTCCACAAGGAGTCAGGCCCGCTCGACCCGGACCTTTTGGTCCAGTTCAACACCAGCGACCTGCTCAACAACACCGTCTTCGAAACGGGCAGACCCCCGACGGGCGCCCTGCCGGAGAAGATTGTCACCTCCGAACAAGAAGACATCATCGGCTCGATCGTCTCCGACATAGACGCTTCGTTCGACAACATCACCGAACGAGCAGAGACAGAAGCGACTGTCGGAGCGGCCGTCGAAGAATACATCCAGGAGTCTCTCGAGGAACCCGACGCGGCAGAGGCGGTTGGCAAATCTCAGGAGTTCGAGGCCGAAGCGGAGATCGCCGAAGAGGCGGTCGAAGTCTATGAGGATCACGAGCTGGTCGAGCTGGACGCGTCGGTGGCGGAAGTCGAAAGCGTCGACGTTGTCGATTCAACGCTCTGGCTCAAAGAGCTCGCGGGAGCGCAAGACGACGGGCGCCAGCAGGACACCGGCCTTGAGCTGCAAGAGATATTCGAAGAGCTGAAAGAGAACACCGGCGACCTGAAGCCGCTGATGGATTTTGAGACTCACTACAACCTGGGGCTGGCCTACAAAGACATGGACGTGCTGGACGACGCCATAGAGCAGTTCCAGATGGCATTCAGAATGGCCGGCGAAGACGAGGCGCTCACAGCGAACTACATACAGTGCTGCCACATGCTCGGCGTGTGCTTCAAGCGCAAGCAGATGCTCAAGGTCGCGGTCATGTGGTTCGAGCGCGGGCTGAGGATCGCCGGGCGCACCGAAGACGAATACCAGGCCCTGAGATACGAGATGGGCTTCTGCCTCGAAGAGATGGGCGAAGTCGATAAGGCGATCGACGTCTTTATGGAGGTCTACGGCATAGACGTCAATTACCGCCAGGTGGCCAGAAAAATACAAGAGTTGCAGGAGTCAAAGAGCGCATGATAATGTGAGTCCTGAGTGCAGAGTCCTGAGTAATATTCTTAACTCAGGACTCTGCACTCAGGACTTGTTTTTATGTCGGCAAAGCTTACCATCATTTTTTACATCCTCATCTGTTTCGAGATCGGCCTGCTGCTCGTCATCCTTCCCTGGCTCAATCACCCTTCCTGGAATGAAAATTACCTGTTATTCTCAGCCGTCGACAAGCTGGAGTGGCCCTGGCTAGGCCGCGCTATGACGAGCGGGTACGTGCGCGGCGCCGTGACGGGCCTGGGTCTTCTCAACATAATGCTAGGGGCCTGGGAGCTGATAAACTTTAAGAAGACAGTCAGCACTTTTCAGCTAAAATGGCAGGGTGATGACTTTGATGCCAAACCATTCGAAACCGCTGTTATACCTGATAACAGACCGGTCGATGTTGCCGCCCGGAAAGAATAGCTCAAAGCTCTCCGACCTTATCGACTACACAACACGCGCCGTCGATGCCGGAATCGATATGGTTCAGATACGCGAGCGCGATCTGTCCGCCCGCGACCTGCTCTACGTGGCCGACGCCGCCCGCGCGGTCGCAGAGGGCCGAAAGACTCTCATACTGATCAACGACCGATCGGACGTCGCGGCGTGCGCGGGCGCGGGCGTACATCTGACCACGCGCTCGATCAGCGCGGACGTGGTTCGACGCGCCTTCGGTGCGTCAATGCTTGTTGGCGTCTCAACGCATTCGCTCGAAGAGATCGATGATGCTGAGCGCGGGGGCGCTGACTTCGTAGTCTTCGGCCCTGTCTTTGAGACCGAGAGCAAGAAAGTCTATGGCGCTCCGGCGGGGCTCGACGCCCTTTCCGCCGCGACCGCCCGCGTAAAGATACCCGTGCTTGCGATCGGCGGCATCAACCTTGATAACTTCCGCGAGGCGCTCGATCGCGGCGCGGCCGGTGTGGCGGCCATCTCGCTCTTCGCCAGGTCGGAAGACCTGCTGAGCGTCGTGCGCGCTATTAAGGCGTAACGGAATCGTGCGAAACTGCATTTAATCATGATCACAGTGATGACCATAGCGGGGTTCGACCCTTCGGCCGGCGCGGGGATACTGGCCGACATAAAGACTATGAGCGCGTTCGGCTGCTACGGCGTGGCGGCGATAACCAGCTTGACGCTTCAAAACACTCAGGGAGTATTTGGCGCGCACCACCAGACGCGTGAGGTCGTGCGCGGACAACTCGAACCGCTGTTCGATGACTTCGACATAGCGGCGGTCAAGACGGGGATGCTGCCCACGCGCGACGTGATAGAAGAGGTGGCCGATGCATTGTCGTCAAAGGCCATCGCGCACGTCGTAGTCGACCCTGTTGTAAGAAGCACGAGCGGGTATGACTTGATCGATGACAGGGCGCTTGCCGCTTTGATCGACCTTCTACTCCCTATGGCTACCGTCGTCACCCCGAACCGCGCGGAGGCGGAGAGGATCACAGGGGCAGAGGTCGCGACTGTGACACAGATGGAGAGCGCGGCCCGACGCATTCTTGCATTAGGTTCCGAGGCAGTGTTGATAAAAGGCGGGGAGATCGAAGGCGAGCAGGCGACCGACCTGTTGCTGGATTCAAGCGGAGTCACGACTTTCAGCGCGGAGCGAGTTGATTCGACGAGCACTCACGGCACGGGCTGTACGCTCGCTTCGGCGCTTGCATGCCTGATGGCTTCGGGGCTCACGCTTCGCGAGGCGGTCCCGGCCGCGAAGCAGTATGTGGTCGAAGCGATCAAGGGCGCGCCTGGGCTGGGCCACGGACACGGGCCGCTCAGCCATTTCCCGCGCAAGCTCAATGATTATTGGATTTAGTCAGCCCGTGCGCCTTTTGTTTCGTGAAAGTAGCCAGGAGAAAAATGTCCTGTTATACTTTCACGCGCAATAGGCAGGTTGAACTTCATTAATTACAAGAAGAAGTTATTTATATCACTCTAGCGAGCTTGATGAGCCAAGCATCAAGCCCGTCTCACTCTTTTCAAAAAAGTGTCGAGTAAGGTGGGATATGTCTACGCCCGCGCGCGAATGGACTGTTGCCGAGTTGCTGAAGAGATGTTCCCTGCGCCCCCCCGACGAGGTGGCCTGGCAAGAGTTCGTTCGCCGCTATGACCACACCATCAGACTCAGCGTAGTAAAGACCTTTCATCGCAAAGCGCGCGAAGAGGCTGACCGCAAGCCGCAGTTTCCTGAAGACCTCATCGAAGACCTGGTCCAGGCCGTCTACATGCGGCTGGTCGAAGACCACAACCGCGCGCTTGAGCGGTTCGAGGGCGAGTACGCCAACTCGATCTTCCAATACCTGTCGATGATTTCGATCAACGTTGTCCGAGACTACTTCCGCGAGATGCGCGCGCAGAAGCGGCCGAAGGTGAGTTACTCGCTCGACGAGCTGTTGGAGACGAGCGGCGATGGGGCGCTTCGCGAAGAGGCGCGCAGCCGTCTCGACGGCCAGCCGCTGGGCTACGCGAAAGAGTCGTACACGATCGAAGAGATAGAACAGGCGCTGGACAAAACGATAAGCGGGAAGAACCGTAACCGCGACTTGCTGATCTTCAAGCTGCGCTACGTCGAGGGGCTCACGCTGGAGGAGATCACGAAGGTGATGGCGTTAGACATCTCGGCCATAAGCGTAGGCTCGATACTCAACCGCATAATTAAGAAGCTCAGGCCGATGCTCGACCCCCCTCGCGGGGGGTGACGAAAGCTGCTGGCAAAAAATGTAGGGGCAGCCCTTGTGGCTGCCCGGATCGTGCGCAGCACGATGACCGTCCGGCGCTTTCGCGCCGCCGGGCGGGGACAAGCCCCGCCCCTACAGGTCATATCATCATTATCTCGACAGTAACCGACCGGCCCCCCGCCTCAGCAACTGGTCGGCGAGCGTTTGGCCGATCAGCTCTGACTCGGCCGCCGAGCCCCTCTCTCGGCCGCGGATGATCTGTGACCCATCCGGCGCGGCGACCAACCCTTCGAGGCTTACCTGATCTCCCTCTACTCTGGCGAGCGCGGCGATCGGCACGAGACAGCCGCCGCCAAGCCCCTTGAGGAAAGCCCGCTCCGCCTGACAGGCCCTCGCGGTCGGATCGTGATTGAGTCGTCGCACTATCTCGTTAACAGCCTCGTCGTCGGCGCGAGTCTCTATTGCCAGCGCGCCCTGGCCCACGGCCGATAGCATTAACTCTTCGCTCAGGTACTCCGTGATGCGGCCGGCGTATCCGAGGCGGCGCAGGCCGGCTGCCGCCAGGATGATCGCGTCAAAATTCCCCTCGTCCAGTTTTCTGAGCCGCGTGTCGACGTTTCCGCGCACAGGCTCGACGACTAGGTCCGGCCGCGCCGCGCGAATCTGCGCGAGGCGGCGCAGGCTGCTCGTCCCTATCAGCGCGCCGTGCGGCAATTCGTCAAACGCCTTCACGCCGCGCGCGACCAGCGCATCGCGCACGTCTTCGCGCTCGGTTATCGAGCCGATCTGGAGCCCCGAAGGCAGCTCTGTGGGGAGGTCTTTCAGGCTATGGACGGCCAGATCGATCGTGCCGCCGAAAAGGGCTTCCTCAAGCTCCGCCGTGAACAGCCCCTTGCCCTGCTCGCCCAGCTTCGGGAGCGACACGTCGAGCACGCGGTCGCCCTTAGTCGTCAGTACTTTTATTTCGATCTCTAATCCGGGGACCAGGCGTTCGAGCTCGGACTTGACCCACTCGGTCTGCCAGAGCGCCAGCTTGCTGCCGCGCGAGCCGATGATTAATTTTCTGTCCAACGTCTCTCCTGGCTTCAGTCTATGCGGACCATCTTACGCAGCTCGTCCAGCACCTGGGTCGTCTCGCCGTTGCGAGCCGCCTCGCGCAGGTGGACGATGACCGGGTGAGAGAGCTTGTTGACGAGCGCGGGGATCAAGACTTCCTGGATCGCCGCCTCCTGTTCGGGGTTGATGCCGAGCCGCTTTCGGTTGCGTTTAAACTCGCCCATCGCCATCTCCGAGAGCAGTTTCTTCACCTCAAGGACGCTCGGCCCGATGTCGAGCGAGAGCAGTTGCTTGGCGAAAAGCTGTACCTCTGATTCGATGATGGCCTCGGCCGAGCGGGCCTCCTGCTCGCGCTCTCGTATGTTGGTCTTGACGACCGCTTCGAGGTCGTCGATGTCGAACAGGAAAGTGTTGTCGACCTGCGCCACGGCCGGGTCGATGTTGCGCGGGACTGAGATGTCTATGAATAGCACCGGCCCTTTGCGGCGCGACTTAAGCGCGGCCCTCGTTTCGGCGGGGCGTATGACGTAATCCGGCGCGCCCGTCGAACAGATCACGATATCGGTCGCCGGGAGCGCGTCGTAGAGAGTGTCGAAGCTTATCGCGCCGACCCCGAGCTGGCGCGCGACTGCTTCAGCCTTCTCCTCTGTGCGATTCGTTACAACCAGTTTGCCCGCTCCGGCCTCCATCAGGTTGCGCGCCGCGAGCTCTCCCATCTCGCCCGCCCCTACGAGCATGACGGAGTTGTCTGAAAGCTCGCCGAAGACTCTGTAGGCGAGCTCGACCGCCACCGAGCTTATCGAGACAGGCTTCTGCGAGATGGCCGTCTCGGTCCTGATGCGTTTTGCGACCGAGAGCGTCTTGTGCATGAGCTGGCTCAGTATGCGCCCGACGGTCCCGGCGTTGATGGCCTGCTGGTAGGCTTCCTTGATCTGGCCGAGGATCTGAGACTCGCCCACCACCATCGAGTCGAGGCTGGAGGCGACGCGGAAGATGTGCTTGACCGCTTCGGCGTCGGCGTGGCGGTAGAGGTGGCCGTTGATGTTAGTTATGGGCAGGCTGTGAAAGTCGCAGAGAAAGTCCGTGAGCCGCGCGATCCCTTTCTGAGCTCCCGCGGGAGCCGACGCCAGGATCTCGACGCGGTTGCAGGTCGAGACGATCACCCCCTCGTCGATCACCTCCTGATCGACGAGCGTCGCGAGCGCTTCGCCGAGCCGGACCTCGGAGAAAGCGAGCCGCTCGCGCACCTCGACGGGCGCCGTCTTGTGGCTTAGACCTATCAGGACAATGTTCATCTCTCACAAACGTTCGGCGTTAAGTATAGCTCTGCCCGCCTAGCCGGCCGGGTGCGACGTGTCGAGGTAGCGCACCCCCACGAGGCTGAAGATGACGAGCATGAAGCTTATGATGGAGGCGAGCGCGACCGTCCGGCCCCGCCACCCCGCGCTCATCCTCGTCTGAATTATCAGCAGGTAGATCGCCCACGAGAAGACCGAGAATATCTCCGTAGGCTCGCCGTGCCAGTAGACGCCGTCGCGCGCGCGCTGCCAGCCTATCCCCGCCGCTATCCCCAGAGTCAGAAATATAAAGCCGATCGCCATTGCCTTGAAGCTGATCTTGTCGCAGGTTTCGAGCGAGGGTAGCCGGTAGGAGATGGGGCCGAACTTTTTGCTCTTCAGCTCGCGCTCCTGTATCAGGTACATCAGCCCCGCGCCGAAGGCGACGAAGAAGGCCGCGTAAGCAAGCAGCAAGAACCCCGCGTGGACGAACAACAGCCCTTGAAACGGACTGTTTTGACCGGCGAGGCTCGCCGTCGCGTCGGGCGAGATAGCCGCTATCGTGACCAGCACGAGCACTATGGGGAAGATGAAGGCCTTCAGCGCGTCGGCCCTATACCAGCGGGCGGCTATGATGTACGCGATTACGAGGCACCAGGAGAGGAATGCGCACATCTCCTCTGTGCCGACGAGCGGACACCGGCCCGTGCGTATGCCTTTGAGCAGGAGCCAGCCCGTGTGCGCCCCGAAGGCGAAGGCGAGCGAGGCTAACGCTATGCGAGGGACGACGGGGCGGCGGGACGTGAGCGCGAGGATAGATTGCGCCACGCAGATGGCGTAACCCGCCAGTACAATGATCCATAAGATTTCCATAGGGCCGACTCCAGCTTACAGCTTCGGGCGAATTGAATTCTACCCCGCCGGTCGACCCTATGGCAATCAATCGGTCTAAAGCGCTTCCAGTCTCGACAGCGCATCCGGGTCGAGCAGCGTGATGCGCTTTCGCCCCACCTTCACCAGCTTGTCCTGCTTCAGCTCGGCGATGGCGTTGGTGACCGTCTCGCGGTAGACGCCGAGCATGTCGGCCATCTCCTGGTGCGTGTAGCCGACGACCTGGTTCGCCTCGTTGGCAAGCCTCGCGAGCAGCGATGCTATGCGGGCCGTGACCGGGTGGAAAGCCGCCCGCTCGTGCTGGCGCTCGGCTTCGACAAGCCTGGGGCCGAGCTTGCGCATAGCGTTGAGCGCTATGTCGGGGGCCGACGACGCGATGCGGTCGAAGTCTTGCGCGCTTATCACAATCAGATCGGACGACTCGGCCGCTTCGGCATGAGCGCCGAGCATGCTCTGGCCTATCAGGGGCATCTCCCCGAAAACGGCGCCCCGCTCTAATCTCTTTATCGCGTACTGCCCGCCTTGCAGAGCTGGGCGGAATATGTTGACCGACCCGCTCTTGACCATGAAGAGCACGGGGTCTTTGCGTTCCGTCGGGTAGATCCTCTCGCCCTTCTTGTAACTGCGTTTGGGCAATCGCTTGTCTACGAGCGACTCGATCCCTCTGTCCTCTGACCCCGTCAGGTCGCTTATCTGGAGGTACCCAACTTTTGGGGCAAGGCTCAATGCCGCCAGCGACCGCATCTTCTCGCTGGGACCTTTGGTCCTTCGCCGTTTCTTGATACCCCCGCTACGCTTCCTAGAAGCCGTCGCGCTCGTCTCGGGGGCGAGCTTCCTTTTGGTAGCATTAAACGCCAATTTTTTTACCTCGTTTCCTGGGAAAATTCTTGTTGATTGCCAGGCTGCCGGTCCTCAAAATCTAGCGGCTGAATCTCAGCAGCATATCGCCTTTAACTTCTGAGCAGAGCGGCTCGTTTTTTTGTACAAATCCCCTAACGAAGACCGGAGAGATGCGGGATTCTTCTTTGAGTTGCTTAAAGCGCCATCCCCTGCGCCTTAATTCGGTCGCCCTGCCGCACCTCGCTCGTAAACGGCTTTGGTCCTCAGCGTCAGATAGTAACAACGATCCCCTTCAAGAGGTGAGCGATGTCACTAACAAAAAAAACAAAAGTTGCCTTCCGCCTGCGGACAAGCAATAGTCAAGTCTTGTAGCGTGGGGAGGGAATAAGCTTCTGTGGAGTTGCGCCACAATCGGCCGTGTGGCCGCTTCAAGCCGCGCGATTTTTTCGAGCGGCGGTCTTGCCATAAAGGGCGACCATCACGAGGGAGAAAACTGTAGTTAGCAGGACCGGGAGATAGAAAAGCCATTTTGGGTTCTCTAGCTCGCTCATCGCCAGCCCCGAAAGACCCGGCCCGGTCAGGCTCCCTATCCCGAAGGCGAGCGAGAAGAGAGAAGTGGCAGCCCCGAGCCGCTCCTTGCTCACAAGTCCCCCGATCATCGCAAGCCCTAGCGGGTAGAAGCTCCCCGCCAGCGCGCCCGCGAAGGCGCCGCTTATCAGGAAGTAACGCCAATCGCTGTGAAGAGTCATAACAAAGAAATCGACGGCGAGCAAGACGGCGCAGATCAGCAGAGTCCTGCGCTTGCCGAATCGGTCCGCCGCGCGGCCTATCGGCACCTGGCTCAGAATGGTCCCAACGATCACGGCGGTTATGATGCCCCCCATCTCCGTCTCCGCGATCGATAGATGCTCTTTCAGGTATAGAGGGAAAAGCGTGACGAGCGAGGACATGAGGTAACCGTAGAGCGCGCCCGCCGAAATCGGGACGAAGATCTTGAGCGACAGCTTCCGGGGCAGCTCGGCCGTGTGGTGTGTGCTGGTGATGGCCGCGGGTATGAACCCCGACGCAAGGACCGCCGCCAGCAGGCTGAGCGCGAAACATGCTACGAAGGGCGCTTCGGGGCGAATGCCGAACAGTAACGTCCCGGCCATAGGCCCCGCGGCCCAGCCCGCGCCCACCGATAGCGCGTAATAGCTCATGCGCTGCGCCCGCTCGTTCGGGCTGCTCAACCTGCTAATCATCGTCTCTGTCGCCACAGATATGGCCGCCGCGCCTACGCCTTCGATCGCTCTTGCGATGAAGAATAGCTCTATCTCTCTTATCATCGCGAAGAGGATTATCGACACGCCGTAGACGATCAACCCGCCGACGAGTATGGGCTTCGGGCCGACGCGGTCAGTCAGCCACCCGACCGGGAACGAGGCCGCGGTGAAGGCCGCGAACATCGTGGTGCCGACCAGTCCGATGACAAAGGGGTTCGCGTGATGCTCTGAGAGGACTATCGCGATGAGCGGCGCGACCAGCCCCACGCCGAGGTAGCTTATTGCGACGCTGATGTATATTGCCCAGAATGCCCGTGATTCAGACAAGCTCCCTCCGACGACCGAAGGCGAGACAATAACATCATTCTTTCGCCGCTCGCAATTCTGTTTGTCGAAAAGAAGAGAGGCGGCCACGCGCGCCGCCTCTCTTCTTTTCGACTTTTCTTGAGCCTTATTTGTTGGCGTAGAATTCGCGCATCTGGTCGACGTACTTGTTGTACTCGCGGCTGCCGATGAACCGCTCGGGCAACACGGTGGCGAGATAACGCAGGTAGCCGTCGGGAGAGAGCGGCTTGCCGTCTTCGGTCAGCATCTCGCCTCTAACGTCGTAAGGCATGAAGACGAACTCTTCGACGCCGCGCTTGCGGAAGAACTTCGTGTCGGGAAGCGAGAGGATCTCTTCAGGCTTAACGCCGCGCTTCGGATCACCGCTCCTTTCGATCTCGTCGATCAGAGCGTGCGCGTCTTGGCGCGCGATCCCGGGTACGCGCTCCTGGACCATGGCTACGTTGACGTTTCTGATCACGCCGAGAACTTCATCAATGTACTCGCCCTGGGCCGTGCCGTTCGTCTTGTCCTTGAACCCGAAGGTAATGGCCGTCTCGCCGCCCTTCTCGTTGCCGAACATCTCAAGCCCGCGCGGGAACCAGAGGTTCATAGCCTTCTGTATGTCCTCGACGCTGTAATCGCCTTCGCCGCGCGCCGCCATCTGGCCTATCTCTTTCAGCAGCGAGCGCCCGCTGCCCAGGTGAAAAGCCTCTTCCTGAAGCATAGGCCCCATGCTGCGCGCCATCGCGGCGTAGCTGAAGACCTGCTGCATTTCGAGTTGGTATTTGCCGACGAGGTCTATGACGGTCGCGTAAGTTACGTTATCGAGAAAATCATTGAAATCGATGTTGAAGGCGTCAAGCACGTGGCCGCCGAGCTCCATCGAAAGCAACTCTTCGATAGTCAGTTTGGCAACGTCGCCCAGGCCCGGCTTCTTCCAGGACGGGTCCTGGTCCAACACCCAGAACATCTGGTAAGCGTGGCGAAGCTCCTCGGCCATGATGCGCAGGACGGCGAACTTGCCCTTTTCGGAGACGGACCTGTCCAAGGTCAGGCGGTGCTGTTGAATCGAGCCAAGCTCCGTAGAGCACTGCGCCCTGATGATGTCGCGGGCGCTGAAGAAGGCGTTGCCGACCATCTCTTTGGCGCGCTCGAACCGCGGGCGGCCCGCGTACTGTCCCACCTCTATCACGTCAGTCTTCAGGTCGCCGACCTTGGCCACGAGCTCGAAAGGCGGGACGCCTTTGAAGTAGTCGTCCCAGTGCCGCTGCAACAGATCAAGCTCCGGGAAGTTCTTCTGCTGCCAATCAACAATGGCATCATGGTATTTCTTCGTGATAGTCGTAGTAGCGTAATTAGCCATCGCCGCCTCCGAGATGTATTCAGAAAAAACTTTATGTCGAATATTTTATCGAACGCTCGTTCGAAAGTCAATCTAGAAAGCCTCGAAGAGGCGCAATTTAATAGCCCGGCGCAACGCGCCGGGTGACGGATGCATACAAAACAAAGCCCTGAAAGGGCGCGATAGTTATATCGCCCTTTCAGGGCTTGTCGTTACTATCAATCCGTTTCCAGGGGCGATGCCCCTGGCTATTGAATCCTGCCCCTGCGGGGCTTCCTATTGAAACACGCCCTTCTAGGCTTATCTGATCCTTATTAAACTTGGGCGGCGTGGGTTGCTGCATTCATCAAGGCTTCTTCGAGTTTTTCGATCAGCGGGCCGCCGCCTTGCGCCATTTCGGGGCGGCCCCCTCCGCGGCCGCCAAGGAGCTTGCAAGCTTCGGCCATCAACTTTCCCATGTCGTGGCCGAGCGAAGCCGACCTTGCGAAGACCAATCGCGCCGACGACGCGTCTCTTGTGCCGAGGAGCGCGACCGCGGGCTCAAGTGAAACTATCTTTGAAGCCAGCAATCGAACCTCTTCAACGTCACGGTCGGCATAAGCGCGCCGGAAGATCTTTAGATTATTAGTCGCCTCTGTTTCAGCCAACAGCCCGGCGGCTTCAGCGCTCATCGCAAGCTCCAGCAGTTCTCGCAGTCGTTTCCTGAGCGCCCTGTTCTCTTCGAGCGCGCGCGCCGCCAGCTCGGGCCCGGCGTCACGCTCGGAGCTGAAGAGTTTTGCGACTTGTGAAGCTATGCCATTGGTTCGCCTGTATTCTTCAAGCGCGCGGCGGCCGCAGACGAACTCTACGCGCGTCATCTTCTTCGCGCGTTCAAAAGATTTGATCGCTATCAAACCTATCTGGCCACTGCGCGCCGCGTGCGTGCCCCCGCAAGGGGACCAGTCAAAATCTTCGATCTCGATCACGCGAATGTCGCCGTGAACGGCGAGCTCTTTCCTCAAAGGCAGGCGCGTCGCTTCCTCCTCACTAACGAGGTGCACGCGCATCAAGCGGTCTTCGAAGATCACGCGGTTGGCGGCCTCTTCGGCGGCGCGCATGTGATCATCTGTCGGCGAATAGAGCTCGATGTCTATAGTCGAGGTCTGCGCGCCGAGGTGGAACGAGCGTGTCTGTGCGTTACAAGCCTTTACGAAAGCCTGCGACAGTATGTGCTGGCCGCTGTGCTGCTGCATGTGATCCAGCCTGCGCTCGCGATCGATCCTGCCTGTGACGCTCTCGCCGACCTGGAGCAGTCCAGGCTCTTTGACTATGTGAAAGATGGTCCCCGCGTCGTCCTCATAGACATCCACGACGCGGGCCTCGTTGAGGCTGCCTGTATCGTAAGGCTGTCCGCCGCCGGTCGGATAAAAAGCCGTCTTATCGAGCACGACCTGTTCGCCGTAGTCCGTAGTCCTGACATCGACTACGCGGGCGGAAAACTCCAGAACACTTGCGTCCGTAAAGTAGATTCTTTCAGTCTGTCCCATCTCCGTCTCTCACCCGAAATGTAATTCCGAGTCCTCTCCGTTCGTCATAGCGGGTTCGAACAACTCTAACTGGTTAGCCGGGTCTCTGTCTTCCGATTCTGCCTGTTGCCAATCCGACACGACAAGCCGGGCCGCCTTCAACGCGTCGCCCCACGACGCGAATCTCTCTTCAAACGCATGCGGGTCAAGGTGCGAGAAAAACTCTACGTCGGCCTTGTCGGGCAGGCGGCCGAGCAGCCGGGCGAGCCGTTGCAGCTCAAGCTGCAAGCGCCTCTTTGAAATAGTCGTGTGGGCGAGCCTATTTTTCGACGGGCGCGCAGATGATCGATTGGCCGACATGCGCCGCGCCGCTACGGCGAGGTACCCGCCGTCCTGCTCGATCGCGATGAAGTGGCGGCCCAGCCGCTTAGCCACTAACGCCGATGTGCCGGTCCCCGCGAAGCCGTCAAGCACGAGGTCGCCGGGGTTCGTCGTGAGCCGAATGATTCGGTCGAGCAGCCTGTCGGGCGTCTGGCAAGGGTGAGCCCTCCTGGCCTCTCCGTCGCGCCTTTGGCGGCGGTCGCGGTGTATGTCAAACCACACGTCAGTCAACTCGCCGCGCCAAAGATGGGCTGACGCTCGCCTTCTGCGCACGCAGGCCCTGCGCTGGCAGACATCCGCGCGGTCGGGCGGGAAGACGGCTTCGTCGAAAGGCTGCCACCCGTCCTCCATTGAGCAGTAATTGAACCTCGCGGCGCGCGGGCCTTTTGTGAAGTAGAGCAGGGAATAATGCGCGGGCATCAACACGCCTTTAGGCTCGGGCAGCGAGTCCCACACGATCCAGTTTTGCAGGTAGAGCTTGCCCGCGCGGCTGAGAAAGTCCGCGAGCAACGCCGCCCACTTCGGCAGGTTGAGCAGCACGAGAGCGCCTCCGGGTTTCAGCACGCGCTCGTACTCGACCAGCCACCTCTTCGACCAGCCGACGTACTCGCCCTCGCCCCTGTCGTCGGAATAGCCGTTATACTCCTTCGTCAGATTGAATGGCGGGTCGGCGAACGCAAGATCGACCGTCTCTGACGGTATGGCCTTCAAGACATCAAGGCACGGTGCGTTGTGACAGCGGTCTAACAACTGCTCAGGAACGCGCCGCTTTATCGCGCCCGCGTTCTTTGCGCCGTTCAGCTCAAGCGGGTTGAACGCGAGAAGATTATGCAGGTCGTCGTTCGCCTCTGGCGCTCGCGTGTGCGCGATGTCGGGCGCAATCAGCAAGAGACTGTTGCGGCCGCCGCTTTGAGAGAGCTGAAGAATGCGCTCAAAGACCTCGGCGGGCATGCGTTCCTTCGGGTCGACGACAAGGTCTCTCCACACATCCGACAGCCTGACGCCGGCCGGGTGCATAAGGTGCGACTTGCCGCCCCAGTCTTTAAGCGTCTTATCGCAGCAGCGGCAGCGCGGGTGAGCGACGCGGAGAGTATTGATTGGCGCGGCCGGCTTTGAAAGCAACAGCAGACCCGTGTGCTCGGGCCTGAGCCCGCCGCGCTTCTGCGATGTCATCGTTCTCACCGAAATCCAATACCTCAACGTCAACAGAGATGAGAGCGCAGTCGCGTAACGCGCGAGGTGAGCGGGCAACCCATAAACGAACATCAACCCATTATGCGAAAGTCGATCACAGGCATCCGTCAGCATACTCTGGTTGCGCTCGATCGCCGCCCTCTCTTCGCTCGCTTTGAAATTGAAGGGGCGGTAACGGCTCTCGAATTCGTAAGGCGGGGCCGCAACAATGAGCGAATACTCGTCGCCCGGCTCTTCGACGAGATCAAGCCCGGCGGCCGATCTGATCACTTTGGTTTCAAAGCCGAAGGGGCGCGAAAGCCTGATTAGATGGTCGAGATTCATATGGCAGTTTTTAGTTTTCAGTTTTCAGTTTTCAGAATCAAGACTAAAAACTGAAAACTAAAAACTGAAAACTGTTCTCACACTTCCTGGAGTTGTTCGTCGGGCGTGAGGAAGCGCGGCTTCGGTTCGGACTGGACTACGCGCGAGCCTGCGGGGACCGATTCGGTCAGCCACACGTTTCCGCCTATGATGCTCCCCTCACCTATCACTGTGTCGCCGCCGAGAATGGTGGCGCCCGCGTAAATCACCACGTTGTCTTCGATCGTGGGGTGGCGCTTCTGCCCGCGTATGAGCCGCCCCTTCTCGTCCTTCGGGAAGGAGAGCGCGCCGAGCGTGACGCCCTGGTACAGTTTCACGTTGTTGCCTATGACTGTCGTCTCGCCGATGACGACGCCCGTGCCGTGGTCTATGAAGAAGCTCTCGCCGATCTGTGCGCCAGGGTGTATGTCTATCCCCGTGCGCGAGTGGGCGAGCTCCGTCAGCATGCGCGGGAGCAGCGGCACGCCGGACGCGTTCAGCTCGTGCGCGACGCGGTAAGCCGTGATGGCGTAGACCGCAGGGTAGCTCAGTATTATCTCGTCTATGCAGTGGGCCGCCGGGTCGCCGTCAAACGCCGCCTGAATATCTTTCGCAAGCATGCGGCGTATCGAAGGGATCGCGTCGAGGAATGCGTAAGCGTGCTCGTCGGCCGTAGCGTCGCGCGTCAGGCAGAGGTCCGCGTCTAGGTCTTTCATGTGACGGAGCCCTTTTTCAATCTGGTCACGCAGGTGCTCGAACAGCCACCCTATGCGCTCTTGCACGCGGTAGATTATCCCCTGGTGTGTGACCCCGCCCGCGCTGTAGTAGCCGGGGTAGATCACCTCTTCGAGCGCTTGCATGATGGCGGCCGCGTCCTCGCGCGCCGGCAGCGGCATGCGGTCGAGGTGGTGTATCTTTGGGGCGGCCTCGTCATAGGAAGCGACGATGCGCTCCATGATGTTTGCCAGCCCATTTTGCCGAATGTTAATCTCCAGCTTTTCCATATCCCTAGCTCCGCTGTAACGGCTATGTTGATATTAGTGCAAATCAAAGTCAATCTGAAAGCCGGATTCTGATATGAGAAAGCTGTTCGACCTTCAGCTCAATGACGGCCGCACGATCTCGCTCGGCCGCCGGACGGCTGTAGTGGGAGTGTTAAACATAACGCCGGATTCATTCTCCGATGGCGGCGTGAATCTTGACGCCGCGCGGGCTATCGATAACGGCCTTCGGATGGAGGAAGAAGGCGCCGACATCGTCGAGGTCGGCGGGGAGTCGACGCGGCCCGGCGCGGCTGTCGTCACGGCCGAAGGAGAGCTGTCGAGAGTGCTCCCGGTAGTCCGCGGGCTCGCGGGAAAACTCCGCATACCAATATCGGTCGACACCTACAAGAGCCGCGTGGCGCGCGCCGTCGTCGACGAGGGAGCGCGTATTCTTAACGACGTGAGCGCGCTCCGCTTCGACCCGGAGATTGCGGACGTGGCCGCGCGCGCGCGCGTACCTTTAGTGCTGATGCACATGCGCGGCGAGCCCGCGACCATGCAGAAGATCGCGCCGTCTGCCGACATCTTTCTTGAGATTGAACGTGACATTACGGCCGCGGTCAAGGAGGCCGAACGGCGCGGGGTCGGACGGAGTCAGATCGTCTTCGATCCGGGGATAGGGTTTGGCAAGACCCTCGACCAGAACCTCGCGATCCTTAACCATCTGAGCCGCTTCGAAAGCCTCGGCCTTCCTATAATGATAGGGACCTCGCGAAAGAGCTTCATAGGCCGCCTGACGGGGCGCGCGGAAAGTGACCGCGTCTTCGGCACAGCCGCGTCGGTCGCCTCGGCCATCATCAGGGGCGCGCACATAGTCCGCGTCCACGACGTAAAAGAGATGGCCGAGGTCGCCCGTGTCACCGACGCCATAATCAACGCGACTGCCGGGTCAGAAGATGAACGATAGCCCCAGCCGCCCGTCGATGTTGCCCTCGCGGTCGCTGTTAAAGAATCGCTCGTTCACTTTGTTTATGTCGAACCTATAGCCCACGTTGAAATCGAGCGCGACGTTCTTCTTGAGGTAATATTTATAACCTACAAACCCGCGCCCCTGTACGTTCCCCGTGAAGTTGCGTGTAACGTCGACCACGCCGACCTCCCCGCCTACGAAAGGAAAGCCGCGCTTGTCTTTGCCGGCGAAGTTATAGCGGTAAAACCCCGAGACGCCGCCGAAGAACTCCGTATCGGTATCGCAGTCCTCGCGTATCTGTCCGGTGTCGGGGTCGATGTTTCCGATGCAGGTTCTGAAGCTAAACACGTTGGCGTTTAGTGTGCCGCCGACTTCGTGCTTTCTGGTCAGGAAGTACCCCATGCCGCCGCCGGCCGAAAAGCTGCTGAGCCCGCTCGTCTCGCCGACGCCGATGAAGAAACTACCTGAGAAGAAGAGAACCTCTTTATCACCCCTCTCGTGCTGCGCGCTAGAAGTTTCGCAGCCGATCAATATTGCTGCTACTAGAAAGACTGCTTTCAGCATCGATTTCGTTGAAGTCATGGTCTCTCACCTTTCTGTTCTTTGTTCGGGCCGGACGCGTTGTGCATTTGAATGGTCTTGAACGCGCTGCTTGCAGATTAGTTTCGATCAGAAAAAATAAAAGGCTGGACGCGCGAGGCGCCCAGCCTTTAGTCGTGTGACGATCAAGCTGTCAGCTAATCGTCATTTTTTGCCAGTGCTAACAGAAGCGGGAGGCCCGCCCGCGTTAGCGCAGCTATTGTTGCTCAGGTCGCGGTCTTGTATACCGCACCGCTCCGTTCCAGGCGGCGACTGGATCGAGGCGTCTCCTGACTTAGTGTTCGTGCTCCAGTTCGCCCTCACCCTCACGACGGCCGTGTTGTGGGTCAAGCCGAACAGGCACGATCCCGGCCGGTTGCCTTCCATCTTGCCCGTGCCCGTGAAGACCGTGTTCCCGCAGAAGAACTGGTACTGGCCTGTGAACGTGTTGACCAGCAGCCGGTTGCCTGGGTTGTTGTCGTCTTGCAGGCAGACGTTGAACGCAGTCACCGAGAACGAGCAGGTAGCCGTGTTGCCCGATGCGTCCGTGGCCGTGCACGTCACGGTCGTAGTGCCCACAGGGAACGGTGTCCCGCTGGGAGGCACGCAGGCCGTAGTCACGCCGGGGCAGTTGTCCGAAGCCACCGGCGGCGGGAAGGTGCCCACGGCCGTGGTGGCAATGGGGCACGACGCCGGGGCGACTGCCGTGACGTTGGCCGGGCAGGTTATGGTAGGCGGCTGGGTGTCAACCACGGTCACCGTGAAGGTGCAGGACCGAGGCGGCGGGCCTGTGGTCGTGCAGGTGACGGTGGTGGTGCCCACGGGGAAGAACGAGCCGGAGGCGGGCGAGCAAGTCGGTGCCGCGCACTGGCCGCTGGTGGTGGGGGCCGGGTAGTTGACAACGGCCCCGCACTGGTTGGGGTCGTTGGACTGGGTTACGTTGGCCGGGCAGGTTATGGAGTTGCAGGTGGCCCCGCCGCAGCTCGTGCCCGTCGAGGTCAGCGTGTCTATCCTGATCCCCTGACCGCTCACGCTGCTGTCTGTCCCGCGGCGGAATCTGAGGACGATCGTACCGCCGTTAGCAGAAGCAGGTAAGTTTACAGTCGTCGTGACGAAGCCGGCAGAGTTGCCGGTCCAAGCCTGACGGCCGGCGATGGGCGATCCGAAGTTGACGCTGATTACTCCGTTGTAGCCGCCCACGGCGAACGATCCGCCGGCGGCGATGATGTCCTGGAACGCACCGCCGTTTACCGACACCTCAAGCACCGCGCCGTCGAAGCCGTTCTCAAGGTTGTTGTTCCTTCTGAACGTGACGGTGGCGGTGGCCGATGTGACGTTGAAGACGGGCGAGTCTAGCCGCTCGTCGGAGATGCAGTTCGGGTCGTTGACGAAC
The DNA here is from genome assembly GCA_035249305.1 of Blastocatellia bacterium. Classification (GTDB taxonomy): domain Bacteria; phylum Acidobacteriota; class Blastocatellia; order UBA7656; family UBA7656; genus DASUNP01. Next base: position 10,847 of record DATFGQ010000070.1, on the reverse strand, counting down.
GCCGCGTTCGGTGGCGTGTCGGCCGGCGGCGCGGGCACTCCGGCGTTAGAGGTCGCCCACGGGTCGGAGGTGGCGCAGTCTATCGCGGTCGTCGCGGTCCAGCCCGTAGGCAGAGCAGGAGGAGTCACTGTGTCGAAGTTCTCCGCGCACGGCCCGCCGCCGCCGCCAGCGCCGCAGCAAGTGAAGCCGTCCGTGATGGAGATGGTGTCAACCCTCCATCCTACTTGAGAGACAGAGTTGTCGGTGGCCCTGCGGAATCGCAGCCTGATGTTCTGGCCTGAGGCAGCCGCGGGCAGGTTGACGGTGGTGGTGGTGAATCCGCCCGAGATGCCCGACCAGGCGTTGCGCCCACCGATTGGGCTCTGGAAGGCGGTGCTTATGACGGAGTTGTAGCCGCCGGTGACGAACGTTCCGCCTGCGGTGATGATGTCTGTGAATGCGCCTGCGCCGATGGCGATCTCAAGCACGCCGCCGTCGAAGGTCGATTCAAGATCGAAGTTGTTCCTGAACGTCAGCCTCGCCGAGGCGGTAGTGATCGGGATGGTCGGCGTGTCTAACACGACGTCAGTGACGACGGCCGGGTCAGGGACGAAGGCTGAGTTAGGGGCGGTGTCGGCCGGAGGAGCCGGGGTGCCGGCGTTAGAGGTGACCCAGTTGACCGTGCCCGGAGGGCCTGTGACAACCGTTGCCGTCCAGCCGGCGGGCAGGTTAGGCGCAGTCACGCCGTCAAAGTTCTGCGTGAACGCCACGGCCTGCGTGCCGAGCGTGAAGGTGTAGGTCAGATCGCCCAGGTCGGTGCAACCACCGGTTCCGCCTGTGCAGTCGTCTACGTCAAGCGTTGCCGTGATTGTGCCGCCGCACGATCCGCTCGCCGTGAAGGTGAAGTTTCTGCAAACCGTCTGACCGACACCGACAACTCCGTAGCTCTGCGGGTTGGGCGGCTGAATGTTGGTGACGCCACCTGTAGCTTGCAGCGTGCCCTGGAGGTCAGTCGTCGCGGTTGAGCCGGTGTTAGTGACGCAGAGGCTCACAGTCACGGTCTCGCCCGGATCGATTGCGCCGTTGGCAGGCGAGCAGCCTTCGGTAACGATCGTCGCGCCGCCCGCTTCGATGATCGCGGTCGGGGCGAGGCAGAGGTTCAGAATAGCATTCCCGCCAGCCGTCACCGTGACCATTCCGGTAGCCGGAGCGCCGAAGCCGGGTTTGGATGCCCGCACCTGGTAAGTCCCCGGCGAGGCTGTGATCGAGTAGGTCCCGTTCACAGGCGTCACACGGAAAAGGCCTGCCGGGTTGGTCGTCTCGACGATCGCGCCTAGAATGGGCGCGCCCGTGTTGCAGTTGGTGATCGTGCCGGAGAAGGTGCCGCGCGGCGCGGTCACGCAGCTCGGGTTGACCTTGAAGCTGAATACGCGCGTGTTCCAGTCGAAGGTCGCGGTCGGTGAGTCAACATACTCGAACGCGCCCCAGAACGTGCAGTCGTCCGCAGGGTCTGTGAACAGCGAGCTGTAGTCGCCCCAGCGGTTGGCCGTGGCGGTCTGCACGCCTTTGGTGACCGCAGCCAGGGCATCGACTTCGCCCTGCGGCAGCGTGTTCGCCGGGTCGCCGGCAAGGCGGCCCGTGTAGACCACCGTCGGATTCAGAGCGGCAGGCGTCGGGCCAGGGGCCGTCGCGCTGGCGGCCAGGGCGATGTTGCCTTCGCCGTCCTGCGAGACGCCAGCCATCCAGAGGTCGCGGCCGACGCCCGAGCCTGCGCCGGGAGCGTAGGTCGCTTGCTGGTTGATCGTGATGGCGCCGGTGCCCGCGTTGCGGCGAAGCTCCATCCAGCGGACGCCGCCCTGCCAGGTCGCGGATGTCGACGGGGTGACCCCGCTGACGTTGACCGTGAAGTTGAGCACATAAGATTGCACGCCGCCCGCCAGTACGCGGAAGTTCAAGGCGTGCATCAATCGGTCTGCGATCGAATCCAACCCTTCGCCTGGCGCCGGCTGTTGTGCGTCGGCGCGGCCATCAGGGTTGCGAGCGTCAAAGGCCGCCGTCACAACGTCTGGCAGTTGAACCAGAGTCGAAGCGGGCGGGTTCGTGAAGTTCGGCGTCAGCACAAAGATGCGGAGCAGATCGTTCGGCGCACCGAACACGACCGAGTCAAACGTGACCAACAGGTTCGGCGTGCCGTTGGGCGGCACGGTGAAGCCCTGGTGATTGGTCGGCAGATAACCGCCGTCGTTGGCCGGGCCGTTGATGCCTATGATCTTGGCCGTCGGATCGCCCGTCAGCACCTTGGCGCGCTCGAAGACGTAGAAGCCTGCGCCGAGGAAGGGCGCCACGCCGGGAGGCGTAAAGTCGTTGCTGGTCATGTAGTAGCCGTCCGTCCACACGCCTATGTGCGGGTAGTCGACGAAGCGGCCAGGGTTTGTCTTGAACTCGTATGCGAAGTAGGTGCCTGTCGGGTCAGGCGTCGTCGACACGGCGACGTGCATGGCCATTCTGTTCTGGTTGTCGAACCTCAGGTTGAACTGGGCGACGAACCAGCGGTCGGCCATCCAGTCGTAAAGAACTATCGGGTCGCCGTCGTCGTCCGCGGCGTTGGGAACGCCGGGCAGTATCTGGCTGATCCTTACCGCGGGTCCCGCGGCCACGCCAGATTTATTGAAGACCTGTATCATGCTGTTCGTCGTAATAACGAAGTGGTTAGGACCAACAGCGCCGTTCGTGTCGGGCGGTGCGAATCGTCCTCCGAACAGCCCCGCGCCGAAGTCCATGTCCGGCCCGTCAAAGTTCTGTATCGGGTTGGAGACGACGTTGACACCGTCGGGCCTGTGCACGACGGCGTCAAGAGCCGGGTCAGTAAACGGCCCGGTCATACTAGGATTTTGCGGGGGTCTGATGCGTTTAACGTTGGCCGGGTTCTTCTCCAGATCCTCTTTTATCTTCTGGATCTTCGCCACGGTCTCGGGCGACAGCGGCGTGGGCTTCACGTCCCTGAGCGCTTCAGTCACGCGGAACAGGGTTGCCGTAGAAGAGTAGACAGCATAATCCGGCTGCGGCGTCTTGGGGGGGGGGCTTCCGACGCCGCCTTTTTGACCTTGCACCACTCCGTTCGAGATGAAGAGTGTCGGCACAAGTAGCAGCAGAGAGCAAACAAATAGGGAGATGACAATGACCCTAGACCTCGCCTTGTGTGAGGCAGAAGAATCAGGGCGTGACCTCCCGGTTGACGAACGCCTGAAAACTGATCGAAGAGAATCTTTCATAACAATAAGGGTCCTCCCAAACCTGACGAGCATATTTTTTGAAGAGTCTGAGCTAGTGTTTGCAGCCGAATACCGCTACTTCCTACAAGCAACGATCCCCGTTCGGCACGCTTTTCCGGCTACCATTACGCAATAAGGCACTGAATAAAATTCGTGCCGCAGTGCCCCAGCTTGTTCGTACTTTGGTGATTGATGTCTGAGCCAGGAACAAATGGTGCATTCCTGAAGGGTTTTGCCAGACGGCGCGTATACTAATCCGATTAAATCTATAAGTCAAGAGGATTGGGACAGAAATGGAGCTACGCCTGCACCCCACAGAGGAAGCAAAAAGAGGCGGGAGAAAAAGGGTATTCAGTCTTAGGTGACCCCTCGATTCTTCCTCGCCCACCTTGATTTCATACTCTATCCTCCCTCATTTATTCGCATGGTTGTCGGTGAAAGGGCGTGGTTTTACATCTGTCATGGGTCATGTTGATCGTTGATCGTTAGGTGCTCGCCCCTGCTCGCAAGATACACTTCCGCCGTCTCATTCAGGGCTAAGGACACACCCCTTATGACATGAGATTACAACCCGATATTTATGCTTACACATTGGTTAGACACAGGCCTGAATAGGTTTCTTCCGTTACTATTAGCCGCGCGGCGAATAAATAATGCTGGTCCTTTTCGCCCGCGCTGGAATATCATGATCGCAGCACAGGAAATTCTTTTGCGCCCAGGCCCGCGTTAAACTACAATGTTGCTACTGGTTTGATTCAACAGTCTCGGGCGCATTGATAGCGGGGAGTCGATCTTGGAACAGGTTGTTAGTTTTCTGTTCAAGTACAAAGCAGCCCTTTTCTCAAAGAGCCAGTTCGGATTCGGCGCGCGCCCTCCTATCTTCGTCTTCCTATTGATTGCGGCCGGGCTGGCGCTCTTGGTCTACTTCCTCTACGTCCGGCACTCCGTACGACTCCCGCTTGGCTGGCGCGTTTTGCTGATCGGGTTGCGAGTGGCTCTCGTTGCCTTGATCCTCTTCTGCCTGATGCGGCCCGTCATCGTCGTTCCCACAGTAGCCGCGCAATCGAGCTACGTCGCCGTCCTGATGGACGATTCCAAGAGCATGCTGCTTGCAGACGAAGGCGAGGCGAGCCGACTTGAGACGGTGAAGAGATTGATGGCCCATGAGTCGGACTTTCACGCGGCGCTCGCCGACAAGTTCAAAGTGCGGGCCTTCAAGTTCTCCGAGATAGCCCAGCGCGTCGAGAGCGCCTCGGAGCTTGAGGGCGCGGGCGAGCAGACAGACATTGTCGCCGCGCTCGAACGGGCCGTGCGCGACTCGTCGGGGCTGCCGCTCTCCGGGCTTGTCGTGATGAGCGACGGCGCGACCAACGGCGAAGGCGACTTGAATAACAGCATGGCGACCGCGCTCGGGAACCTGCGCGCGCGCGGGCTGCCGGTCTTCACCGTAGGCGTGGGCCAGACCAAACTGGAAGGCGATGTCGAAGTGATCCGCGCGACAGCCCCGCGCCGCGTGCTTCGCGGATCGCCCGTTACGGCCGAAGTCCTGCTGCGCGCCGACGCCGCCGCGCAGAGAAGCGTCAGGGTGGAGCTTTCCGAAGACAGCCACGCACTTCGCGCTCAGGACGTGCCGATCCAGACGGAGGCTACGACGGTCGCGCGAATAACCTTTACTCCTTCCTCGCCCGGACTGCACAGGTACACCTTCGCCATCCCGCCGACCGAAAGCGAAGTGGTCGCGGAGAATAATTCGCAAGAGCTGTTGATCGAAGTCGTCGACGCGCGCCCGCGCATTCTCTACATCGAGGGCGAGCCGCGCTGGGAGTACGGCAAGATACGCGCGGCTCTTACCGACGAGAAGAACGTGACGCTGGTGAGCGTGCTGCGGTCGGCCGACGGGAAGTACTATCGCCAGGGCGTCGAGAGCGGCGAAGAGCTGGCCGCGGGCTTCCCCAAGTCCGAAGAGGAGTTGTTTAAGTATGACGCGCTGGTCTTGGGGAGCGCCGAGGCGACCTTCTTCAGCTTCGACCAGCTTCGCGCGATAGAGCAGTTCGTTTCGCGAAGGGGCGGGACGCTTTTGGCGCTGGCCGGGTCGAAGGCGTTCGGCGCGGGAGGCTACAGCAACACGCCCATCGCCGATCTGCTCCCCGTCTACATCGAAAGCGAAAACGCGCTGGCGGGCGAGAGCCAGAACTTCAAAGCGGAGCCGTCCGCGCGCGGGCGCGACAACCCCGCCGCAAGGCTCGCCGAACAGCCCGAACAGAACCAGAAGGCGTGGGAGCAGATGCCCGCCATCACCCTGCCCGAAGTCATCACGAACACGAAGCCCGGCGCGTCGGTCATACTCGACGCCCGCAGCGTCAAGGATAAGAACCGCGTCGTCCCTCTGCTGGTCGAAGAGCGTTACGGCCGCGGCCGAACGCTCGCGCTGCTTGCGTCAGACACCTGGCGGTGGCGCATGATGCTTGAGTCAAAGAACCGTTCTTTCGAGACCTTCTGGACGAACCTGCTTCGCTACACCGTCGACTCGGTCCGCCACAAGGTCGAGGCGGCAAGCGACCGGAGCTTTTACGGCCGCGGCGAGCAGGTCCGTCTGCGCGTGGAGGTCGCGGACGAAAAATACAACAACGTCGCGGACGCCCGCGTCAGCGCGAAGGTGACTACGCCGACGGGCCGCACGGTCGAGGTGAGTTTGAAGCCCGCGATCGAAGGCGGCTTTGAAGGCTACCTCGGGACGCTCGCAGCCGAAGAAGACGGGCTGCACAAGGTCGAAGTGACGACGCGCAGCGACTCGACGGGCGCGACAGGTTTCGCCGAAGCGAGCTTTCTCGTAGGCCCGCTCAACCGCGAAGCGCGCGACGCGGCGCAGAACCGCGAGCTGCTGAAGCGCATCGCGGCAGAGACGGGCGGGAATTATTACTCTCCGGCCAACGCGGTCGACCTCGTCGAAGACTTGACGCACACCGAAGGGCCTAACTCCATGCGCGAGACGCGCGACCTGTGGGATATGCCCATAAACTTCATGCTGCTGGTCGCACTTGCCGCCGCCGAGTGGTTCGTGCGAAAACGTAAAGGGCTGGCCTAAGCGCAAGCCTGTGCTTCGCCGCGCGTTCAGGTATATAAGATGCGATCTATCAAACTTGCATCCACAATCTTCTTGATAACCGCTCTGTTCTGCTCGTGCGGGGCGAGCGCGGACCGACAGCAGCAGGCGAACGACAACACTAAGCCCGGTCAGCAGGCGGCCGACTCTAAAGCTCAGAAAGAGAACAAGCCGCCGCGCGCCGCCATCGATCCGAAGAAATTCGCCATCATCGTCGCGGGAGTGGGCGGGGAAGAGGGCTACACTAAAAAGTTCACCGCGAATGCCACGACGCTTTATGACGCGATGACCAGCCGCCTCGGGTTTGACGAAAAGCAGGTCTTCCTTTTGATGGAGACGGCGTCGGGCGGGCCTGAGAACGCGGCCCGCGAGATACCGGGACGCGCGACCGCCGCCGAAGTCCGCAGCGCTTTTAACGCCGTGAAGAGCGCGGCCTCGGCGGACTCGACGGTATTCGTCGTGCTGATCGGGCACGGCTCGTTCGACACTCAGCAGGCGAAGTTCAACCTCATCGGGCCTGACCTGGCGGCGAAAGATTACGCGCAGCTTCTGGGCGGGCTGCCTACGCGCCGCGTCGTCTTTATCAACTGCGCGAGCTCGTCGGGCGAGTTCGTAAAGCCGCTCTCGGCCGAGAACCGCATAGTCATCACGGCCACGCGCAGCGGCAACGAGCAGAACGCTACGACCTTCGCAGACCACTTCATCGCGGCGCTGACGGACTCGGCGGCCGACGGCGATAAAAATGGAAGGCTTTCGCTGATGGAGGCGTTTAATTACGCGACGAGGCTCACGGCCGACTGGTACAAGCAGAAGAACAGGCTCGCGACCGAGCACGCGTTGATAGACGACAACGGCGACGGCGTCGGTCACGAAGATGCTACGGCGGGCGACGGCGCGCTGGCGAAGACGCTCTACCTCGACTCGAAGACGGCCGAGCAGGCGGGCGCAGACGCCGAGCTCGCTCAGTTGCTGACCGAGCGGCAGCGGCTCGAAGAGGCCGTAGAGAAGCTCAAAGCGCGCAAGAGCGAGATGAAGCCGGAAGAGTACGACGCGGCGCTCGAGACTCTGCTGGTCGAGCTTGCGACGGTGAACCAGAAGATCAAGGCGCGGCAGAAGTGACAAAAGCAAGGGTGGGGACCAATAGATGAAAAGGTTGGGGCTGATAGTTTTAATCTTCTTTCTTGGCTGCTCGGTCAATTCGAGCGCGGCGCAGAACGCGTCTATCGAGCGGGGGCGCGAGCTTCTCAAACAGGGGAACTACAAAGAGGCCATCTCTGTTTTTAGCGCGCTCGTTGAGAAAGACTCTAATGACGCTGCTGCGGCCGAAGGGCTCTCGCGGGCGCAAATCGAAACGGGTGATTACTCGACAACTGAGAAGCGAATAAAAGATTTCCTGGGTAAGCAACCCGGCGACGCGTCCATACGAAATTTGCTTGCCGAAATCCAGCTCGAAACCGGCCGTTACTCGGAAGCCGCTTCGGAATTCGACCGCGCCGCGCGCGACGCGAAAGGCCCCGTTTGGTTGCGCGCAAACCTCGGCCGCGCCCGCGCGCTTCGCGCTCAGGGGAAAGAGGACGAAGCGCGAGCCGTGCTTCAAGAGTTTGTGCGCTACTTCAACTCGAACTCCCCGCGCTCGGCCGAAGAGCTAACGCTGATCGCGCGCGCCGTGACCTATCTCGAAAAGTTCAAAGACGCCAACGATCTCTATATTGATGCGCGCGAGGCCGACCCTACGTACATCGAAGCTTACTTAGGTCAGGGCGAGCTGCTGAATGAAAAGTATAATTACGGCGACGCGGCGGCGCTCTTTCAAGACGCCTTGAAGATCAACTCGAACTCTGTCGCCGCGCACGTGGGCATGGCCGAAAGCAAACGGATAGAGTCTACCGACGGCCCGGTCGCCGCCGTCGAGCGCGCTCTGACGATAAACCCGAACCACACGGGGGCGCTCGCGCTCCGCGCCTGGCTCAGCCTCGAAGCGGACAATCACGACGAAGCGTCGAAGGCCATAGACCGCGCGCTGGCCGTCAACCCGAACTCGGTCGAGGCCATCAGCGTTCGCGCGGCGATGTTCTACCTGCAATCGAAAAAGAACGAGCTCGATCAAGAGATCAAGCGCGCTCTCGCAATCAACCCGCGAGCGGGAGAGCTGTTTGACACGCTCGCGCATTTTTCCGTGATCACGCGCCGCTACGCCGACGGGGTCGAGTTCGGCCGCCGCGCGGTTGAGCTTTCCCCGCGCCTGTGGAGCGCGCGCACGCAGCTCGGCATACAGTTGATGCGCATAGGCCGGACGGCCGAGGGTCGCGCAGAGCTTGAGCGCGCGTTCGAAGGCGACCCCTACAACGTGTGGGCGAAGAACACGCTCGACCTGCTCGACTCGATGCGCGACTACCAGGAGACGGTTCGCGGCCCCTTCCTTATCAAGAGCGCGCCGTCGGAGACGGGCACGCTCGGCCCTTACGCGGCGGAGCTTCTCGAAGAGGTGCATAAGAAGCTCACGACCAAGTATCGCTTCACGCCGCGCGCGCCGGTCTCGGTAGAGCTGTTTCCGAACCACGAAGACTTCGCCGTGCGCTCGCTCGGCCTGCCGGGGTTGGGCGCGCTCGGTGTCTGTTTCGGCCAGGTCATCACGATGGACAGCCCGTCGGCGCGACCGCCCGGCGAGTACAACTGGGGCGGCACACTCTGGCACGAGTTCACACACGTGATCACGCTTCAGATCACCGATCACAAGATACCTCGATGGTTTTCCGAAGGGCTCTCGGTCTACGAAGAGCGGCGCGCGCGGCCGGGGTGGGGGGGCGACTGGTCGCTTGTGACGCTCAAGGCTTACGCGGGTAACCGCTTCGTCAAGATAGACGACCTCGACGCGGCATTCACACGGCCGCGCGCGGCCGATCAAGTCCCGCTCGCCTACTTCCAGGCGTCGCTCGTCTGCGATTACATAGAAGAGAAGCATGGCTTCGACGCGATACTACGCATGCTCGCGCTCTACAAAGAGGGCGCGCGGACTCCGGACGTTTTTAAGCGCGCGCTTTCGACTTCGACGGCCGACTTCGACCGGGCGTTCGACGAGTACTTACGCGCGAAGACGAAGCCCTGGATCGAGGCTCTGTCGAGCGCGCTCCAGCCTAATCCCGCGAGCGAAGCTCAGTCGAAAGAGGTGCTGCTGGCTTTGGTCAAATCGCGGCCGAACGACTTTTTCGCGCACCTCAAGCTCGGCGCGATCTTCAAGGCCGAAGGCGACACGGACCGCGCGGTCGAACACCTCAAGCGCGCCTCCGAGCTCTTCCCGTTTTATGGCGGCGAGGGCAACCCCTTCGCGCAGCTCGCCGAGATTTATGAAGCGCGCGGTCAGAAAGCCGAAGCCGCGGCCATGCTCGTGGCTTTGGCGCGGGCCGACGAGTCGAACCCCGAAGCGTTGGGCCGTCTGGCGAAGCTGCGGCTGGCGGCGGGCGACCGCGCGGGCGCGCTCGACGCGATCCGCCAGAGCTTCTTCATAAACCCGTTCGACGCCGCCTTGCACAAGCTCGCGGGCGATGTTTATCTTGATCAGGGGAACGCCTCTGAGGCGGCGAAGGAGTACCGCGTGCTTGTGGCGCTCGACCCGCCCGACAAGGCGCAGGCGCACTATGACCTCGCGCGCTCGCTCGACGCCGTGGGCAACCGCGCCGAAGCGCGACGCGAGGTGCTGCGGTCGCTTGAGATCGCGCCCGGATTTGAGAAGGCGCAAGAGCTCTTGTTGAAGCTCAGGGGAGCCAACTGAGAATAATCTCAGATTTGAAATCTGAATGGCGGATGATGCGCTACGCGCGCCGCGATTTGAGATTGCCGGAGAGCAGACGCATGCGAAATTTGCTTTTGACATCTTTGATCGTCTTCCTCGCCGTGACCGTGTCGGCCCCCGCCGCGCCCGCGCCCCCCGAAGGCTCCTTCAAGTATTCCGACCCGCGCCTGGGCGAGCATAAAGATGTCTCGGACAAATTCAAGTTCGTCCGCATACAGGGCTCGCCTATGTACGCGGGCGATTGCCTCGGCGATAACTGCATACGCTGGTCGCACGACTACCCGGAGGCGGGCCGCCACTTTTCAAAGATACTGACTGAGCTCTCGAAGCTTCAGGTAGTCGTAGACGAAGACGAGTACATCTTCAGCTTCGCCGACCCGAACCTGTTCAAGTACCCGTTCGCTTACCTGGCCGAAGTCGGCGACCTGGAGCTGTCGGAAGATGAGATCAAGGGCCTTCGCGAATACGTGTTGCGCGGCGGGTTCCTGCTCATAGACGATTTCCGAGGCCAGCGCGACATGTCGAATTTCGAGTATAACCTGAAGAAGGCGCTGCCCGAGTTTCAGATGAAAGAGCTCGACGTGGCGAACCCCATCTTCAACTGCTTCTTCTCGATCAAGTCGTTGGACGTGCGGCCCGTCTACCGTGGTTACAGGCCGCAGTTCTTCGGCCTCGAAGACAAGAACGGGCGGCTGATGATGGT
>DATFGQ010000069.1:0-30877 GCA_035249305.1 Blastocatellia bacterium | reverse complement strand
AACTTCTCTTTGCTCGCGAGTATCCGCCGCGAGATTCGCGCCCTCGCATTGTCATTCTCGCGCACCATGTATTCAGGAAAACTCTCTTTCGCGGGATTGCCTTCGCTCGTAGTCGTGAAGGGCGTCTGGTTGCAGTTCTGCAAGAAGCCAGTCTTCGGGTTAGTCAGTTGCGGCAGCTCTTCCATTTTATGAAGGCCCTGCCACTCCGTCTCGGGGTTGCTGCCGTCTACGGGCTTCGTCCAGTCGAACTTTGTCGAGCGGCGGGGCACCGCACCGTTGTAGATGTAAAAGATGTTTCCGTCGCGGTCGGCGTACATCGCGTTGAACATTGGTATCGCGACGCGCGACATCACGGCCTTGAAGTCGGCGAGGTTTCTGGACTTGCCCATCGCGTACCACTGTTCTAGCATCCCGCCTTCGACCAGCCCGGACATCCTGAGCGCAATAGGTTTGCCGTCGCGCACCGCCACGATAGGCCCGTGGTGCGTCTTGCGAAACTTGAAGCTTCGAGTATCAACACCTTTGTCGGTCTTGACCTTCAACGCCTCCGACCATTCACTTGCGACGCGGTAAGCGCTGCCGTACCGGTAGGCGAGCGGGTTTTTCGGATCGTCGAATTTTTCTACGTAGGTGTCGGTGATGTCGGGGTCATTGACCGTGTGGCTCCAGCCGAGGAATTCGTTGTGGCCTAAGGTCGGAAATCCCGAGCCGAAAAACGACGCGCCAGACATGTTCCAGCCTTCGCCGCTGTGCAGGTGGCCTTCGTACCACTGCCCCGGCCCGAAGAGCGGCTGGTGCGGGTTGATGAAAAGCAGCGCACGCCCGCTCGCGCTCTTCTGCGGCGTCACGGCCCACATGTTAGACCCGACGACCGCCTCCGCCCCGTGCGCGGTGTAAAGCTCATCGATCAGACCAAGCTTCGGCCCCGTCGTCGCGCCGGCCGGTGCGTCATTGCCATCCTCTTTTATCGCGGTCCTCAACTCTTCGATCCTGATGCCTGCTTTTCCGAAGATGAAGAGCTGGTAGAGCGTGAAGCGGCCGAAGGCTAGCACGTGCCACGGCTCGAACCGGGTTATGAGGCGCGGTTTGACTTGAGGGTTAGTTTCGAGGAAATAATTCAGCCCGTCGGCCGCGGCCGCGCAGAGTTGTTTCATGCGCGGGGTCAACTGCTGATACTCCGCCATCGCAAGCCGCGGGATGCCAAGCGCTCGGTTCAACAGGTCGCCATTTAACGCCTTCTCCCCGTGAACCTCCGCCGCCCGCCCGAGCGCGCGTATGTAGCTGTCTTCGATCTGCCAGAAGTTGTCTTCGGCCTGCGCGTAGATGTAACCGAAAACACAGCTCGCGTCCGTAGGCCCGTAAACGTGCGGGACGCCATACGCGTCCCGGTAGATCGTCACCGACCGCGCGAGCTTTGCAAGCTTCGCATCGGCGGCCTGCGCTCCTGCCGGCGGGAGAATCGTAGTTATCAAAGCCGCCGCCAGGATGAGCATCAAGGCAGCGCGAATCTCTATCGTTGAAGGTTGTAGCTTTCTTAGCATCTTGACAGACATAGCGAATCCTCCCTGTTTGTGGTCGGGCCACCGTCTCGCGTGGTTTTATCTGGATTTTCGCATTCTACATTTCGTCGACGGGCGGCGCAAGCATGCGAGGCCATTAGATTCCCGTTGCGTTCGAGCGCCATTTGATACTAGACTTTTCGCGCAGTCTGAGTGGATGTGAGCAGGATTCGCAAGCCTCACCAATACCTTCGCATCATCTTGGGGAAGAATAATAGTGCGCGACCAGATTAGTAATCTCAGCCCTATAGTGCTCGGCCTAGCTGTCGCCGGGGTGATAATTATCTTAGGCGTGATAGCCGCAGTCATCTTCTTCATGCTCCGCTCGCGCTCGCGAAAGCGTGACGACAAACGCATGCAGTCGGAGTTTGCCGCGATCGACCGCGAAGCTCAGTTCGCGTCGGCCGTCGAGCAGACAGGCTATCAGAAAGACCCTGACGAGTTGATAAGGTCGCTCTCCGTGATATTCAGGGATCATCTTTCGATGCCTCTCCTAGGCATTTACGCCGGCCGCCAGGGAGCGCCCTCGATCGAGCGAGTCTCGGCCGAGAGCCGCTCGCCCTTCGATACGATGTCCGACTCCGTGAGCGACTCTAACCTTCCCGCCTCTTTGCCATCTTCGGCAATCCCACAGGGCCACGGGCCGCAGGTTACAAGCCTCGGCGCGGTCGCCGGGTCTAATCAAACGGTCGGCTATTCTCACGATCTGAACCCGGAGCAGGGAATCGCGCGCTCGCCCGCCGAGCAACAGGCCGAGAGGGTCGCCATATTCCCGTGGCGCGGCCCTTTCGGGTGGAACGGCATTATCATCACTCACGCCGAACAGAGCGCGGACGCGAATGCGCTCGCGCGATTTGGCGACCCGGTCGCGCGACTGGGAGACAGGCTCGGCGTCGCTATGCAGTTGAAGAGCGAGAAGGCCGAGCGCGACCGAGTGATGGAACGCTCGCTGCGGACCGCGGGCTTTGCCCAGGCGCTGCTGGCCTCGATGGAATCGCCGGCGCCGCTCTCGGCCATCACTCAGGAGGTGGCGAGCCTTGTCGGGGGCGAGAGCGCCGCGCTCTGGCGCGTAGAGCAGGGCGGGTCGATGGTGCGTATGGTGGCTGCTTACGGTCTTCGATCGGCCGAGTTTCTCCCTCTGCCGTTGGGTCAAGGGTTGGCGGGGACGGTCGCGCAATCGTCTTCCCCGCTGTCGATTGAAGACGCGCCCGCAGACCCCCGGTGCCTCTTCCCGCGCGAAGCGAAAGAGAGCGGGATCGGCAGCTACCTGGCGGCCCCGCTCGTCGCCAACGGAGAGACTCTAGGCGTGCTCGAAGTCCACACGACGCGCCCGCACCAGTGGTCTGATGAAGACTCGCTGACTCTGCAATCGGCGGCCTCGCTCGTCGCGGAGGTCTTGAAGAGCACCGACGCGCGAGGGAACAGGCTCAAGGTCGAGAGCGCTTACCTCGGCTTGTCTGAAGCGCTCCAGCGGCTGCGCTCTCGCGAAGAAGTGATGGGCGCGGCCGTCGAGGTGCTGGGCCACGCGCTGGGAGTGTCGCGCGCGATCGTCGTCGAATTCGACGAGCGAGGAGCGGCAGCGCCCGTGAAGTATGAGTACCGAATGCCCGACGCGAAATCGGCTCTGGGAGCCAGCTTGGACCCCGAGGCCGCGCGGAAGGCCATCGAGTCCGTCGCGACCGGTGAGCCCGTTGAGATAACGGACGCCCGCGCGCAGTCTTTGATGGGAGCCGACATCGCGAGCAGCCTCGACACGCTTTCGGAGGTCGCGCTCCCGTTGAGGCTTGAGGGCAAGACGCGCGCGCTGATCTTTCTTCACCAGTGCGACCGCGAGCGGGAGTGGCATCCCGACGAGGTCGAGTTCGCCGACCGCGTGAGCAGGCAACTCGCCCTCTCGCTCTCGAACGTCAAAGCCATAGACAGCGCCTCCAGGGGCGCGCAGACGGCCGCGTCGAGGATCGGCGAGCTTGAGGCTCAACTATCACAGCTTGAAAGTGCGTTAGCCGACGCTAACGCCGCCAGGGCGGAGGCGCAGCCGCCGGATCAGTTAAGGGCCGCGGCCGCCGAAGCGCGGGCCGCCGCCGATACTGCTCGGCGTGCGGAGGTGCAGGTGCGCGAAGAGTGCGAGCGATTGAGGGAGGACCAGGATAGGCTACGTCGCTCGTCACAGCAGTTGCTTGAGATCAACCGGCTCAAGAGCGAGTTCATCGTCAACGCGGGCCACGAGCTGGAAGCGTCGCTCCAGACGGTGCTCGGATTCGCCGAGCAGATTCAGCAAGGCGCGTATGGCCCGCTGACGGCCGAGCAGCACCAAGCCATGCGCGGCCTCCACGGCTGGGCCAAGCGTATGCAGAACGACATCGAATGGCTGATCGAGTATGGCTCGACAAGGTCGCGACGGCTTGAGCCGAAAGGCGACGGCTAGAGTTTGTCTTACAATTGTGAATAGGAGCCCCGAGAGGCGTGATTCAACAAGCCCCGAATGGGCGCTATTCAATAGCCCGGCGCAACGCGCCGGGTTATGTACGTACACAGCGAGAAGCCCTGAAAGGGCGATACTCTTATCGCGCCCTTTCAGGGCTTCTCATTATTAACGATCCCTTTCCAGGGGCGTTGCCCCTGGCTATTGAATTACGCCTCTTCGAGGCTTCCTTTTGAGACAGCCCTTTCGGGGCAAAAAGAAGGGCGGCCCGGTGACCGCCCATTCGAGATTTGATTTCCAAGCTCCGCCGCGAAAGCGGCTCCCCGAGCCTATTTCACGACGCCGGCCGTCGCGGGCTCGTGGTTCCACCAGTACATCTTCTCCAGTTTCTTCTGCGCGGGCCAGACCTGGTCCATCGTGTCTCCCTCGAACATATCACCGTTTTTCATAACCCAACGGATTGAGTTTGAATTGTGAATGTCCGCGAGAGGGTTTTTATCCATCACGATAAGGTCCGCGAGCTTGCCCGCTTCAAGCGACCCCACGTCGTCTTGCAACCCTAACGCTTCGGCCCCGAATATGGTCGCAACCATCAACGCTTCGTGCTGAGTCATGCCGCCCGACTGCAAAGACCAGAGCTCCCAGTGGCAGCCGAGCCCCTGCAACTGGCCGTGCCCGCCGAGGCCGACGCGCCCGCCCGCGCGGATCACTTCGGCCGCGCCTTTGGCTATGCCGTTGTGGCCGTACTCTTCAGGCATGAACCACTGGCCGCGCCGCTTGACCATCGTGTCGAGCAGCTCGTGCGGTATGAAGCGGCGGAGCTTAGTGTTGCCATGAACGTCCGTGTTCTGGAAGAAATAGTTCTCCGTCCACGGCGCGCCGTATGCGACCAGTATCGTCGGCGTGTAGAAGGTCTTCGTCTTTGCGACGTACTGCGCCACGTCTTTGTAGATCGGGTGGATCGGCAGCGAATGCTCGTGGCCCGAGAAACCGTCGGCCATCTGCGTGAGGTTCAGTTTCATGTCGAGCGCGCCTTCGGTCGTCGGCGAGATGCCGAACTCTTTACAGGCCATCGCGACCCACTGGCGCACGATGCGGTCACCGGCGACGTACTGCTTGAGCGTCGTCGTGCGATAAGCCTCCTTGTAGCGCTTGATGAAGTTGCGCGTCGCGTCCTTGTCGTCGAGCCCCGACCCCGAGAAGACGCCCGGCCCCGTCGAGTAGACGCGCGGGCCTACGATCTCGCCCGTGTCGACAAGGTCCGTGTAGGCGAAAACGTCGTTCGTGCTGCTCTGCGGGTCGCGGGTCGTCGTCACGCCGTATGCGAGGTTGGCGAGGTACTGCCAGACCTGCGTCTGGTGGACTCCGCGCGGCGCCCACATGTGCGCGTGAACGTCCACGATGCCGGGCATGATCGTCTTGCCCGTGGCGTCGATGACCTTCGCGCCGGCAGGGATCTGCACTTTGCCCTTCGGGCCGACGGCGACGATGCGGTTGTCAGTGACGATGATGTCGCCGCGCTCTATGACCTCGTCGCCCTTCATCGTGATGATGCGCGCGTTGCTCAGGACCACTGTGCCTTTCGGGCGAGCGCGCGGGGCTTCTACGACGACGTCGATGACTTCGGGCTTATCGGCATTGACGTTCTGGCGGTAGAGCTTCGAGCCCCAGGCCCATACGACCCAGTTGCCGTCATCCGACCAGTCGAGGTAATCGCCACCCTCGCCCGACATCTTCTTGACGGGCACGGAAGGAGGCATGGCCGTGATGGCTACGGTGACCGTCTCCTTGCCAGCCTTCGGGATCGTGACCAGATAATGCTTGTTCTGAAGATTCACAAACGCGCGGTCGCCTTCGGGCGACACCATTATGTGATCGGCGTTGGGCGGGAACGGGGCCGGAGCCTGGCCGGTCACCTTCAGGTGAACGCGCCGGTCGTACCCGTCAAGCCTGACCGACGTGAGGCCGTTCTGCGTCGTCAGGTAGACACGCTGCGGGTCTTTCGTGAAGTGAGGGTAACGGCCGCCCTGCGTCGAGCCTATGAGCGTAGAGTCTCCGCCCGCCGCGGGAATCCAACGCAGGTCGAGCCCCGCGTTGGGGAAGATGCCGGTTATCTCGCCGTGCGCCATGCCCTCCTCGGACAGAACGTCGTCGTGGTGCTGCCTCAGGTCAGAGAAGAGCTGGTCCTGCGTCGCGCCTGATACGAAGACCAGCTTCGCGCCGTCGGGCGAATAGACGGGCGTCGAGTAGAACGCGCTCTTGCGCGTGAGCCGCTCGGGCTGCGACCCGCCGTCCGCGGCTGCGCGGTAGATGTGCCCGCCTTCGGCCGCCCAGGTGACGTATGCGATGTGGCGACCGTCGGGCGACCACGTGGGCATGAACTCTCCGGCCGCCGAATCAGTCAAACGCCTCGGCTTGCCCGAAGGCAGGTCCATCACCCAGAGCTTGTTGAGCGAGCTGAAGACCAGCCGCTTGCCGTCGGGCGAGATCGAGGGCCAGCGGATCAGCCGCGCGCGAACGCTCTGGCCGTCGTCGACGCGGACCTTCGAGTAGACGCGGTCGGCTATCTCGGCCTCGACCTTGGCGGTGAAGGGAATCACCGTGCCTTTGCCGCTCTCGAAATCTACGCGCTGGACCTTCCCGTTGATCGGGACGAGCAGCGATTTGCCGTCGGGCATGAAGGTGTAGCCCGGCATAGTGTCTCGCGTGGCGCGCGATTCCTGGTCGTCGCGAGTCACGGGATAGATCAGCCAGCGGTCGTCGCTCGTCTCAAGGTCGCGCACGCGCAGGCCGGTGCCCAGCTCGAAGCGCGTGGCGTAGACGAGCTTCTTACCGTCGGGCGAAAGCAGGGGCCTCATGGCGCTCCCCATGGCGTTGGTTATCGTGGCCGTCTCGCTCGTCTCGCGGTCAAAGCGGACTACCTGCCAGAGCGGGAACTGCGCGTTGTAGCTGAACGCGCCCGTGCGCACGGAGTAGTAGACGTAGCGCCCGTCGGGCGAGGCGACCGCGCCGAGTTTGTTCTGGCGCGGCAGGTTCGGCTGGCCCGAGCCGGGAGGGTTGAGCGGCGGGTCCGGCGGCCCTATCGTTACGCCCGAGCCGCCATCCTTGTGATACATCCACAAAGAGAAGGTGCCGATGGCGTCGCCCGAACGCGAGGCTATTATGTAGTTGCCGTCGGCAGTCCAGGACGGGGAGATGAACATCTGGTTGCGCCCTTTTGTTATGGGCTTCGGGTCCGACCCGTCGATGTTACAGACCCAGATGTTCTCCGTGCCGCTGCGGTCGCTGAGGAAAGCGATCTTCTTGCCGTCGGGTGAGAACTTCGGCTGACTTTCAAAAGAGATGCCGCCTATGATGCGCTTCGCCTCGCCGCCGGAAACGGGCATCGTGTAAACGTCGCCGAGCAGGTCGAAAACTATCGTGCCGCCATCAGGCGTCACGTCGAGCGACATCCAGGTGCCTTCGTCCGTAGTAAACTCGATCTTGCTTGTCGCCTTAAGCGGCAACTCCTCTTTCTTCTCTTCCTTCTTATCCTTGTCGTCCTGCGCGAAGGCCGCCAGCGGCGCAGAGACGACAAAGACCAATAGCAATGCGAGCAGAACTCGCGCGCGATAGCCGAATATCATAATCGTCCTCCTTAGATGTGAAACCTGAGTGTAGGGCACCCAAAACGAAAGAAAAATATTAACCAAAAAGCCGCCCCAAATCTACGCGAAAACCGTTATAATTTAGTTGCGCAAAGATGAGCAGGAGGAAAATTATGAAGCAGAAGTCAGGCCGCAACATCGACCCTGACCCGGTCCCGCGCCCCGAGCCGATGCCTCACCCCGACCCCGTGCCGAGGCCGGATGACCCCTTACCGGTGCCTGATAGCCCGATACCTGGGCCATCGTAGGCGACGCGGAAATTGATTCTTATGTTGATGCTCTGTCCAATATGTGCGGGTGAGTTCCAGATGCGCCTGGCCTCTTGTCCGGGTTGCGGGTGCGGACTGGTCCCGAGCCAGGTCGTCGAAAGCCGCCACACGGCGCCCGATCAGCCGAAGCGAAAGCGCGTCGAGATGGTCGAGCTCTGCCGCCCGCGCGCATTCCCCGTCGCGATGTTGATAAAACAGATGCTTGAGCAGAACGGCATCGCGGCAACCGTCCAGGGCGGGCAATCGCTTTCGCTACTGCCCCACCTTGCGTTCGGCGGCGAGCTGCGCGTCTTTGTCGCAAGCGACCAGCTAGACTACGCGCGAGCCCTGTACAATGCCTATTTCGAAAGCGACGGCGAGATAGATTTCTTACCCGAAGAAGAGCATTGACCTTCTAGCGGCGGCCGCGGCCCGGCCCCTGCCCCTGCGGAATCAACGCGCCTTCCGATTCGCCGCGGTCGTCCTGGCTCGCGCCGAAGACCTCCTTGAACGCGCCCACCGACGACAACACGGAGCTCGTCTCTACGGGCATAAAGATCACTTTTGAATTGTTGCTCGTAGCCATCTGGGAGAGTGAATCGATGTAGCGCTGGACGATCAGGTAGTGGGCGGGGTTGCCGTGGCCTTCTGTAATCGATTCGGAGATCTGGCGTATGGCCTGCCCCTCGGCCTCGGCCTGGCGCAGGCGGGCCTGGGCGTGACCTTCGGCGCGCAGTATGGCCGCTTCCTTCTCGCCCTCGGCGCGGGCGATGGCGGCCTGCTTTTCGCCTTCAGCGCGGGCGATGGCGGCTTGCTTTTCGCCGTCGGCGTTCAAGATCAGCGCGCGGCGGTTGCGCTCGGCGGTCATCTGCTTTTCCATCGTGACGCGCACGTCTTCGGGCGGGTGGATGTTTCGTATCTCGACGCGAGTGACCTTAACGCCCCAGCGGTCGGTCGCCTCGTCGAGCACCGTGCGGAGCTTGCTGTTGATAACGTCGCGCGACGTGAAGGTGTGATCCAGATCGAGGTCGCCTATGATCGATCGCATCGCGGTTATCGTGAGCTGCATGATCGAGCCCGTGAGGTCTGCGACTTCGTAAACGGCTTTGATAGGGTCGGTGATCTGGTAGTAGAGGACCGAGTCTATGCCTACCGTGACGTTGTCTCGCGTGATTACGGGCTGCGGCGGGAAGTCTAGCAACTGCTCGCGCAGGTCGAGCGTCGAGAGGCCGGGCTTGAGGCCGCTCCAGTAGACCGTGCGGGGCTTATCGATGAAGGGCACGATGAGGTTCAGCCCGCTAGCCGCCATGTTGTGGAACTTGCCGAGTCGCTCGATAATCATCACAGACGCCTGACCGACTACCCGAAAGGATTTAAGCACGGCGATCAGCACCACCAGCGCGAGGATGCCTAGAAAGATCATTCCCAGGTCTATCATAACCTTGACTCTCCTGTGCGCCCGGCATCAAAAAACTTCCGGGCATTGACGTTATTCCGCGATCCTGTCTGCCTGCCTCCAAGACGGCAACTGGCCCACGCGGCTGACATAGACCGATGTCCCTTCGACCCGCTCTATCCGCACCTGCTCGCCTTCCTTCAGCGGCTCCTCGCCTTCGATCGGAAACGCGCGCCAGGTCGACCCGTACACGCGAATGGCCCCTTCGGCGAGCGCGCCTTCGGAAGCCGAGACTACGACCGCCACGCGGCCCGGCAACGACTCGATGCCGCTCTTGAGCCCTTTGCCGGGGGAGCCGCGCATGAAGACGCGCTCAAATATCGTCCTCGATGCGATCGTCAGCGCGACCGATATGCTGAGGAATATAATGACCTGTAGAGGGAGGCCGACCAGCCCCGTCATCGAAAGCAAGCCCGCGATGATCGCGCCGACGCCGAACCAGAGGAGGACGAAGCCGGGCGTGAATATCTCCGCGACGATAAACAGCACCCCAAGAATCATCCAGATGTACCAGTAATCCGACATAATCTCTCGAAAGGCCGCCTGCCCTTATGACGCGACCAATAAAGCACGCATGACTTTATCGCGATTCATTGAGCTTTGGTCGGAATTATCTTTTCGGTGTGGATAAATTGCAAGCCTGGGATGGAAAGATGCGCGGGAAGATCAGATCACCCGTCCCGCCTCGTGGCCACGAACCCGAAAGCCACGCCCGCGGCGATCGCTAGCAACATCTCCGTGAGCCCGACCGCCATCGTGGCCTTAGCAGACATAGGCACGCGCTTGATTATCTCGGCCGCGACGAGCAGCGCGCCGCAGCCGACCAGAAGCCATTTCTGCGCCTTTGAAAGGCCCATAACCGGGATCTATTTAGGCGATTGTCCGACCGCGGTTTGACCGGCCGCGTCAGACTGCCGTTCGGAGATGCGCGGCCCGCCCGTAGGCGAATAGCGCACAGGCGCAGGGCCGCCGAAGAAAGTTATTACCTTCTTGATCGTCTCGTCCTGCACGGCGCGGAAAGTGTATGTCGACCCGCCGCGATTATAGATCACAAACAGCAGCGGCCCGCGCCCGCGCGTGTAGGCCACGCCGGCAAGCGCGCTCACGCCGCTGAGCGTGCCGGTCTTTCCGACCACAGACCCTCGGAAATGGTCTGTGTAGCGCCGCTGTAGCGTCCCCGCGTCGACGCCCGCCACGGGCAGCATCTCTTCGATGCCGAAGCCTTTGGTGTCGAGGTAATGGATCAGCTTTCTGAGGATGTGTATCGTCCCGCGCGGCGAGATGTAGTTCGACCCGAGCCCTGACGATGTCACGATGTTCAACTCTTCGTCCTTGAGGCCGACTTCGGTTCTGAGGAAGGCTTGCACGGCCAGCGGCCCGCCTACGAGGTTGCCTATGACGTTGGCCATCCAGTTATTGGAAAAGTCGTTGAGCCCCTTCAGCACGCGTACTAGCGGGAGCGACGTGTGGACGGCCAGGAGCTTAAGGTTCGTAGTGTCGACGGCGGAGTTGGTGATCGTCTGCCCCGAGACTTTTAATGACGGGGGGAGTGTAGACCAGGGCGTCTGGGATTGATTGTCACCCGAGCGCGATTCGTTGGCGCGCATGTTCAAAAAGCGGGGGAAGGCGGACTTCACGCCCGCGTTCCAGGTTTCCGGCGTCAGCACGTTGCGGAAACTCTTTGCCGCCGCTTCGCGGGAGGCCGAGAGGTTGAAGTAGAACTGGCCAAGGACTACGAGGTCGCCTTCGACGGCGCGGATGCCGCTGCGGTTCAGCTTGTCGGCTATCAGCAGGGCGTTCTCATAGAAGAAGGCCGGGTCGCCGCTGCCTATGACGTAAAGCGAGCCGTGAAGGGTGCCCGTCGAAGGGTCGAGCGCCCCGTCCGTGTAAAGGGTCGTTCGGAAGCGAAAGTCCGGCCCGAGTTTCGAGATGGCCGCGAGCGATGTCGCGACCTTAATGACCGAAGCGGGATTGAATGGCCGGTCCGCGTTATGTTCGGCCAGCACTTCGCCGCCCATCGTCGTGACGATGAACCCCTGGTTTTCGGCTTCAAAGCCTCGCGCGGCCAGGCTGTTGGCGAAGGCCATTACGAGCGGGTTGACCGGGATCGGGTCGGCCAGCGACTGGTCCGCCCTCTGGGAGTTCGTCGCGTCGGCTGCCGGCGCAGGCGTGTAGACCGGCGTGAGAGTCGTAGAATCCTGGCGGGGCTCGCCCGTGTTCTGGCCGGGCTGGCCCTGCGGACTAACCCAGGTCTGGGTCAAGAAGTTCTGTATGGGCGTGCGGTGGTAAGAGGGCGCGCTGCGCGCTACCTGGCGGCGCCACTTAGACCTGTGGTTGCGCCCACGGCCGCGCGCCAATCGGCCGCCCCTGGCCGAGCCGCGCCCGCGTCTCGATGTGCGCGCCACCTGCTTGCGCGATTTCGATCCCTTGCCGCGAGCGACGCGAGCAGAGCTCTTCTTCGACGCTTTCTTCGAGCTGCGCGCAGAGGTCTTCGCTTTGCGCGACTTCGATGCTCGGCCGGCTGGCTCCGCGAACGTGACAGAGCAGGTGAGGCAGAAAATTATAAGTAGGGAGACTGCGATCTGCTTTCGGAGCCTGTTTGAGGTCATAAGTGCTAGCCGTCCTCTCTCTCGAATGCTCGTCAAACGCGCGTCACTTCCGGCATCGCTTCCACTTGATGCGGGAGAAACATAGCCATAGCTTAGAGTCCTGGGTGAAACCCCGGTTCTAACCGCGCTCTCGTACTGGTAAAAGGGGCTTTGACTGCGTGTCACATTTACCTGGCGATGTTAAGATAACACAGCTTTTACAAGCGGTCTACTACTTAATAAATATGCAACAATTTGCCCCGCACATTCAACACCTTTCTCAACGACGGGCCATAAAAACTTGGCCCCGTGGCCGCCTACAACGGGCGGGCCGGGCCTGTCATCTAAGATAACGAAACCCCAATATGATGTGGCTCGAAAGGCTGCCAGGCCCTAAAGATTATGGTTGCTAATCGATAGGACTTTTCTTATACTGCCGGTATCTGGCGCAAACCCGCATGGTTGGCCCCAAGACGGGCGGGCGCAAGGATACCTTCAGAACCAGGTTTAGTTTCAGATCTAGGGCCCGTGTATACAGCCCCTAATCACGGAGCCTGAAAGGAGCCCAGGCTGTAGGTCTTCTAACAATATGCGTAGAGTATATCTATTCGGCGAAATCTGTAACGAGCGGGCAGAGAAGTTCATAGCCAACTTGCACGAGCTGTTTGACGAGAATAAAGACCCGATCACCATCTTTATCAACTCGTGCGGGGGGAGCGTGACCGACGCGCTGGCCATCTACGACCTGCTGCAAAGCGCGCCCTGCGACATCTACACGGTGGGGCTCGGCAAGGTCCACTCGGCGGCGGTGACCGTGATGCTTGCGCCGCCCAAGGCTAACCGCTCCACCTATCCGAACACGGAGTTCATGTCGCATGACGTGAGCTGGAAGAGCGATGGGCCGCGCGCCTTTCTCAAGGACCGCGTCGACCAGCTTGAGCGGACCGTAAACCAGTTGCTGAGCGTCTACACGTGGGACACGAACCTCTCGGAGGCCGACGCGCGGCGGCTCTTCTTCTCCGACCAGGCGGACCATTATTTCACGCCCGAAGAGGCGCTCAAGATGGGGTTCGTCTCGCGGATACTCGGAGCCGAAGATGCTCACTCACGGTCGGCCGTGCGTGCGGACCTGCGGGCGGTCGAGCCCAGAGGCGCGGGCCAGGCCGAAGAGCTGACGCTGGTGAATTCTTCGAAGGATTCGTAGCAGGTGGCGGTTTCGACGGGGAGCAGCCGTCGCCGCTCCCCGCGCTGGTTACAGAGCTCCTTGAAAGGCTATCTGCTCGTTGGTGAAGAAGGCCACGACCTGGCCCAGGTGTAACGCGGGCTCGGAGTGGCCGTCGAAGACGAAGTTCGCCTCCTCGCGCGTGGCGACGAAGCGGACGCCGGCCTCTTTAAAAGTCGCTTCCAGGTGCTCACGGTACTTTGGGTGGACGCCTTCGTCGTTGATGAAGACGCGGAGATTCCCTCCGCCAAGCTCTCTTATCTTCTCTTCAAGCGCTGCCTTGTATTGCTCGCCCATTCGTCTCTAATTCCTCTCCAAAATTTATATATAGGCAAAAGCTGATCGCCGCTTCAACTCTAGCCGGCGGGCGCAAAAAGTCAACTCGCGCTGCGAGCTGACCGCCCGCCCTCGTTGCGCTTGAACTCTCGCGTGTGCTAACCTCTTTTGCGAATCAAACCGTTGCAATTCTGAGGAAATTTGCGGGACTAATGGCCTGCGCCCGGTGGAAGTTTCCTTGTCACATTAGCTTTCGGACGCTGGAACTGATGCGGCACAGAATACTGACGCTATTCTTCTTGATCCTCCTCGCGCCTCTCTGTCGGACGGGCGTCGGGGTCGCGAGCGAAGACGCGCCGCTTGTCATCCTGCGCGGCCGTGTGAGCTGCCAGGGCCAGGCGTGCGACACCCCATCAGGCCGCTTTGAGTTCACCGCCACCACCGGCCAGCTTTACACCTTCGTCGAAGGCGACGAACTGGCGCTCATCTTTCAGGACCCGCGAGTCCGCAGCCGTGAGCTTCAGATCACGGCGAGGCTCCGCGCGAAAGACCGGCTCGAAATAATCAAAGTTAAATCGGTCGTCAGCGGGCGGCTGCACGACCTCTACTACTTCTGCGAAGTTTGTAACATCACGGCCTACGCGCCGGGTCCATGTCCTTGTTGTCGCAGCGAACTTCAGTTTTTCGAGAAGCCCTTGCCCTGACCGGGGGCGGGGAGTTGGAGGCACTAAATGAGTGACGATGAGAAAGTGAAAGAGAAAGGTTCGGGCTTATCTCGACGCACGTTCTTGAAGGCATCGGGCATATCCTTGTCCGTCCCGCTCGTGATGGGCCATCGAGTTGTCAAAGTTGCCGGCGCGCAGGTCAAGGTATTCGGCCCCGGCAAAGTCCCCGTCTCGCTCCTGATAAACGGCAAGAAGTACCAGGCGACCGTCGAGCCCCGCGTGACGCTGCTCGAAGCGCTCCGCCACGAGCTCGACCTGACGGGCGCCAAGCGCGTCTGCGACCGAGGCACTTGCGGCGCGTGCACGGTCATCATCGATGGCAAGGCCGTCTACTCCTGCACGGTGCTGGCCATCGAAGGCGAAGGCAAAGCCATCACTACGGTCGAGGGGTTGATGCAGGGCAACACGCTTCACCCGCTGCAACAGGCGTTCATAGACAATGACGGGCAGCAGTGCGGGTTCTGCACGCCGGGGTTCGTAGTAGCCTGCAAGGCTTTTCTTGATCGCAACCCGAACCCGACGGCCGAAGAGATCAACAAAGGGCTCGGCGGGAACCTCTGCCGGTGCGGGACCTACGTCGGCGTGAGGGCCGCGGTCGCGCAGGCGGCCAAGGGCAAGAGAGGAGGGCGTCGCAATGGCTGATTACAAGTGGCCCGAAGCAGAGAAACGCACACACCTCGGCAAGCGCGTCTCGCGCATAGACGGCCCGGAAAAAGTCTCGGGCCGAGCCAAGTACACTTACGACATAAACCGGCCCGGCATGCTCTACGGCAAAGTCGTGCGCTCGAAGTACGCCCGCGCTAAGATCGTGAGCATAGACACGAGCGCCGCCGAGAAGATGGCGGGCGTCAAGGCCGTGCACGTCATAATCGAGCCCGGCTCCGAGGTCCGCTGGGCGGGCGAAGAGATAGTCGCCGTCGCGGCCGTCGATGAGCCCACGGCCGAAGACGCAGCCCGCGCCATCAAGATCAAATACGAGAAGCTCGGCCATAACGTCATCGACACGGACCCCAAGGCCGTCGGCGAGATGGCTCGCCCCGCCAACGCGCAGACGCAGGGCGAACCCGACAAAGCTTTCAAAGACGCCGAGATCGTCTTCGAAGGATTCTACGGGCTGACTTCGATCACACACTGTTGCCTGGAATCACACGGCTCGATAACCGAGTGGGAAGGCGACAAGAACCTGCTCGTTCATATCTCGACGCAGGCCGTCAGCCAGGTGGCGGGCCAGATGGCCGGGCCGCTTGAGACGCCGGCCGGAAGCATCCGCGTGAAACAGGACCACATCGGCGGCGGCTTCGGGAGCAAGTTCGGTCCCGACCGCTGGGACATCACCGGCGCGAAGCTCTCGAAGAAAGCCGGCGGCAAGCCCGTAAAGATCATGCTTGAGCGCGACGCCGAGCTGATGGTAGCCGGCGCGCGGCCTTCGGCTTACGCGCGCGTCAAGCTCGGGGCGATGAAAGACGGCCGCGTCGTCGCCTGGGAGTCGGAGTCCTGGGCGAGCGGAGGTTTGGGCGGCGGTGGTTCTCCGCCGATACCCTACGTCTTCGTGATCCCGAACCAGAAGAAACAGCACACGGCAATTGCCACTAACGTCGGCAGCGCCAGGGCGTGGCGCGCGCCCGCGCACCCGCAGGCCTGTTTGATCACGATGGGCGCGCTCGAAGACCTGGCCGCGAAGCTGAACATGGACCCGTACGACCTCTTCTTGAAGAACATAGACCTGACCGGCGCGCGCGCCGATGTCTATCGCGAAGAGATGAAGATCGCCGCGGACCTGATCGGCTGGAAGCAGAAATGGCGCCCGCGCGGCGACAAGGCTGACGGCCCCGTCAAGCGCGGGCTCGGCCTTTCGATACACACCTGGGGCGGCGGCGGCCACGCCTCAGATTGCGACGTGACGATCCAGCCCGACGGCTCCGTCGAGGTCAAGATGGGCACGCAGGACCTCGGCGTAGGGACGCGGACTGCCTTGAAGATTGTCGCCGCCGACACATTTGCGATCCCGCTCAACGCGGTCAACGTGCTGATAGGCGATAACCGCTATCCTGCCTCCGGCGGGTCGGGCGGCAGCACGACGATAGGCGGGATCAGCGCCTCGACTCGTCGCGGCTCGCTCGACGCGCTCGAAGCGCTGTTTGCCAAAGTCGCGCCGTCGCTCGGCGCTCAGCCCGCGGACCTCGAAGCCTTCCAGGGAACGATCCGCGTCAAGAACGATCCGAGCAAGAGCATGACCTGGAACCAGGCTTGCGCGAAGATCGGCGCGACGCCAATCACCGTTCGCGGCAAGAACCCCGGGCCGGGGTCGCTGACGAGCAGCGGCGTGGGCGGAGTCCAGATGGCCGATGTCTCCGTCGACGTAGAGACGGGCGTCGTCAAGATTAACAAGATCGTCGCGGTTCAAGACTGCGGCCTGGTCGTCAACCTGAAGCTCGCCGAAAGCCAGTGTTACGGCGCGTTGATAATGGGGGTCGCTTACGCGCTTTACGAAGAGAAAGTCTTCGATGTGAAGACCGGCCGCATGCTCAACCCGAACATGGAGTTCTACAAGCTGGCGGGGATAGCCGACGTAGGCGAGCTTGTCGTTCACATGATGACGGGCAAGGGCTACGACGAGCGCGGGGTGATAGGACTGGGCGAGCCTCCCGTGGTCTCGCCGGGGGCCGTCATCTCGAACGCCGTGGCCAACGCCATCGGCGTGCGCGTCTCCACGCTGCCGCTCACGCCCGATCGCGTGCTTGACGCGCTTGAAAAGAAGGGAGGCACAAACAATGCGAGCATTTGAATACGCCAGCCCTGCTACGAAAGATCAAGCAGTTCAACTGCTGGGCAAAGCCTGGGACGACGCGGCGCCGCTCGCGGGCGGGACGGACCTGCTGGCCTTGATGAAGGACGACATCTACTCGCCGAAACGGCTGGTCAACATCAAAGAGCTTAAGGAGCTTCGCGGCATCGTCGCAGGGCCGAAGCAGCTTCGTATCGGCGCGCTGACGACGATACAGGAGCTTGCCGACAACCCGCAGGTGCGCCAGCGCTACCCGGCAATCGCGCATGCCGCCGAAGAGATCGCAGGCCCTCAGATACGCAACATGGGTACGATCGGCGGCAACATCTGTCAGCGCCCGCGCTGCTGGTACTACCGCACAGGCTTCGGGTTGCTTGCTAAAGACGAGAACGGCGAGCCGCTCGTGCCAACGGGCGATAACCGCTATCACGCGATACTCGGCAACGCGGGGCCGGCCTATTTCGTCAGCCCTTCGAGCCTCGCGCCCGTTTTGATAGCGCTCGGCGCGACGGTCCGCCTCTACGGGCCGGATGGGAAACGCGACCTTCCGATGGAAAAGTTCTTCCGCATCCCGCAGTCAGAGACGGAGCGCGAGCATGACTTGAAGCCTAACGAGATCGTGACAGACATTCTGGTCCCGGCCGCGACGGGGCTCAAGACCGCGTTTTACGAGATACGCCAGAAAGATGCTATGGACTGGCCGCTTGCGATCGCGGCGGTCGCGTTACAAGTCGAAGCAGGCAAGGTCAGCTCGGCGCGGGTGATGATGGGCCACGTCGCTCCGATCCCCTGGCGGTCGGAAGAGGCCGAAGCCGCGTTGATGGGCAAGGCGATCGGCGAAGAGGCCGCGCAGGCCGCGGCAGAGGCCGCCGTGTCGAAGGCCACGAGCCTCAGCCGCAACCGCTACAAGATCCAGCTCGCGCGCGTGGCAGTAAAGCGCGCCATCCTTCAAGCAGGACGTGGAGGTGCCAGATGATTACAGAAGCCGAACGTTTCAACACTGACCGCGTAGACCTGTGCCAGTGTTTACGGTGGAAGGGAATGTTCATACCGGCCGAGCGCGACCAGACCGTGCAGCCGTCTAACGAAGGGCTATTCTGGTGTCTCTACACGCAGAACTGCATAGGCCCCGACGGACGGCTGGCCGAGCCGGGCGATTGCTCTTCATCGGGCAGAGCTTGTTACAACAAAGGCCACGTGTGATAAGATAATTTGGATGGCGGATGATGCGCTAACGCGCGCCGCGATTTCAAATTATCAGTGGTTCAGGAGATAAGTAGATGCGTAGGATTCTCTTTTTTGCAGCGACGGGGTTGAGCTTGCTGGCTCTATCCATAACGGGCCAGGCTCAGCAGATTTCCGGCCAGTATGTCGAAACTCGCAGCGCGGACGTTTACACGGGCGCGTGCGTGGCAAACGGCGAAGTCAACCTCGTCGGAGATCAGGCAATACTCGCCT
Organism: Blastocatellia bacterium; assembly: GCA_035249305.1. GTDB lineage: Bacteria > Acidobacteriota > Blastocatellia > UBA7656 > UBA7656 > DASUNP01. The sequence continues at coordinate 12,491 of DATFGQ010000069.1, read as the reverse complement.
GGCAGGTCAATCAAGGGAGCTGGCAAGGCGTGGCCCTGAATGGGTTGGGCGTCGTCGGCGTAGTCAAAGCCGCCGCAACGCTTGGCAACCCTTACACGGACCCATACCCGGCCAAGGCCGTCTTGATCGTAGACCAGAAGGCGAACGCCGAACAGCGCAAGGCGCTCGTCAGCTTTGCGCAGGAGATGGCGGGCGAGCTGCTCAAGAACGTCGTGAAGATAGAGGTCGCGCCGATCAGCCTTGAGATCAGTCACGACCACGGCCACTACGGCAAAGCGCTGCTGAAGGCCGGCAATATCGCGGGGATAGAGACGCGCGCGATCACGCCGAAAGATCACCTCTGCGGCAACGAAGAGACTTTTTACCCGCCGCTCGCGGCGATGACGCACGCGATGCCGGCGGTCGCCGAGTTGGACAAGTACACGGGGCCCGGCCTGGGAGTCTCCTGGACCGTCAGCGGCAAGCGCAGCGCTTTCGTCGGAAGCTTCGCGCGTTAGAAGTCGCCACCAACTAAGAAGGCACAGAGTCACGGAAGGGAATTGACCTCTGTGGCTCTGTGCCTTTCTATCACGGGATCAAATCACGGAGCGGTAGATGATTCGCAGGACTCTTTCGGCAGCATCAATCTGTATCCTTCTGTCGGCGATCGCCTTTGCCGAAGGCGCTAAGCTCGAAGCGGTCGGCGCTTTCTCGGGCGAAGGCGCTTCTGACTCGCTCAAGAACGCGTTGGAGGCTCAGGGCCAGCGCTTGCTGCTCTCCGACGGCACGGTCGTCTGTGAAATCTGGATGAGGAAAGCCGCGCCCGCGCGGGCCAAGGCCGATGTCGCTGGCGCCGTCTACACGGCGATACAGGATTCGGCCGTCGTCGGCGTCATCTCTTTCCCGAAAGGCGGAACCGATTTCCGCGGGCAGGCGATAAAGCCTGGAGCTTACGTCTTGCGATACGCGCTGCACCCTACGGACGGAAATCACATGGGCATCTCGCCCATCCGCGACTTTCTGCTGCTGGTCCCCATTGCGGGCGATCAGAACGTAGACGCGCAATTCAAGTTTGAAGAGCTTGCGAAGCTGAGCACAAAAGCGAGCGGCACGAATCACCCCGCGCCGCTCAGCCTGGTTCCGGCAGAAGGCAAGACCGCTTTCCCGTCGGTCTTCGAGAACGAGCACGGCCATGTAGGGTACGCTACGAAACTGAAGACCACTGCCGGAGAGATGCCGATCGCTTTCATAGTCAAAGGCGTAGCAGAACAGTGAAAAGATTGAAGCTATGCGTAGTCATCTTGCTTGCCACGCTCGCGCCGCTCGTGGCCCGCGCGGACAATCCCGGTAATGACACCAATACGCCGCTCGGGATTCCGCGAGAAGTCTGGGCGTACTTCATCCCGAAAGACAGCCCACTTACACCACAGAAGGTCGAGCTCGGCCGCAAACTCTTCTTCGACGCGCGGCTCTCGGCTAACGGCAAGGTGAGCTGCGCGACCTGTCACGACCCGAAGCTAGGGTTCGCCGACGCGAAGCCTGTCGCCGAAGGGATAGACGGGAAGCGCGGCGCGCGGAACACGCCTACGATCCTGAACGCGATGTTCAACGCGAGCCAGTTCTGGGATGGCCGCGCCGACTCGCTCGACGCGCAGGCCGTGATGCCGCTGGTCAACCCGGACGAGATGGGCAACCGCTCGCTAGACGAAGTCGTCGCGCGGTTGAGGAAGATGCCGGATTACTCGGCGCAGTTTGAAGAGGTCTTCAATCGCCCAGTCACCATCGCAGACGTTGGGAGCGCGATAGCCGCGTTCGAGCGCACTCTTGTTTCAGGCAACTCCGCTTTCGACCGTTACGTGGCGGGCGACAGGACCGCCTTGAGCGAATCGGCGTTGAGAGGGCTGGGGCTATTTCGCGGGAAAGGGCGTTGCGCAATCTGCCACAGCGTCAATCAGTCGTTCCCATTTTTGACCGATCAGAATTATCGCAACACGGGGATCGCCGCGAACAACCCGGATTTCAACGAGCTGACAAAGGCCGCGCTCCAACTGGCCCGATCAGGCGCAACCCCGGAGCGGCTCGAAGCGCTACGCAGTCAAAAGGGTGCATCGGAGCTGGGCCGCTTTCTGATAACAGGCAACGCGCTAGACATCGGTGCGTTCCGCACGCCGTCGCTCAGGAATGTAGAGCTGACCGCGCCTTACTTCCACGACGGCAGCGCCGCGACCTTGCTCGACGTAGTCCGCTATTATTCTCGCGGCGGGAACGAGAGCCCGAGCCGGGACTGGGAGTTGCACGCAGTCGCCCTGACCGAAGCCGAGCAGCTAGACCTGGTTGAATTCCTGAAATCACTGACTGGGGATGAGGCGCGAAAAGAAGCGCGCAGTGTGGAATGAATCTTGTGGCTAGCCGGCTTTCTCGATCTTATCTATCCGCTCATGCACGTAACGCATATCGCCTCGAAGCTTTACCATATCTATTGATATTGTTTCAACGCGGCGCTCTAAATCGCGAAACCCTCTATGCATCTCTTCGCGCAACTCCGTGACCGCATTCTCAAGCGTGCCCATACGCGCCTCAAGCCCGCCTATTCGAGCCTCAAGACTATCGAGGCGCGTTTCCAGCATTGTGCCAAGCTCGTTGATGCGCTGTAGCACAGTTTCAATCGTCGGTTTTGTGTCGTGATTATCGCTGCTCATGGCTTCAGTCTCTTATGAAGATATGCAATTGTCAATGAATTTATTCAACCCCGAGCCGCTTGCGCAAACGAGGTTCTATTGCCGCGCGCAATGCTTCATCGTCCAACACGTATTCAATCAGCGTCTTGAGATAATTCGCCGGGTCGCCGATCGTGAACCATTCGCCATCTTCGACTGGTTGCGCGAAGACCCGGCCGCCCCTCTTTATGTATTCGCGCACGGCGTCCGTGAGCCACAGTTCGTTCGATTGGCCGAGCGGGATCTCGGTCAGGATTCGTATCACGTCCGTAGACAAGAGAAATCGGCCGAACGTCGCAAGATTAGACGGCGCCTCTTCCCGCTTCGGTTTTTCGACCACGTCGAACATCTCGCCGTCTGGGGCGTCGGGCTTCAACTGCGCTATGCCGTAACGCACAACGTCTTCCCAGGCCACCTCCTGAGTGCCGACTACCAGCCCGCCCGTCCGGTTATGCTTTTCAATCAAGCGGCGCATGAATGGCGTCTTCGATTTTATGATGTCGTCGCCGTAAGAGTAGATGAAGCCTTCGCCTTCGGGGATGTAAGGGCGCGCGACTAGCAGCGGCGTGCCGTTCCCGTATGGCCCCTCCTGCGGCTCGAAGATGATCTCGACGCCGTCGAGTTTTTCGACGAACTCGTCGAGCTGTTTGTATTTGCCGCGCGGCGGCAGGTTGGTCAGGTCGTACTGGCGACGGAGCGGGTCAGGGTTCTGGCCCGTCACTATGACGATCCTCTTTATCCCCGAGTCTATGTAGTCTTCGATGACCAGGTGAATCGCCGGTTTGTTTATTATCGGCAATAGCTCTTTCGGATAAGCGACCGTGACGGGCAACATCCTCGTGCCGGAACCCGCCGCGGCTATCACGCCTGTTTCTACTTTCATCATCGACAAAATATCACGCTCAACTTTGCCCAGACAAGTAGACGCCCTCCCGCGCCATGCGTCATTCGAGACCGCTCACCGTTTCGCCGTCTTCATCATCACGAACCCGTCGAGCGTGTCGTTGTAATAGCCCTCGATACGCTCAAGTATGAAATAGCCATGTTTCTCGTAAAAGCCCTGCGCGCCTTTGTCGTCGACGGGCGTCTCCAGGTAGATGGCCTCCGCGCCGCGACCCCAAAGCCAGGCTTCTATTTCAGAAAGCAGCCGGCTGCCTACTGCCTGCCGCTGGCGGTGAGGTACTACATCGATTGTGATTATGTGGCCGAGCTTTCCCGCTTCGGACTTGCCAATGACGAAGCCGACTACTTCGCTTTCATCTTCGGCGATCAGGGTCCGGCTCGAACGGTTCCTCAAGTAGAATTGAAGCTCAAGGTGGGAGTAGGCGATCCCGGGTTCAAAGGCCGCCCGGTCTATCTCGTAAAGCGTTTCGAAGTCGGCGGCCTTGTACTCGCGGATTTTTATCATGCCCGTCTATGGATTTCGCAGGTAGGCGTCTTCGCCCCGCTCCCAGTCTGAGCGCGGCGGCGAGAAAACGTCAAGCGCGTCGGTGTCTTCGACCGCCTCGACGTAGTGGGTCGCGAAGGGCGGGATCTGAATCGTCTCCCCCGACCGGACGATGACCTCATTGCCATCGACCACGAATTTTAGAGCGCCCGTGATGACGGTCGACATCTGCTCGTTGGCGTGGCTGTGCGCCTGAACGAGGCATCCTTTCTTCAAATAAAACCTCGCGAGCGTGACGTTGTCGCTCGAAACGTAGCGGCGCGATAACAGGTCGGTGATCTGCTCGGTTTCAATCTCGTCCCAGTTGTGAATCTTCATATCGCCTCCGGTCGAACTCTACATCTATACCGCCGCGGGCTCAAGCGACGCCATCTCGATGAATAGGGAATGAACACGATTATCATCCGTAAGCTCGGGGTGAAACGTGGCCGCCATCAGGTTGTTCTGCTTCACAAGCACGGGCTCGCCCTCGATCGTCGCGAGTGTTTCGACGCCCGCGCCGACGCGCGTTATTCGCGGGGCGCGGATAAAGACCGCTTCGACGGGCCCGCCCTCGAAAGACGTGTCGACGTGTCGTATGAAGCTATCGATCTGCCGCCCGTAGGAGTTCCTTTCGACGGCGATGTCGATCAAGCCGAGCGACTGTTGCGGCGGGTTACAGACCTCGCTCGCCAGCATGATCGCGCCCGCGCAAGTGCCGAAAACGGCCTTCCCCTCGCGCGCAAAATCGCTGACCGGGTCGATAATTCCTTCTTCGAGCATCACCTTGAGGATCGTAGTACTCTCGCCGCCCGGAATGATCAACCCATCGAGCCCGGCTAGCTGCGCGGCGCGGCGAACCTCAACCGCTTCGACGCCGGAGCGAGCAAGCGCGCGCGCGTGCGCCGCGAAATCTCCCTGAATCGCCAGTACGCCGATGCGCAGCACGTTCACCAGCCTCTCGTCTGTAGCAACTCGCTTTCAGCCATCTTCGCTACGTCGAGGCCCCGCATGGCTTCGCCCAGCTCTTCGCTGGCTTCGAGTATCGCCTTCGAGTCGTTGAAGTGCGTAGTCGCCTTCACGATGGCGCGCGCGCGCACGGCAGGGTCCGTGGACTTGAATATGCCCGAGCCTACGAAGACCGATTCTGCGCCGAGCTGCATGCAGAGCGCGGCGTCGGCCGGCGTGGCGACTCCGCCCGCGGCGAAGTTGGGCACGGGCAGTCTCCCGTCCCGCGCGACCATTCGCACGATCTCGTAAGGCGCGCCGAGGTTCTTCGCTTCGGCCATCAACTCTTCCTGCCCCAGGACGGTGAGCCGCTTGATCTCGTTTTGAATGCGCCTCAAATGACGGACCGCTTCGACGATGTTGCCCGAACCGGCTTCGCCCTTCGTGCGCATCATCGCTGCGCCTTCGCCTATTCGGCGCAGTGCTTCGCCGAGGTTTCGCGCCCCGCAGACGAACGGCACTTTGAAAGCGTGTTTATCGATGTGGTGTTCCTCGTCGGCGGGCGTCAGCACTTCGCTCTCGTCTATGAAATCGACCCCGAGGGCTTCGAGCACCTGGGCCTCGACGAAATGGCCTATGCGCACTTTCGCCATAACGGGGATCGTGACCGAGGCCATGATCTCGCGAATCTTCTTTGGCGAGGCCATGCGCGCGACGCCGCCTTCGGCGCGAATGTCTGCGGGCACGCGCTCAAGCGCCATCACGGCGACCGCGCCCGCCTCTTCGGCTATGCGCGCCTGCTCGGCGTCGGTCACGTCCATGATTACTCCGCCCTTGAGCATCTCGGCCAGGCCGGTCTTCAAGCGAATAGAATTGTCGGTCATCTCTATCACTCCTAAGAAAGTATGATCTCGCCGCGGCCGGTTATCACCACGCCGCCTCCGACGCGGATCGCGGTCACTTCTTTCGTATCGGCGTCTGTGTCAACTTCGATGTGGAGCAGGCTCGGCCGCTTCATCTCAAAGCCCTGCTCGCTTATGATCCTCGTAGTGGGCTTTGGCTCTACAAGCCCGTGCCTGACCATGTAAAAACCGAGCGGCCCATTAGCCGACCCTGTGGCCGCGTCTTCGGGTATCCCTTCGGCGGGCGCGAAGACTCGGCAGTGCGCCGCGCTTGTCGGTTGCACGGCTTCGCGAGCGAACACCAGAACGGCCTGCGCCCCGACCTCGTGGCTGATCGCTTCTAACGCGTTGGCGTCGACTTTAATTCTCTGAACGGCGGCAAGCGACGTGGCGGAGGCTATCAGCACGGTTATGCCGTTGTAGATCACTTCCGCAGGAAGCTCCGCGAGGTCTGAAGCGTCAAGCGAGAGCGACCGTGCGAGCCTGGCCCGATCTGAGAAACTCCCTCGCACCTGAGGCAGGGGCTGAGTCATCGTGGTGTGGCCCGCGTGATCGTTCTCCGTTTTCACGCTGACTCGTATCGGCCCGACACCTGTTTCAAGAATCACAGTCGTCTCGCCGCCGGACCACTCTTTCATTCGGTCGGCGACAATTACGTGGCCGGTGCCTACGCACGGGTGCCCCGCAAAGGGTAGCTCCTCATTAGGCGTAAAGATCCTGACGCGGTAGTCGCCTCCCTCTTCGGGCGGCAACAGGAATGTGGTTTCGGAATAGTTCATCTCCCTCGCGATGTTCTGCATGGTCGCCGTGTCGAGCCCCACTGCGTCTGTGAAGACCGCGAGCTGGTTGCCGCCGAAGCGCTCCTGGGTGAAAACATCCGCGATTACAAAGCTCCTGTTTTTCATATTAACCTCTTCTTCAGAATCTTCCCGATCCTCGTTACGCCTTCCCGGATCATGTCGGGCGGGCGGTTAGAGAAATTCAACCTGATGAAGTTCTCTCTAGGCTCGCTCGCGAAAAACGATGCCCCCGGAACGAACGAAACCTTATCTGCCAGCGCCTCCTCAAACAGGTCCTGCCCATCTACGGAAGCCGGCAGCTCGATCCAAACGAACAACCCGCCTTCGGGCCGCGTCCAGCTACACCCTGCGGGGAACTCACTGGCAAGGGCGTCGAGCATCGCCTCGCACCGCGCGCCGTACTCGCGCCTCAACATATCGACGTGGCCGTCATAATCGAACTCGGCGAGCAATCGCGCCGCCGCGCGCTGTTCGACTGTGCTTGTGTGGAGGTCGGAAGCTTGCTTTGTGATCACCATCGCCTGGATAACCTCCGGAGAGCTGACCGCCCACCCTAACCTCATGCCGGGGCTTATGGTCTTAGAAAAAGTGCTGAGATAGATGACCATCCCGTCCCGGTCCAGAGCGGCGAGCGATGGCCGCGCCTCGCCCTTGAAACGTAGCTCGCCGTACGGGTCGTCTTCCAGTATTGGGACTTGATGCCGACTTGAGAGCTCGATCAGTTTACGCCTGCGCGCGGTCGACAGCGACGTGCCCTTAGGGTTATGGAACTCGCTTACGATGTATATGAACTTCGGCCTGGAATTGCCGAGCGCCTCTTCCACCTGATCGACGTTGATCCCCTCGTCGTCGCTGTCGATGGCTATGAACGACGCTTCGTAGCTGCTGAAAGTCTGTAGCGCGGCAAGGTAACAAGGGTTCTCGACAATCACCTCGTCGCCCGGCTCAAGAAATATCCTCGCCGCAAGGTCTATGCCCTGCTGCGACCCGCTCGTCATCAAGACGCGGTCAGGGTGCGCGTCGATCCCCTTCTGTCTCATCCGATCTGAAATCCACTCTCGCAACGGCCGCCACCCTTCCGTCGTGCTGTACTGCAAAGACTCAGGCCCCTCATGGGCGAAGACCGCCGCGTGTGCCTGCGCCACCGCGTCGACGGGGAATAGCTCTGGCGCAGGCATCCCGCCCGCGAAAGAGATAATGTCTGGACGCTCGCTCACCTTGAGAATCTCGCGGATGGCGGAAACGTTCATCTTCTTCATGCGCCGCGCAAAACGATAACTGCGCCGCCCTGTATTAGCCATCTTTGCTGCCATACTTTCTCCTTGCCCTACCGGCTATACCAGCGCGCGATAGCCTTCTGACTTGCCGAGGGCGCGCTCTTTCTTTCTAGTAGTCATCCTTGCTTTGATTACGGCCCCGAGCCGTTTGATCCCTTCTTCGATCAACGGAGGGCTCGCCATCGTGAAACAGAGTCGCATCATATTCATCTTCGGCGCGGAGGAATAGAAGTGGCTCCCCGGACTGAAGATCACGCCATTCTCAGCCGCATGGACCAGTATCTCGTCCGCGTTGAGCATCGCGGGGAGCGTGACCCAGATGGCCATCCCGCCGGCCGGCCGCGTCCACTTCGCTTCGGTCGGGAAGTACTTCTCAAGCGACGCGAGCATCGCGTCCCGCTGCTTGCGGTAGGTTCTTCTCACGCGCTTGATGTGTTTTTGCAGGAGGCCGTGCCGCGAGAACTCGTATACGGCCGCCTGCGTGAGAAGGCTTGCGTGAAGGTCGCAATGCTGCTTCGCCACGTTCACGTGCTCGATCACCTCGCGCGGCGCAACGATCCAGCCGACGCGCAGCCCCGGAAACCCGACTTTCGAAAAACTCCCTATCGAGATGACGACGCCGTGGTCGTCGAGCGCTTTCAGCGAAGGGAGCATCGGCCCGTCATATCGCAGCTCGCTGTAGATGTCATCCTCGATGATCGGGACGCGATGCTTTATGGCCAGCGCTATGAGCCTGTGGCGCGCGAGCATGTCCAGTGTCGTCCCCGTAGGATTCTGGTAAGTTGGTACTGTGTAAATGAGCTTGGGCCGGCGGCGCGACAGCACGTCTTCGAGCGCGTCAAGGTCCATGCCCTTTTCCGTCACGGGCACGCTGACGAACTTCGACCCGGCGCCGCAGAAGATGCTCAACGCGCCGGGGTATGTCGGGTTCTCTAAGACCACCTCATCGCCAGGGGCGACAAAGACCCGCCTCATCAGGTCGAGCGATTGCTGGCAGCCGTTTGTAATCAGTATCTCCTCTGGCTTCGCCTCGATGCCCGAGGCCGAGAGATGAGAGCAGAGCATCTCCCGGAGCGGCTCGTAGCCGCTGCTCATGCCGAGCTGGAGCAGGTTTCGGCCATCACGCCTCAAGGCGCGGTCTACACAGCGGCGGAACTCGTCGAGAGGGAACATCTCGGCTTGCGGCAGCCCCCAGGCCAGCGAGATCGTCTCTTTACGCTGCTGGGCGTGGAGAAGGGGACTGAGCCAGATGTCGCCCGTCTGGTCCGCGAGCAGCGAGTCCCAAACTATGGGAGAGACAACGACTGCCGGCGCGGGCGCGCTCCTCTTTGGGACCGCGCTGACGAAAGTGCCGCGCCCGACGTGAGACGTAATCAACCCGTCGGCTTCAAGCTCGGCGTAAGCATTGCCGACCGTAGTCCGGTTAACGCCGAGCGTCTCGGCCAACTCGCGGTTGGCCGGCAACCGGTCGCCTACCTTCAACGTCCCGCGTGAAATCATATCGCGGACCTGCGCGACCACTTGCAGGTAGAGGGGAATCCGGCTTTCGCGGTCCAGCTCAAGAATCATCGTCAAAGCCCCAAAAATATTGGTCTACTACTCCATGCCATTTTAGCCCGCTTTCAAGACATGTAAAGGGACAATATGGGGCCAATTTTTGCCAGCCAATTCTCGTTTGACCCGCGCGCCGTTTTTCATCAAGCTATGGCGGATGCAGGTCTGGAAGCTAACGATAGAGTACGACGGCACGCGCTACCGCGGCTGGCAGGAGCAGGCGAACGCCCGCACGGTCGCCGGCGAGGTTACGAGAGCCGCGCGGTCAGTCTGCGGCCCCGCAGTCGAGATCGGCGGCGCGGGCCGCACGGACGCGGGCGTGCACGCGCTCGCTCAGGTTGCGCACCTCAGAACCGACGCGCGGATAAGAGCCGGCGAGCTTGCGCGAAAGCTGAACGACAACCTGCCAGCCGACGTCAACGTCCTGAAGGCGGAGCAGGCAGCAAGGGATTTTCACGCGCGCAGGAGCGCCATTTCGCGCAGTTATCTTTATCAAATCTCGACGAGGCGGACGGCCTTCGCGAAGCAGTTCGTCTGGTGGGTGAAAGACGACCTCGATTTCGAAGCCATGCGGAAGGCGTCGGCGTTGCTCGTGGGGCGACACGACTTTGCTAACTTGTCTGAACCGACCGGCGTCGATCGGTCGACGATAGTAGTCGTCGAAGGCGTAGAAATGGCTCTGGCGGCCGATCTCGTGTTGCTGCGCATAACGGCTTCACACTTCTTGTGGAAGATGGTGCGCCGCATTGTGGGCGCGCTCGTGGAACTAGGACGCGGCAAGCTCACTCAACCGGACTTCGCGAGCCTGCTTAAGCCCGACCGTATGAAGGATAATCCGGCGGGCTTCAAAGTCGCCGCGCACACCGCCCCGCCATCTGGACTCTTCCTGGAGCGTGTGATCTACGACAGGTCGGAGCGGCTCGCGCCCATAGCTCCCGCGTTTGCGGTGAGGACGCCTACTAATCTACCGCCCGGTCGGATGGCATCGGAGCGCTTTCCGGCGCGGCGGCCTTCGCGCGGCCCATCCGGTGGCGTATGAACTCGATGATGACGGGCAAGACCGATATAAAGATGATCGCGATGACGACGAGCGAGAAGTTGCGCTGTACGATCTCGATGTTCCCGAAGAAGAAGCCTGCGAAGACGCAGATGCCGACCCACAGAACACCGCCGACCACGTTGTAGGTTATAAAACGCCAGTACGTCATGCTGCCGATGCCCGCTACGAACGGCGCGAACGTCCGAATGATCGGGATGAACCTCGCGATGATAATCGTCTTCCCGCCGTACTTCTCGTAAAACGCGTGCGTGCGCTCCAGGTGTTTCTTGTTGAGGAAGCGCACGTTCTCTTTGTAGAAGATTTTTGGACCGACGTAATGGCCTATCCAGTAGTTGACCGTGTCTCCGATGATCGCGGCCACGGTCAGAAGGATGAAGAGCCACCAGACGCTCAGGTCGCCGCGCGCGGCGAACGTCCCGGCGGCAAACAAGAGCGAGTCTCCGGGCAAGAACGGGGTGACGACAAGCCCCGTCTCGCAGAAGATGATCAGAAAGAGTATGAAATAGGTCCACAGCCCGTAATCGCGTATGAGCTCGCCCAGGTGCTGGTCAAGGTGAAGGAAGAAATCGATCAGCGTTTTTAAGAAGTCCATGTCAGCTCAATATTCTTTCGAGAGATTCCTAGATGCGTGAAACTCGCTTCGCGGCTACGCAGGCCACCCGTGGCGGCCAATCAATTTCACGAACTGGCAGAGGCCATGCTCTTCGACCACAGGTCTGGTCTCCGTCTTGATCACGCGGACGAGCGTCTGTCGCTCTGTGTCCCCGACCGGTATGACCAGTCGGCCGCCGATTGCGAGCTGCGCTACGAGGGGCTCCGGGATCTCTGGCCCGCCGGCCGCGACCAGTATCCCGTCATAGGGCGCGTGCTCGCTCCACCCGATCGTGCCGTCGAACCATTTCACGGTCGCGTTGTAGCAACCGAGCTTTCTGATGTTGGCCTGCGCCTTGCGCGCAAGGTCTCCGATCCGCTCGATGGAAAAGACGCGGCCCGCCACGGCCGACAGGACCGCCGTCTGGTAGCCCGACCCCGCGCCTATTTCGAGCACCGTCGAATCTTTGTCGACTTCGAGAAGCTCCGTCATCCGCGCGACCATGTAAGGCTGAGAGATCGTCTGCATCTCGCCTATCGGGAGCGCGTGGTCGCCATAAGCTTTTGCGACGAGCGCATCGGGGACGAACAGATGGCGCGGGACATCTCCCATGGCTTTCAGCACTCGCTCGTCTCGGATTCCCCGAGTCCTGAGCAGGTCGAGCATCCGCGCTCGCTGTCCCTGGTAGAGATGCGCCTCGGGGTTTTCATTCAAGATGTGATTCTGTCTCATCGTGGTTGTGTTTCGAGAACTATATCCCAATCCCTTGCTCTTATCTCTTCAAGCATACGGTAGTCGGTCAGGTCGTTTCTGAGCGGAGTAATCGAGACGAGCCCCTGGCGGAGCGCTTCGTAATCCGTGCCTTCTTCCTCGTTCCAGGTCACTGCCTCCTCGCCTATCCAGTAGTATTTCCTCTGGCGCGGGTCCGTGGCTTCGATGATCGTCGGCTTGATTATCTTCGTGCCCTGGCGTGTGACCCGAACGCCCCGGACGGGGCCGGGCGGCAGATTTACGTTCAGCAGCGTGCCGCGAGGCAGCCCGTTGTCGAGCACTCTGCGGCCGAGCCCCGCGGCGAACTCTGCGGCGTGAGAGAAGTCGAAGTCGACGCGCTGCACGAGGCTGACGGCGATCCCCGGCAGCCCGTAGATCGAGGCTTCGAGCGCGCCGGCAACCGTGCCGGAATAGCTCACGTCGTCGCCAAGGTTTCCGCCCTTGTTTATCCCCGAAAAGACTATG
>DATFGQ010000068.1:0-27846 GCA_035249305.1 Blastocatellia bacterium | reverse complement strand
CAGACGGCTGGCTCGGGCATGATCGGCGCTCCGGGCTCGGCCCGCCGCGTCATCACGGTCGGCGCGAACATCGATCCGGGCGCAGGGCCTAACAGCGTCGACGTAGTCGGCGAGGGCCGCACGGGGATGAAGGCCTACATGCTGGCGGGCTCGCCGGACATACTTTCAGACATTACTAACAACTACGTCTTCTGCGGTCTTGCCGAAACACCCGATCAGGTCCCAGATTCCGTTAACGGCAAGATAGCGCTGATCGCGCGCGGCTCGACCTTGACGGTCGAGCAGGCGGGCGTAGGCACGGGGCTCGCCTCGAACAAAGTAGCTTTCGCCGCGGCTAAAGGAGCTGTCGCCGCCATCATCTACAACAACGTAGACGGCGAGATTACTAACCTCACCACGCGCCGCTCGATCATCCCGGCCGTCGGCATGAGCAAGGACAACGGCGAATATCTGAAATCGATCATCGGCTCGACACAGTTCGGCGCAGTCTCCGCTCAGCAGATAAGATTGAACAAAGGTCAACTGTTCGACCCGGAGATGGCCGAGTTCAGCTCGCGCGGGCCGGTCATAGGCCACGGCCAGGTGAAGCCCGACGTGACGGCCCCCGGCGTCAACGTGCTCTCGGCGACCGTAGCCATCGGCGGCGTGCAGACCAACACCAGCTTTATGATGGACCCGACTCGCTACGCTTCGGTTTCGGGCACGAGCATGAGCAGCCCTATGACCGCGGGGATAGTGGCGCTGATCAAACAGAAGAACCCGTCGTGGACCCCTTCGATGGTGCGCGCGGCATTGGTCAACACCGCCACGAACCTGCGCGACATAAACGGAGGGCCGCTCGCCGACGGGACGCACACGATCAACGACCAGGGCGGCGGGCTGGTAGACGCGCTCGCCGCGGCGAATGCGAAGGCCCTGATGGGCGCGGGCCAGCCCGGCCCCACCGCTCAGCCGCAGCAGCGCAGCTTCGGCATCTGCACGGTAGTCACGGGCGGCGCGGTCGCCCCGTTCTGCGGGACGGCGGCCAACCCGGACTTCACGCCGAGCTACAGCTTCGGCACGGTGCCGATAGCAAACGTCATAGGCGCGGCTTCGATTGCGCAAGAGGTGAAGATATTCGACATCGCTTCGGGAGGCGGCGCGGGGACGTATAACCTCAGCATGTCGAACGTGCGCGGAGTCGATCAAAACGGTTTCCGCGTGAGCTTCACCGACGCGGCGGGCAATCCTATCTCGTCCGTGCAGGTCCCGTCCGGCGGCGGCGTGAGCTTCTTTGTGAAGACGGAAGCAAACGGCGAATCGATCACCGCGGCAGCGGCGCAGTTCCAGTGGTACGTCACGGCCTCGCGCGCCTCGGGCGGCCAATCGCTGCGCATGCCTTTTTACTACCGCGCGGTGTCGCCGGCCGTCACACTCGCGGCGGCGACGCTCTCGGCTTCCGGCGCGGAGGTCGTCGGCAGCCCCGCCATAGACATCAACGGCGGCTACTCGCTTTCATACTCGGCGGCGGGCTCTCCGGCGAAGTACAGAATAGAAGAACAGAACGGCGCGGGCGCATTCACACGGCTCGCCGACGCGGACGCGGGACAGACTACCTACGACATCGCGGGCCGCCCGAACGGCGTCTACAACTACCGCGTCGCGGGTCTTTTCCCCGTGCAGTACGGGTTGCTTCAAGGCCCTTACAGCGCGGCGCAGACGATTCAGGTCGACCGCAGGCTCGAATCTGACGTGACCTCGATGATTCAAACGGCCGTGTCGAACGTCAGCTTAGCCAGCGGCGTCTTCGAGTTTGACCAGACGTTGAAGAACACGTCGTCGAGCGCGATACAGCCGCCGCTGAGGTTTTCGATCACAGCTATCCAGTCGTCGTCGGGCGCCGTGCGCGTGGCGAACGCGGACAACGGAGGGAGCGGCGTCGAGAGCGCGGCCTTGTTCGATTACTCGAACGGGCTCGGCGCGGACCGGCAGCTTTCGGCCGACGAGACGAGCGGCGCGATCCGGCTGAAGTTCACAAACCCGTCGGCCGAGCTGTTTCAATTCACCGCCGTCGTCAAAGGCCATTTCGCCGACACGGCCTTCGCCGCCGCCAGGCTCGGCTCGGCGGGCGCGAGGGGCGAGAGGCAATTCAAAGTGCGAATGCGTTTCATCGCAAACCCGGCGGCCGGGACCGTGAGCGTCGCTCCGTGAATTTCAAATCTCTCAGATTTGAGGAGGCCAAATGAAATCTCGAAACTTGCTCTTATCGGTTGTGCTACTGCTGGCGGGGTTTGCCGCCACAGCCTCGGCGGCCCCTAGAATAGACCCCGAGCTTACCGCGCGGCTCGCGGTCGCGGAGGCCGCCGACCAGTTCGGAGTCATACTGACTTTTAATGGCAATTCTGTGACGGACGCTCAGGTCGCGGCCGTGCGCGCGCTCGGCGTGAGGATGGGAGTTCGAATGGTGAACTTCCCGATCCTAGGGGTCAACGCCACCCCGTCTCAGATCCAGCAGATGGCCGGCTGGACTTCGCTCAGGTCTATCTATTTAAACTCCCCCCTCCAACTCAACATGCACCAGACGCGCCCGCTCATAGGCGTCGACCGTTTGCGAGCGGACGCGGCGCTCACACTGCGCAACGGCGGCACGCCCGTGTCGGGGCGCGGGGTGACGATCGCCATCAACGATTCCGGCATAGACGGGAGCCACCAGGACCTGACCTTCAACCCGCTCAACACGCAATCAGGCAAGACGATTCAAAACGTTCTGGTGAACCCTAACGATCAGGACGGGCTGGTCGTTCGACTCAACAGCCTCGGCAATCCTATCGAAGGGATACTGCCGCCGTCTTACGTCGAAAACGTCATCAACACGGACACGCACGTCGGGCACGGCACGCACTGCGCGGGCATAGCCGCCGGGACGGGCCAGGCCAGCGGCGGCCTTTATCAAGGCGTAGCGCCGGGAGCGAAGCTCGTAGGACTGGGCTCGGGCGGCGTAGTATTCGTGCTAGGACAGGTCGCGGCGTTCGATTACATCTACACCCATCAATTCGAGCTCAACATCCGCGTCGTCTCTAACTCGTGGGGCAACTCGGCCGTAGCCGTCGACCCCGATCACCCGGTCAACGTCGCGAGCCGCAAGTTAGCCGAAGAGCGTCACATCGTAGTCGTCTTCGCCAACGGCAACGACGGCCCGCGACCTAACTCGCAGAACCGGTGGGCCTCGGTCCCGTGGATACTGACCGCGGGCGCTTCGATGAAGGACGGCCGCATCGCCGGTTTTTCGTCGCGAGGAATATTCGGCGACCCCGTGATTCATCCTACAGTGCTGACGCCGGGGACGGGCGGCCCTCCGGGGCAGGGCTACACCTCGGCCGTCATCGCGACGCGCGCGCGCACCAACATAGTATCGACGGGCGTGCCGGCCGACGTGGAGATCCCTGCGGCCTTCCTGCCTCACTACACGCAGATCTCGGGCACCTCGATGGCATGCCCGCACCTTTCTGGAATCGTCGCAAACATTCTTGAAGCGAACCCGCGGCTGGGGCCGGAAGAAGTAAGGGCGATCATCGAACAGACCGCGACGCCGCTTTCGACTTACGATCAGTTTGAAGCCGGCGCTGGGCTCGCCAACGTTCACGCGGCCGTAGACCTCGCCTACAACCCGAGCAAGCGGTACGGCGATTTCGGCTTCACCGGCAAAGGGCTCGCCGTAGAAGAGCAGGACGGCGGAACGCTGGAAGGCACGGTCGCAGCTCAAGGGTCGGACAGCAAGACGTTCACGGTGCCTGCCAACACGCGCTTCACGTTCGTGCAGCTCGATTGGAACGGCTCGGTAGGCGAAGACGAAGCCGTGTTGGACAACACGCGGATAGTGATGAACGATCTTGCGCTCGCGGTGACGGGCAACGGCGTGAGCGCGGGCTCTGACGAGTTGAACGTGGCCGCGCTGTTCGGCGCGCGCGAATGCTTGATGCTTGAGCTCCCGCCCGCGGGCACGTACACGGCAACCGTGAGCGCGGGCTTCGGCTTTTTACAGCCGACCGACCAGCCTTACAGGGTCACGGTCACTCATTACACCTACGACCCGGCGCAGGTCGGGGACATCGCCTCGCTCGATGCGGCGACCCGCAAGGGCGCGCTCCGCCTGGTCTATGACCGTGTGATGTCGGCAGACGGCGGCGCGTTCCGCCCGGCCGACACGCTGACGCGGATCGAGATGGCGCGCGCTCTCGTGATGGCCGCGCGCGTGCCTCAGTACATACCTAACCAGCCGAGCTTCACGGACATCGCCGCGGGCACTCCTAACGCGCTCTTCGCCGAATCGCTCAAGCGCGAAGGCGTGATGGGAGTGGGCGCGACGACCTTCGGCGCGGCGGCCGAGGTCAACCGCCTTGAGCAGGCGGTCGCGCTCGTCCGCGCGCTGAGGTTGGACGCGCAGGCCCGCGCGCTGGCTAACTCGACAGTCACTTCTGCCGGCCAGCCGCTCGTCGACAACGCGCAGATACCCGGTGCGATGCGCGGTTACGTTCAGATAGCGATCGACCGCGGCGTGATGCAGGCGTTCCCGGCTGAACTCCGAGAGGTAGCTCCCGGACAATTTCAAGCCCTTCCCGGCCCGCGCTTCGAGCCCGCGACGAAGGTGAAGCGCGCGGACTTTATCGCTCCCGTCTTGAAGACGATTAACATAATGTTCGGCGAATGAGAGTACTCCCCCAGATGGCGCGGGCCGGGCCTTCACCCCACTCCGGCTCGCGCCGATTGATCCAGTTCTTTCCTCCCCCGCGCACGCAAGCACTCAGAGCGTGATTGACAAGAAGAGAATTGAAGGCTCCGTAGGAGCCGGACGTTTGTAGAAGGGTCGCACAATACCCGCTGACTCCGTAGGAGTCATATGTAAGACATTCAACTCCTACGGAGTTGGAAAGAACCTCCTTACGATCATCTACAAACATTGAGCCCCTAGGGGGCTGTCTTCTCAATCAGTCCCGGTGGATTCTGACAATCTTCCGATCTAAAACTCGCGGCGAGCGAATCTGTTTAACTTTTCTTTGATGGCGCGGGCTTAGCGGATATTTTTTGCTTGACTCTGCGGGGTCGTTGCTATAGTATGCGGCCCGCTTTGAGCTAGTTTCCTTCAAGATTCACACGAGAGCGGTTAGAAGTTGGCAGGATGCCGTGACAGCTTGATAAAAGCCGCAAAGAGAGGCTCGCGCGACCGAGCTTCGCTTTGCGGCTTTCTATATTTAAGCCCGGCACGCTCCCCTGGCTTGGTTCTAACATCGCGAGACAATGTAAGACTGGAGGAGGACCATCACAATGTTAAGATCACAAGGCAAGGTCAAATGGTTCAGTAACGCAAAGGGCTATGGATTTATCGAACAGCCGGGTGGGGCAGATGTCTTCGTCCACTACTCGGCCATAGAACAGGACGGCTACAAATCGCTCAAGCAGGGCGAGACCGTCGAATTTGAAGTAGTCCAGGGCCCGAAAGGACCGCAGGCCGAAGCCGTGAGGAGACTGTAGAAAGTTTTACCCAGGCGCATAAACTAAGGCGGCCCTGCTTTTCGAGCAGGGCTTTTTGTTTGACCCAGGCTCGTCAGATTTGACTCTCTAGATTTCTTAACTCTCGGACGCGGACTTTTCGGCGACGGCGCGGGCGGCGAACTTCACGCGGCCGTTATCGACGCCGACTACGAAATCTATGGCCGACGATGAGAGGTTCGATTTTATCTGCGCGGCGCGCGACTGTAGAAACTCCATGAAGACCTCAAGCGTCAACGACCCGATCCTCTCGCCGCAATCGCGCTTGGCGGCGATCAGGTGGTTGTAAAGCTCCGTGACCTTTTCTAACTCTTTGGCGGGATCCTCGCAGCGGATCGTCACGGTTTGCGCGCGCAACGCTACGTGGGCTTCGGCCGTCGGCGCGCGCCCTATCTCTTCGCGGTCCTGCGTCTGCCGACGCCACAGCTCGCGCATCACGTTGTAGCGCGCGACCAGCCCGTTGTAGCGAAACCGCTGGGCGAAGCTCATCCCGCGAGTGTCGTAGATGCGCTTGATCGCCGTCTCGACGCGCCCCTTCGTGTCGATGGGGGGGCGCACTGTGCCGCCGTTGAAGTAGATGTCGTACTCGATCTTAAGCCGGCGGATCTCCGTCTCCAGACGGTCGAGGTCGACATCTATCTGATTTACGGATTTTGCTTCCATTCATACCGCTCAACGGGGACTTATGTGGTTCGTCGGGGGGTTATGCTAGAATGTAAGCCAGGCACCTTCGAGTGTCAACCGTAATTACATGTCTACAGAACTGCTTAGATCGATGCCTTCGATTGAGCGGCTGCTCCAGGGCCGGGCGGCGCGGCGACTGGGCGAGACGTTGAGCCGCGACCGCGTGCGCGACCTTCTGCGCGAGATAACCGACGAGATGCGCGCGGAGTTACTAGAACACAGCAATCAAACGACCCCTGACTCTTTGATCGAAGAGATAGAGCGGCGGCTGGAGTCGCGCGCCGCCGCTTTGGCCGGCGCTTCGCTCAAGCGCGTCATCAATGCGACGGGCGTCATAATCCACACCAACCTTGGCCGCGCGCCGCTCGCGCCGACGGCCATAGATGCCATCGCGGAAGTGGCCGCCAATTATTCGAACCTCGAATACGACCTTGACCGCGGCGAAAGGGGCCGCCGCGAGTCTCACTCTAAACGATTGCTGGCGCGCCTGGCGGGGAGCGAAGACGCCACGGTCGTAAACAACAACGCGGCGGCCGTAATGCTCGTCCTCAACACGCTGGCCGAAGGCGGGGAGGTGATAGTCTCGCGCGGCGAGCTGATAGAGATAGGCGGCAGTTTCCGCATACCCGACGTGATGGAGAAAAGCGGCGCACGGTTGCGCGAGGTCGGCACGACCAACCGCACGCGCATACGCGATTACGAGCGCGCGATAACCGACAGCACGCGATTGATAATGCGCGTCCACCCGTCGAACTACCGCATCGTAGGCTTTACCGAGCGCCCCACGGCCGAAGAGATTGCCGACCTCGCGCGACGGGCCGGGATACCTTCGTTCGAAGACCTGGGGTCGGGCTGCTTGATAGACCTCGCGCCTTACGGCGTGGCCGACGAGCCGGTCGTCGCCCATTCGCTCGACGCCGGAATCTCGGTCGTGTCGTTCAGCGGCGATAAGATGTTGGGCGGGCCGCAGGCGGGCATAATCGCGGGCTCGCGCGACATCATAGATCGTGTGAGACAGAATCCTTTGATGCGCGCGCTCCGCGTAGACAAGATGACCTACGCCGCGCTCGAAGCGACGCTCAGGCTTTACGAGCGGGGCTCGGCCGTAGACGAAGTGCCGGTCATTCGTGCGATGGCCCAGACGCGCGACGATATAGCCGCGCGCGCCGAGGGGTTTGCCGAAGATATTTACAGGGCTACGGCGGGGCGGCTGAAAGCAACGCTGGAAGCGTCGCATTCGGTCATAGGCGGCGGCTCCGCTCCGCAGGTGGAGCTGCCGACGGTCGTCGTCGCGCTTGAAGACGAGAGCTTGAGCGCCGCGCGACTCGAAGAGCAGTTGCGCCGTTACCGCATCCCGATAATCACACGGACAGAGCGCGACCGGGTGATAATAGACCTCCGCACGGTGGCCCGAGACGAGCAGGCTGTGATACTCGACGCGCTGGCCGCGCTGGTCGAGCCATCACTTAAAAGTATCGCGTCGGAAGCCTGACGCCATTTCGTTAGTAACGCGCAGGCTGCGCCGTCACGAGCCTGCCGAGATTTTGAGCTTAGGATGTGATTAAGATGTATCTATCACCATTGAGCCTTATTCAACTGCAAGGGGCGGGCTGGCTCACCTGGGTCATCGTCGCCGCAGTCGCATTAGCGGCCTTCTACTTAATCGTCTTCCTGGTCAAACGAATCAAGAAGGCCGAGAAGGAGACCGAAGACGAGTGGAGCCTTTCGCAGCGCAGCATCTTTACGGATGCCTCGCCGCGCGCTGCCGAACACACTGAGCCGGCGCCGAGGCGCACCGCGGAGCTTGAAGAGAGTATGCCCGCGCCGTCGCAATTTCCGGGGCCGATCCCTGGCCCGACCGAGGGGACGCGGTCGCTCACAAGCTCGAAAGAGGCGGGCGAAACAGGGCAGACAGAGCTTCTCAAGTCAGTCCCCGCCGTCGACCCCGAGCCGCGGGAAGAGAAGCCTGCGCCTGCCCCCGAACCGCCGCAAACTTTCGGCCAGCGCTATCAACCTCCCGCGCGGCCCGAGCAACCCGAACAGCCGCGCGAGCGCGGGACTGAGCTTCTTACGAGCCGGGGGCCGCAAGTGGCTGACCGCCCCGCCGGGCGGCCGCGCGAGACGGCGCCTTTCGACGACGAGGTGTGGGCCGGGCTTGAGATGGATGAACAGACAGCGGGACAGACAGCAGCGCCGCCCGAGCCTGCCGACGAGGCGCGAGTCGATAGCCGCCGGCGCGAGATGTTCGATCCGCCCGTGATCGAGGCCGTGAAACGGCGCGAGTCGTTCGAGCCGCCCGTGATCGAGCCACTCGAATCGCCCAATGAGCCGCCCGCCGCCCGGCGCAAAGCGGTCGAGGCTCGGCCTGTGGCGGTCGAGCATGAAGCTCGGCAGCCCGCACCGCCGCGCGAAGTCGTAGCCGCTGGCCCGCCCGTGCGGGCGAGCGAGCACAGGAGCGGGACGGTCCTGAATCTGCCTGCCGAGTATTCTGACGCCCCTATGGTCTACGGCGAGGTGTCGCCCGACAGGGGGACGCAAGCCATAGGGAGCCTTACCAACTATGGCAAGAACGTCGACGATAAGAGCGGGCGCGGGTGGAAGTGGCTCCTGGCTCTGGTCGGCGTCGTGGTCGCCGCCGTCTTGATGTACTATTTCATACGACCGATCAACGAGCGCGTCGACAGGTGGTTCAACGAAGTGCGCGACAGAAACATCGCCGCGACAAAACCCCCTCCCCCGCCTGAATTCAAAGCACAGGTGCTGCTTGCGAGGCCACAGCCGGGCAACAACAACGCTGCTATGGCGAAGGCGAGAGGGCGGGTCATCAGCACGTCAGACGAGCCGCTTGAGAATCTATCCATCGAGCTGGAGTTCGTGCGAAAAGACGGAGCGCCGCCCGACTTCCGCACATTCCCTATCGACCCGCCGACGATCGCCGCGAAGCAGCAGGGGAACTTTGAGTTCGACTTTGATACCCGCGTACACAGCGGCTATAAGCCAAGCAAGCTGCTCAGCAACGGCGCGGAGGTGCCTTTCGCGGCTCCGGGCCTGACCAAGAAGCCAGCCCAGCCAACCCCGCCTCAATGATTGAGTAGTTCGAGTATCTTTCTCTTGTCCGCGGCGACGCGGGCGGGCCGGTTTGCGAATCTCCCTTCGATCGCAAACCGGCCTTCGTCGTTTTCGAGCGCGAGGCTGTTCGTGTGATAGGCTACCGTGTAGCCGGGGTCTTTCATCAGGTTGCCTGTGAGGATTGCTACTACCGTCTCGCCATCGGCTATTCTGGCCGAAGAGACTAACTTTCGTATCCCCGAGAGCGTGGCGGCCGACGCTGGCTCACACCCTATGCCGTCGCTCCCTATGACGGCCTTCGCGTCGGCGATCTCCTGTTCGCTCACGCGCTCGACAACGCCGTTTGTGAGCCTGATGGCGCGCAACGCCTTCTTCCAAGAGACGGGACTGCCTATCCTGATCGCCGTAGCTAAAGTTACAGGGTCTTGAACCGGGCGCAGCTCGGGCTGACTCATCGAAGCCACAAGCTCGTAAAACGGCGCGGCCCCTTCCGCCTGAATGACGGCCAGTCGCGGGAGCCGGTCGATGAAGCCAGTCGTTTGAAGCTCGTCGAGAGCCTTGCCGAAGGCCGAGACGTTGCCCAGGTTTCCGCCCGGCAGCACTATCCAGTCGGGCGTGCGCCAGCCGAGCTGTTCCATCAACTCTATGACGATCGCTTTCTGGCCTTCGAGCCGGAACGGGTTTATAGAGTTGAGCAAGTACAGCCCCGCCTCTTCGGCCAGCTCGCGGACCAGCCGCATCGCGTCGTCAAAGTTGCCTTCGATCTCTACTACCGAAGCGCCGTATTCGAGCGACTGCGAGAGCTTGCCGTAGGCGACCTGTCCGGCGGGTATGAAGACGAACGCGCTAAGGCCGGCTCGCGCGGCGTATGCCGCCATCGAAGCGGACGTGTTGCCCGTCGAAGCGCAGGCGACGGCCGTCGCGCCCAGCGCGCGCGCCTGCGTCACCCCTGTAGTCATCCCGTTGTCTTTGAACGACCCCGTGGGGTTCATCCCCTGGTGCTTGAACAGCAGCGAGCCGACACGGCCGTAGCGGGCCGAGCGCTCGCCCTCGTAGAGTGGCGTGTTGCCTTCGGCGAGCGTGACCACGTGTGAGAGGTCGTCGACGAACGGCAGCAGTTCTCGAAAGCGCCACACGCCGCTTCGGTCCAGGGGCGTGGCCGAGGTTTTGCGCTCAAGAAAAACCGCCTTCATCTTTGAGGCGTCCGCGGCCGTGTCGAAATCATAAGCGACGTCGAGCAGCCCCCCGCAGACGGCGCACGTGTAGATCTGCCGGTCGATAGGGAACCGCGCGAGGCAATCTTCTTCTATGCACTGGAGTCGTTTCAAGATAATTGATATTTCAAATTTGAGATTATTCTTCGGGGGCGTACTCGTCCCAGAGCCGCTGCCAGCCGTCGCTCGGCTCGGTGAGTTTTAACCCGATGCTGCGCTCGCCCGCTTCGCGCCACACGGTCTGCACTATGGCCGTGGCCTCGAAATCGACCGACGGCACGCTGACCTTGAGGATCGCGCCGGGGTCTATCTCGCGCGGCGTCCGCAGCCGCAGCCCCGACAGGCTTATCTCTTCGATCATCATCTCATCCGAGAAAGCCTCCAGGTGCGAGGTGTTGCCCTCGACCCTTGCTTTGATAGAGACTTTGGCGCGCGCTTCCGACCGGCGGTCTTCTTCGCGCTCTTCGCCCTCTGTGGCTTCGGCCAGCAGGTCGTCGTAACACGGCGCGCACACCTGGCGGTAGCCGAGGTGGGCCACCGGGGCCAGTTCCGGAAGGCGGGAGATGTTAACAATGTGGCTCGTCCGTTCGTTGCATCGGTCGCATAAGCCCGACATACGACATAAGCTCCTTTAATTAGGTGAGACTTGATGGGCGCAGGAGAAGTTGTGCGTTCCCGATTTCATCTTCGATAGACCGATTGGCTATTGGTCGAGACGCGCCCAGTATATGCGGAATCGGTCTTTGACTCAACAGGATTTTTGGGTTTGCGGGGCGGCGAGTCGGTTTGACAACCCGCCGGTCCGCAAATTAGATTTTATTTAACGATGAGATTGCTCCTCACGACACTTCTGATCGCGGCGGCAACCCTGACCGCGTCGGCGCAAGCGCCGCGCGCGACGCTCAAGGTCGGCGATAAAGCGCCCGAAATCGCGCTGCCGAACGGCGACGGCAAGCTCGTGACGCTTGCCGAATACACCGCGCGCACGCCCGTGGTCATAGTCTTCTACCGCGGCTTCTGGTGATCCTCTTGCGCGACGCAACTCACCAGGCTGGCTGAGGATTACGAGAAGATCAAACAGGCGGGGGCCGATCTTATAGCCATCAGCTCTGACGACCAGAACTTCGCCTGGTCCATGTCGATGACCGCGGGGGCGAAATACCAGATACTCTCAGACAGCAACCGAAAAGTCATACAATCCTACGGCGTGTTGAACGCGAAAGAGCACGACGGCATAGCTCACCCGTCTGTCTTCATCGTCGATAAAGAAGGGCGCATCAGGTACATGTATGTCGGCAAAGACCCCGGCGACCGCCCCGAAGACCAGGCCATCATCGACGAGATCAAGAAGCTCTCCGCCACGAAATAATGTTGAGAGGGCGTCTGAAAAGTTTCCGAAGGGGACACATTCAATAGAAAGCCTCGAATAGGCGTCATTCAATAAGCCCCGCAGGAGCATGATTCAATAGAAAGCCTCGAAGAGGCGATATTCAATAGCCGAAAGCCCCGTAGGGGCGTGATTCAATAGCCCGGCGCATCGCGCCGGGTAACGCACGCATACAACGAGAAGCCCTGAAAGGGCGCGATAGTTATATCGCCCTTTCAGGGCTTATCTTACACTTTCTGAGTGCTGAGTCCTGAGTAGTAATCTTTCACTCAGGACTCAGCACTCAGCACTCAGGACTTAAGATGCGCTCGGCACTCTGGTAAAATATCTAGCAGAAGATGACGGATAATCTTGTTATATCAAACGTGTTGTTTCGCAAGACGCGCACGCTCGTGTCGGTCGCGGGCGTGGCCCTCGGCGTGGTCCTCGTAGTCCTGACCGTGGGGCTGGTCCACGGCTTCTTAAACGACCAGGGCCGCCGCAACTCCGCCGTGACGGCCGAGCTGTGGTTCCGCCCGCCCGGCGGCTTCAGCCTGAACATCTCGACGACGCTTTCGATGCCGACCGGCCTCGTCGACCAGTTGCGCTCGATCGAAGGCGTCGCGGACGCCGTGCCGATAGGCAACCTCGTCACACAGGGGCGGACGATCAACGGGATCGATTACGATCAGTTCACAGAGGTCTCGGCGCTGCGCGTCGTCGAAGGCCGCCCCGTAATATCGGGCGACGAGGCCATAGTCGACCGCTTCTCGAAACGCGACGGGCGTCCTATCGTGGTCGGCGATAAGATAGACGTGTTCGACCGCCCGTTCGACGTGGTGGGCATCTACGAGCCTGAATCGCTCGGCCGCGTCAAGGTGCCGCTCGCGACCATGCAGGAGTACCTGTCACGGCCCGGCCTCTGCTCCGCGATACTGGTGAAGGTGGCCGACCCCGCCCGCCAGGAGGAAGTCGCGGCCAGGATAAAAGAGCGGTTCCCCGATCATGGGCTCGACTTCACGCGCGACTTGCCCGTGCTGTACGCGCGCGGCACGCCCGCGCTCCAGACTTTTCTGAAGGTCGTCATCGCGCTCGCAATCATCGTGAGCTCGCTCGTCATACTGCTCGCGATGTACACGACCGTGACCGAGCGAACGCGCCAGATCGGCGTCCTCAAGAGCCTCGGCGCGTCGAAAGCATGGATCGCGACGCAGATCGAGAAGGAGGCCCTGCTGATAAGCCTGCTGGGCGTGATAGCGGGATTCTTGCTTTCGGTCGCCGGCAAATTCATCGTGCAGCGGTTCACGCCGATAAGGGTCGAGCTTGAGATCATCTGGCTGCTGTACGCGCTCGCGCTCGGCCTGCTGTCGGGAGGGTTGGGCGCGCTTTACCCCGCCCTGCGCGCGGCCAACCAGGACCCCGTCAAAGCCCTCAGCTACGAGTAAGGGGCGGCCATTTGAAATATCAAATTTGAAATTGAAATCTCATAAGAATGCCGAAACGAACTGACATACAGAAGATACTGATAATCGGGTCGGGGCCGATAGTCATAGGACAGGCTTGCGAGTTCGACTATTCGGGCACGCAGGCTTGCAAGGCGCTGCGCGCCGAAGGCTACGAGGTCGTGCTCATCAACTCGAACCCGGCGACGATAATGACCGACCCCGAGCTGGCCGATCGCACTTACGTCGAGCCGCTCACGGCCGACGCCGTCCGCGCGGTGATCGAGCGCGAGCGGCCCCAGGCGCTGCTGCCGACCGTCGGCGGGCAGACGGCGCTGAACCTCGCCGTTCAACTTGCCGAAGACGAGTCGCTCGCCCGCTTCGGCGTCGAGTTGATAGGCGCGAAGCTTGAAGCCATCAAGGTCGCCGAAGACCGCATGCTCTTCAAGCGCGCGATGGAAGAGATCGGCCTTGAGCTCCCGCGCTCGGGCTTCGCGAAAACGATCGACGAGGCGCGCGAGCTTATAAAGACCGTCGGCTACCCCGCGATCATAAGGCCGTCGTTCACGCTGGGCGGCACGGGCGGCGGCATCGCCTACAACGACGAAGAGTACGAAGAGATAATCGCGCGCGCGCTGGCGGCTTCGCCGATCCAAGAGACCATGGTCGAGCAGTCGATCATCGGGTGGAAAGAGTACGAGCTTGAGGTGATGCGCGACCTGGCCGACAACGTCGTCATCATCTGCTCGATAGAGAACTTCGACCCGATGGGCGTGCACACGGGCGATTCGATCACCATAGCCCCCGCGCAGACGCTCACCGACCGCGAGTATCAAGTGATGCGCGACGCCGCGATCCAGATCATACGCAAGGTCGGCGTCGAGACGGGCGGCTCGAACATACAGTTCGCGCTCAACCCCCGCGACGGCCAGTTGATGGTCATAGAGATGAACCCGCGCGTGTCGCGCTCGTCGGCGCTCGCGTCGAAGGCCACAGGGTTCCCCATAGCGAAGATCGCGGCCAAGCTCGCCGTGGGCTACACGCTCGACGAGATACCTAACGACATAACGCGAAAGACCCCGGCGAGCTTCGAGCCCACCATAGATTATTGCGTAGTTAAGATTCCGAAATGGGCTTTCGAGAAATTCCCCGCGTCCGACCCCACGCTCGGCACGCAGATGAAGTCCGTGGGCGAGGCGATGGCGATAGGGCGCACCTTCAAGGAGGCTTTTCAGAAAGGGCTTCGCTCGCTTGAGACGCGCGGGCTCCCCCGCACGCCCGGCGACATGGACGAGACTGAGCTGCGCCGTCGGCTCGTCACGCCGTCGGCCGAGCGCGCTTATTACGTGCTGAGCGCGCTGCGCTCAGGCGTCGCCAGCGAAGAGCTTCACGAGCTGACGAACATAGACCCGTGGTTCTTAGACAACCTGCGCGAGATAACCGAAATCGAGCGGCGGCTGAAGCAAGAGCGGGTGGAGACGATCTCTAAACATGAGATGCGACGGGCCAAGCAGGCGGGATTTTCCGACCATCGGCTCGCCGAGCTTATGGAGACGACGGAGGCCGAGGTCAGCCGCGCGCGCCGCGAGATGGGCGTGCGCCCGGTCTTTAAGCGCGTAGACACTTGCGGGGCGGAGTTCGAATCCTTCACGCCGTACCTCTATTCGACCTATGAAGATGAGGACGAAGCGGCCGTCTCCGACCGCAAGAAGGTGATAATTCTCGGCTCCGGCCCGAACCGCATAGGCCAGGGGATAGAGTTCGACTACTGCTGTTGCCACGCGGCGTTCGCGCTCGGCGAGCAGGGGTTCGAGACGATCATGGTCAATTGCAACCCCGAGACAGTCTCGACCGACTACGACACGTCGGACCGGCTATATTTCGAGCCGATAACTTTCGAAGACGTGATGGAGATCATCGAGCGCGAGCGCCCGTCGGGCGTGGTAGTGCAATTCGGCGGGCAGACGCCGCTGAACCTCGCGATGAGATTGCTGGGCGCGGGCGTCCCGGTCATCGGCACGTCACCCGAATCGATAGACCTCGCCGAAGACCGCAAGCGGTTCGGAAAACTGCTGGCCGACCTAGACATCCCGCAGCCCCCGAACGGGACCGCCACTTCGAATGAAGTTGCGCGCGAGGTGGCCGCGAGCGTGGGCTACCCCGTGCTCGTGCGGCCGAGCTACGTGCTGGGCGGCCGCGCCATGCAGATCGTTTACGACGAAGCGAGCCTGGCGAGCTATATGACCCACGCGGTCGAGGCTTCTCCCGAGCACCCCGTTTTGATCGACTCGTTTCTCGAAAACGCTTACGAGATAGACGTCGATGCGCTCGCGGACGGCGAGCGCGTGGTGATCGCGGGCATCCAGCAGCACATCGAAGAGGCCGGCATACATTCGGGCGATTCGTCGTGCGTGCTGCCGCCGCACGGGATAAAGCCCGAGCACCTGGACGAGATGCGGCGCTACACGCGCCAGCTCGCGCTCGCGTTAAAGGTCGTAGGTCTGATGAACATCCAGTTCGCCATCTCCAACGACACGGTCTTCGTGCTCGAAGTAAACCCGCGCGCGTCGCGCACCGTCCCGTTCGTCTCTAAGGCGACGGGCGTCCCGCTTGCGAAGATCGCGGCGCGGCTGATGACGGGCGAGCGCCTGGCCGATTTCAACCTGCCGGACGAGCTGAAAGTCGACCGCTTCTACATCAAGACGCCGGTCTTCCCGTTCGTGAAATTCCCAGGCGTGGACCCGATACTCGGCCCCGAGATGCGCTCGACCGGCGAGGTGATGGGCATAGCCGAGGGGTTCGGCGGCGCGTTCTTGAAAGCGCAACTGGGCGCGGGCACCCGCCTGCCGCGCGAAGGTGCGGTCTTCATCAGCGTCAACGATCAGGACAAGCGCGAAGTCTTAGGGCTGGCGCGCGAGCTTCACGAGATGGGGTTCCGGCTGGTCGCGACGCGAGGCACGCAAAGGATACTTGAGGGCGCGGGCCTCGCTTGCGATTTCGTCTACAAGGTGAACGAGGGCCGCCCGAACATAGTCGATCTGATCCGAAGCCGCCAGATCACTCTGATAATCAACACGCCGCTGGGCCGCACATCTTTTTACGACGAGCGCGCGATAAGGCGCGCGGCGATGCAGTACTCCGTGCCGTGCGTGACGACGCTGACCGGCGCGCGCGCGACCGTAGCTGCGATCCGCGCGCTCAAAGATGAAGAATTGTCCGTGCGCAGCCTGCAAGAATACCATTCGCAGGCCGCGCACAAGTGAAAACGGCGCGGCCATATGCGAGGCGGCGACGGAGTGCTTATAAGCGATCTCAGATGATCTGTTCGGGCGGCGGGAGGAGTTGAGGTGGGGCGGTACGGACCGCCCCATCCTTTTGAGGTCTGTTTACTCGCTTGCTTTCTTAGCCGACGCGGGCTGCGGCACTACTCTGAGGTAAGGCTTCAAGGTCTTCCACCCGCCGGGGAACTTCTCTTTGGCCTGCTCGTCGGAAAGCGACGGGACGATTATCACGTCGTCGCCGTGCCTCCAATTGACGGGCGTGGCGACGCTGTGGTTGGCCGTGAGCTGTAGCGAATCGATGACGCGAAGTATCTCGTCGAAGTTGCGCCCGGTGCTGGCCGGGTAAGTGATCGTGAGCTTCACCTTCTTGTCCGGCCCGATCACGAAGACGCTCCTGACCGTGAACGTGTCGCTGGCGTTCGGGTGGATCATGTCGTAGAGGTCGGCGATCTTACGGTCGGGGTCGGCGATGACCGGGAAATTCATCTTACAATTCTGCGTCTCTTCGATGTCGCTGAGCCAGCCCTTGTGCGAGTCTATCGGGTCGACGCTCAGCCCCAGCACCTTGACGTTGCGCTTGTCGAACTCACCCTTTGTGCGCGCGACCTCGCCGAGCTCGGTCGTGCAGACGGGGGTGAAATCTTTCGGGTGCGAAAATAAGACGGCCCAACCGTCGCCGATGTATTCGTAAAAGTCTATCGGCCCCTCGGTCGTCTCCGCCTGAAAGTTGGGCGCCAAGTCTCCTAAACGTATTGCCATAGCTGCTTCCTTTCTTCTTTGTGCTTGTTTCCTCCAACTAACGGTGCTCGTCTCAGCCTGAATAAATCCTAATCAATTATGTCCCTCCGACTATATTGAGTCAACCGGGGGCGTGTGGCAAACTGTCGCTTATGCGAGCCGTCGTCCAGCGAGTCACGGAAGCAAAAGTCGCCGTAGACGCCAGGACCGTGGGCAAGATCGACCGGGGGCTTCTAGTACTTTTAGGCGTAGCGCGCGATGACACAGAGGGCGACGCCGATTACCTGGCGGATAAGATAGCCAACCTTCGCATCTTTAACGACGAGGAGGGCAAGATGAACCGCTCGGTCGTCGAAACGGACGGCGGCCTGCTCGTCGTATCGCAGTTCACGCTCTACGGCGACGTAAGGCGGGGCCGCCGCCCGTCCTACACGGACGCGGCGGAGCCCGAACGGGCCAACGCGCTTTACGAGTATTTCGTCGCGCGGTCGCGCGGCTACGGGATCAAAGTCGAGACGGGCGTCTTTCAAGCCATGATGGAAGTTAGCCTGATTAACGACGGGCCGGTGACCATCTTGCTCGACAGCCGAAAAGGCTTCTGAGTGCCGAGAGGGCGTCTGAAAAGTCCCCGAAGGGAACGCGCTTTAATAAGAAGCCTCGAATAGGCGTCATTCAATAAGCCCCGAAGGGGCGACGATTCAATAGCCGAAAGCCCCGTAGGGGCGTGATTCAATAGCCCGGCGCAACGCGCCGGGTGACGCGTCATACGAGAAGAAGCCCTGAAAGGGCGCGATAAACATACCGCCCTTTCAGGGCTTGTCATTACACTTCTCAGACACGCTCTGAGTGCTGAATCCTGAGTAATCGTTTTCACTCAGGACTTTTTGGGGACGAACTTGACGATCTTGTGGCGGTTGCGGTAGCTGGTGAAGATCTCATTTTTGTCATTGATCGCAATGCCGAACGTGACATCTCCGCCGCCGAAAGAGTCCAGGTACAGGCCGTTGCCATCAAAGACATGCACCGCCCGGAAAGTGTCGCTGACGTAAACGCGCCCCTGCCCATCGGTCGCGATGTTGTGCGGGGAGAATAGCTGGCCGGGCTTTTCGCCGCGGCCCCCGAAGCGGTTTACGAAGCGCCCGTCGGGCGAGAACTTGAATACCATGCTCGACATTCGGTCCAACGCATAGACGGTCCCCGTACCATCCACCGCGAGCTTGTCGAGCGACAACCGCTCCCCGACCTTCTCGCGCGTGTCGACAACGGTTCTGACTTCGCCTTCGGGGCTGATGCGCAGGATGTTATCGTTGGTCCCGATCACGTAGAGGCTGCCGTCGAGCGCGACGTAGGCGTCCGAATAATTCTCGTATCGCGCGCCCGGAGACTTCGGTATCTCGCCGAGCGGGCGGCCGGTCGGCCCTTCGTAACGGAGGATCGCGTTCGTGTGAACGGCGTAGACTGTGCCTTTGCGGTCGGCCGCCAGGTTGAGCAGAACGCGCTCGCTGTCGACCATCCACTGGGTTAAGAACTTGCCTTCCGCGTCGAAGACTTGCACGCGCCCGCCCGAATACTCGCCCACGTAGATGCGCCCTTCGCCATCCACGGCCACGGCGCGCGCGTCTTTGAACTGGCCCGCGCCGATGCCTTCGCTCCCGAACTCCATGGCCACGCTCGCGAAGTTCGATTCGGCAGTCACGGCCGGCCGCGCGCTCGGCGGCGCCGGGATTGCCGGAATCGCGGGCGCGGGCTGTGACACGGGCGCGACCGACGGGGCCGGTTTTGCGGCGAAGTAGACCGCTAGACCTCCGAAGGCAACGATCAGCCCCCCCATCACCACGACGCCTATGATGATGCCCACGACCCATGCGACGGCGCTGCTCTTCTTTCCCTGGTTGTGCGCGACGTGAAAAGATATGTGAGCGCCGCGCGGTTGAGACGACTCGGGCAGGACCAGCCTGTTGCCGCAGTAAGGGCACTGCGTAGTCAGAGCGCCCGTCTTAGGGTCGAGCGGCGCGCCGCACGAAGAACAGTTGAGCTGCTTTGGCATCCGTCTTTACCTTTACGAGCTTGTTGATCGACCGCCCGATTATATCCCAGAAAAAGAAAAGGCAGCCAACAGTTGCTGGCTGCCTGATTCATCCGACGCGCTTTTTATTAAGCGGTCGCGTCGCCCGTGACGGGCGGGATTATCGGGTTGAGCACCGACGGCTTCGTCTCGATCTTAGGCTTATCGCTCCTAGACGGAGTCGGCTCGTCGTCGTCGAGCGGGAGCCCCGCGACCAGCCGGCGGATCTGAAGCGAGTCGAGCGATTCGCGCTCAAGCAGCGCTTCGGCCAGCCGTATCATCGCGTCCTTGTTCTCAAGGATGATCTGGCGGGCGCGGTTGTACTGCTCCATCACTATCCGCTTGACCTCCTGATCGATCTTGATCGCGGTGTCCTCGCTGTAATCCTGGTGCTGCGCTATCTCGCGTCCCAGGAATATCTGCTCTTCCTTCTTGCCGAAGGTGATCGGCCCGAGGCTCGACATGCCGAACTCGCAGACCATGCGGCGGGCGAGCTCGGTCGCCTTCTCGATGTCGTTCGAAGCGCCGGTCGTCATGTGATTCAAGAAGATCTCTTCGGCTATTCGGCCGCCCATCATTATCGCGACCTGGCCTTCGAGGTAGTCGCGCGTGTGCGAGTAGCGGTCGGCTTCGGGCAACTGCATCGTCACGCCTAAAGCCATGCCTCGCGGTATGATCGAAACCTTATGGATCGGGTCGGCGTTCGGCACCTTGATGCCTACAAGCGTGTGGCCCGCCTCGTGGTAAGCCGTGTTGCGCTTCTCTTCGTTCGACATCACGATAGAGCGGCGCTCGCTCCCCATCAAGACCTTGTCCTTGGCCCACTCGAAGTCGAGCATCGAGACGGTCTTTCGGTTGTAACGCGCGGCGTTGAGCGCCGCTTCGTTTACGAGGTTAGCCAGGTCCGCGCCCGTGAACCCCGGAGTGCCGCGAGCGATCACGTTGATGTCTACGTCGTCGCCGAGCGGTATCTTGCGCGTGTGGACGGCCAGTATCCCTTCGCGGCCTTTAACGTCCGGGCGGTTTACGACCACGCGGCGGTCAAAGCGGCCGGGCCTGAGCAGCGCCGGGTCCAAAACGTCCGGGCGGTTGGTCGAGGCTATCAGGATGACGCCGTCGTTGGATTCAAACCCGTCCATCTCTACGAGCAACTGGTTTAAGGTCTGCTCGCGCTCGTCGTGTCCGCCGCCAAGACCCGCCCCACGGTGGCGGCCCACGGCGTCGATCTCGTCTATGAAGATGATGCAGGGGGCGTTCTTCTTGCCCTGCTCAAACAGGTCGCGCACGCGGCTCGCGCCGACGCCCACGAACATCTCGACGAAGTCCGACCCCGAGATAGAGAAGAACGGCACGTTCGCCTCGCCGGCGATCGCGCGCGCAAGCAGGGTCTTGCCCGTGCCCGGAGGTCCCATCATCAGAACGCCCTTCGGGATGCGGCCGCCCAGCTTTTGAAACTTCTGAGGCTCTTTGAGGAACTCTATGATCTCTTGAAGCTCCTCTTTCGCCTCTTCGACGCCAGCCACGTCCTTGAAGGTGACGCGCTTCTGCTGGTTCGACAGGAGCTTCGCGCGGGATTTGCCGAACGAGAGCGCCTTGTTGCCGCCCGACTGCATCTGCCGCATCATGAAGATCCACAGGCCTATGAAGACCAGGAGCGGGGCGTAGCTGATAAGGCCGAAAAGCCACTGGCTGGAGCTTGAAGGCTTGAAGGTCACTTCGATGTTCTTCTTGTCCTTCATCTGCTTGGCGAGTTCCGCCTGAAGGTCGTCGTTATCGAGATCGGTGACGAATTTATCGTTGTTTGTCGTCAACTCGCCCGTTATCCCGTGGCCCTTCTCGAATTCGGCCTTCCTGACCTCTCCGGCCTCAACTTTAGCGACCAGGTCCGTGTAGTTCAGCTTCTTTTCCTTCACGTTGTTCTTACCCGCGAAAATCTGGTAGAGAAGGAAAGCGCCTCCTATGATCACGACCCAGAAAATTATCTGTCTGACTGTGGAATTCAACCTGTTACCTCCGATTAAGCCAGGCGCACTATGCGCCTTACTAAATTCTATCCTACATCATAATGATGCGCAATAATTGACGCAGGCGGCTTTGTTGTAGATTTCTTGCAAACCTATTCTCCCATAACCGCAAGATAGGGGAGCTGCCGGAACTGGTTCTGCAAGCCCAGCCCGTAGCCGAACAAAAAGCCGTCGTTGCTCTCAAAAGCTGTGTAATCGGGCTTGATGTCGACTCTGCGCTCCCCAGGTTTATCTACGAGCATGCAGGTTTTCAGAGATTTTACCCCGCGCTCGGCCATGTGGCGCGAGATGTAATCCAGAGTGACGCCCGTCGCGACGACCCCGCCCACGAGCAGTATGTCGCGGCCGCGCGGGTCGAACTCGCTCGTGTACATTACCTCCGTCTGCCCGCCGTGGCGGTGGCGCGAGGCCTTGATGAAGCAGCAGCTCACCTCCATGTCGAGCGCGCGCAGAAGGTCCGCGAGGAAGACGAAAGCGTCGTCGAGCAGGCCCACGACGGTCAGGTCGGCGGGCGCGGTTTGAGTGATCTCGCGGGCCAGCTCCTGTATGCGGTTCTGGATGTCGGATTGAGAACGAATTATTCGGAGAGTCTTTTCCATTATAGCCCCTTGGGTGATTGAGCGGCGGTTTTCGTTCAACCGAGCGATCAGACACCTGAAGCCCGCAAGATGGCAAGAGTCTTTGTCTCGTCACGTGCGGCGAATTCTACGGCTGGGGGCATTCCGGGCGACCAGATGTAGCGGCCATCTGGGGTTGCCACTACGGGCCAGTCGGCGCGGCGGCTGGAAGGGATTTTATGGTCAATCATCAGGTTTTTCAACTTTTTTATTTTTCGCTGCCCGCAGACGTGCGCCCGCTCGCCCTTCGCGCGATTTCTTACAACGAGACTCTCCGGCAGCGCCCGGTCGTCAAGCACGACTACGGTCCAGTCCCGCCCCGCTCGCGCGGCCTCGCGCCGGGCCTCGTCGATGCTCGCCCGCATTAGATCGCCGGGCAGGCCCCGCTCGACGCTCACCTCTACTTTGATCTCCGCGCGGGTCTTGAAAACGAGCAGGTCGAACTCTCGCCATACCTCAAGCCCGCCCGGAAGATTAACCCTCGCGCCGCTCCTGCGCTCGTCGAGCAAGCCTTCGACGGCCGTCACATGTTTTGACTCCGTCTCAGCGCGAAGGTCGTGTGCAGAACTGCGCGCGCGCCTTATCGCCTCGATAATCATCCTTTGCCGTAGCGCCGCGGGCTGCTCGGCAAACTGCGCGGCTCTGTAAGCCGAGCCCGCCGCTTTATGTCGCTGCTCGGCCTGGTCGACGAGCGAGCGGGCAAGCTGACCGAGGGCCTCCTGGTCGCTTGCGATAAGGCTTGCGGCATTCGAGATATGCTCGACCACGCGCGGGTTCACGCGTTTGAGCGCGGCGATCACCTCATGGCGCACGCGGTTGCGCGTGTAATCGAGGCTCTCATTCGAAGCGTCGGTGCGGAACGCGAGCCCGCGCTCGCGGCAATACTCCTCTACCTCTTCGCGGGTGACGACGAGCAGCGGACGAACCAGTAAGGATTTGAAATCTGAAATCTCAAATCTCAAATCATCCCCGAAGTCGTGGGCATCTTTGACCGCGCGCATCGAGGCGAGCCCGCGCGAGCCCGCGCCGCGCGCGAGCCGCATCAGGAAAGTCTCGGCCTGGTCGTTCATCGTGTGGCCCGTGGCGATGCGGTCGGCCTCATTCGTTCGCGCGGTGGCGAGCAGGAATCTGTATCGCAGCTCGCGCGCGGCCTCTTCTATGCTGCGCCCCGAAGAGGCGGCCTCGCCCTTCACGTCTATCGATTCGACGGTCACCGCGAGGCCCAGGCGCTCGGCCAGCGCGCGGACGAAGTCGGCGTCGGAGGCCGAGTCGTCTCCGCGCAGCATGTGGTTGAGGTGGGCGACGTGAATACGGAAGCGGGCCGTCGAAGCGATGCGAACGAGCATGTCGAGAAGCGCTACGGAGTCCGCGCCTCCCGATACGGCCACTACCGCCGCTCGGGCGCCGTCGAACATCGAATGGCGCTCGACGAAACGGCAGACTTTTTCAAAGGCGTTGCTCACCTTTTACTTCTGGCCGACGTACTCCCAATGCCAGGGTTCGTAGAAGTATGGCCGGAAGCCGAAACGCGCGGCGTTCTTCACCAGCCAGCGGTAGACGCGGGTCTCGGTCTGTATGGCGCGGTTGTCGTCTTTCGTGCTGACGGGCTCGCCGCCGACATAGATGTCCAGGGCGCGGCCCGTGAAATGGGGGCTGTTGACCGCGAGCCCCGCGCGCCCGCTGTTGGGCGACTGCTTGCGGAGGTGGTTCTGATACTCGCGCGAACGGAAGGCCGATATGATCTTGAGGTACTTCTCGCCCGACGCAAGCTCGCCCGATTCATTCACGTCGAGGCCGAGCGAGGCGTCGCGGGCGGCGGCCTGAATCATCCGCTTGTAAGCAAGGTAAGTCTCGCCCTCGACTTTGCGAAGCTCTTCCGGGCGCGAAGGGTCGTAGCACTCGGAAACCGGGATCGTCACGAGCTGGTCGTCGGTCGGGTAAGTGCGGTCCTTTATGCGGTCCGACTGCCAGTCCGAGACCATCTGAAACCAGGTCGTGTTGTCGACTACGCCGTGCGCGGCGAGCCCCTTCTCTTTTTGCCAGCGCGACACGGCCAGCGCGAAATCGGCGCTCTTCGCGTCTTCGTTCACGTCGAGCATGCGCGAGACGAGCGGAGTGTAAAGCCGCCAGCCGCGCTGCGACTTGCCGCCGAAGGCCCAGTTGAGATCGCTTTGCGTCCGCAGGTTTTCAAGCGCGGCCGATTCGAACGCGGCGCTCTTCGTCGTCGCTTCCGCGGCCGGCTTCTCGGCCGAAGAGAGCCTGACTATGGCTTCACTCTTCACGGCGGTCTGTTGCGCGGGAGCGGCTTTCGCTGAACTATCTTGAGCAGGCTTTCCGGCGCTCTCGCCTCTGAGGCCGAAGAAGACAAAGATGCCCGCTAATAGAATAAACGATCCTATAAACAAACCCTTGTTCGATTTCATTTGCCTGCCCTTTAGTAGATTAGGAACCTTAAATATTTTAATCCATTACCACCCGGTTCTCAATGATTTAGTCTTATCATAATAATTTGGAAACATATCGCGAAACGCGTTTGTTTGCCGCGTTTACGACCGATTAATCTTTCGGAAGCCAGAGCATTGGAGGGTACGTCCTGAAGACGGCTTCTTTGACGTAGAGTACCGAGTGAGGCCGGCCGGACTCGTCCATGTTCAAGACGCCCAACGCCTCAAGCTCCGGCGCGCGAACGCGGTTTGCGCGGGCCGTGATCGCGTCGAGCGGCGGGTGCTCGACTGTAATCTTCATTATCCCGTCGGCGGCGGACTTGACGTAGCCGATCGGCCTTTCGACTATGAAGTGGGGCGGGACGGCTTCGTCTTGAGGGCCGACACTCGCCTGACGCCCGACGACCTCTATGTCCGCCTCAAGCCCCGCGCGCCCTTCGTCGCTGACCCTGCAACGCACCTCTCGAATCATCGTGTCGGGGGTGACGGAGGCGGGCTCCGTGACGATCTCTATCTCTTCGTGGCTCACGGGCATCCCGAGCATTATGGTCGCAGCCGAGATCATGCGGGAGTTGACGTTCATATGAAAGAAGTAGACCGCCGGGCCTTCGCCCGCGTTGACGTAGGTGCGGTAGTTGACCTGATCGAAGCTCGGGCGCACGATCGGCAGCAGGCTCGAACGCAACTCCGCGACGTGGAAGGCGACCGCCGACACGAAGGCGACCTCGCGCCCCGCTTTATCGGTGCTCGTGTCCAGCTCAAGCTCGTCAGGCACGAGCGGGCGCAGGCGGTCGGGCGGCACGCTGTAGTTGATGAACAGCAGATTCTTGAGCGCGAGCTGTACCTGGATTGAGCTCATAAGCATCGGGGCCGGCGCTCAGCGCGCCGACGAGCGTGACCGGGGATTTAACGCCTACACAACTGAGTATGATATGCCCGGCCCTTATATGCAAGCGCGGGGACTTTGCCATCTCGCAAGCATGTGTTATACCGTTTTCAACGGGGATTTTTTTTGAAGACGAGCAGTGGGTGCAGCAACCTGTCCGTTGGACGCAACAGCAGACTATTCGACCAGAGACGGAGGTAAGCTTATGCGCACCCGTAGAGAGATTGCCTACGCGTTGCTGAGAGTCACCGTGGGGTTGATGTTTCTCTTTTTCGGCATAGGGAAATTCACGGCCGGCATAGGCAATTTTGCCGCGAACCTGCAACAGAATTTCGCGGGCAAGCTGCCATCGTTCCTGCTGACCCCTTTCGCCTACGCGCTGCCTTTCGCCGAGGTGGTCATAGGCTTGTTGCTACTGCTCGGGCTGTTGAGCGTCTTCGGCATGATGCTGGGGGGAGTGCTGATGATCGCCTTGACGTTCGGGATGGTGTTGCAGGGGCAGGCGGCCACCGTAGCCAACAACGTCTTTTACGCGGTGGTCTTTTTTCTGCTGCTCTGGCTCGCCGAATACAACCGCTTTTCGCTCGACCGGCTTCTGGGGATAAAGATGTGGACGGAGACCGCGCCGGCCGCGAGCCCGCTCGAAGGAAGATGAATGTATGCGCAAGACGGCTGGTGTTCTGACCCTGGTTTTCCTATTGACGACGGCTCTCGGGCTCCTGTCATGCGCGCGTCCCGCGAGCGACACCGGCAACCGTAACGCGCCAGCCGCGGCCAATGATAACTCACCGCCCACGCCCTCGCCCGGCACGACTCCCGCGCGAAGCGAAGCGTCGGAGCTCGGCAGCATAAGGGTTGAGTCAACGCCCGCGGGCGCGGAGGTGCTGCTGATAACCGAAGCCGTGGGCGGGGCGGGCCCGCCCGAACCGCGCGGCACGACGCCTACGACCATCACGGACCTCGCCCCAGGCAAATACACGATTCATCTTGAGAAGCCCGGTTACAAGTTCTTCCAGAAAAGCGTCGAGCTTAAACCGGGCGCGACGGCTACAGTCACCGCTACGTTGAGGAAGTAACCGGCGAGCGTGCTGCCCTCGCCGGGAAGCTTTCTTACCCGCGCTGTAATCATTGACACCTTCGCGAATCGGCGCTAAGCTTTCCGCCGTTCCATTACAGTGACAGTCAGCTTTCTTTCGCTTTAGTCGCGTCTGTGTGTCACAGACGCGGAGGATTCACCATCCCCACCAACCGAGGAGGTACGAATGAAAAGACTCTCAAATCTCAGCCGCTTTGCTTTACCCGTCTTGGCATTATCGATTCTGGCCATCGGCCCGACGATGATCGATGCCGACAACGGGCCAAATCACAGGGTCCGCAACCTGAACTTCGGCGTGTCGGGCGGCAACGTCAACGACTCTTCGCGCCGCTTCTGCTGCAGCGGGACTCTAGGCGCGCTTCTAACAGACAACCTGGGCACCCAGTATATTCTCAGCAACAACCACGTGATGGGCCTTTCAGGAAGCGCCGTAGCGGGACAGGACATATCACAGCCCGGCCTCATCGATAGTAACTGTCAGGTTTCGACCGTCGTCGCAGACTTCACGGTCGCCCCGGCGCTCAGCTCGAACGTCGACGCCGCCATCGCTCAACTCCGCCCGGGCCTGATGAACGGCACAGGCGCAATCGAAGACATAGGGGCGATCAGCAGCGTCGTCCGCGCTCCCACGGTCGGCCTCGCCGTCCAAAAGAGCGGCCGCACGACGGGTCACACGACCGGCACCATCAGCTCTATCAACGCAACCATAAGCGTCAGGTACTCGAAGAGCTGCGGATCGAATAACGGCCCCGTCTTTACATTCACTAATCAAGTAGTCATTAACAGCAGCACCTTCAGCGCGGGCGGCGATTCCGGCTCGCTGATCGTGTCCAACACCGGCAACTGCTCTCAGCCCGTCGCGTTGCTGTTCGCTGGCAGCAGCACTACTACTATCGGCAATCCGATTTCACAAGTCCTCACTCAAGTCGGCCTCTCGCTGGGTCGCCCGGTCACCTTTGTCGGCGGCACCTGCACCGCTGCCGCTACTTCGGCCGCAACCCTTGAAGGTCTATCGCTGGCGCGCGGGCTCTCCGACGATACGATAGCCCGCGTGAGCGCGATAAAAGATCGTCGGGAGCACGACCTGTTTTCGCGCCCCGGCGTGATGGGAGTAGGCGTCGGCACGGTTGAGGATAATCCGTTGGAAGCCGTCATAATCGTCTACGTCGATATGACGTCAGGCTTTAGCCCGCGCCTGCCTCGCCGCATCGAGGGCGTGCGCGTGAAGGCCGTCTACACGGACCCCTTCGTCGCTTACTAAACCTGAGTATTGAGTTGCTCAGGCTGAAATGATGCCGCAGTGGCGCAGATTGTAGCTCAACAGTTTCAGCTTTATCGTGTTCCACAATCCACACCACGAGCGGCTAAATACTCGGTCAATAAATTTATGCCAA
>DATFGQ010000067.1:0-31018 GCA_035249305.1 Blastocatellia bacterium | reverse complement strand
AGGTTCGGCGACCTCGACCTGCAGTCCGCTCCGCAAGCCGAACCGGCCATCGCGCAGCGCGACCAACCGCTGGCCAAACTCGCTCGACGCCGCGGCTTGTTTCTGGAATTGGAATCTACATGCCCGCGGTCGGCGAAGCGTCGAGGCCGAACTGAGCGGCTGTAAGAGATCTGTACAACGGCGAAAAAAGTTTTGCCACCTTTATAGTTCCACTTATTAACCTCCCAATACTTGCAAAAAAAAATCCGGAATTACGTCTAACCATTTAGGACATACTGTCCTATGAACTCTATTTAGTCCCGGTCTGTCACATAAACGTCCTTACGCCGTCTTTCGGCGCTCCGATACGTTAGCACCAGAGGAGATTATTATGAGAAATCAACCTTCCCTAATCAAAAAGCCTTTTGCACGCTTACCGCATAGATTTATAGCCCTGACACTTGCTCTTCTATTAATGTGTTGGCCCCTGCCTGGCCACACTCTTGCCGCGGCTGGAGACCTTGATCCAACCTTTGGCAAAGACGGTAAGGTTACCACTAGTTTTGGCGACGCCGGACAAGCAAACGCATTGGTTATCCAGCCCGACGGAAAGATCGTCGCTGGCGGGGCCACTGCTAGCAACTTCGTACAATCCTTCGGGCTGGCGCGTTACAACACCGACGGCAGCCTGGATACCACGTTCGGCGACGGCGGCAAGGTCACTACGGGCTTCCCCAACGACGTTAGCATATGTCATGCGCTCGCTCTCCAGCCTGACGGAAAGATCATCGCGGCGGGGGAAGCATTAGGGGACGGGTCAGGTTCTTTCGCGCGAGCTTTCGCGCTGGCGCGATACAACATTAATGGCAGCCTCGACACCACGTTCGGCAACAATGGCAGGGTCACTACCAGCTTCCCTATCGATGGTTTAAGCACGGATGACAGAGCCTTTACTGTGGCTCTTCAGTCAGATGGCAAGATCGTTGCTGGCGGGCTAAAAAGCTATAACGTCGATATTGACGCTTCCGATTTTGAGCTGGCGCGTTACAACACCGACGGCAGTCTTGACACCACATTTGGCGACGGCGGCAGCGTGCTTACTCACTTCTTTGGAGCGCAGAATCAGGTTCGCGGTCTGATCATTCAGTCGGATGGAAAGATCGTCGCGATAGGTTCCGATTCCCTCTCGGAAAATCAGACCTTTACCTCGGACTTCGCGCTTGCGCGCTACAACACTGATGGGAGTCTTGATTCTACGTTTGGCGATGGCGGCCTGGTCATCACTGATTTCCCTGGGATAGATTTTGCTTTTGCCGGCGCTTTGCAACCCGATGGTAAGATAGTCGCGGCCGGGGCCTCTGTAGACGACAAGGACGTTATTCGGTTCGCGCTTGCGCGGTACAATACGGACGGCTCGCTTGACGCGGGATTCGGCGACGACGGTAAGGTCTTGACTCTCTTCAAAGGATTAATTGATACGGTCTTCGCCGTGGCCTTACAGCAGAACGGAAAGATAGTCGCGGCAGGGCGCGCAAGTGGTTCCCCGCCGACTAGCACAGATTTCGCGCTTGCGCGGTACAACACGGACGGCTCGCTGGACGCGGGATTCGGCGACGGCGGTAAGGTCTTGACCGATTTCTTCGGGAGTGTAGATGTCGCCAATGCAGTCGCCATCCAGCCAAACGGCAAGATAGTTGCGGCAGGTTTCACCTTTCGCGGTCAGATAGCTGCTGAGTTTGCTCTAGCCCGATATGACGACACGGATTTCGACATCTGTATTCGGAACGATGGCGGCGGCGCCCTGTTCCGGTTCAATTCAAATTCAGGGGATTATTTATTTACCGACTGTACGTCGCTCACCCTGACCGGGACAGGCTCTGTAGTGCGCAGGGGCAACTTGATTACTCTACAGCACAACGCACCTGACCGCCGCGTATTAGTTAAGGTTGATATAGGTGCAAATAAAGCCACTGCATCGATTCAAATCTTATCGCAAGGGAGAACCATCACAATAATAGACAGAGACTTGGGGAACAACGTCTGTGACTGTCGGTGAGATAAACCCATGTCTTAGTTCAGAGTTATATAGGCCGATGTCAATCATTCCCTGAATGGCAGAAGCCGCGCTTCGATCCGCGAATAAACTCGATCAGGTAATTGACGGACGGATCATTCATCCCGCTTAACTCGGAGAGCGCGGCTTCTAAAGATAGACCCGAACGCAGCAGCACGCGGTAAGCCTGCTTCAATATCTTGATCTCGTCCGCTTTGAACCCGGCCCGCCGCAACCCTACGAGGTTCAACCCGCGCGCG
This sequence comes from Blastocatellia bacterium, assembly GCA_035249305.1. Taxonomy (GTDB): domain Bacteria; phylum Acidobacteriota; class Blastocatellia; order UBA7656; family UBA7656; genus DASUNP01. Next base: position 28,726 of record DATFGQ010000067.1, on the reverse strand, counting down.
CGGCCGGGGTTGCCGTCGGTTATCACGAACGGCAGGCAATCCTGAACTATCTTCGAATTCCCGCCTATCATCGCGAGCCGGCCTATGCGGCAGAATTGATGCACTACGACGCCGCCTGATATGAAGGCGCGGTCTTCGATCTCTATGTGGCCCGCGAGCGCGACGTTGTTTGCGATGATGACGCGGTCGCCCAGCCGGCAGTTGTGGGCCACGTGTGAGTAGGCCATCAGAAAACAGTCAGAGCCTATGACGGTTTGGCTCCCGGCCTCGGCGCCGCGGTGCGCGGTCACGCCTTCGCGTATGTGGTTGCGCGCACCGATTATTAAACTGCTCTCGGCCCCGGCGTAGCTCACGTCTTGCGGCTCGCCGCCTAAGACCGCGCCTTCGTAGACGACGTTTGAAGGGCCGAGCCGTGTGAACCGCTTCACGCAGGCGTGCGCGCGGACCTCCGAGCCTTCGCCGATCTCCGCGTCCGGCTCGACGACGGCGAACGGGCCGACCGTGACCCCTGGGGCGAGGCGCGCTTTTTCGCTAATGACGGCAGTGGGGTGTATGCTCATCGAGACCGAGAAATATTACAGCCGCGCCCGGAAAAATCAACGCCCGATTCAAGACAAACCCCAGTCGCTTTGGTAAACTGGATTCCTGTTTCAAAAGTGCTCGGGCATCATCCGCACGCTGATCTCGACGCACGCAGTCGAATTCATCAATGCGTCCACTTTAAAACGAACCGCCGGAGACAACCAGAATGCGTCGAGAAGTCGATCCACTTGTCCACCCTGCGCTCATGGACCCGCGACAGATGACCGACATAGACATTTATGAGCTCGCCCCTCCGCTCGAACGCGGGGAGCCGAAAGGTGAGCCTAATTACGCGCCGAGCCGCGCGTTCGACGTGGAGCACACGCGGCTTGAGCTTGAGCTGGATCAGGAAGAGGGCCGGGTGCGGGGCCGCGCCACGATAACCGTCAGGCCGTTCGCCGACGGGTTGAGCGAGGTCTGGTTCGACGCGGCCGAGATGAGTTTTTCGCGCGTGGCGATAAAGCGCGGCCGCAGGTGGAAAGAGGCGCGGAGCTTTAAGACCTACGAGGAGAAAGTATGGATCGCGCTCGACGAGAGCCCTCGCGAGGGCCGCCCGCTCACGATCCTTCTTGAGTACAGTTGCCGCCCGCGCGCGGGGCTTTACTTCATACGGCCCGACGAGGCCAACCCGGACCAGCCCGTTCAGGTCTGGTCGCAGGGCGAGGCCGCGGATAATCACTACTGGTTCCCTTGCTTCGACCACCCGAACGATAAGATGACTTCGGAGGTGATACTGACGGTCGGCGCAGATCAGGTCGCGCTGTCGAACGGCCGGCTCGTCTCCGCGAAAGAGAATAAGAAGGCCCGCACGCGGACCTATCACTACTCGCACGAGCGCCCGCACTCGGCCTATCTCGTCTCGATAGCCGTCGGGACGTACGCGGAGATCAAAGACTCGTACAAAGGCCGGCCGGTTCGCTACTACGTCTACCCTGACCGCGTAGCCGACGCGGCGGCGCTCTTTCGCAAGACGCCCGACATGATGAAGCACTTTTCGAAGATCTTCGATTTCGAATACCCTTACCCGAAATACGATCAGGTGATCGTGAGCGAGTTTCTCTTCGGCGCGATGGAGAACACGACCGCGACGACCATCGCCGACCGCGCGCTGCTAGACAGCCAGGCCGCGCGCGACGTATCGAACGAAGACCTTGTCTCGCACGAGCTCGCGCACCAGTGGTGGGGCGACATGGTGACCTGCAAAGACTGGGCGCACCTCTGGCTGAACGAGGCCTTCGCCACTTATTCCGAGTCGCTCTACAAAGAGCGCGACGCGGGCTGGGACGAGACGCGGTTCTACCTTATTCAAGAGTACATAACTTACATTCAGGAGGACCGCGGCCGGTACCGCCGCCCGATAGTCTCTAACCGCTACACCTACCCGACGGAGATGTTCGACCGCCACACCTATCAGAAAGGCGAGCTCGTCGTCGATATGCTCCGCTTCGTGCTCGGCGACCATGCGTTTTACAAAGCGATACGCCATTACCTGAAGAAGTTTCAGTGGCAGACGACCGAGACGGACGACCTGCGCCGCGCGATAGAGGAGGTCACGGGGCAGAACCTAGACTGGTTCTTCGACCAGTGGCTTATGAAAGGCGGCTACCCCGAGTTTGAAGTTGTGCAGAGCTACGACGCGGCGGCGAAGCTGCTCCGACTGAGCGTGCGGCAGACGCAGAAGGTCGACGAGCTCACTCCCGTCTTCAAAACTCCCGTCGAGATCGAAGTGATAACCAGAAGCGGGCCGCGCGTCGTTCGCGTGATGATAGAGCGCGCCGAGCATGATTTTTATTTCGAGGTCGAGAGCCCCCCTCTGGCCGTGAGCTTCGATCGGTTCAACCGCGTGCTGAAGCGCTTGAGCTTCGACCGCCCGAAAGAAGACCTCATCTACCTGCTCAAGCAAAGCGACGACGTGACTGCGCGGCTGCGTGCGGCGCGCGAGCTCGGGGCATTTGCGGGCCGCGACGTTGTCGGCGCGCTCGGACAAGCCGTAGACAAAGACCGCTTCTGGGGCGTGAAGGTGGCGGCGCTGTCTGCGCTCGGCGAGATCGGCGGCGACGAGGCTTTAGAGATTCTCGTCAATCGTTACGACCGCTCGGCCGACGCGCGTGTCCGCCGCGGGGCCGTGTGGGGCATCGGCGCGTACAAGAAAGATGAGCGAGCTTACGCGACTCTCAAGCGCGCGCTCGAACAGGACGAGTCGCTGTTTGTGGCGACGACCGCCATCCGGGCGATAGGCAACAGCGGCGACGCCACCGCCTTCGACGTGATAACGAAGGCGCTCGATCGCGACTCTTTCCAGGATGTGATTCGCGCGGCGGTCTTTGACGCGCTCGCCTTTATGAAGGATAAGCGCGGCATCGACCTCGCGATCGAGTGGTCACGCGAGGGTCGCCCGAAGGGCGCGCGCATAGGGGCGATCGGCGCTCTGGGGGCGCTCGCCAAGGAGCACAAAGGCGAGCGCGAACGCGTGATAAGACACCTCGCGGAGACACTCAAAGACAATTCCGCGCGCGTGCGGCTTGCCGCCACCCGCGCGCTCGGCCGGACGAATGATCCGGCGGTCCTCAACACCCTGCGCGAGGTCGAGCGCACGGAGGCGATAAGCCAGATCCGCGTGGCATCTCACCGCGCCATCGAAAGCATCGAAGAGTCGGCGCGTAAAGCGCAATGAGTTTGATTTGGTATCACCCGATTGCTAAATTCAATCAAGCGCAATCGATAAATAAGGAGGATGAACAGAATGAGATACGTAGCGCGGACGGCTCTCTCTGCCGTTTTGGCGGCCGTCTTGGTGACGGCCCTGTTTGCGGGCTCGGCTTTCTCGCAGCGCAAGGCGCCGGCCAAGCCCGCGGCCAAAGCGCCGGCAAGCATTTACGATCAGGGCTATCAAAAAGGTTATGGGGATGGTTTCGCGCAGGGGCTGGCGGATTGGCGCCAGGGGGTGCCCCGCGACTTTGAAGCTTCCGACGGGTTCCGCAGCCGCCAACAGAAGTATGACCCCCGCCACGCGGCCAACGGGGAGTACACCGAAGGTTACGATCTCGGCTTCGAGATAGGGCACACGGACGGATATTACGGCCGCGCGCGCAACGCCGCGGTTCCCGCCAACGGCGCGGTGCTCGCAAAGGCCGCGGCGCTCGCCAATGCGCAGAGGGCGCGCGAGCAGCAGCAGCCTCCGCCGCGAGACGACACTTATCAGCGCAACGACCCGCCGCCGCAACCCGCTCAGAGCCAGGGCGACAACCGCCCCCGCACCACGCCCGCGGCAGAGATACCGGGCGGCACGGCTTTGGAGATCAGGCTGACCTCGACCATCAGCACTAAGTCCAATCGCCCAGGCGATCGTTTCGACGCCGTGGTCGTCTCGCCCGACCAGTACAAGGACGCCGTCGTCGAAGGCCACATACTAAATATAAATCGTTCGGGCCGCGTGTCGGGGCGGACCGAGCTCGCGCTGGCGTTCGACCGAATACGGCTCCAGGACGGCAGAGACCTTGAGCTCAACGCGAGCCTGGAGAAGATCATTGAGTCGGAGACCGTCAAGAAGGTCGACGAGGAGGGCAACGTCCAGTCGGGCAGCCGCAGTAAAGACGCGCAGGTGCGCGGCGGAGTCGGCGCGGCGGCCGGGGCCATCATCGGCGGCATCGTGGGCGGCGTTAAAGGCGCGGTGCTCGGGGCCGTCATAGGCGGCGCTGGCGGCGTCGGGACCGTTTACGTCGAAGGCGACAAAGACCTCGTGCTTGAGCCCGGCACGGAGATGATAATCCGCACCGAGCGCACGCGAAGACGTTAACTAGAAGTCCTGAGTCCTGAGTCCTGAGTATTTTATAATTCACTCAGGACTCAGGACTAAAATAGTGTTGCCCTTTCAAATTTCTTATCGTATCTTGTGAACACCTGAAAATCTGTTGCCCCTACCTCGATCACCCGACCCTCGAATAGCGGACGCATACCTCCAGGAGACAAGATGAGTTTCTTCGACCTGCCGCCGATCCTCGAAAAGATGCTTTCGGTGGCTGACAATATCTCCGACTTAAACTTCTCCGTGGGACGACCGGCCCAGGTCGAAATAAACGGGAAGCTCACGCCCGTCGAAATAAAAGGGCTCAGGACGCTGACGCCTTACCAGACCGAAATCATCGCGATGTCGCTGATGGAAGGGAACCTCGACGCGGCCCGCCGCTTTATACAGACGGGCGCGGCCGACATAAGCTACGCCATACCGAGCAGGGTCCGCTTTCGCGTGAACATATTCAAGCAGCGCGGCTCGATATCGGTCGTCATGCGCGTCATCCCCACGAACGTGCCGTCGATCGAAAGCCTCGGGCTGCCGACGCAACTGGGTGAGATATCTCACCTCAAGAATGGGATAGTGCTGCTGACGGGTCCGACGGGTTCGGGCAAGTCTTCGACGCTCGCGGCAATCATAGATAAGATCAACAACGAGTACAGCTATCATATAGTGACCATCGAAGACCCTATAGAGTTCCTCCACTCGCACAAGAAATCTACGATCAACCAGCGCGAGCTGGGCACCGACACGCCGGCCTTCGCGCTGGGGCTGCGCGCGGCGCTCCGCCAGGCGCCGAAAGTGATCCTGGTCGGCGAGATGCGCGACATGGAGACTACCGAGATCGCGCTCGAAGCGTCGGAGACGGGCCATCTTGTGCTCTCTACTCTGCACACGACCGACGCGTCAAAGACCGTGAACCGGATCATCGGCATCTACCCGAAATCCGAAGAGCACGTCATACGCACGCGGCTGGCCCAGGCGTTCCGCTACATCATCACGCAGCGGCTCATCCCGCGCGCCGACGGGACGGGCCGCATCGCCGCCGTCGAGGTGTGCAAGGCGACGCCGCGCACGCGCGAGTACATAGAGCAGGGCGAGAGCGAGGGCAAGACGTTGCTGGAAGCCATGAACGACGGAGAGCTTGAAGGGATGCAGCACTTCGATCAGGTGATAGAGCGCATGATCCGCAGCAAGGTGATCACGCGCGAAGACGGCCTCGCCTTTTCGACCAACCCGTCGAACCTGCTGCTGAGGTTGTCGGGGCTCGGGACCTCCGACGATATGCTGAGCCGCCGCGAGGAGCGCAACTTCATCCCGCGCGCTTCAGACTCGCTCGCAAGAGCGCGCGCCGACATAGTTGAAAGATAAAAAGGTTTCTAGTTTCTGGTTTCTAGTTTCTGGTTGCTGTTTCATGCACGCCCTCTTAACCAGAGACCACAAACCAGAAACCAGAAACCTAAGGAGAGAGATGATAGCCAGTTGCCCACAATGCGCGATGAGCCTCAGCTTTGATGACGACAGGCTGCCGACCGAGCCGTTCAACGTCTTGTGTCCGCGCTGCCGCCAGTCCGTGACTATAATGCCGCCGCCAAGAGAGGAGCCGCGGCTGCCGGGGACGGCCGGCGTCCTTGACGCGGTCAAGACCGGCTCGCAGGCGGATAAGGACCCGATAGCCGCGCTCGCAGAGTTGCTGCTGTCGAACCTGAAGCTCACGCAGCCGCAATCGTCGGACACAAACAAGTGGCAGCGACGCCGCGTCTTGCTTTGCCTGGACGACACGGCGAGCCGCGAGCGGTTGCGCTCGGCGCTCGACCCCGCCTACTACGAGATATTCTCGGCCGACCTGGCCCCGGAAGCGATAGAGATACTTCACGACTCGCGCGCAGAGGTGATCGTGCTCAGCCCGGGCTTCGACCTCGACCACCAGGGCGCGGGGGCTATGATGCAGTACATCAACAGCCTGACGCCGCAGGTGCGCCGTCGCACCTACGTCGTATTGGTATCGCCTCAACTGCGCACGCTCGACACGTACCTCGCGTTTGCGAACGGGGTGAATCTGACCGTACACCCTGAAGACGTGAGCTCGTTCCAATCGGTCTTCGAGCGCAGCGTGCGAGACTTCAACGAGCTTTACCGCCCGCTCAATCAAGTCAGCTCCGTGGCTCCGTTTTAATGAGAAGATAGAAAGCCTCGAAGAGGCGAAATTTAATAGCCAGGGGCACCGCCCCTGGAAAAGAGTTGTTATTAATGATGAGCCCTGAAAGGGCGATACTCTTATCGCGCCCTTTCAGGGCTTCTCGTTGTATGCGTGCGATACCCGGCGCGATGCGCCGGGCTATTGAATAGCGCCCCTACGGGGCTTTCGGCTATTGAATCACGCCTCTTCGAGGCTTTCGGCTATTGAATATCGCCTCTTCGAGGCTTCGTAATGAATCTGCCCTTTCAGGGATTTTCATTGAATCGTCCCTACGGGGCTGCCGGTCGTGTCCTGACACTCTCAGATTTGACATACCTGTGATCTGCTCGTTAATCTTCATGCACATGCGATGATGCGCCCGTAGCTCAATTGGATAGAGCACCGGTCTTCGGAATCGGCGGCTGCAAGTTCGAGCCTTGCCGGGCGCATTCAATCATATCCCCAGTTCTATCCCTTCCGTCTTCGGAGTAACCATGAAAACTTGTCCGGCTTGCGGTAAAGAGAAAGCCTTGGAAGAATTTGGCTGGAAATATAAAGCAAAGGGGTAAGACACTCATCCTGTCGTGATTGCATGCGGCTATATGTCCAACAGCATTATAAAAACAATATTGATTACTATGTGAAGAAGGCGAGACGAAGAAATAAGAAAGTTCGTGAAGAAGCTCACAGAAGAATATTTGAGTATTTCTCAACCCATCCTTGCGTAGATTGTGGCGAGACTGATCCTTTAGTCCTAGAATTTGATCACATAGAAAGCAAGAACAAAGATGCAGCAGTCTCCGTGATGGTAAGAACGCTTAAGTCTTGGGAAAGAATCTTAGAAGAGATAGAGAAATGCGAAGTCCGGTGCGCTAACTGCCATCGAAGAAGAACCGCGAAGCAGCAGGGATGGTATCGTTATTTGAACGATAAGGGCGCGGCATTGACTCCCGGCGACTGATGATATAAGAAACTATGGCTATGAAAAAAGTATTCAGCCTGCTCTTTATTGCGATCGTGGCGGCTTTGACTTCATTTGCGCAACAGCCGGCTCAGCAAGAGCTCCCGCCTATTCGCAATTTCTTGCGCGTCAATGAACAGTTCTGCACGGGCGGGCAGCCCAGGATGGAGCATCTGGTCAAGCTCAAAGCCGAAGGTGTCAAGGCGATCATCAACCTCCGCCAGCCTTCAGAGCACCGCGCCGCCGAAGAAGAGGCTACGGCCAAAGAGCTTGGATTGCGTTACTACAACATACCCGTGGCCTACGGAGAGCCCAAAGAAGAGCAGGTCACGGAGTTCCTCAAGCTTACGGACGACCCTGAAAACCGGCCCGCCTTTATTCATTGCACGGCGGCCATCCGCGTCGGGGCCTTCTGGATGATACGGCGCGTGTTGCGCGACGGGTGGACTATCGAAGCCGCCCGAGAAGACGCCGCAAAGGTCGGCCTCCGCGAGGCCCCACACCTGGACGAGTTCGCCGTCAAGTACATCGAGAAACACCGGAAGAAATAAGAACTCTGTCCATTCTGACCCTTCGCCCACCCGCCTGAAGCCTGGCGGGCATTGACTACGTTTGCAATTTGGTTTACATACTCTTTGGCAAATAGAGCCGCCCTTTCGGGTCCTTAACGTAAAGATCGATTTAGTAGATTATGCCACCTGATCCTGTCACGCCGCCCCAAGATCGAGCCGCGCCGCCGGACGGCGCCGCTACTATCATCACGCCTCATCAGAGCCAGCCGAATGACGAGAACCTCGAATACATCGCCAGCAAAGTGGCGCGCAGCCAGTGCATACTCTTTCTCGGGGCCGCGATTCACGTCCCGCCCCCTGAGGGCTCCCCGTATCAATACCCAAGAGAGAAGAGCCCGCCCATAGGCGGGCAGCTCTCCTCGCACCTGGCGCAAAAGAGCGCCTTCCCCGGCAACGAGACCTGGAACCTCCAGAGGGTCTCTCAGCATTACGAGTCGAAGAAGTCTCGCTTCCGCCTCGTCGAGGAGATAGCCGCCGCCGTGCGCGACGACCGCGAGCCCTCGCCGGTCCTTCACGCGCTGGCGCGGTTGAACTTCCCTATCGTCGTCACGACTAATTACGACCAGCTCTACGAGAAAGCGTTAGGCAAGCCGCGCGATCAATACGACGTGTGCATTTACAACCCCGACAACAAAGTGCCTACCGTAGACTGCTCGGCCGCGCCGGACCCGAACCGCCCTTACATACTCAAGATTCACGGCGATATTGACGAGCCCGAGTCGATAGTCATCACGGACGAAGATTACATACACTTCATGCTGCGGATGGGCGACAAGCAGCCCTTCCATCCCGTAGGCAAAAACGTGCTGACCTACCTGGCCAAGTGGCCGACCCTCTTTATCGGCTACAGCCTGTTGGACTACAACTTCCGCGTGCTGTTCAAGACCATCCGCTGGCAGTTGGACGCCGCGCGCATACCGCCCAACTACTCTGTAGACATAAGGCCGGACGAGTTGATCCGCGACATTTACGAGAACCAGCGGCGTCAAGTGACCTTCATCGTCGAGAACCTCTGGGACTACGTGCCGAAGCTTTACCGCGCCGTAAAGAAAGAGGAGATGCCTTCATCATGACGAGCACAGCGACACAGGGCCTGCCCGTTCCCGAATCGCCTTACCCTGGCATAGAGCCTTTCCGTTTCATGGACCAGCAGATCTTCGCCGCCCGCGACGCAGAGATATGGGACCTGCAAAGCAGCATCACCATCTACCGCGCGGTCTTGATCTATGGCGATTCGGGCACGGGCAAGTCCTCTTTGATCAACGCGGGGCTCACGCCCCGGATACTCGACGAGGATTACATGCCCGACCGGCTCCGCGTGCAGCCGCGCGCGGGCAAAGAGATCAAAGTCGAGCGCATACGGTCGAGCGCGGGCGAGTGCGAATCCTTTCTGCCTTCGACCTTCGCCAAGGACGAGACGACGGCCAGCTTCGATATCTCTATCGAAGCCTTCATGTCGCGCCTCTTAGAGTTTAAGCCCTCGGCCGCAGAGCGGCGGGCGGTGAGCCTGAGCCCCATTCTCATCTTCGACCAGTTCGAGGAGTTCATCACGCTTTTCGAAGAGAACATGCGCGGCGACCATGCCGCGCAGGCCGCCGAGGCCGCCGAGTGTCAGAAGAAGATTCTCGACTCTCTCGTTCAACTGATAAATGACGAGGAGCTCCCGATCAAACTGCTCTTCGTGTTCCGCGAGGATTATCTGGCGAAGCTCAACATACTCTTCGAGCATGTGCCGAAGCTCCTGGACCAGTACCTCCGCCTGCTGCCCCCGCACACCAAGGACCTGAAGCAGATCATCCGCGCGCCGTTTGAAAAAGAGGAGCTGCGCCGCGAGTTCGTAAAATCCGAGGCGGACCAGGGCCACAGCGAGCTTACCGACGAGCTTGCCGCCGAGATCGCCTGCGAGCTTGCGCGCCGCAGCGAGGGGGGGCGCGTCAACCTGTCCGAGTTACAGATCGTCTGCCGCAAGCTCTGGGAGTCGACGGACCCGGTTTCGCTCTTTAAGGATAAGGGCATACAGGGCCTGCTTGAGCAGTACATGTCGGCGGCCGTAGAGAAGTTCCCCGAAGAGCTGCGCGACCCGGCCGTCGCCCTGCTCGGCCATATGATCACCTCCTCGAACACGCGCAACATCATTTCGCAGGACGATCTGATCATCCGCGAGAAGGAGAACTTCTCCCGCGAGCGCATCGAGCGCGCGCTCAAAGCTCTGATCGAAAGCAAGCTCGTTTTGCGCGAGCCACGACGCAACGTCTATTTCTACGAGATCGTCAGCGAGTTCCTAGTCCCGTGGATCAAGCAGCAGCAGGCCGCGAGACAGGCGCTGCTGGAACGGCGCAAGCTCGAACAGGAGGCCGCCGCGCAGGTGGAGCTCGCCAACAAGCAGAAACGTAAACAGCTCGTCGTGTCGCTCGTGGTCGGATTGATACTGGTGCTTGTCTTGATCGGGGCTTACCTGCAAATCCGCAACTACCAGGCGCGGAAGATAGCGACGCTTTTGCTCGGCGTGACGAGCAATAACGCTAACGAAAGGCTGGAGGCTCTAACGAGCGCCGAGGCTTTACTGAGAGACGAGAAGGTGCCCGAACAAGTGGTCGTCGCGGTGCTCTCGATCGGCGCTTCGGACCCGGACCCCAGGGTCGCGGAAGAGGCCTCCAGGCTGATTAAAGCGCTTTCGACATCAAACGATGAGCTAGCCGACTCGCTGAGCGAAGCGGCCGAAAGCGACGCGACACTGGCCAGCAAGCTGCCGCCGCGCTTTTATATACACCTGGCGAACCCCAACCAGAAGAAGCGCGCCGAGCAGATCGAAGCGGCGCTCGTAAAGCAGGGCTACATCGTGCCGCCCTGCGAAGTGGTCGGCGAAAACCTCGCGCCCCCCAGGGACATAATGAAATACTTTCACCAGGAAGAAGAGAGGCAGAGCATAATCGATCTGTTAATAAATACCGACGGTCACGCGTGGACCGCCGTCTATGTAAAAGGCTATGAGGATTCGGCCAGGGTCCGTCCGGGACATTTCGAGATATGGCTCGCCAACGAGGAGGCCGAAGACGGCACGCTCGTCATCAACTTCCAGGACGAAGACGGCAACGAGATACGCGAGATTGATTTCAAGGTCACTCTATCCCCGACAGAGAAGACCGCGCGACGCCCGATCATTAGACGGACCGGTTACATCGAAGCGCCGCCCGGCAACTACATTATGCGAATCGAAGCGAAAGGCTATAAAGAGGTGAGGCAGGAGATCACGCTCAATGCCGGAGAGGAGCTGGACCTGCTGAGGATAAAGCTCTACAAGGAGACTGCCGAGCCGAGGCAGCCATAAAGAGTTCCCGCCGCCACGACAGTGGCAACGACAAAGCTCGTAGATTTTTATTCTTTACGCTGCTGAGCTAAACCGTGTATGTTAATCACCTGCCCCGCTCAATCCGAGCGAGGCGTTGTATTTTTCGCGGGCCGCGCAGCTCTTTATTGATTGAACGCGCCTTGATGATCGACAGGAGTTTCAAGAGAAGTTATGCACATCGCAGTAATCGGAACGGGGTACGTGGGGCTGGTCAGCGGGGCCTGCTTCGCCGAGTTTGGCAACAGCGTCATCTGCGTCGACAGCGACGCGGCGAAGATAGAGAAGATCTCCGCCGGCGAGTCGCCCATTTACGAGCCGGGGCTTGACGCGCTCGTCGCCAAGAACGTCCGCGAAGGCCGTTTGGAATTCACGACCGACATACGCGACGCGATAGAGAAATCGCTCGTCGTGATGCTGGCGGTCGGCACGCCTTCGGCAAACGACGGGTCGGCCGACATGAGCCAGATCGAAGCCGTCTCGCTCGAAATCGCGAGCGCGCTCAACGGGTACAAGGTCGTCGTGACGAAGAGCACGGTCCCCGTGGGCGCGGCCGGTTACATAAAGAAGATCATCGACGAGAACAAGAGGTCCAATTGCAGGTTCTCGGTCGCCGCAAACCCCGAGTTCCTGCGCGAAGGCGCCGCGATAAACGACTTCATGCGGCCGGACCGCGTCGTCATAGGCGCGACCGACGAAGAAGCCATCGCGATAATGAAAGACCTCTACCGCCCGCTCTACCTGATCGAAACGCCCTTCGTGATCACGACCCCCGAATCGGCCGAGATGATCAAGTACGCCTCGAACGCTTTTCTCGCGACGAAGATCTCCTTCATAAACGAGATAGCGAACCTCTGCGACCTGCTCGGCGCGGACGTGCGCGACGTGGCCAAGGGCATGGGCATGGACAAGCGCATAGGGTCAAAGTTCTTGCACCCCGGCCCTGGCTTCGGCGGCAGTTGTTTCCCGAAAGATGTTAAGGCGCTGGCGGCGCTCGCGCGCAGCGCGGGCTATGACATGAAGATCACAAGCGCGGTGATGAAGGTGAACGAGCGGCAGACGGCTTCCGTCATCGACCGCATACGCAGGGCGCTGCCCGACCTCGAAGGCAAGACCGTGGCGCTGCTGGGGCTCTCGTTCAAGCCTAACACCGACGACCTGAGGCAAGCGCCCGCGCTAAAGATCATCGAAGACCTATTGGCCGCGGGGGCAGGGGTGCGCGTCTACGACCCGGCGGCGATGGAGCCGGCCCGCAAGCTCTTCCCGCAGGTGGTCTATTGCGAAGACGAGTACGACGCCGCCTCGGACAGCGACGCGCTGGTGGTCGTGACGGAGTGGAATCAGTTCCGCAGCCTCAACATCGGAAGGCTGAAGTCGGCCATGCGCCAACTGAACCTGATAGACCTCAGAAACATATACGAGCCGGAGGCGATTCGCGCCGCCGGATTCAACTACGTCGCGCTCGGCAGACCGTAGCAGTGGAAAGCTCAGACGTAATCATCATCGGCGGCGGCATCGTCGGGGTCGCCACCGCCTACAACCTCTCCCGCGAGCACCCTTCGAAGAAGGTCATCGTCCTGGAAAAAGAGAACCTCCTGGCCGCGCACCAGACGGGGCGCAATTCGGGCGTCCTGCATTCGGGCATCTACTACAAGCCCGGCTCGCTCAAAGCCAAAACCTGCCGCGAGGGGAAGCGCGCGTTAGAAGAGTTTTGCGAGCGCGAAGGGGTGGCTTACGAAATCTGCGGCAAGGTGATCGTGGCCGTCGATGAAAAAGAGATCGACCGCTTGCAGAATCTCTACGAGCGCGGACGCGCCAACGGCGTCCGCTGTCAGGTCATCGACCGCGCGCGGCTGGCCGAGCTTGAGCCTCACGCGGCGGGGCTGAGAGCATTACACGTCCCAGAGGCTGGCATTATCGATTACAAGAAAGTCGTGCAACGGCTGGCCGAGATTGTCCAGGAGCGGGGCGGCAAGGTCCTGACTAACACTCTAGTCACGGGCATGAGAGAGCGCGGCGACCGGATCATAATTGATTGCGAAGCTGCCAGCTTCGAAGCTTCCTACGTAGTCAACTGCGCGGGACTCCACTCCGACAGGGTGGCCCGCATGTCGGGCAGCGATCCGAAAGCCAGGATCGTCCCTTTTCGCGGGGAGTACTTTAAGCTAAAGCCCGAAGCGACTCATCTGTGCCGCAACCTGATCTACCCCGCGCCCGACCCGCGGTTCCCATTCCTTGGGGTTCACTTCACGAGGATGATCAATGGGTCGGTCGAGTGCGGCCCGAGCGCGGTGCTGGCGTTTGCGCGCGAAGGCTACCTCAAGCGCGACATTCGCGCCGCCGATCTGTTGGAGACGCTTAGTTACAAAGGTTTCATAAAGCTGGCGGCTCGCCACTGGAAGATGGGCCTGGCGGAGATGTGGCAATCGTTCAGCAAAGCGGCGTTCGTCAAAGCGCTGCGCCGGATCGTGCCGGAAGTCAGGGCCGAGCATCTTGAGTCGGCGCCCGCGGGCGTGCGCGCTCAGGCGGTGGCCGACGACGGGAGCCTGCTCGACGATTTCGCATTCGAAGAGCGGCCGCGCGTGGTCAACGTGATTAACGCGCCTTCGCCCGCGGCTACGGCTTCGCTCGCCATCGGCAGGCTCGTAGTTGAAAGGCTCGCCACGCGGTTTTGAAGTTTTCAGGTCACGGCGCTCGCTTGTACAAGCGGGCGCGGCGAAGGTAGAATGGCGGACACAATTCATCCCGACCTTAATAAAGAAAGACAAAGGCAAGCAATTTTATGGAGACAATATCAGCACACGGCGGGCGGCTCATAAACCGCGAGCTAACGGGCGTCGAGCGCGAGACTCTGCTAGAACGCGTCCCCGAGATGGCGAGGATCAACCTCAGGGCGCGCGAAGTCTCGGACCTCGAAATGATCGCAAACGGGGCCTTCAGCCCGCTGGAAGGCTTCATGTGCGAAGACGATTACATATCGGTGCGCGGCAACAAGCACCTCTCTTCGGGGCTGCCGTGGACGATCCCCGTGACGCTTTCGGCGACCGACGACCTGGCCGATGGCTTAAAAGAAGGCTCGGACGTGGCTCTTTATGCGGACGGCGATCACCTTTTGGGCGTGTTGCACCTCAGCCAGAAATTTCGCTACGACAAGCAGCGCGAGGCCGAGCGCGTCTACCTGACCACGGACGAAAAGCACCCTGGCGTGCGCGCCATTTACGACCAGGGCGACTGGCTGCTGGGCGGCCCCATAAGCCTGTTGAACCGCCCCCAGAACCCCGCGTTCCCGGCTTACCGGCTAGACCCCGCGGAGACGCGCGAGGCTTTCAAGAAGAAGGGCTGGCATCGCGTCGTCGCGTTTCAGACGCGCAACCCCATACACCGCGCTCACGAGTACATAATCAAGTGCGCGCTCGAAGTAGTCGACGGCCTTCTGCTGCACCCGCTCGTGGGCGAGACGAAATCCGACGACATCCCGCCCGACGTTCGCATGCGCTGCTACGAGCAGATGCTGGAGCACTATTTCCCGAGGACGAGGACCTTGTTGGCCGTCAACCCTGCGGCGATGCGTTACGCCGGGCCGCGCGAGGCGGTCTTTCACGCGATAATCAGGAAGAATTACGGCTGCACTCATTTCATAGTCGGGCGCGACCACGCGGGCGTGGGCAGCTACTACGGCACTTACGACGCGCACTACATCTTTAACGAGTTCGACGCTGAAGCGTTAGCCATCACGCCGATGTTTTTCGACCACTCGTTCTACTGCCGGCGGTGCGACTCGATGGCGTCAAACAAGACCTGCCCGCACGATTCGGCCGAGCACGTGCAGTTGTCAGGCACGCGTGTGCGCGAGATGTTGAGCGCCGGCGAGCTGCCGCCGCGCGAGTTCTCGCGCCCCGAAGTCGCGAAGATACTGATCGATGCGATGAAGAAGTCCTGACCCCTTTAATGAAATTGGGTTGAAAATTAAGTTTCGTGACCTTATTATCGGTCCGAAAGGACGGACCGTTTCAGCGCAGGCTCAATTCTTATTTCAGTTAAGATCAAAAGGCCCAGAGTCGAAACGGTGAGGTGTCCTTGCGGGTTAGGCGCGACGAGGGGGGAGAATTGCTACTGTTGATTAGTGTAGAGTATAATCAAGTTGCCGCTGGACGAATGCCGCGGGTGTGAATTTTACCTGTGGCATCGCGGGCAGTGGGAGGCCCAGCCTATTATGATCAGGTGCAACAACTGCGGAACTAATAACATTGACGGAAGCGAGTATTGCGACGAGTGCGGCACGAGGCTAGATCTGGCCGCGCCGCCCGGTTCGAACGCGCGCAATCCGTCGGAGCCGCCCGCTTACCGCCCGCCGAGCGCGGTCTCAAATGACCCCGTCTCGTCGCACACGATCGAAAGCGGCACGCCGGCTCCGCCATCGTTCACGACCTCTACGAGCATGCCTAAGCCGGCCATGCCAGCGCGCGGCGCGCGCGAGCGCGACAACCGCGCGCCGGAGGGGAATAACGATTCGCCGCCCCGGCTGCTGTCGCGCCGCCGCGACGAAGCGCCCGAGCGGCAGGCAGTAAGCCGCAGCACCAACGAGCGGCGGCCCAACGACCCGCCGCGCCACGACAGCATCGCGCCGCCCCAGAGCCCGTCCAAGACCTTCGTGCTCTCTTCGCGCGGCCGGACAGACTCGCTACAGTCGGAACAGCCCGGCGCCGCCAGCGCGGACGCTTCGACCAACGTCCGCATCAACGCGCGGCTGCTGATAGAGCGCGGCGGGCGCATAGGCAAAGAGTTTCCGATCACGGGGATTGAGACGAACATAGGGCGGTGGGACGCCGACGGCGGGATATTCCCTGACGTAGACCTTGACGAAGACGACCCCGAAGCCAAGATCTCGCGCCGCCACGCTCGCATAATAAATCATAACGGGCAGTATTTCATCGAAGACCTTGGCTCTACGAACGGGACGTTCGTCAATCGCGGCCGGCGGCTGCTTCCCGGCAAGCGACACATGCTGCAAAACGGCGATGAGATAATCGTCGGCAAGACGTTTTTGAAGTTTCAGATTCTCAGATAAGAGTTTTCAGTTTTTAGTTTTCAGTTTTCAGAAGAAACTAGGGACTAAGAACTGAAAACTGAAAACTAAAAACTGATGTTATGTTCTGTCCAGAATGCGGCTCTCAGGTGCAGCCGGGGGACCCATTTTGTGGAGATTGCGGCGCGGCGCAGACGCCCCCGCCGGCAGTCGCTCCACCCATCGTTTTGGAAGCGCGTAGTGGACGCGACGAGGTTCGTATGCCTGAGTCGAAGAACCCGAAAAAGACGCCCAGCCATCAGCTAGAGCCGGGGACTCTTTTGCTCGACAGATACTTGATCGTTCAGCGCGTCGGCGGCGGCGGCATGGGGTCGGTCTACCAGGCGCGCGACAAGCGGCTGGCCGACCGTCTGTGCGCCGTCAAAGAGATGATAGAGCTGTTCGCCGACCAGACTCAGCGCGCAAAGGCCGTCGAGGACTTCCGCCGCGAGGCCGCCGTCCTCGCCCAGCTCAAACACCCGTCGATCCCTACGATCTACGACAACTTTATCGAAAGCGGCCGTTATTACCTCGTGATGGAGTGGATAGGCGGCGGCGATTTGGCGGAGCAGATGCGCATGCACGGCGGCCTGGTCGACGAGGTGAGGGTGACCGAGTGGGCCTTTCAGATCTGTGACGTGCTCTACTACATACACTCGCAGAAGCCGCCGATAATCTACCGCGATCTGAAGCCCGCCAACCTCATGCTGGACGACGCGGCGGGCCGCGTGATGCTCGTCGATTTCGGCATCGCGCGCGTGGTCAGGCCGACGGAAAAAGGGGTCACGGCCATAGGCACGATGGGCTACGCCCCGCCCGAGCTCTTCGCAGGCAAGGTCGAGCCGCGCTCTGACATCTACTCGCTGGGCGCGACGATGTTTCACATGCTGACGGGCAGCGACCCGCAGGACAACCCGCTGCTCATATTCGACTTCAGCAAGAACCCGCGCCCGTGCCAGATCAACCCTTCGATCTCGCCTGAGATGGAGCGGATACTGATAAAGACCGTGGCGCACAAGCCCGAGGACCGTCACGCGTCGGCTATGGAGCTCAAGCGCGCGCTCGAAGACCACCGCTCGCGGTTGGCCGCGCGCACGGCCGGCGAGTCCAGCCGGCCCGAGGGGCCTCGCCCGCAGATGCCAGGGCCGAACGTAGTGAGCCCTTACCGCCCGCGCCCGTCGGCCAGCTCTCCTGTCCAGACGCCGCCCGGCGGCGGGGCGGGGATGCCCGCGCCCGGAACGGCCGCGGCTTCGTGGGTCTTCTGCGGCCACTGCGGCGAAAAGATTGGCGCGGAGGATGTCTACTGCGCGCACTGCGGGTCGCGCCAGCCTATAGGCGCGGCCGCCGTCGCCGGGTTTACGGGCCAGGGCGTCGCGCGCATCACCGCGCAGTTGATAGTCGTCGGGACGACCGACATGGTTAAGCCGTTCGTCATAGATAAAGAGAGCGTGCTGATAGGCCGCACTGATCCTCACACGGGGATATTCCCAGAAATCGACCTCACCATGCACGACCCTGAGACGAAGGTCTCTCGCCGTCACGCGAGGATATACCGCCAGGGCGAGCAGTTCGTCGTCGAAGACCTCGGGTCGGTCAACGGCACGATAGTCACTTCGGCCGGCGGCGGGTCTATACGGCTCAACACCAAATCGCCGCGCGTGCTTTCGGTCGGCGACGAGCTGAAGCTCGGGGGAACAACTTTGAAATTCATGGTCGTGTGAGGTAGTTTAGTTAGTGTGTAGTGCGCGGTAGGCAGTGGGCAGATATTTGAGATTTGAAATCTCAAATTTGAAATTCAAAATATCTGCCCACTGCCTACCGCGCACTGCGCGCCGGTTTTTATGAGATTCTGTCCATATTGCGGGATGAGGCTCGGCGAGCGGTCTAAATTCTGCTCGCAGTGCGGCAAAGCTTCATCCCCGCGCCAGCGGTCGAGCGCGGTCGCCGTCGAAGACCCCGCTCTTGACAAGCCCGCGCCTGTGTCCGACCAGGCGGCGCGTGCCGCCGCGACGCGCGATCTCACTCCCGCAGACCGCGGCGGCGCAAAGCGTCCAGCTAACGGCTCGACCCCCTACCGCTCGGCGGCGCGCGAGCGCCGTTACGCGCCGCCCACGCACTCGCTGGTGGGCGCGTTCGAGCAGGCGGGGTTCGGCCTTCGCTACGGCGCGTGGATGTTCGACTTCTTGATAACCTTGATCGCCATTATGACCTTCACGTTCGTCGTCACGGCCGTCAGCCGCCGCTCGGTCGTCGGGTCTAACCGCGACCTGGTGATCGTGATGGCGCTCACGGTGTTGCTCTTTGTGTTGAACTTCGTAGTGCTGGCGGGCCGCGAAGGCCAGAGCGCGGGCATGCGCATACTCGGGATTCGCATAGCCCGTGTCGATGGCCGCCCCTTCACTATAAAGGATGCCGCCATACGCCATCTGGTCGGGTACCCGCTTTCGGTGGCCGCGTTCTTTCTTGGCTTTCTCTGGATGTTGTGGGACCCGCGCCAACAGGGCTGGCACGATAAACTCGCCCGCACCATTGTCGTGATGTCTAGATAATTGCCATGTCTACTTTCATCGTCAGACCAAAAGATTATGAGCCTTCGGTCGTCAAGCTCGACAAGCTCAAGCTTACGATCGGCCGCTCGTCGCGCAACGACATATGCATAGGCGACCCGTTCGCCTCGCGCCTTCACGCCGAGCTGCGCAGCGAAGGCGACCGCGTGCTGCTCGTCGATATGGGGAGCGCCAACGGCACGTACCTCAACGGCCAGCGGGTCAACGGGACGGTCAAGCTCGAAGTCGGCGACCTTGTCCGCATAGGCGAGACTGAGATCGAATACGCCTCGGGCGATCAGGGGATGCTGTCGGGCGCTACGGTCTTTCTGTCGGGGCCGGCGGCCGCCGCGCTCCCGGCCGACACGATCACCTCGCCCATCTCGAACCGCTCGACATCCGATCTCCTCTCGTCGATACAGTCGGGCGCCATATCGGGCGAGATGCGGCTGTCATCGGGCCAGAGGGCTGTGCTCGCGCCCGAGGCCGCGGCGGGGCGCGACCTGCTCGGCATAGTCTCGCAGGTCGGCATTGCGCTCCTGCCCCGCACTTCGCTCGAAGACACGTTGAGGATGACCATCGACCTGGTCTTTCAGGCCATCCCGGCCGAGCGCGGGTTTCTCTTCCTGAAAGAGGGCGACGACCTGAATTGCAAGATAGCTCGCGGCGCTTCGCGCGATGCCATGCCGACGGCGTCGCAGGTCCAGATCAGCCGCTCTATCACGAACCGCGTCCTGAGCGAAGGCGCCTCGATCCTGACCAGCGACGCCATGCACGACCCGCGCTTCCAGTCGCAGAACTCCGTGGTGCTCTCCCAGATCAGGTCCGTTATGGCCGTGCCGCTCTTTTCCGGCGAAGAGACATTCGGCATGATCTACGTCGACAACCCCTTCAACAACCGCTTCACCGAAGAGGACCTCAAGGTGTTGACGACCATCGCTTCGGTCGCCTCGATCAAGATCGAGCACGAGCGGCTGCTAGAAGAGCGGCTCGAAAAGCGGCGCATGGAGGAAGAGCTCAAGGTCGCCTCCGAGATCCAGATGCGGCTGCAACCGGTCGCGCCGCCCAAGCTCGCGGGCTGGGACATGACGGGCGTCTCGTTCCCCTGCCGCGAGATAGGCGGCGACTACTACGACTTCATCCCGCGCAGCAAGGATAACCGGCTCGTAGTTGCCGTCGGAGACGTTTCGGGCAAGGGGACGGGCGCGGCTCTCTTGATGAGCTCGCTGCACGCGGCCGTGCGCGCGCAATCACAAACCGTCTCGTCGATCAGCGAGGTGATGAGCGAGATCAACCGCTACATCTACGAGAACTCGCCGCCGAACAAGTACCTGACGCTCTTTTACGGAGAGCTCGACCCCGACACGGGCGCGCTGATGTATTCCAACGGGGGGCACAACACGCCGATGCTGGTCCGCCCCACGGGCGAGATCGTGAAGCTCGACAGGGGAGGATTGCCGATAGGCTTGATGCAGGACGCTACCTATCAAGAAGACGTGGTCGGCTTTCAGCCGGGCGACGTGCTGGTAATCTACAGCGACGGCATAACCGAGTCGGTTAACGAACAGGACGAAGAGTTCGGCGAGACGCGCCTGATCGAAGTCGTGCGGCACAACATAAACCGCTCAGTCTCCGGGATACGTGACCGCATAGACGAGTCGCTTTCGCGCTTCGTCGGCACGACCGCCCCCGTCGACGACATGACGCTTATGATAATCAAGCGCACCGCATGATCGGTGGCCACTTGAGATTTGAAATCTCAAGTGGCCTTCCAATCCTCTTTCAGCATCCCGTAAATCACCATATCGAGGTAGCGGTCGTAAAGAAGCGCCGCGCGGCGCAACACGCCTTCCTCGCGGAAGCCAAGCCGCTCGGCGACCGCGCGGCTCTTGCTGTTGCCTTCGGCGCAGTGGATCTCGACGCGGTTCAACTCAAGCTCGCCGAAACTGTAATCGACCATCGCGCGGGCGGCGCGCGTGACTATGCCTTTGCCCTGAAACTCTCGGCTGACCCAGTAGCCGATCTCCGCCCTGCGGTTCGGCCAATCGATCCTGTGAAACCCTATCGCGCCCGCCAGCTCGCCCGCGTACCACAGGCCCGCGGAAAAGCCTTCGTTGGCCGCGAACTGCCCGAGCGCGCCGCGTATGAAGTTTCGCGTGTCTTCCACGCTCCTCGTCGAGTCGACCCACGGGAGCCACTCGCGCAGATACTCTCGGTTCCTGTCGGTCAGCGCGAACATCCGCGCGGCGTCGGCGTCGACCAACAGCCTGATCTCAGTCTCTTCATCTAGCTTGTAACTGAACATCTGGAGCCCTCATCACTCAGCGTGAGATAGCTTGTGATCACGTCTTCCATAAACTCGACTCCGTTTCTATAATCGACATGACATGGCCACAGCCGCTTTAACAAACCCGGAATTGCGCATCATACCGCTAACGGAGGCCGATTTCCCAGCCGTCGAAGCGCTCTTAGACGAACAGTGCGCCGAATGGCTCGACCTGTTGAGATGGGACTACGTGGGGCCTTCCAGGCTGATACTCGACGTAATAAAACAGCGCGAGCTGACCGGCTTTGTCGCCGTGCATGGCGGCGCTACCGTGGGGATCACTTTTTACGTCGTCGAAGATAACCGCTGCTCGATAGGCGACATCTACGTCTCGAAACCGTGGCGCGCGCTGGGCGCGGACCGTCATCTCGCGCAGGCGATACTCGATAAGCTCGACAGGTTGCCGCGCCTGCGCCGCGTCGAGAGCCAGTGCGTGGGGGTCGATAATCACGGCGCGACGGAGCTTTTTCTCGCCCGCGGGTTCGAGCGCCTCGACCGCAATTACATGATAGCGCCCCTCTCGCCCGATTCCGCGGGCCGTGGCGCTAGCCCGTCAGGCGTCTCTATCAGGGGTTGGAGGGAAGACGATTTCGCGAGCGCCGCTCGCATCATTCACCGCTCTTACCGTGGCGAGTACGACAGCCGCATCAACAGCCAGTACCAGACCGAAGAGGGCTGCGCGGAGCTTTTGACCATATTGACCGAGCACGTCTGGTGCGGCGAGTTCCTGCCCTACGTGTCGCGCGTCGCCGTAGACAGCGCCACGGGCAATCGCGTCGGCGTGCTGATCGCCTCCGAGATCGCCGACGGGGCCGGCCACATCGGGCAGATCTCAATCCTACCCGCTTACCAGGGGCGCGGGATCGGCCGAAGGATGATAGAGATGGTGATGAGCGACCTTGAAGAGCAGGGGTACGAGACGGCGTCGCTTGCGGTCACGGCCGCAAACGCCAGCGCGCTCCACCTCTACGGGAGTTGCGGCTTCCGCACGGTCCACCAGTTCCCAGTCTTCTACCAGGAAAAGCAGTAGTCAGAGCGCGTCTGAGAAGTAGCAACTTACCCGGCTCCGTAGGAGTTGTATGTCTGGTATTCAACTCCTACGGAGTTGGTGGGTATTTAGCGATACTTCTACAAACATAGAGCCCCTACGGGGCTTTTAAGACGCCCTCTCAGTAGTCAGAGGATGTCTGAGAAGTCTGAAAAAGCCCTGAAAGGGCTTGATTCAATAGCCAGGGGCATCGCCCCTGGAAACGGGTTGTTAATAATGAGAAGCCCTGAAAGGGCGATACTCTTATCGCGCCCTTTCAGGGCTTCTCTTTGTATACGTGCGTCACCCGGCGCGTTGCGCCGGGCTATTGAATCGTCGCCCCTGCGGGGCTTCCTATTGAAGGACTCCCCTCGGTGGCTTTTCAGACGCCCTCTCAGTAGCCAGAAAGTCTGCTGCCATGGGATCGGCTTCCAGAGCCTGTTCCAAGCCAGCAGCGATTCCGGCTACTGGCTACTGGCTACTGACTACTGGCTACTGACCACATTAATCTTCACGATGGCCGAGGTCCTGCCCGTAGAGTTACGCACCTGGACGTTTAGCTCGCCGGGTGTGGCCAGCATGCTCTTCGGAAATATGCCTACCAGCTCGGTCGCACTCGCGCTTGCGAGCGTGAGCGCGACCCCGTTTACGATTAACTGCGCGCCGGAGTCGAAGTCTGTCCCCGCGACTACGAGGCGGAACTTCTTGGCGTTCGACACGACCGTGACGGGGTTGATCACCTTGCTCCGCTTTTTCTTGAAGACGAACATCGAGGTGATCTGAGGCGATTTCACGGGGTCAGGGTCCGGGTCGCCTCTCGTTATCGCGAGCGTCTGCTGGTTAGACCGCATGCCTGTGAGCGTCCTTACTTCTATCGTAAGCGTGCGCTCGGTGGCCGTAAAAATCCTCGGCAGGTCGGCGACGAGCTCGAACTGGTTTGCGCCCTGGCGCGTGACGAGTGGCGCGCCGTCTGCAAAGACAACGGCCCCGCCGGGGGCGATGTGACGGCCGATCAGCCTGATGGTCACGTCGCCCGAGCCTGCTCTAAAGGACGAAGGCTGGACGGGGCCGATGAAGAGAAGCGAGTCGCTACCCTCGCGGTGTATGCGGTAGATGATGTGGTGATGCTCGTTTATGTCGCGGTGCGTTACGGTGTCTAACCGCGCGACGTAGATGTCGCCGCTAATCGGATCGACAGCCGTTTCGACAGGGCCATCGAAAGGGTCTATGGGGTCGAACTGCGCTATGAACTCGTTTTCGGTCACGCGGAAGCCTTCCGAGGCGCTGCCTTCCAGCTTGAGCCTTCGGAGATCGCCGCCGAGGTTCTCCTGGTTAGCCAGGTTCTTGAAGAGCGTCACGAGCATCTGATTCTTGAATTCGCCGGCCTGCGGCCCGGTGTAGAAAGCTATGGAGGTCGGCGTCAGGTGGCGGGGGAATTGAGTCACGGGGCCGCGGACCCCCTGACAGCCGGGCCTGTCGCCGGTCGGCGTCCCTTCGCATTGCGGGAAGCCGTAGTTGCCGCCCGATACCACCCAGTTGATCTCCTCGGGCGGGGCCAGGTCGACGCCGCCGCAATCGCCGAACTGACAAACTTCCCCCGACCCTCCGTCGGTCGAAAACAGCTCGCCGTTTTCGGGGTGAAACGCCATGCCGAACGGGTTGCGGAGCCCCGAAGCGTACTGAGTGACCACGGGGTTGTTGATGTCTATGCGCAGGATCGCGGCGTTGAACTGGCGCTCGGGGGGGCGGCCATCTTTCGGCACGCCGTTGTCGGTCGACGACCCCTGGCCGAAGTAGAGCAGGCCGTCCGGGCCGAACTTGAGCCGGTCCGTCTGATGATCTCCTTCGCTCGGCAGCCCGTCGACGATAGTCGTTATCTCTTCGGCTACGTCATCGCCGTCCAGGTCGCGGAGCCTCATTATGCGCCCCGTGCCGCCCAGGCGGTTGCTCGTGACGAACAGGTCGCCGTCGGCGCGAAACTCCAGCCCGAGCGGCTGAGTGATGCCCGACGCGTAGGTCTTTATCTGATCCAGCCGGCCGTCGTCGTCGTTGTCGAGCAGTATTAGAATCTTCCCCGAAAGCGTCGACACAAAGAGCCGGCCGCGCGAGTCGAACGCCATCGCGGTCGGCCCAGCGAACGCGCTCACGGCGAAATCGGGCACGTTTGAAGTGTCGGCGAAGACGTTGAACTCAAATCCGGGCGCGATTACCACCTGGCGCAACTGGGCGCTAGCGCGGGGCGAGAAACTTACGAGCGTGAATGCGAGCAGTATTATGGCGATGACTCTCGCGCCGCCCGCAATATCAGGTTTAAGCAAAACGATACTCCCTCTGCATGATCGCGAAATGCGGAATGACGAAAAAGTATAACTTTAACGATTCTAAATCCGCAATTATTCGACCACCAGTAATGTGACTTGATTCGAGAGCGTGTTGTCGGGGTTGACTACCTGAACGGTGATCGGCCCCGGCCGCGCGAGCGTGCCCTTGCGCAGCCGCGCGACGAGCTCCGCGCCGGGCTGCGAGCCGGCCACGGTGTTCATATTGCGGCCGTTGACGAATACCTTTGCGTCCTGAGCGAACCCCGCGCCCCGGACGACGATCTCGAATTTCTTCGCGTTGCCTTTGACCGTCACGGGCAATAGCTCGACGCCCGTCGAACGCCGACGCACGGTCACCGAATCGATCCTGGCCGTCACCTGATCCTCGGCGTCGGGGTTTACTATGCGGTGGACCGAACCCGACAGGTCGACTACGTAGACTTCGCCCGCCTCGTCTTCGCCGAACGACGATATGCTCATCCGCGTGTCGAGGATCACTCTCTGCGCGCCTTCGTTGAGCAAGAAGATCTCGCCCGTGCAAAAATCGGCGAAGACGTATGAGCCGAGCGGCAGGCTCAACTGCGCCCCGCGGTATACGTACCCGCCCGTAATCGAGCAGCGCCCGTTCGTATGACTGTATTCGGTGATGGGGGCGATCGAGCTGAGCGAGTTGCACAGCGGCGGGTCGCTGTTTGTGCAGCGCGTCCCTTCGAAGACGCGCCAGCCGTAGTTGCCGCCGCGCGTTATCACGTCGACCTCCTCGCGGTCGCCCTGGCCGACGTCGCCCGCCCACAACTGGCCGGTCCCGCGGTCGAATGAGAAGCGGAACGGGTTGCGGAGCCCTATCGCGTATATCTCGTCACGCCCCGCGGCCGCGCCGGCGAAAGGGTTGCTCGGGGGTATCGCGTAAGCCAGACCGCCATCGGAGCGGTCTACGTCTATGCGGAGTATCTTGCCGAGCAGCTCGTTGATGTTCTGCGCGCGGTTGCCGGGGTCGCTTGCGGACCCGCCGTCGCCCATGGCTATGTAAAGCAGGCCGTCTGGCCCGAACTCGACCATCCCGCCGTTGTGGTTGGCGAACGGCTGCGGGATCGTCAGGAGCACCGTTTCGTTCGTGTCGGCGGCGTTGGGGTTTGAAGCCGAAGCGCGATACTCGGCTATGACGGTAGCGCCGTCGGGCCGGCGCGTGTAGTCGACAAAGAAACAGCGGTTGGTTTCAAACTGCGGGTGAAACGCGAGCCCCAACAGCCCCTGCTCTCCGCCCGCGACGGCGCGCGACGAGATGTCTAAAAACAACGAAGGCGTCGACGCGCCAGGCGCCAGCACCTTTATCCTCCCGCCCCGCTCGACTATGAATAACCTGCCCGTGCCGTCGCGCGCGCTCGTCACGTAAAGCGGAGAGCTCAGGTTCGTAGCGACCGGCTCAAGCTCTATGCGAACGCTCGTCTGCGCACGTGAAGTGAAAAGCGCGCCGTTGATCATCAAAGCTGCGAAACCGCAGAGAACCGTTACAAAGGACAATACTCGCTTAGCCCTCTTCATAACTCGCCTCATTTCATCAGCATAAGTCGCAGTCAGTTATTAACCTGTCACGCCGGGAGAGATCGGCAGACGCGCCCTTTTGGTGAGGACTCGATTGAATTAACCCGTTACCCGCTTATTGCTCTTCACAAACGCACGACCAAAATAGTATCCCGCCCCGCCGCCCGTTGTCCAACTTGCAAAATCAGGAAAACTCCTTCAGTTTTTGCTGTTGACAGTAATTACTGTTTATTGTAAGCTTGTGATTATGACCGAGGCATTAAAGAAGCTCAAGAACCAGAAATACGTCGGGGCGGTGCAGCTCGCGGACGAAGCGGCGCGCGTCATCAATCAGTACGTGCCGCGCCAGGAGCGGGCGAGCGTAACCGAGGTCCCGGACGAGCGTATGGTGCGTTACTACACGACCGAAGGGCTGATCTCGCCGCCCGAGGCCAGGCAGGGGCCTTCGGCCGTTTACGGGTACAACCACCTGTTGCAACTTCTCGTCATCAAGCGGTTGCAGGCGGACCACCTGCCCATAAGAAAGATCAAAGAGCTTGTCGAGGGTAAGACGGAGCGGGAGCTTGAGCAGCTTCTCGACGTTAAGCCCTCGCGCCACGAGCGGGCCGGGCTTAAGAACGCGGCGACTCTCTACCTGGAGTCTTTGATACAGAAGCCGCCCTCGCGCCTTCAGGCGCGGTCGCAGCCGCCCGAAGAGATGCAACCGCCCGCAGCGCCCATGGGCCAGGCGAGCGCGTGGGCGCGCGTAGAGGTAGAGCCGGGGCTTGAGCTTCACATTCGCCAGGATTATCGATTGCCCGAGACGGCCAAGGACCGCCAGCGCCTTGCGCGAAGAATGTTGAACGAGATAGAGAGCAACGGCCAGGGGCCGAGAAAGTGAGACGTATGAGCAAGAACGAAAGACCCACGGTTGAAGTTATCACACAGCGCCCGCTCGCAGTCGCGGGCAAAGAGCAGACCCTAGATATTCTGGTCCGCGTCACGCCGCCGAGGGCGGGAGCGGGCCGCCGCCGGAAGTTGAACCTCAGCCTCGCGCTCGACCGTTCGGGCAGCATGCAGGGCGAGAAGATCGCCCGCGCTCGCGAGGCGGCCTGCTATTGCGTAGACCAGCTCGTGGCCGACGACCGCGTGAGCGTCGTCATATTCGACGACGTTGTAGAGGTGCTCGTCCCCAGCCAGCCGGCCGAAAACAAAGAGGCGATCAAAGAGAGGATCAATCGCGTGAGCGCGCGCAACTCCACGGCGCTGCACGAAGCCTGGGTTCGCGGCGGCATGCAGGTGAGCGAGCATATGGCCGAAGGGGCTATGAACCGCGTACTGCTGATTACAGATGGGCTGGCCAACGTGGGCGAAACAAACGTCGACCGCATAGTCTCGCAAGCGGGCGAGCTGGCCGAGCGCGGCGTCAGCACCTCGACGATCGGCATAGGCAGGGATTTCAACGAAGACCTGCTCATACCTATGGCCGAGCACGGGCGGGGCAACGCCTGGCACGTCGCCGAGCCGCAGGAGATGGAGCGCATATTCGCGACCGAGCTCGAAGGGCTGATCGCGCAGATAGGGCACAGCGTAAGTCTCGGCCTCAGCCCCGCCGACGGCGTGAAGATACAGGACGTGCTGAACGATTTCGAGGTCACGCACACTGGGCGCTACAAGCTGCCGAACCTCCTGGCGGGCTCGCCCATCGACGTGGTCATCAGGGTTCGCGTGCCCGCGAGGGCGGCGGGCGAGCGGTCTAAGATTTTAGATTTGCGGTTGGCGTGGAACCCGCAGGGCGCGCCTTCAAGCGAACGAGAGGTTATAAACGAGAGCGCCACGATCGAATCCGCGTCGGCCGACGAAGTAGAGCGGTCGGCCACCGACGAGCGCGTGGTTATCGCGGCCGAGCTGCTGATGGCCGCACGCGCGCGGCGCGAAGCGATCGAGCAGCTCGACCGCGGGGAGATGGCGGCGGCCCGCGCGACCATAGCGCGCGGCTCCCAGCGGTTCGCCCAGGCCTGCGCGCCGATGATGGCCGCCCCCGAGGTTCGCCAACAGGCCGGAATGTTTGAGGACCTGGAGGCCGACCTTGCGGGCGAAGCCGACCTGAAGATGACGCGCAAGAAGATGAGTTATCAAAGCTACGCGCTCTCGCGCCAGAGCAAACCGCTGAAATAAGACTCGTTGAAGAAGAATGTAGGGGC
Organism: Blastocatellia bacterium; assembly: GCA_035249305.1. Taxonomy (GTDB): domain Bacteria; phylum Acidobacteriota; class Blastocatellia; order UBA7656; family UBA7656; genus DASUNP01. The sequence goes on along the minus strand of DATFGQ010000067.1, from coordinate 283 downwards.
AGGGCTTGTCCCTGCCCGGATCGCGCGAAGCGCGATGACGAAACTCGAAACAAGCAAAGTCGTCGGTAAGAACAAACATCATTGCCTTCGGCAATCCGGGCAGGGACAAGCCCCATAGGCTTTAAGCTAAGAAGGAGCTTGTCCCGCCATCTCTAATCGAATCCCTGAAAAAGCAGGCCGGGCTGATAGCCTGGCCTTTGCTTCGTTTTCTCAGGTACTCTATCGGCTTTATCAGCAATCTATTGCTCGCTTTCTCGATCGCACTCTTCACCTTCTCTACTGT
>DATFGQ010000066.1:0-47328 GCA_035249305.1 Blastocatellia bacterium | reverse complement strand
CGTCACCAGGCTCAACACAAACACGATCAGGATAGGCAAGACCGTCCATGCAAGCTCTATTTGATTGCTCCCGTAAACTTGCGGCGGTTCCTGCCCGTCATCGCCGGGGCGACGCCGGAATCGCATGACTGTGTAAGCGAGGAGGCCGAAAACGACGACAAAAATCACCCCGCAGATGGTAAGCACGAGCATCGAATAGTCAGAGATCGCCCTGGCCGGCGTGCCATCCGGTTTGAAAATGTTGGTCACGTCGCTCGGGCCATCGGCAAAGGCTGGGGTCACCGTTAATGCGAAGACGAAACACAAGAACAAGGCTCTGGTAAACAACGCTCGCGAAGAACGAATGTCGAATGGCATAGGCGGCTTCACTCGGAGCGCTCCTTTCCGGCTTGCTTCCAGTCAGCTCGGTATTGAGTAGAGCGAACCGGTCACACCTCGCGGCCTTACGAAATACTGTATGAATAGTTGGTGACCGAGATTCTGTAGTCTGTGAGGCGTGTCGCCCTGGCCTCACCTTATACGATTACTCGCCGTTTCTCCCTCGGTCGCTAACCACAGTTGCAAAGGTATTGCCAGACTCAACGAGGTACTGCTCGTCTCGTTCAAATCCCTGAATTGGCAATTGATAGGCGTTGTCGAAAGGTTTGGCTACTGGAGAGTAGCACGAGCGGTGATGACAAAATATAAACACGTGGCAAGAGGTTGTCACTGCTTCAGGCCGGAAGCTTTGCGCATGTGACATCAACCATAAGCAATCATTCCAGGCTTTGTCTTTCGCCCGCGAGTCTCATAGCTTCCGGCTAGACTCAATCAACCTGCGGTCGAATAGAGCAATTATGCTTTATTCATTGGAAGGGCATAGAATACTACTCGAATGGACGGTGGCTGATCCTATGACCGAGAACGTCCACTAAGCGCATGCAGTGGAGCATTGTTGCGAAAACGGCATTGCTTTGCGAATCAACGCGACACGGGTTGCGTAAGGCCATAAGCGACGTTGACTCTTGGGATCGGTCTGGTATCATCACCTCTCCGCAAGCCCTGGCAGGAGAATGAAAGATGCCCACTGGAAAAGTGCAGATGTTGCTTGACGCCTATTTCAACCGCCCTGTGGAAGACTACGTCGCAGTATTGTCCTCCGTACAGTCACGTGGCGGGTTGAATCAAGGTGAAATTGAGGCGATTAAGGACAACGCATTTTACATCCACTCAAATACGATCATCCGCCATGTAGAAATAGTCAGTGGTTAAGACGATCCGGCAGGCAACGGATGAATCTCCGCGCCTTTTCAGGCATCGCTCAACAGATGCGGCTTATTTCATCGCCAACACAGGCTCAGCAGAGCGCCTGTATGGGATTAACATAAATTTAAAACCCCGGTAACAGCTTAATAATCTCTGTCTTATATAATCATCTGCGCAGGACGAGAAATTAATGGGGAAAAGGGCTAGAAATAATGTCCAGGGGTTTGAAGCAAAGCGCAGCAGAGTTGGAAACAAAGGCGCAAAATCACACCATCCTGCTCAAACGAACCTTACAAGACTATAACGATTCTGTCCTAAACTCTCCCCATATTGATCCGACATTGCGAATGAAGAAGGAGCACGAAATCGAACGAACCGTTAAGCGCATCTCCCGGGTACATAAAGCGCTAAAAAGAATTCGCAAGAAGATGCGCAAAACTAAGTAGCCAGCCTCTATTTATTTGCATTAGTCTATAAAACAGCTTCTCCACAATCCTGATTAACCAATCATAACTGGCTCTATACAGGCAACTATCTTCGCAACCCGTGATTTTGTCACCACTGCATCGCCGTCTCAGCGGCGACGGGTTCGGGAGTTAGTAAATGGGCTAACATTATTGTGCTTGCGTCAACCCTCTCTTTTATGGAGATGTCGTCCCTGGACATCAGCTTGATCTGTACTTCGGGGTAATTCTGACGCAACAGCCGCACTTCTCGAATCCTTCTGGCTACGTGCCGGGTGTAAGTAATTCGACATATTGATCGAGCTCGAGCAAATAAAAGGCAGGCGTATAGCTGCTGACAAAAATACCTTCATCATCCCATTCGACCGCAAAGGTCCGTGGTTTGTAGCGCCATGCTATGCAGTAGGAGTCGAGCATTCTGGCAAACTCTGCCTCTAAGTCATTCCCGAATTCTGCATATTGCCATCCTGATTTTGGGATCATAACAATAGCTCCTTCGTCCTGCTCGCGCGTGACGCTTCCGGGGGCGAAAGCGCCGAGCCTCCGGAGGGATTTCCGAATTGTCGTTGTACCGCATAGGGGTTCTATTCCGGGAGAAACGAGCGGCTGCTGACGGTTTGGTGACATTGGAATGCTCGACCGAGCTGACCTCGCTCAGGTATTTCAGTAGGCAAAAACGAGTGCCCAGTAAATGGCGCCGACGATGCGATGTGATCATCATCTATGACCGCTTGTTTGCATCAGAATTCGAACTTGTTCGAGCCGCTTCTGTATCTGTCTATACTGTGAAACGGCCCGCTCGACATCGCGACGCTTCTCTTGAAGCGATCGAATGCCATTCCCTTCTGCAATTTCTTCCGGCGGAAGATCCATTTCGCATCTCACTCCTCAAGTGTTATCAAGACACCATTGAGTGCGTCACCAATAGAGTATTCCGCTGTGGTTATATGCTTGTGACCTCATCTTGAAATTAATGTTAACTCTGCAGTCCGCAATTAGAATCACTGCATGGCAAAGAATCACAGAGAGCGTATTTTGGATTGGGAGCGGAATGAGGGAACGTACTTCTCATAAGTGACTCGGACAGGGGCCAGGTATCTTTTCCGCGATTGCGTTTTATAGTTTTGGTGGAAGAGAGTGTCACGAAAGACAATCCCTTTTGTGACGGGCGAATACTGTTTAAAATTCCGCGACGGTGAGGATGCAGATTGGGATCTCAATCTTGGCGCAGGAGTACAGTACTGAAATCCAGCCGCGTGGCCGTATGTCGCCACTTACAAAAGCAGGCTACTGTTGGACGGAGTTTCCGACCTCTGAGGCTCGTCGAAGCTCTCTAAGCATGCACCTTCGCAATAAACCACTGAAGGGTCTAACCATCAGCCAATATCCCCTGAACTGGAGCCTGCTGGAGCGGTCTGTGCATTTAACTCGCGTCTCCGTAGTCACCCTCGTTGCGCCCTTGTAACGTTCGAAAGCAAAGTTCCAAGCCGCCTTTGCGAGTCCTGGTCGTTGCTCTCTCTGAAATCTTAAGGGATCGGTCTCGTCGAGGCATCCGGTCGGAGTCCAGAAGCGACCCACGAGCCCCAGCACAATCTCCCTGTCTTGCTTCTCTGCTAAGATAACAAACCCATTCCTCAGAAATGTGTCTAGAGTAAGCCGGGCCATAGGTTGATTGGACCATGAGGATCGTTTGTGGCGACTAAGCAACAAAGAAGGCAGGCCACGAAGAGCAAGTAGTGTTCGTACGACCAAGGGGCGCCCGAAATCGGTTTTTCGGAGCGCGCAATAAACAAGTGGAAGTGGAGAGTCGATGATGATCGCGTGTCGCTCGACTACATCGTAGTCGGGAAGAAACTCATCGATTAGCATGCAGACACTCTGTTCGTACCTCCTGGGATTAGTCAAGCTGTCCGGGATGTGCGGATGCGAACCGGGGAACACGCTTGGGAGATTACGTCGTGGGATGTTTTACGAACGCCTCAACCGGACATTCAACCTGGCAAAGCGTGAGCGAGTTTTCATGGGCGAAAACCCATGTCGACTCGTCAACGCTGAAATCCTCAAAAACTTCCCGACGTGGAAGCCGAGGGAGCGGTGGCTGAATCAGCACGAAGATGAGGAGGAGACGAAACTTTTCAACGAGCTCAGCCCGACGCTTTCAGCTCTGTGTCGGATCGTCCTCAACACTGGCTTGCGGCCTCCGAAGGAGATTCTTTTGATGGGAAAGGATCATGTAAATCTGACCGACAGCGTGAGGCGGTTGCGCGCCGATAAACTTTACATGATCCTCCGCGCTCCATCTTCGTCGCTAACGGCAAGGACGGCACGACGCGAATGGTTCCCCTGAACCAGACCGCCGCGCGCATCTTCGAGGTGCTGGTAGGTGACGAAACAACCGGCCGCTGGTTATTTTCCAAGAACGGCCAGCCAATCAAGTCAATTAAGAAAGGCTTCTCATCGGCATGCGAGCGGGCCGGTATTGAGGACTTGAGGCCGTATGATCTGCGCCATACGTTCGCAACGCGCTTGGTTGAGCGCAACGTGCAGACCATCATCATTTCTGAGTTGCTTGGCCAGTCGCAGCCGCTACAAAGCTTCGGCCATGCGTCTCGCATCACGCCCGGTTATGCGCACGCCACTTATGATGCAATGCGCCGGGCGGTGGATTCGCTGGAGCATCCACCAACCGCGACAGACTTCGCTCCGAAGTCGAGCAAATGGCAGGGAAATTGAAAGCGAAAACCAAGCTGTGAAGGCCGGCTAAGTGTTTGGATTACTTCAAAAAAAGGAATAGGCGCGTGCGGATTTGAACCGCAGACCCCTACCGTGTCAAGGTAGTGCTCTACCCCTGAGCTACGCGCCTAAATACCTAAGCCTCAAAATTAACAGACCGCTGCAAACAGTGTCAACCCTGGCAACATTTCACCCCTTCGCCGCTCATTCAGTAATTAACGCATCAATACAAACCCTGTTCTCTGTCGCGTAGGCGTCGGCGCGGCGAGATTTGTGGAAAGCACTCCTTGAGCTGCGTAAAGCCGCGCCATAATACGCACCTCGGCCCGCTGGAACCGGTCGGCAAGCGCTTTCGCGCGATCAAAGTCCGCGCGGGCCAACTCGGTCGCGTCTTTCGCGCACTGAAAGACCAGGCTTAACATCACGCCCGTCGACTGCGCCATTAACTCGCCTTCCCTGAAATAACGCCAGTACTCGAACCCGTCGAGGATGGCGGCGGCGGCGATCAGCGTGTTGAACTGGTCTACTATCGGCTCTATCACCTCAAAGCTCTTTACGGGCTCTACCTTTACGTAAGCGCGGGCGATCTCAAGCAGTGTTTGAAGCTCGCCCGAATTCGCCGCCTGCGCGCCGAACAGGCCGCGCGCCTCTTCGAGCAAATCCATCGCACCCTTCTTATCGCCTTTGCTCATTACCGCTCCAGCCGCCTGCGCGAGAAGGCCCGCGCGCCCTTCGGGTGGAACGTGCGACAGCAGACTCTTCGCCTCGCCCAGCTTGCCGCGCTCGGCTTCGCGCAAGATCGTGCGCTGGTCTACGTCGGCCAGCAGCCCCGCGCGCTGAGGCTCAGCGATGTGCTCGTTTATGATCTGGCGCGCGCGGTCGGCGTCGCCCTCTTCCAGCGCCTTCATTGCGGCATGCTGATAGACCTGATCGCGAAACTCTTCGGGCGTCCTGGCGGCAGCCTTGACTATCGTCTCCACGTCGCCGCTGCCGACGACCTCTTCAATCTCTTGCAAGGCCTTGTTCTCTGGCCTGACTCTTATATTCAAATCGCTCATCCTCTTTTTCAAAGCGGCGGCGCGCGCGGGCGCGTATTTTTCCAGGTCGCCCATCACCGATTGGAGCTGCATCAAAAGCATGGGGTACTCTTCACCCTCATACTCGTCGTCAGACTCCTTTGAATCGGCTTTCTCCCTCAGCGCGGCAAGAGTCAACACATCTATCAGCTCGCGCATTGTTCTTTCGTCCAGCGCTATCTGGGCGCTCTTGGGCGCGGTGCGGGTGTCGGCCTCGTCGGCCGCCTGTAGCTCAGGGTGGAACGCCCATTGCAACAGCGCGAAGGCGAACCCGGCAGATATGTTGTCCTCGGCGAGGTCCGCGGACTTGATCTTCTTCATAATCCCGCTCATCAGCTTCTCGGCCGCCTCGCCCTCTTTCGGCTTCAGCTTGAAGTAGAGCCCTATCAATTCATGCGACAGCCCTCTCTCCAGACTCTCCTCGGCGATCTGCATAGCCTGCTTCGGCTCGGTCGTCGCGATCTGCGAGGCGAGGCTTAACTCCCACTGAAGCTCCTCGTCGTACCCGCCGGGGTTGGCGGAGTTGCTTTTCGTCTCGCGCAAGAAATCGCGCGCGAGCTTCGCGTCGCGGCGCGCGATCATCTGGACGACCTCCTGGCGTAACTGCGCGCGGTACTGCAACAGAGCCATGTTCTGCGCCATCGCCAAAGAGTTTGGAGGCCCTGCCGCGGCGGGCTCAGTGATCTCTGCAAACCCGGCGATCGCCTGCTTGAACAGAACGCGCGCACGCTTCTGGTCCTTCTCCCAGAGCACGTCCCCCGCCAGCGCTAGCATGCGAATCCGGTTATCGACGAGCTTTAGCGATGCGATCTCTTTGACCGTCTCGTCGAGCATGGCCACAGCTTTCTTCTCGATCGCCTCTCTGTTCTCGGCAGCTTCCCGCTCTTTTTTCTCCTTATCGTCGGGGGGCGATTGCGCCGCCGCGGAGAGTGAGATTAACAACATAAGTGTCGAACAGGTCAATAGGCTCTTAAGGGTCATGCGGCCTCCGGGATAGGTTCAACGAATGAGTCACGGGTCGCGCTGTCTCAGGCTACATTTACATAACCGCAGAAACTTAAGCAAGAGCCAACGGGCCTTGTCGCGCCGAAGCGCTGCCAATAAACTTGCAGAGTATCTTTCGATCGACGGAGGCAGTATTGAACAAGATTGAACGCGTCACAAGCGTGCTCGAAGGCAATGAGGTGGACCGCCCGCCTTTCAGCTTCTGGTATCACTTCGGGTTGCAGCACATGCCCGGCAGAAAGCATGCGGAGGCGGAGGTCGACTTCTTCCGCGCCTACGACCTCGACTTTCTCAAGGTGATGAACGACTACCCGTTCCCACTGCCCGAAGGACTTGATGCCATAGAGACGGAAGACGATTGGCGGAGAGTAGAGCCGGTTGAATCGAGCGATCGGTGCTGGTCGGAGCAGTTAACCGCGCTTTCGATCATTAACGAAGAGATAGGCAGCGAAGCACTCTTCATCGAGACGATCTTCAGCCCCTGGACCACCGCGAGAAGGCTGGCGCGCGCGGACCTGTTCGCCGAGGCGAGGAAGCGTCACCCGGAAGCGTTGCTTGCGGCTATGGACGCGATCTCGACTTCGCTCGCCGGCTACGCGCGCGAGGCGGTTCGGCGAGGGGCGGCCGGGATCTTTCTTTCGCTAGGCGCGGCCACCGACGCGGTTATGTCCGCGGAAGAATATGCAATCTGGGGGAGGCCATTCGACCTCAAGATGCTTGAGGCCGTCCGCGACGCCCGGTTTAACGTGCTGCACGTACACGGCAAGCAGATTCACTTCGATCCCCTGCTCGACTACCCCGCGAGCGCGATCAACTGGTCTCACTTCACTACGCCGCCGACGCTCGTCGAGGGGCGAGCACGCTGGCGCAAAGCCGTGCTCGGCGGCATCAATGAAACGACCGCCGCTCACCTGTCGGCCGCGGAGCTCAAAAATCAAATCTCGCATGCGCTCGCCGAAGCCGGGCCGCGCGGATTAATCGTCGCGCCGGGCTGCTCGGTCCCTACCGACACGAGCGAGCGCAACCTGCGCGCGATCGCAAGCGCCGCCAAAGAAGCCGTCAAATAAAATAGGGCCGTCGAAACGGCCCTACGTTTATCTCGGATCAGCTTTTCGTTTTATGAAGCGATGGCCGTCCCGTCGAGGAAGGCTCGCAGGCGGCGCGAGCGCGACGGGTGGCGCAGCTTCGCCAGCGCCTTGGCTTCGATCTGGCGAATCCGCTCGCGAGTCACGTTGAAGTGCTTGCCGACCTCTTCGAGCGTACGCTCCTCGCCCGACTGATCCAGCCCGAACCGCATCTTGATGATCTCTTTCTCGCGCGGCGTGAGCGTGGAGAGAACGTCTTCCGTAAGCTCGCGCAGGTTGTTCGTGATAGCAGTCTCGGCCGGGTTGGCCGAGCGGCGGTCTTCTATGAAGCTCGCTATCGTCGTCTCGCCGTCGTCTCCAATCGGGGTTTCGAGCGAGATGGGCTGCTGCGCGATCTTGAGCGCCTTGCGGACCTTCCACGCAGGCATGTCGACGCGGCGCGCAAGCTCTTCGTGAGTAGGCTCGCGGCCGAGCTCCTGGACCATCAGCCGCTGCGTGCGGAGTATCTTGTTGATGACCTCGACCATGTGAACGGGGACGCGGATCGTGCGCCCCTGGTCGGCGATCGCGCGCGTCACGGCCTGGCGTATCCACCACGTCGCGTAAGTCGAGAACTTGTACCCGCGCCGCCAGTCGAACTTCTCCACGGCGCGCATCAACCCGATGTTCCCTTCCTGGATCAGGTCGAGGAAGTGGAGGCCGCGGTTGATGTAGTTCTTGGCGATAGATATTACGAGCCTCAGGTTCGCTTCGATCATCTCGCGCTTCGCCTGCTCGACCTCGGCCTCCGCGGCGACGATGGTCTGGAGCGTGCGCTTTATGTCGACGGCCGTCTTCGCGTAATGGCGCTCGATCTCGCGGACGTTCTTGCGGGCGGCGCGCTGCTGGCGCTTCAGCTCGTTTACGTCCTTGCGCCGCTTCGATTCCAGAGCGCGCTCTATACGGGCCAGCTCCTGGTCAGACTCGCGTATCTGCTTGACCACGCCCTCTATCGCCTCGATAAAGCGGCGGCGCATCTCCGCGCTGAAGGTGAAGCTCCGGACGCGCTTCGACAGGTCGATCAACTGGTGGGCGTACTGCCGGCGCAGCCGCTTGAGCTTGCGAGAAGTCTTCGGCTCGGCCTCGATCTTGCCGGCAAGCCCCAACAGCTTGTCGTGAGCCTTGATGATCTCGGTGAACTCCGCCATCACGTGCTGGCGTATCTCTTCGCGCTGCTCTTCCAAGGCCTCTTCGGCCTCGGGGTCGGTCGCTATATCGACTATGTCCTGCGGGTTTATCTCGCCCTGCTCAAGCCTGTGGGAGAGCTCTTTGATCTGCTCTATCGTTATGAACGAGCGCGAGAGCGCCTTGTAGATGCGCTTATTGCCGCGCTCGATGCGCTTGGCTATGCGGATCTCGTCTTCGCGGGTGAGCAGCGGGACCGAGCTCATCTCGCGCAAGTACAAACGCATGGGGTCGAGCGACTCATCTTTGCCGGGCTCAAGGTCTACGTCTACCTCGTCGACGGGCTCCTCGCTTACCTCAGGAGTCTCCTCTTCTTCGACAGCAACACTTTCCCACAGCGACTCGGTCGCATCCTCGTCAATCTCCGCTACGATGCGCTCGATCCCTCCCGCCGGGCCGAAATCCCCCTGCGACTCGTCGGGAGCGTCTATTAGAATGTCTTTGTCCATTCTGCTTTTCATTTTACCTTTCCGAATGCGCCCCTATTAGAATATCACCAAATCGGAACAACCCTAAGTTTAACCGACACTAAAAGGCGCCTACTCGTCGAAAGCGGCGCCCCACTCCTTTTTGTCAACTGGAAATAATGGTTGACATCCTGTAATGCATTACATAATATAACATTTAAACATACATAATACAAGATAGTCGGCTAATTATCTAGATGCAAATGTGAGGGAAATGGATGTCTTCGGAAAGCAAGTTAAACATCACGCACACAGATATTTACGAACAGCTAACCACGGCCAGGAATTATCTTCGAACGCTCGACGATTTCTATTCGCGCGCGGCGGCGGCCCATAATACTACGTTTGAGCATTATCAGGTCCTCCTGGCGGTCCATTGCCTTGGAGAGACGAATCTCCCCTTGCGGGCGCTGGCCGAGCACCTGGTCAGGGACCGTACGGCAACCGGGCAGCTCTGTAAACGTATGCAACAAGCGGGGTTATTGGATTTAACTTACGAATCGAATTCTCACCGCCCTCAGTTGCTCGTTTCGGTCAGCGAGCGCGGGCGCGAGGTGTTGAGGGCTATCACCGAAGACGGTCTGCGCAACCGCGACCAGTACTTGAGTTCTTTGCCGGCCGATAAGCGCCTCTACCTGGCCGAAGCAGTACGCTTCTCCTGGCTCGACGGGCTGGAGCAGAACACCGCTTTCCCTCGCCCCAGGGTTCTTGCAGGTCATTGAGTCAAATACGCCTCTAGGTGGTTGATCACAATTGCGCATCTACGAAATCAATACCCGTGTGCACGCGACATCGTTCGATCAAATAACGACCCCCGAACTCGCTGAGCTGCGCCGGCTCGGATTCGACGCCATCTGGCTGATGGGCGTCTGGCAGATCAGCGACGGCGCAAAGAGGATTTCCAAGATCACCTCTGACGATTACCAGGGCTCTCCTTACGCGGTCCCGGATTACAAGCTCAACCGCGACCTCGGAGGCAAGAGCCGCTTCTCGGCGCTCGTCAGACGCGCACACGACGCGGGCCTGGCCGTCATCGTAGACTTCGTCTCGAACCACATGGCGATCGACTCCGACTGGATAGACGAGCGCCCGGACCTTTTCATACGCTGCGACGCTAGCGTGCGAAAGCAACAGACTTCGGAATACTTCTTACACCCATCGGGCGAGGTCATAGCCTTCGGACGCGACCCTTACTTCCCTCCCTGGCACGACACGTCGCAGCTCGACTACACCAACCCCGACCTCCGCCGTCGAATGATAGACGTGTTGAAGTGGATCAGCACCATCGCCGACGGGGTGCGCTGCGACATGGCCATGCTCGTGCTGAGAGACTATTTTCGCCAGCAGTGGTATCCGCTCGCCCCGCGCGAGTGGTTTGACGAGAGAATGCCGGGCGAGTTCTGGGACCAGGCCATCAGAGAGGTGAAAGCCGCGCGGCCCGATTTCAAGTTCATCGCCGAGACCTACTGGGACAAGGAGCCGCAGCTCTTGAGTCTCGGCTTTGACCTGACTTACGAGAAGAAGGTCTACGACGGTCTGGTCGCCCACAACGCCCAGGCGGTCATAGACCGCGCGCTCGACCTGGGACCAGCGGTTAAAGGCTCGCTCTATTTTATAGAGAACCACGACGAGCCGAGGGCCGCCGCCACTTTCAACCGCGACGACCATCTCGCGGCGGCCGCGTTGATACTCTCGCTGCCCGGCTCCGTCCTGATCCACGAAGGCCAGATGGAGGGCAAGCGCGAGCGGCTCCCCGTCCAGCGGATAAAGCCCCTCGCACAGGAGCCGCCGGATATGGAGCTCAGAGCCCGCTACGAATCGCTTTTGACGGCGACGGCGCAGAGAGTGTTCCGCGACGGCTCGTTACATTTTTTCGACACCGGCACCTACGGCGTCGTCTCCTTCGCAAGGCGCAACGAAGACCAGACGGTCGCTTACATCGGGCAGATATCCGAGGCATGGCACAGGTTCGGCTCGACCTTGATAGACATCACGCCGATTGCGCGCGCGGTCGCACTCGGCCGGTTCGTCAGGGTGATAAACTTGCTCAACGCGGAATCGATACTCATCGAAGAGCGGCACGGCAAGTTCCTGCTCAGACCTGACCAGCTCTACGCGGAAGATACCAGATTCTGCTTGATCGAGCTCTTCGCGAGCTAACGGAGAGATACTCTCACTGGTTGACGAGGACTATGCTCGACTGCGAGGCCGCCTGGGCGTTGTCGAAGAACTTCTTGATCTCGGGGTATTCCGCGGCGGGGACCATCTGCTTGCTGATAGCGAGCCTCCTTTGAACCACGACCTCGCGCCCGCCGGTCCTGTAAGAGAGGCTGAACTCGCCGAAGTCGCGCTTGATCTCGGTGTTTGCAGGCACCTCGTCCAGCTTAAACCCCTCGGGGAGCGTGATCCTTATCGTGTCCTCTTTGACAGACTTCATCTCGAACATCACGGGAAGCTCTCGTTCGGCCCTGGTGAAGACAGGCGCCTGCTGGACCCAGACCGGCACGGGCCGTATGACCAGCAGCCGCCCCAATCGGTTGGCGTAGTTGCTGGCTTTTATCGCGTACTCGAAGACGAGAGGCTCGTCGGGGTTCGCGTCCCTGTTGATCTTCAGGCCGCTCACCTCCGCGCCCGGTATGTCGCGCGCGACTCGCGACGATAACTCCTTGGCGTAATCTTCCGGGCTCGACGACGCTATCTTGTGGCGAGTGACGGAAGCCAGTTGTCCCGTGAAAGTCTCTTTCACGTCGGCGAGTATCTCGCCGCCGGTCCCGACTCGGACCGAGATGTCGCGCCGCACGCTGTTAGACTCTTCAGACCGGACGGGCAGCTTGACCAGATCGCCCACCTCGCCTTTGACCACCAGCCCTTGACTCCCTTGAAGGTAGTATGGCAGATCGCCTAAAGGGGTGACGCTGTCGGTCGGGTCAAAAAACAGGAGGCGGCCGAGCCGCGGGTGGCCCAGCATGACGCTCGCGTCCGACCTCATGTCGACGCCGATTATCGCGTGGTTGAACTGTAGCGGGGATGGGAACTCAGGGCGCACCCTGATGGGGTCGCCCGAGAAGACCAGGACGATGTGAGAGTCGATCCCGATTGAGCGCAACATCGCCTGCATCAGCGCCGTCTTGTCTTTACAATCGCCGTAGCCTTTCGTCAGGACAGCGTCGGCCGCGTTCGGCCTGTACCCGCCCACCGCGCCAAGCTGAATAGAGACGTAGCGGATGTCTTTCTGCACCCAGCGGCCGATCGCGCGCACCTTGTCGAACTCCGAGCCTAAACCCGATGTCAGCTCTTCAGCCTTCGCCTGGACGACGAGCGGCGCGCGGAGCTGTCTCTGCATCAACTGCTCGGCCCACCTCGACACGTCTTGCCAGGTCGAGAACGTCCGCTTCTTCGCGCCGCCCGGCGGGAAGTACGAGACGGCCACGCACGGCGACAGCGTAGTCACCTCCGGCGTCCAGATGTCCTGCTTGATCGCCGACAGGTTTTGCAGTTGCCAGGTGTAGCTGTTGGCGGTGACGACGGGCTTGATCGGCTGGTGGTTGAAGACGAACGACTCGACGCGCCAGCCCGCAGGCAGGTTCAATTGGTAGCGCGAGGTGACGACGGGCGATGCCGTCTGAAAAAAATGGTAATCCTGATTTACTAAGGGCTTCTCTTTCTGCACCCATTCGAAGGCGACTACGGAGCCGATATCGACTTCGCCGAATCGCACGACCTTCGAGCGGATCTCGCTGTAGAGGTCGTCGGGGATCGATTGCTCGACGACTTTATCGTTTTCGAGCTGGAAGACCTTTTGATCCGCGCGGAGGTGCCAGGCGTGGAGGTCGCTTATCTTGGTCTCGCTGTCGTATTGAATCTCGCGGCGGGCGGCGAGGCGGCCTTCTTGCGTGAGCACGCGCACCACGTAGCGGGAACGCGTCTCAGCCTTGCCGTTATCCTTGACCGTCGTCATGCGCTCGTCCAGCAGCACGACGAACGGCGCGTTTATGTCGTAGCGGTCGGCCGCGTCCAGCGTCGCTTTGACCCAGTCGGGCACGGAATCTGCGCGAGCGTTCCCTGCTAACAGAAAAAGCACCGCAAGCTGGACTGCCGCTAGATTAAATCGTCGCATACGGCTCGGTTGAGTTTTTTGAGTTGATTAAGTTGCGCGCCCGGCTCGGCTCTGAGTCGGACCGACCATTTCGGCCCCAGGAGAATATACCAGATTCCGAGCCCCGAAAGGTAGTGCGGGGAGGACTTTTGACAAAAGTTGACACGGGCATTGGGCGGGATTATAGTCGCAATTTATGACGAGAGGTATTTCTAACGAGCAGGAAAGGCCGCGAATACGGAGCACGACAATACTGGCGGTGCGGCGCGACGGCCACGTAGCGGTGGCGGGCGACGGGCAGGTGACGTTCGACAAGACCGTGATGAAGGCGGGCGCCAGAAAAGTCCGCCGCCTCTACAACGACAAGATCATAGCAGGATTTGCGGGCTCGACCGCCGACGCCTTCACGCTCTTTGCGAGGTTCGAGGCCAAGCTCGAACAGTACCACGGCCAGCTCCAGCGCGCGGCCGTAGAGATGGGCAAGGAGTGGCGCACCGACAAATACCTCCGCCACCTCGAAGCGTTGTTGATCGTAGCCGACGAGAAGGCTTCGCTCGTCATTTCGGGCGGGGGCGATGTGATAGAGCCGGACGACGGGGTGGTAGCAATAGGTTCGGGCGGCGCTTACGCCGTAGCCGCGGCGCGCGCGTTGATGCGCCACACGGAGCTTTCGGCCAAAGAGGTGGCCACCGAGGCGATGAAGATCGCCGGCGAGATTTGTATCTATACCAATTCAAATCTAATCATTGAGGAATTATAATTAGTAGCTGAGGCCGGCGCCGGGCAACGCCCGCACGCCGCATGAATTTATGGTTATCTATCTTTCAGGCGAAGTAAAAGAGCAGCCCCGTCTTGACGAGATGACTCCCCGTCAGATCGTTCAAGAACTGGATAAGTACGTCGTAGGCCAGCACGCCGCAAAGCGCGCCGTGGCGATAGCGCTCCGCAACCGCATACGCCGCCAGAAACTGCCGGCCGACCTGGCGCAGGACGTGATCCCGAAAAACATAATCATGATCGGCTCGACAGGCATCGGGAAGACGGAGATCGCCCGCCGCCTCGCGCGACTTTCGAACTCGCCCTTTCTGAAGGTTGAAGCTTCGAAGTTCACCGAAGTCGGCTACGTCGGCCGCGACGTGGAATCGATCATACGCGACCTCGTAGAGATCGGCATAGACCTCGTGCGCGAAGAGAAGATCACCGAGATCGCCGAGAAGGCCGAGCAGAACGCCGAAGAGCGCCTGCTCGATCTGCTCCTGCCTCGCACGCGCCAGCTCGAAGAGGCCGAATCCGACAGCTCGCTTGAGAACTTCGAGCGCACGCGCGAAAAGTTCCGCCAGCAGTTGCGCGAGGGCCGCCTGAACGCCCGCATAGTCGAGCTTGAGGTCCAGGAGCGCAACGCGCCGGGCCATTTCGAGATCTATACGCCGCAGGGCATCGAGGAGATGGACATAAACCTCCGCGACATGTTCCCTAACATGTTCGGCGGGCGGCCGAAGATGCGAAAGATGCGCGTCGACGAGGCGATGGAGTACCTCGTACAGGAAGAGGAGCAGAAGCTGATAGACATGGACCACGTGGCGCGCATAGCGATCGAGCGCGTCGAGTCTTCCGGCATAGTCTTCCTCGACGAGATAGACAAGATCGCCGGCCGCGAGGGCGGCCAAGGCCCCGACGTGTCGCGCGAGGGCGTGCAGCGCGACATACTGCCGATAGTCGAAGGCACGACCGTCAACACGCGCTACGGCATGGTTAGGACCGACCACATCCTCTTCATAGCCGCGGGCGCGTTTCACGTCTCGAAGCCCTCGGACCTGATACCGGAGCTCCAGGGCCGCTTCCCGATCAGGGTCGAGCTCAAGCCGCTCACCGTAGACGACTTCAAGCGGATACTGACCGAGCCGAAGAACTCGCTCGTGCGCCAGTACAACGCGCTGTTGGCCACCGAAGGCATAGACATCACCTTCACCGAAGACGCCGTAGACTCGATCGCGCGGTTCGCGTTTTCAGTCAACGAGCAGACCGAAGACATAGGCGCGCGCCGACTGCACACGATCATGGAGACGCTCTTAGACGAGTACTCGTTCGAAGGCCCGGATCTGGCCGAGAAGACCGTGGTTGTTGACGCCGCTTACGTTCAGAAGCAACTCGCGGAAATAGTCAAGAACGAAGACCTCAGCCGGTACATATTGTGAGATACACGCCGAGAGCCGCACGCAGCACGCGCGCTCTACGCCTCAGATTCCTGTTCCCCTTCCTGGCGCTGGCCTCCCTCTCTTGCGGCAAGCCGGGAGCGCCGGTCCCGCCCGTGCGGCTCACGGAGCGGACCAATAGCCTGACGGCGGTCCAGCGCGGCGCGAACGTGCTGCTGTCGTGGCCGGGGCCCGTGCTCGTAAAAGACGAGTCCGACCGCGCATACATCGCCCGCGTCGAGATATACCGCCTGGTCGAGCAGCGCGACGAAGAGCCCGTGTTAGACCCGGATGATTTTGCGGAGCTGTCGGAAATAGTAGGCGACCTGGAACGCGACGAGATCGAAGACCAGCTCGAATCCGGCAGGCAGTTGCAATTCACGGACGCTCTCGATCTCAGCCGGGCCGCGGACATTGCCAACACCCGTTTGCGATACGCGATTCGATACGTGAACAGACGCGGGCAGACGGCCGCGTTCTCAAACAGCGTGGTCATAGAGCCCGTGCCGGGCATCGCGAAGCCGCCTGCGGCCGTGAGCCTCGCCGGACAGGCTCAAGACGCGATCACTATCGAGTGGGAGCCGCCCGGCTCCGACATCACCGAGACGCGGCCGCCGACCGTGATCGGCTATAACGTCTACCGCCGCGCGGCGAAGCGGGAGAGTTTCAATAAGCCGCTCAACGACGAGCCGATCACCCAGACGCGTTTTACGGACACGAATTTCAAATACCAGGCCGATTACGTCTACGTCGTCCGGGCGCTTTCTCAAGGCAGGAGCGGGTTGATAGAGAGCGCGGACAGCCCGAGCTTGCAGGTGACGCCGAAGGACGTCTATGCGCCGTCGGCGCCCGACCCCGTGTCGGTCGCTTCGGCTAACGGCGTCATCAGCCTCTTCTGGCCGACAAGCCCCGAGCGCGACGTGGTAGGGTATAACGTCTACCGCGCGGACTCGGCCGCGGCCGACGAACAAGGTTGGGTCAAGTTGAACGCCGAGCCGCTCAGCCCCGTCACGTTTCGCGACGACCGCGTCAACATAGGACAGAGGTATTTTTACAGGGTCACGGCCGTAGACCGCTTCGGCAACGAGAGCAAGCCCTCGGCGGTCGTGAGCGAAACCGCCAACCCATGAAAGGCTAAGTTATGCCACAGGTCTGTTACCTCCCGGACGACAAGAGGGTCGACGCAGAGACGGGCGAGACTCTGCTGCACGCTTCGCTCAGAGCTTCGATCGCGCATGCGCACGCGTGCGGCGGTAACGCGCGCTGCTCTACGTGTCGCGTCCTGATAGTAGATGGGCTTGAGCATTGCGCGCCGCCTAATGATAAAGAGGCGGTGCTGGCCGAGCGGTTGCACTTCAGCCCCGACATCCGGCTGGCGTGTCAGACGACGGTCTCCGGCGACGTCGCGCTGCGGCGGCTTGTGCTCGACGCCGAGGACCTGGAGATAGTCGGCAGCTCGCCCAGGTCTGTCGGCGAAGAGAAAGAGGTCGCGATACTGTTTGCCGACATAAGGGGATTTACGACCTTCGCCGAGACGCTCCCCGCGTATGACGTTGTGCATGTGCTGAACCGTTATTTTCATCAGGTGGGGCAAGCCATAAAACTCAACGGCGGCTGCATAGATAATTACATGGGCGACGGGCTCATGGCGTTGTTCGGCGTAGAAGACTCGCGCGACGCGACGCTACAGGCGATCCGCGCGGGGCTAGACATGCTTGAGGCGGTCGCGCGCCTCAGACCTTATTTGCAGAACATCTGCACGCGGAGCTTTCATATAGGCATAGGGGTGCATTACGGCGAGGTGGTCGTAGGCGCCATCGGGCACGACGAGACGAAGAGGGTGACGGCGATCGGCGACGCGGTAAACCTGGCGAGCCGCATCGAGTCTGTAAACAAACAGGCGGGCACGGAGTTTCTGATCTCCGAAGCGACGTACGATCAAGTGAAAGATCTCATCCGCGTAGGCAAGAGCGTCGAGGTGACGCTGCCGGGCAAGAGCGGCGAGTACACGCTCTATGAAGTTCTCGGCATGCGCGAGTGAAAAGCACAACCTGTATAAATCAAATAAGCCTCGAAGAGGCGGCATTCAATAGCCCGGCGCAACGCGCCGGGTTACGCGTGCAGAAGATAATAAGCCCTGAAAGGGCGCGATAGTTATACCGCCCTTTCAGGGCTTCTCATTACTATCAATCCGTTTCCAGGGGCGGTGCCCCTGGCTATTGAATCTCGCCCCTACGGGGCTTCCCGTTTCAACTTAACCCGGCCAGTCGCTCAGCGCTTTTCGTATTCGGACGATCTGCCCCAGGTGATAGGCGTTGTGGTCCGCTACTAAAAGAATCTGCCTCAGGTAGGTCCGCCCTTCGCCGTGAGGAATCTTCGACGTCAAATCAAGGTTTGTATCCTGCACTACGTCGATCAGCTCCTGCAAGTCGGCGAAGAATTCTGACATCGATTCCTTCCACATCTGGTCGGTGACTTCGTCCGTCTTCGCGGGCCAGTAACCTTCGGGCCACTGCGGGGACTTCCACCCGGCGTCGAGTGTGTAGTGTAGTATGTCTTCCTGCGCTATGCGCATGTGCTCGAACTCTTCCCAGATCGAGTGCAGCCCTTCGACGGGCCGCGCGGTGCGCGATTCGGGCTTGACGCCTTCCAGCGCTTTTTCAAGGCTCACGTGTGCCTGCCCTCCTTGCAGCAACTCTACGAGATTCTTGCGCAACATCGAAACGTCCATCGCCGCCTCCGTTCAATCCTCACCCTCTTGCTTCAGCTTCTTCGGGGTCAACAGCCACACCAGCCGCCCCGCCCCATCCTCTAAATCGGCCCAATGATCGACCTGAAACTCTATGCAAGCCAGCGCGGCCGTAGGCATCCGCTCGTCTGAGCCGGTCAAGCGCGAAACGACCTCTTCAAATCCAGGGTTGTGGCCCACCATCAGCGCGCAGTTGACCGCGTCCGGCAACCGCCGCATCAACCTCATCAGCTCCGCCGAAGACGCGCCATAGATGCTGTCGTCGAACTCCAGCCGCGCGGTCAGGCCGGCGGCCTCGATCACGGCTTTAGCGGTCTGTCGCGCGCGCGCGGCGGGCGAGCTGATTATCAGTTCGGGCAGTGGCCCGCGCTGCCGTAGCTGTTCGCCCATCCGGGGGGCGTCGCGCTCGCCGCGCTCGGCCAGCGGGCGCTCGAAATCCCGAAGCGAGACGTCGTCCCAGCTCGACTTCGCATGGCGCAACAGCAGTAGAGTCTTCATCTGATCTGCCTCCTTGCTTTCAATTCCCCTCGCCTGGCTGCGCGTAACAAAGATGACGGACTATTCTGTAAAGCAGGCGGGTCCCGTTGCGGAAACTCTCGACCGGGATGCGCTCGTCGTTGCCGTGAACGCCGATGTAATCTTCGCCGGGGATCAGGAACGGCGAGAAGCCGTAACAGGTGATGCCGAGGTCGCGGAAGAAGTGGCTGTCGGTAAAGCCCGACAGCACCGTCGTCGAAAACCGCGCCTGCGGGTCGTCCGAGCGTATGACGGCCAGTATCGCTTTGTGCAGGTCCGTGTCGAGCGGCGATTCGGTCGCCGCGAAGGCGAGTATCGGCTCGACCTCTACGGTCGAGTCATCGATGACGCGCTTGATCTCCGCGATAAAATCTTCAGGCTGCTCGCCGGGAAGCAAACGACAGTCGATCTCCGCTGTGGCTACGGTAGGGATCACGTTAGTCTTGTTGCCGATGTTGACGACCGTAGGCTGTATGGTGTTGCGCAAGAGCGCGGCGTTCTGCGGGATCGCTAAAAGCAGATCTCGCAGCCTTCGATCCTTGAGCGCCGCCCCAACGTCGGCGTAAGCCCGCGTCAGCTCCGGCGTAGGCTGAAGGTCCGCGACCGAGCGGAAATAGCGCGCGACCGCGTGCGTAGCTTTCGGCTCCGTCTCGTAGGCTTCGAGCTTGCCGAGCGCGCGAAGCAGTCGCGATGGCGCGGAGTTCTTGCGAGGCACGCTCCCGTGCCCTGGCGTGCCTTTCGTTGTGAGCCTCAGCCAGCAAGGCGTCTTCTCCGTGGTCCCTATGCCGTAAAAGATGGCGCGGTCGCCCACGACCAGGTTGCTGCTCCCTTCATTTATCAGAAACTCGGCGTCGCGAACCAGCTCCGGATGATTGCGCACGAACCAGCCAGCCCCTTCGCGCCCGCCCGCCTCTTCGTCCGGCGTGGCTAGAAAGATCACGTCGCGATCGAGCGGTATGCCTTCGCGCTTCAGGAGCAGCAAGGTCATGAACTCGGCCGCGCCGAGGCTCTTCATGTCCAGAGCGCCGCGGCCGAACAGGTAGCCGTTGCGGACCGCGCCGCTGAACGGGTCCGCGGTCCAGAACTGACGGTCCACAGGGACTACGTCTGTGTGGTTGAGCAGTATGACAGCGCGCTTGCGCCCGCTGCCGCGCAGCCGCGCGTAAAGGACGGCGCGGCCCGGCGCTGATTGGAAGACCTTGTGCTCGATGCCTTCCTTTTCGAGAATGCGGGCGAAGAAGTCCGCCGCGCGCTGTTCGTTGCCGGGCGGGTTGGTCGTGTCGATTCGCAAGAAGTTTGCGAGCAGTTCTACGGCCTCGTCGCCCGCGCGCTTCCAATCGGGCTCGCCCCGGCGTTGGCCCTGCGGTTGGGTGAACGCGAGGTGCGATAAAACGAAGAGGGTGATAAGAGCTTGCGCCAGTCTCTTTCTCATCTGAAATTCCTTTTAAGTGAAGTTGGGTGAATTTAACACGCTTGATTGGCGTGCGCAAACTCGCCCGCCCTGTCCAGGCATGCTAGGATAAGCAGGCTGCGAGGATTATATGGTCGATCTGTCAGGCAACACGTTTTTTGAAGGCCCTTCGGGGCGAATCGAAGCCATACTGAAAGAGCCCG
The DNA here is from genome assembly GCA_035249305.1 of Blastocatellia bacterium. GTDB lineage: Bacteria > Acidobacteriota > Blastocatellia > UBA7656 > UBA7656 > DASUNP01. The sequence continues at coordinate 26,862 of DATFGQ010000066.1, read as the reverse complement.
CCGGCCCCGTCACGCGCGCGGCGATAGTCTGCCACCCGCACCCGCTGTTCGGCGGGACCATGCATAATAAGGTTGTCTTTAGAATCGCGAAGGCGTTCGAGCAATCTGGCTTTGCCGCGCTCAGGTTCAACTTTCGCGGGACGGGCCGCAGCCAGGGGCTGCACGACGAGGGCCGGGGCGAGCAGGACGATCTGCGCGCGGCCATCAGCTTTATCGAAGAGAAGTATCCGGGCGTGGAGCTATGGCTCGCCGGTTTTTCGTTCGGCTCGGCCGTGATGCTCCGCGTAGCCTGCGAGCAGGGCGGCGTCCGCGCGCTGGCGGCCGCGGGCGTGCCCATATCGAAATACGATTTCGGTCACATAATCGAGTGCGCGAAGCCTAAGCTTTTCGTCCAGGGCGAGCTCGACGAGTTCGGACCCGCCCGAGAGATCGAGCGTTTATTCGCAAAGCTGGCGGAGCCCAAGCGGCTGAAGATAATCCGAGGCGCCGATCATTTCTTTGAAGGCCGCCTGGAAGAGCTCTCCGAGGCGGTCAAGGAATTCATCGGAGAATTCCAGATCTCAAATTCTCTTTAATCAATCGTGAGCATCAGCTCGACCTCTGCGGGGTTGGTGGCCGCGAGCTTGGCCGACTCAAGAGAGATCTTGCCGGCTTGAAGGAGCTCAACCAGGTGCTGGTCGAACGTCTGCATGCCTATCTCGCGACTCTTTTGAATGTAAGTGAGAATCTCGGCGGTCTTTTCCGGGTTGCGTATACACTCTTCGACGCTGCGCGTAACGAGCATGACTTCGACCGCCGGCTGGCGGCCTCCGCCGTTGACGCTGACCATCAACCTGAGGCTCACGACCGCCATCAGGTTCTGCGCTATTCTCACGCGCGCCTGCGCCTGCTCTTCGATCGGGAAGTAGCCTAACAATCGGCCGATCGTCCGCTGCGCGTCGGGTGTGTGGATGGTCGATATGACGAGGTGGCCCGTCTCGGCTGCCTTGAGCGCGATCTCTACAGTCTCGCGGTCGCGCAGCTCGCCTATGACGATTACGTCCGGGTCCTGGCGGAGCGCGGACCGCAGCGCGTCATGAAAGCTCGCCGTGTCGCTGCCGACCTCGCGCTGAGAGATGATCGAAGTCTTGTTCTTGAAGAGGAATTCAATGGGCTCTTCGATCGTAACTATGTGAGTTTTGCGAGTGCGGTTTATGTGCTCGACTATTGACGCGACGGTCGTAGACTTGCCGTTGCCCGTCGCGCCCGAGGCCAACACGAGCCCGCGGCGGAGGTTGGCTATCTTTTCGATGACCTTCGGGAGGTGAAGCTCTTCGAAGCTCTTAATCTCTAGCGGGACCACGCGCAGCACGGCCCCATAAAACCCGCGCTGTTTGTAGACGTTCGCGCGGAAGCGGCCTACGCCCGTTATCTCGTAAGACACGTCGAACTCGTTCTGGTCGCGAAACTCCTTTTCGAAACGTTCCTTGCCCGCGAGCGTCGAGACGATGCTGGCCATCTCCGCGGCCGTAAGCGCATGGTACTTGACCTGAGTAAGCTGGCCGTTGATGCGAAACAGCGGGTGCTCTCCGACTTGCAGGTGGATGTCGGACGCCTTGTTCTGGACGCCTACGGTTAGAAACTGGTTAAGAATATCTGGCCTCATTATCTCCCTCAAAAAACCAAAACCCCGCCGAGGCTCGGAGCCTGGCGGGGGCGCTTTTAATCTCTCGGAAGCCTACTATAGAACCCGGACGCGATCAACACTATTCTCCGGCGAGCGGTTACGGGCCGAAAGGGCGTGCTTGCGCAATGATCGGCCATGAATTAGAGTTTTTCGTGAAATGATTAAGCGGATAAAACTGATTGCCATTGTAATGCTTCTCTCCACCTACCTGTGGCCGGCGAACGACGCGGGCGCCGTCGCCCAGCAGCGGGAGTACCGCCGGCCCGACATCGTGGGCGATCTTGTGCCATACGAAGAGCGTTTCACGGCCGACGACGGGGCCGCCTTCGCGATCCATTTTTCGGGCGACATACACGGCAACCTTGAACCCTGTGGCTGAAAAGGCCCGCGATCGGGCGGACTGGCGCGGCGTGTCAGCTACTTAAAAAAATTCAGAGAGAGACTTCCGAACCTGCCGACCTTGTCGGTCGACAGCGGTTACTTTCTGGGCGACGAGCGCAGCGCCCACGGCCGGCTCAGAAACGACGCGGCCGCGAAAAACGGGGTTGTGCTCAACGCATACGAGCGATTCAAAGTCGACGCGGCTAACATATCTACGCACGATCTTCTCTTCATCTCGGAGAAGATGAGAAAAGACGGCAAGGCGCTTCCCTTCTTAAAACATCTGGTGTCGGCAAACATTCAGCCCCAATCGGCGGAGTTCATATCGCCGCAGCCGTTCATCGTAAAAGAGGTCCCGGACCGAACGTCGGACGGCGCAAAGCGGGTCAGGGTCGCTTTCATAGGTCTGGCCGAGCAACTCGCAATAACCCCGAAGGGATTTAAGATCACAGACCCGGTCGAAGCCGCGCGGGCGACCGTGCCGGAAGCCCGCAAGCGAGCGGACGTGACGGTCTTGCTTGCGCACGTGAAGACCGACGTGGCCGAGCGAATCGCGCGCGAGGTGCAGGGCATAGATGTCATCGTGGTCGGGAACGCCCAGGCCGACGAGCAGTATTTCATAGTCCCCTTCCGCATTGGCGGGACGCTCGTAGCCTTCACGCCGTACGAGACGAGGATGCTGGGCGAGCTTCGTTTCTACCGCGACGAACAGTCGCGCTTCACGGTCAAGGAGCGCTTCATCTCGCTCAACGGCCTGGTTCCCGACGACCCCGAGGCGCTTGAGTCGGTCAGCGCCGCCAACTCGGCCGAAAGCGACGCCCGCAAAGCGACCGAAGCCTCTTTGAAAGAATGGCTCGGCAGCACGAGGGCATCCGAGAATGCGCCGGAGAGACCGGCCAACGGCGCGGCGAGCGAATACGCGACCTCCGCCTCTTGCTCTAAATGCCACCTCGCGCAGTACGTCAAATGGAACGCGAGCGACCACGCGCGCGCGACCGGCGCGCTGGTGAGCAAGCCCGCCGATTTCGACGCGAGCTGTCTGGCTTGCCACGCGAGCGGGTACAGAGGCGGAGCCTCGGCGGCGGCGGGCCAGTGGGCCGCCATGCAGAACGTGCAGTGCGAGCAGTGTCACGGCCCAGGCAAAAACCACATAGCCAACCCGATGAAAGCTTACAGCAAGGTCGACTTGCGGACCGCGTGTATTAATTGTCACACGCCGGAAACGAGCCCTCGATTCGATCTTAAAGCCTATTGGGAGAAGATCGCCCACTGAAGTTAAACGCTCAGGTTTCTCATGCAGAAAGGAGATCGATTTGTTGAAGCCTATTCTTACCCTTCTCTTTATAGCTTGTCTCGCTCTGATGACCGCGGCGCAAACTCCGTTGAAGGTCTGCCCTAACCCTGCCGCGCCGTGTCAGAGCAAGCACAAGACATTTGAAAAATACGAGCTCTCGTTCCAGCTTCCCAGGAGTATCAAACCTAACGTCGCTTACAAAACGGCCCCTTTTTACGCCGTAATCTTAAAGACCTTCTCCGACCCTGAATGCGATCAAGGGGAATACTCCACCGCCACCGAACGCGACCGGCAGCAAGCGCAGAAGCTCTTCCCAGATCAAAAAGTATTCGCGGATAATCAATGCCCGGATATGGGGGCTGTAAGCTACATCATAACCGGAGAGCAGGAAGCATTCACATTTGTGGCGGTGTACGCGGGGGAGACGAAGGCGGAAGGCGAGCAGACGTTATCCAAAGCAAAGCAGCAGTACAAAGAAGCGAGAGTGGTGAGGATGCAAGCCAGCTTCGAGCAAATAGAACAGTAAGTGCGCCGCCTGAGCTGAGGAGCATCATATGACCGTCAAAGAGCTGGAAGTCCTCTACGATTATGGCTACTGGGCAAACAAGAGACTGTTTAAGGTGATCTCCGAGCTTACCCCGGAGCAGTTCGCCGAGCCCGTAGCCTCCGGCCACAGGTCGATCCGTAACACGCTGGTCCACACGCTGAGCGCCGAGTGGGGCTGGCTCGACCGATGCGGCGGCCCTGAGCGCGGCGCGCGTCTCAATCCTGATAACTACCCTACGCTTGAATCGCTCTTAGCCGACTGGGGCAAAGTTGAAGGCTACGTGCGCGATTTCTTATCCCGTCTGAAGGACGAAGACCTCGCCCGCGACGTTGAATTCACGCTCGTAGGGCCGGGGAAATACTCGATGCTTTTGGGACACCTGATGCACCATGCCGCCGCCCACGGGGTCCATCACCGGGCGCAGGTCGCGTTGATGCTGAGAATGATGGGCTACGAGCCGAGCGATTTTGACATGCTTCTTTACTACGCCGAAAAGCGAGGCGTTAGCCTTTGACGTGCATTTCGCGCAGCTTGAATTTCTGCACTTTGCCCGACGCCGTCATCGGGAATGAATCGACGAATCTTATGCTGCGCGGGATTTTGAACTTCGCTATCCGCCCGTCGCAATACGCGCGAATCTCTTCAGGGCTCGCCGCCTCGTCCGGCTTGAGGCGGATCGCGGCGGCGACCTCCTCGCCATACTTCTCGTCGGGCACGCCGTAAACGTACACGTCGGCGATCTTCGGGTGGTTGCGCAACAGGTCTTCGATCTCCTTCGGCGCGATGTTTTCGCCGCCGCGGATTATCAGCTCTTTTATCCGGCCAGTGATCCTGACGTAACCAGCCTCGTCCATAGTCGCTTGGTCGCCCGTGTGCAGCCACCCTTGTCTGTCTATGGCTTCGGCCGTAGCCTGCGGGTTGTTGTAATAACCCTTCATCACGTTGTAACCGCGACAGCAGAGCTCGCCCGCCTGGCCCGGCGCGCACTCCAAGCCTGTAGCGGGGTCTACGATCTTGACCTCGACTTCGGGCAGCACGCGGCCCACGGACTGCGTGCGCAGCTCGACGGAATCCGAGCGCGGCGTGAGCGTTATGCCGGGCGACGCTTCGGTGAGCCCGTAGGCGATCACGAGCTCTTTGAGGTTCATGCGGTCCATGGCTTTGCGCATCAGCGGCTCGGGGCAGAGCGACCCGGCCATTATGCCCGTCCTCAGGCTCGAAAGCTCGAAGTTGTGATAGTCCAACTGCTCAAGCTCCGCGATGAACATGGTCGGCACGCCGTAGACGGCCGTGCAGCGCTCCCGCTCGATGTATTGGAGCGCGCGCATCGCGTCAAACGTCTCAAGCGGGACGAGCGCCGCCGCGTGCGTGTACGCGCCGAGCACTCCGATCACGCAGCCGAAGCAGTGGAAGAATGGCACCGGCACGCAGAGCTTGTCGGCGGGCGTGAGCGCGATACCCTCGCCGAGCCAGTACGCGTTGTTGACTATGTTGCGGTGTGTGAGCATCACTCCCTTCGGAAACCCCGTGGTCCCGGATGTGTACTGCATGTTGATCACGTCGTCGAGGTCCTGCGTCGAAGAGTGCTCGTCAAGCTGCTCGTCGCTTACGCCGTCGGAGCGAGTGAGCAATGAGTCGTAACGGATCATACCGCCTGGGTGATCGTCGCCTATGTAGATCACGTTGCGCAGGAACGGGAGCCGCGTCGCCTGGAGCGCCCCTTCGTCGCTTGAGCGGAGCTCAGGGACGATGTCGTAAATCGTCTTCACATAATCGACGTCGCGAAAGCCGGCGACGGTGATGAGCGTGCTCGTCTCGGATTGCTTCAACAGGTATTCGATCTCACTCTCGCGCAGGCTGGTATTGATGGTTACAAGCACGGCCCCGATCTTTGCGAGCGCGAATTGCAGGACTACCCACTCGGGAATGTTGGGAGCCCACAGCGCCACGCGGTCTCCGCGCTGGACGCCTATGCTGAGCAATCCCTTCGCCACCTGCCGGGCGAACCACTCAAGCTGGCTGAAGTCATAGCGCAGGTTGCGGTCGGGGTAGATCAAGGCTTCGTTTTGCGGATAGTCTTCGGCCAGCAGCGTAAGCAACTCGCCCACCCTCACGTCGCGGTACGCGCCAGGTCGTTTCTCTCTCTCCATCCTCGTCATAACTCCTCCAGTCCTGAGTGCTGAGTGCTGAGTCCTGAGTGCTGAGTCCTGAGTGAAATACTATTACTTAGCACTAATCTTCCGCCGTAGAGCCGAAGTACCTGAGCCACTCATTCACGTCATCCACCTCAAGCTTCTCACCGTTCTCGCCGGCCGGGCCTGACTCTTCAGCTTCCTCCATCTGTCGCCTGAATTCGCCCGACCTGACGACTTTCGCCCCGCGCTGCCGGACGAGCGAAGCCAGTTGACGGTCGGAAGTGACTACGACCAGGCCGCGAGGATCGGGGCTGTTTTCAACCAGCCTGCGGATGCGCGCGTCGGCGTCCGAGCCTCTATCCGAATAAAGAACCTTGATCCCGCGAAATGCCGAGCTGTCGGGCATCAGGCGGTCCGGCTCGCCGTCGAATACGACCGTGACGCGGGCCTTCTTCTTCCTGGCGAAATCGGCAAGCCTCTGGACCAGATTGCGCCGCGCCGCCGGTTTGTCCCTGTGCCAGCCGGGCGTCTGCCCCATGACGTTGTTGCCGTCTACGATAAATGCCACCCCTGCCCTGCCTCGCCGCTCGCTTTTGAGAGGACAATTCTAGTCCTTTTCGCGCCCAAAAAAAAAGCGAAAGGCGCGCCGGTTATCTTCCGACGCGCCTCGCAAAAACCAACAAAGTCATGGGCGGATCAATAATCCCTCGCCCTGCCTCCCGTCCTTGCAGGAGGCGCTGGCGGTGTCGGAGGTGGAGTAGCTCTGCCGCCTCCTCCCTGCCCTATGCCGCCTCCGGTCGAGCCGCCCCGGCCGCCGCTTGAGCCTGATCCCGAGCCCGAGCCTGAACCGCCGCCGTAGTACCCGCCGCCGCCTGTGCCTCCACCCGTGTAACCTGGACCCCAATTACGCCATCGGGAATAAGGATTACACGAGCTGTATCCGTACCCGTAGGGCGACGCGATTCCCCAGTAACCCGGCAGGAAGGTGTACGACCCCGTGAAGGGGTTGAATACCCATGCGTTGCCTGACAACGAAAGCGAGCTGCTCCGCCTCAAAGCGCGGTCCGACAGCTTCCTGTTGGCGGCCACGATGACCCTCGCGCGCTCCTTGCTCCAGAGGTCGAATTCGTCTTCGACCTTCTTGTCAAAAGGCGTGATCGCGGGAGCGCCCGCACCTATCATCGCCTTCCTACCCTCTTTGACCACGACGCCGCCGGTCAGGAGCTTACCCTTGCGCAGCACCACCTCGGCGCCACCCTCCGCGTCGACGTTGAAGCGGTAAAGCCCGCCGTTGACAATGGGGACTTCCCCTTGCGGGGTGATTACCTTGATCGCCTCTACGACGACCGAAGCTTCTACGATGGCGGACCCCTTCAACAGATTCAGCTCCAGCCTGTAAATCCTCGTGTCGTTAAAGACGAATTCGGAGTTCGTCGAAAGACGCAGATAAGAGCCGGGGTTGAGCAATATCTCGGCGCGTCCGTTCGCGCCCGTCTTCACCAGATCGCCCGCGCGCACCACGTCGCCGGCAATAAGCATGTCCGACTTGTCCCCGCGCTCAAAGCTCACGTCACCCTCTACGACGTTGACCACGCCCGCCCTGGCCGATACAACGTACTGACTCTTTTCGTCGGATGGGAGCGGTTTTCGATCCTGCGCGTAGGCCGCCGCGGAAAGAATGATTATAGCCGTTAAAGCGAAGGTAATTCTGTATAGTTTCATACACCCTCCTTTGTGGTGCTGACTTTAAGCGACGCAGGACCGGAGCGATTAGAAGAACGCCGGAACGATTATACGCCCTTTCAACCGAGTGGCAAATTGTATTTTGGGAGTAGTCAGTAGCCAGTAGTCAGAGGGTGTCTGAGAAGTGGGAGAAAAAGCCCTGAAAGGGCTTTATTCAATAGCCCGGCGCAACGCGCCGGGTTATGTACGTACACAGCGAGAAGCCCTGAAAGGGCGATACTCTTATCGCGCCCTTTCAGGGCTTCTCATTATTAACGATCCGTTTCCAGGGGCGTTGCCCCTGGCTATTGAATTTGTCCCCTTCGGGGACTTTTCAGACGCCCTCTCAGTAGTCAGTAGCCGGAACGTGTCGCCGATCTAGTTTTATTCTACTGACTACTGACTACTGTCTACTGGCTACTGTCCTCTTGCCATCACGAGCTTTAGCATCTAGCATAAGTGATTCGCCCGTGGGGCCGAAAGCAGAGAGAAGATGGCCGTTAACGAAAAGACTATCGAGACGTTGATAGACGCCGTGCGCAAGGTGAGCGGGTCGCTAGACCTCGACATTGTGCTCGATACGATATTCGACTCGATCAAGGAGCTGATCGATTACTCGGCGGCCATCGTCTGCGTAGTCGACCTGGAGACCGGCGCTATACACGATCTCAAGGCCCGCGGCTACCCGACGGCGGTCGTCGCCGGGGACGTGCTGGCCGAGGGCGAAGGCATTATCGGCTGGGTCATCAAGCACGGGCGCGGGCAGATAATCAACGACGTTAAGAGGGACGCGCGTTACGTGAAGGCGCGCCACCAGACCCGCTCGGAGATAGCGACCCCCATCGTCCGCTACGACGGGCAGACTCTGGGCGTGATCAACCTCGAAGCCGACTGGGTCGACGGCTACGACCAGCGCGACCTGGAGCTTCTGACCATGTTCGCCTCGCTCGCCGCGTCCGCAATCGATCACACACTCCTCTACCAGCAGGTGATGCGCCAGCGCAGGGCCGAAAGCGAGCTTGAGCTGGCGCGGAAAGTGGTCGAAGGGCTGCTGCCGCGAGCCGTGCCCGTCATAGATGGGTTTGACATCGCGGGGCTCACGAGCCCCGTGCGCGAGGTCGGAGGCGATTACTTCGATTTCATACAATCGATCACAGACCGGCTGGGCGTGCTCGTCGCGGACGTTTCGGGCAAAGGGCTTGCCGCGGCGCTGATAATGGTGACCTTCCGCGCCTACATCCACGCGACGGTAATAAACGAGCTGGCGATGCGCGTGGTGATGGCGCGCGTCAACCGTCTGATACACGAGACGACCGAAGGCGAGCGGTTCATAACGACCTTCTACGGGCTGATCGACCCGGAGAACAAGCGCCTCCTCTACATCAACGCGGGGCACAACCCGCCGCTGCTGCTGCGCGCAGACTCCACGACCCGGCTGCTCGACAAGAGCGGACTGCCCGTCGGCATCTTCGAAGACTCCCGCTACAGCGAGGCGGTCGTAGACTTTCTCCCTGGCGACATACTCGTGCTTTACACGGACGGCGTGACCGAAGCGATCAACAGCCAGGAAGAGAGCTTCGGCGTCGACAGGCTGGAAAAGATCGTGCGCGCCGCGAGCGAGATGTCGGCGCAAGAGATATGTCAGACCGTAGCCTCCGCCGTGCGAGAGTTCTCGTCAGTGGTCGGAGGCCCGGAAGACGACCTGACGATATCGATCATAAAAGTTAAGCAATGAACGACACGGCTCAGGAAGAGATAAGGCTCGACCGTCTGTTTGCGGCCATCTGGCGAGGCAGGTGGTTGATAATCACCGGCACGCTTCTGGCCGTGTCAGTCGCGGCCTATCTCGGTTTCCGCCAGCCCACGCTCCACACGGCCTCCGCTCTCATAGAGATCGGGCGCGTGTGGAAAGAGCCTCTCGAAGACATCTACGCCACGGCCGAGGCGACTAACAGCGATGGCTTCATACAGAAACTCGCGACAAAGATCGGCGTCCGCCCTAACCAGCTCAAACGCAGCGTCAAGGCCGAGGCGGTGATGGCAGGCCCGCGCCGCTCGCGTTACCCGATTCTCGTGCGCGTGACCGCGACTACCGATAGCGGCGACGAATCGGTCCGCCTGGCCCAGGCCGTGGCCGACGAGATCGTAGCCCGCCACGCTGATCTGTTTAAGGCCGCGCTCGCGCCTCACCTCACCCGCAAGGCGAAGCTTGAGGAGCTCCAGAAGCAAATCTCGAATGACTCAGCGCCCGGCCCGCGCGAGATGCTGATGAAGGTCGGGACCGAGATCGACGACATAAACTCCAACATAACGTCGCCGACCTTGACCGAAGAGACACACCTGGTCGAGCCCGTAGTACCGGGCGCGACCATTCGCCCTTCGCCCTGGCGCTCGATCGCCTTCACGGCGCTCGTCGCCGCCGTCGCGCTCACGACACTGGTGGCGCTCGTAAACAGCTTCAGACCCGCTGCGCAAAGAGCCAGCAGCGCGTAGAATCGATAATCATGCTCAGAGTATTAAGCGTCGTAGGCGCGCGGCCAAACTTCATGAAGATCGCCCCCGTCATCGCGGAGATGCGCCGCCGCAAGGACTCCATTCAGTCGATCCTCGTTCACACGGGCCAGCACTATGACGAGGCGATGTCGGACTCTTTTTTTGAAGACCTGGCGATCCCCCGCCCCGACATCAACCTCGGGGTCGGCTCCGCCTCGCACGCGGTCCAGACGGCTCGCATAATGATAGAGTTCGAGCGGGTCTTACAAGAGCATCGGCCCGATTGGGTCGTGGTCGTCGGCGACGTGAACTCGACGATGGCCGCCACGCTCGTCGCGTCAAAGATGTCCGTCAAGGTCGCTCACGTCGAGGCGGGACTAAGGAGCCGCGACCGCGAGATGCCCGAAGAGATCAACCGCGTGGTGACCGATGCGCTGGCGGATTTGCTGCTCACGCCTTCGCGCGACGCCGACGAAAACCTTCTGGCCGAGGGCGTGCCGCCCGAGAAGATACGCTTCGTAGGCAATGTGATGATCGACACGCTCCATCACAACCTGGAACGCGCTCGCCAGTCGACGCCGCTCGCGCGTTTCGGGCTCGCCCCCAGAGAGTTCTGCGCGATGACGCTCCACCGCCCGTCCAACGTCGATCACAAAGAGACGCTCGCGGGGATCATAGATGCGCTCGACGCGATACAGCAGCGGCTCCCGATAATCTTCCCCGTCCACCCGCGCACGCGCGAGCGCATCAAGGAGTTCGGCCTGGCCGAGCGCGTCTCGGCGCTGTCGGGCCTCGTGCTGACAGAGCCGCTGGGCTACATAGATTTTCTCCAGCTCTACAGCAACAGCCGGCTGGTGCTGACAGACAGCGGCGGCATTCAAGAGGAGACGACCGCGCTGGGCATTCCGTGTCTGACCCTGAGGCCGAACACTGAGCGCCCCATCACCGTGACCGAAGGCACCAACCGCGTCGTGGGCAATGACCCTGAAGTGATAAAGCGTGAAGCGATGGCCGTGCTCGAAAAGCCCCCGCAAGCCGGCCGCGTCCCCGAGTTGTGGGATGGCCGCGCGGCCGAGCGAATAGTCGACGCAATTCTCTCTAAGTCCTGAGTGCTGAGTGCTGAGTGCTGAGTGCAGAGATTGAATATGGACAACGTATTTAGAAAAAGGATTACTCAGCACTCAGCACTCAGCACTCAGCACTTCCTCCTGCTCACGTGGTTCGTAACGACGCCGTTTCTCTCTTACTTCGTCCGCTACCCGCTCGAAAAGTCGATTATCACTTTTGATCGCGCCGTGATCGGCCTCGTCGTCGTGACGCTCTTGTGGAAACACTGGACGAGCGCGAAGAGAGGCAGCATCAGGGCGCTCAGGTTCGAGATAGCGTGGGCGCTGTTGTCGGTGTTGATGTTGATAAACGTCGTTTTGAAATCGGGTAATGTCGGCTACGCGACGAGGGTAGTCATCGACGGCTTCTGGCTGCCGCTGGCAATGTTTCACATCGCGCGCCGCCACTTTGATCTCAGAGGCAAGCGGGGGGCTCTGCTGCTCGGCGCGGTCGCGCTTGCCGTTGCGCTGTTTGCGGTCGGCGTCTACGAGTTTGTCACGGCGGCCGACCTTTTCCACTACAAGGGCTCCGAACTGATACGGGAAGGCGAGCTGCGCGTAAACGGGCCGTTCGCCTCCGACTCTTCCTACGCGATCGTCTGCCTGCTGATAGCCGTATTCCTCGCCTTCGCCCCGCGAGCCTTAGGCGTGAGGCTGGACAGGGCGGCGCGGCTGACTTACGGGACCGCCATAGCGGTCGCGATTGCCGCTTCGATGCTCCCGCAATATCGCGTGGTCGCAGCCGCCATCGTAGCCTGCTGGCTCATCTTCGCGGCGGCCAGAAGCAAGACCACGGGCTGGATCAATAAGGCTAGAATTGCTCTTCATACGAAACGGCTCCCGGTAGCTTCGCTCAGGCTTCATCCGTTCACGATGACTGTGATCGTTTTAATCGCGCTCGCCGCCGCGGGCGTGTTGTTAAGCTCGGCTTCTCTAGGCCAGCGGCTAGGCAGCCTGCACAACCTGTACGGGCGGCTGGCGACCTGGGAGGCGGCCGTGAGGATCTCGGCCGACAACCCGCTGCTCGGCGCGGGCATCGCGAATTACGGCGAGAGCTTTCGCGCGATGTACTTCGAGGCCGAGACGCCTGTCGACAGGATCATAGAGTCGCGCGCGGCCTTGAGCCCACACTCGAACCCGCTGTGGATCGCAGCCGAAGCCGGCGCGCTCGCGTTTGCCCTCTACGTCGTCGCGAATGTATATATTTTCAGTATGGGCTATCGCGCGCTGAAACGCGCGACCGACGGGCGCGGGCGAGCCGCGGCCGCATGCTTTATGGCGCTGGCGGTTGCGTACTGGATGCCGGGGCTGACGCTGACCAGCGGCATGTATTCGGACTTGAACCTATACTTTTTTTTCCTGCTCGGACTGCTTGCGAATGTTCTCTTAAACCGGCGACAAGAAGCTGAGGCTTGAATCGATTCTCAAAAATACGCGAGAAGGCGCGGGGGATGACGCTCCGAGAGATCGCGGGCGAAGCGTTCTTCAGGACCCGTAGACAGATCGCCCGCTCGATCGACCGCGCTATAAACAATCCCGATTCGGTCTACATCTCTAACGACGATCTGAGGCGAAGGCTTGCGGGGCGGTCGGTCGCGGAGGTCGCGCAAAAAGTGCGCGAGCGCCGTCTGCCTCACCTCACGCCGGGGCTTACCGACCTGGCGCGCACGGCCGAGGCGGTTCGGCAATCATTCCCGGATTCGGTCGAGCAGACCATCGGCGAGGCCGAACAGATTCTCGGCCACAAGATCAAGGTCTTCGGCTGCGCTTACGACCTCGGCCCTCAGATCGACTGGTCGGCCGACCCCGTGACGGGCGTGGCCTGGCCTTTCGACCACTTCACACGCGTGCCGATCATCGTAGCGCGCGGGTCTGATGTGCGGCGCGTTTGGGAGCTCAATCGGCTGCACCACCTGACGACGCTCGGCCGCGCCTACGCGCTGACGGGCGACGAGCGGTTTACGGAAGAGTTTCTCATCGAGCTCGCCTTCTGGTACGAAGAGAACCCGCCGCGTTACGGCGTCAACTGGACCGTGGCTATGGAGCCCGCGATACGCGCCGTCAACATCATCGGTGCGGCCGAGATGTTCGCCGGCTCGCCTTTGATGACCGATGAGGCGGTCGAGCTGATACTAAAGATTCTGCTCTCGCATGGCCGGTTCATCCGCGCGAACATCGAGTTCTCGCACAGGATCACGAGCAACCATTACCTGTCGAACCTGATAGGGCTGTACGCCATCGCCATGACGACGCCCGACCTTGTAGACTCGGACGGGTGGGCGGGCTTTGCGGCGGCGCAGTTGCTCGCGGAGATGGAGAAGCAAGTGCTGTCGGACGGCGTGAGCTTCGAAGGCTCGACCGGCTATCACAGGCTGGTTACGGAGATATTCGCGCTGTTCTTTGCCATGAGCCACGCGCAGGAGATAGAGCTTCCCACGAGCCACTGGAAGCGGCTCGAATCGATGTTCGACTTCACGCGCCATTATCTGAAGCCCGACCTGACGGCGCCCGCGATCGGCGATTCGGATGACGGGCGTCTCATCAGATTCAAGGAGCGTGACCCGGCGGATCATTCTTACTTGATGTCGCTGGCGGTCGTCTTGTTCGAGGACGAGAAGTTCAAGACTTCGAGCCGCATCGACGAAGAGGCGCTGTGGTGGTTCGGCGAAGCGGGGCGCGAGACGTTCGAGGGCCTTCCCGCAAACGACGTGGAAGTCGGCTCGCGCGATTTCCCGCAGGCGCAGATCTTCATTCAGCGCGCCACCGTCCGCGCCCCGCGCGAAGGCGCGCAGGTGGAGTCGGCCGACGAGGCCGAGCACGAGACGCTGATAATCGAGCGCGCGCCTTCGCGCGAGGCTGACGAAGAGTTTTACGCAATTATCGATTGCGGAGATCATGGCGCGCGCGGTCGCGGCTCGCACGCGCACTCGGACGCGCTCTCGGTCGAGCTATTCGCGATGGGTCAGACATTTTTGCGCGACCCGAACACGTTCGTTTACACGGCGAGCGAGAGGTGGAGGAACAGGTTTCGCTCGACCGCTTACCACAACACGGTCCGAATAGACGGCGTCGAGATAAGCGAGATCAAAGAAGAGCACCTCTTCACGCTCGGCGCGAACGTCGCTCCGCAGGTCTACAAGTGGGAGAGCGACGCCGACCGCGACGTATTAGACGCCGCGCACTTCGGGTATATGAGGCTGCCCCAGCCCGTGGTCCACCGCCGCGTAGTCACGCTCGACAAGCGCGAAGGCTTCTGGATCGTCGAAGATGTCTTCAGCGGGGACGGCGAGCACGAGATCGAGTTCTTCTTCAACTTTGACGCGGGGCTCGAAGTGGCGGTCGGAGACGATCACCGGGCGATCGCTACCGGCGAGCGGGCGGCGCTGGCCGTAATCCCCGTCTCGGGCCACGCGTTGGAATCGAAGGTCGCGATGAGGTGGGTGTCACCCGCTTACGGGACGCGGGTGCGCTCGTCTGGTATCATATATCGCTTGATCGCCAAGGTTCCTGTAGAGAATGTCACACTGCTTGTGCCCTACCGAACTGGCGACGAGGCGAAAATCGAAAGGGCGATAAAGAGTTTTTAGTTTTTAGTTTTCAGTTTTAAGTTCCGATGCTGAAAACTTAAAACTGAAAACTAAAAACTGTAAGATATGTGCGGGATTTGCGGAATCTATGAATACGGCGTGAGCAAGCCCGGCGTGAGCGCGTCGCTCGTCACACGGATGCGCGACACGATGGCGCATCGCGGGCCTGACGACGCGGGCGTCTACGTCACGCAGGACCGCCGCACGGGGCTGGGCAATCGCCGCCTCGCGATAGTCGACCTGTCGCCGGCCGGCCACAACCCGATGGCCAACGAAGACGACACGGTCTGGATCACTTTCAACGGCGAAATCTACAACCATGAAAAACTGAGGCCCGGCCTGATCGCGAAAGGCCACACGTACCGCTCGCGCACCGACACTGAGACGATCATCCACCTGTACGAAGAGCGCGGGCTCGATTTCGTCCACGAGCTTGACGGCGACTTCGCAATCGCGCTCTGGGACCAGCCGCGGCGGCTGCTTCTGCTCGCGCGCGACCCGATCGGCGTGAAGCCGCTCTACTACTCGGTAAAGAACGGCCGCCTGATCTTCGCGTCGGAGATCAAGGCGATACTCGAACACCCGGACGTTGAACGCGACATAGACGAAGCGGCGCTTTATCACTACCTGACGTTTCTGACCACGCCCGCGCCCGACACGCTGTTTGCGGGCGTACGAAAGCTCCCTGCCGGGTGCCTTCTGACCTGCGACGCGCGGGGCGAGATAAAGATTACGCGGTACTGGGACGCCATCGTCACGACGAACGGCTCGCCTGAACGCGCAAAGATGGACGAGCGGGAGACTGCCGAAGAGGTGCTGCGGCTGCTGACCGAATCGATCGAGAAGCGCATGATGAGCGACGTGCCGTTCGGGGTCTTTCTTTCGGGCGGCGTCGATTCGAGCGCGAACGTCGCTTTGATGGCGCGGCTGATGGACCGCCCGGTCCGCACCTTCACCGTAGGCTTCAGCGACGAGACGGCTTACAACGAGCTCGACGAGGCGCGCTTCGTCGCTCGCGAGTATTCAACCGACCACCACGAAGTCATCATAAGCCAGCAAGAGCTGATAGATTTTCTGCCCGACCTGATCTTCCACCAGGACGAGCCGCTGGCCGACCCTGTCTGCGTGCCGCTTTATTACGTGTCGCGGCTGGCCAGGGAGAGCGGCACGACGGTCGTACAGGTCGGCGAGGGGTCGGACGAGCTTTTCTGCGGTTATCATCATTACGGTTATTACCTGAAGATTTACGACTACGCGTGGCGTTACCTTGCGCCGCTGCCGGCAAGCGTGCGCGGTGCGGTGGCGGCCGGCGGGCGGCTCGCTTTCAACCTGAGCCGCGGGTGGCTGCCGACGAGATACCGAAGGTTCGCGCCCGACCTGCTCAGGAGGCTCGCCGCGGGCGAGGAGCTATTCTGGAGCGGCGCGTCGGCCTTCGACGAGTTTCACAAGCAGCGCCTGCTTTCGCCCGTGGCGAGAGAGAGGCTAGGCGAAGACGGGCGCGGGCTTTCGTCTTACGCGGTGGTGCGCGACAACCTCGACCGGCTGCTGGCGGAAAAGCCCGGCGCTGATCAGTTGGAGCGGATGATCTATCAGGACTTGAAGCTGAGGCTGGCCGAGCTGCTGCTGATGCGCGTCGACAAGATCACGATGGCGACCTCGGTAGAAGCGCGCGTCCCTTTCCTGGACCGCCGCCTGATAGAGTTCGCGATGACGATCCCGCGCCGGCTGAAGTATCACGGCGGCGAAACGAAGTACATACTCAAGCGCGCGCTGCGGGGCGTCGTGCCCGACCGCGTGCTCAGCCGCCCGAAGAAAGGCTTCGCCGCGCCGATAAACGAGTGGATGATCGACCGCCTCGGCCGCTTCGTCGAGAGCGCCTTGATGGGGTCGCGGCTGCGCCGGCGCGAGATGTTCGACTACGACTTCGTCAAGCGACTGATCGGCGAGCAGCAGTCGGGCAGGGACGATCATTCGTTCTTCCTTTGGAACCTGCTGAACCTCAGCCTCTGGTACGACCACTGGATAGAAGGCGACCGCGCGAGCGCCAAAGACGGCGGCCGCGTCGAAGCGAGCGACGAACGGCTACGAATAGTGTTGTAAAAGACTTTTCGATGTTCTATTATCGTTCGCGTCCCCCTCGGCTTCTCTTCGTCGAGCGTCTGCGTTGAGCAGACAACTGCAACCCCGGCTACAAAATCAATTCTCTGAAGGAAGACTGATGATCGACTTGATAAGCTCGCCCTTGACGCGGACTCCGGCGGGCGCGGCAAAGCTCCTCATAATCGATGACGAGCCAGGCGTTCTTTCGGTCCTCTACTCGCTGCTTTCCGACCAGTACGAGTGCAAGACGGCCGCGAGCGCGGCCGAGGCGCTCGAATGCATGCGCGAAGAGAGTTTCGACCTCGTGCTGTCGGACATTATGATGCCCGGCATGAGCGGGTTGGAGCTGCTGGAAGAGATCACCCGGTCGAACCGCGACATAGTCGTAATATTGATCTCAGGGAACCTGAACATCCAGAGCGCCATCGAGGCCATGAGGCGCGGCGCTTATGATTACGTGACCAAGCCTTTCAACCTCTCGGACGTAGAGACGGCCGTCGGCCGCGCGCTCCGCCACCGCCAGTTGCTGAAGGCCAACCAGCAGTACGAGCAGCACCTCGAAGAGCTGGTCAGTCTGCGCACGCACGAGCTGAGCGTGGCGAACGTGACGCTCAACACGACGCTCGAAAAGCTCTACCTGAATTACCGCGCAACGCTGCGCGCGCTGGCCGCTGCGCTCGAAGCGCGCGACGTAGAGACGAAGGGCCACTCGGAGCGCGTAGTCGCTTACTGCCTCCTGCTCGGCAAGCAGATGGGCCTGCTCGACCGCGAGCTTATCACGCTTGAGCATGGCGCGCTGCTGCACGACATAGGCAAGATCGGCGTGCCCGACGCGATACTGCTCAAGCGCGGCGCGCTCACCGAAGATGAGTGGAACTACATGCGCCGCCACGTCGAGTACGGCGCGCAGATACTTCGCGGCATAGACTTTCTCGAAGGCGCGACGCAGATCGTCGCGCAGCACCACGAGCGGTACGACGGCAGCGGCTACCCGTCGCATCTGGGGGGCGGTCTGATATGCCTTGGCGCGCGCATATTCGCCGTGGCCGACGCCGTCGACGCCATCACGTCCGACCGCCCGTACCGCGCGAGCCGCCCGTTCGAGGCCGCGGCCGACGAGCTGATCAAGTGCGCGGGGACACACTTCGACCCGGCGATCGTCCAGGCCTTCACGACAATACCCATAGACACGTGGCGCGAAGCCCGTCACCTCGCTAACGAGCCGGGCGTCGTGATGAAGGACGCCAAGACGGGGCGAGAGATTCGTTACTCCGCTCTCACTATGGGAGGGAATCTCAAGATCGATGAAGGCAAGAGGAGAATCACTAGTCCTGAGTCCTGAGTGCTGAGTCCTGAGTAAGAACATAGGAACACCGTTTCTGATCTTTCACTCAGGACTCAGCACTCAGGACTCAGGACTTTGAGTTGAATGGCGATCTCATCCCTCAAATCGAAACTCTTCCCGAACGGTAACGGCCACGCGGACCCTTACGCGCTGGTCGAGCGAATAACTTCGTCCATCTATTCATCCGTCGATATCAATGACGTGCTCAAGCTCGCGTCGGGCGAGTTAGGCCGCGCGCTGGACGCGGGGCGGCTGGCCGTGACGGTCTTTGAAGAGAGCCCGGCCCGCGTCTGTCCCGACTACCACGCGCCGGACCTCGAATTACAAGCCAGAGAGCTGCTCCGATCGCTGGATCCGGAGGTCTCGCGCATCGTCGATGCAGCGTCGGACATAATAGAGATCGGCGACACGTTCGCACCTGACGCGGGAGGCCACTCGTTTTCACAAGAGGTCGCCGAGTCGTTACGCGAAGTGGGAATAAGGGCTCTCGCCATAGCGCCGATTAAGGGAGACGGCCAGACGATCGGCGCCATCGTTGGCTACTGGCGCGCGAAGAGGCGTCTGTCGGACAAGGAGAGGCAATTGATTCGCGTGATCGCGGCGAATCTTGGCCTTGCGATCTACCACATCAGGCTCCAGGAGAAGGCCAAGAGCGCGGCCGACCGCGAAGCGTTGACCAACCGGCTGTTGACCGCCATACGGTCGGCCGTCGTCGCCGACGGCGTGCTGAAGGTGGCGGTCGAGGGGCTCGGCGACGCGCTCGGCGTGACGCGCGCGATCATCTACATGCACGCGAGCCGGCGACAAGCGGGGGCCTCGCGGCTGCTGGCGCGCGCCGAATACCGTTCGAGCGTGCTGGTGCCGACCCTGTTGGGCACGACTCTCGACGTGGAAGGGAGCCCAATCATCGGCCAGTTGCTCGCGGGCGAGCTGATAACGATCAATGATACGAACGAGAGTCACCCGGTAGTGCGGGCCATAGGCGTGCGCCTGGGCGTCAGGGCTCTCGCGCTCGCGCCGATCTCGTACAACGGGCAGACTGTCGCCACGCTCGCGCTCGAACAGTTCGACCGCCCGCGCGAGTTTTCTCAAGAAGAGATCCGACTGATCCGCCTGGTCGCGGAGCAGACGGCGGTCGCGCTCTACCAGGCAGACCTCTACCGCGAGGCGCAGGAGGCGGCCCGGCGCGAGGCGCTCATCAGCCGCATCAGCTCCGCGATACACAGCTCGCTCGACCCGGACACTGTGCTTGAAACCATAGTCAGCGAGCTCGGCGCGGCGCTCGCAGTCTGCCGGTGCAGGCTCGCGCTGCTGCCCGACCCTATGCCGGAGTTTATACCAATCACGCACGACTACACCGCGTCGTGCTGCTCCGCGCGCCCGCCCGCGATGGAGGCGATACCGTCGATCGACAACGAGCACTTGCAAGCGGTCCTGGCGTCCATGCGCCCGATGGCCGTCGACGACGTTCAGGGTGATAAGAGGCTCGGCGCGTTCAGGGATCGATTCAGGCGCGCTGATATCAAATCGCTCCTCGTCGCCGCGATACGCCTCGGCGGCCGGCCGATAGGCATCTTCAGCCTGCATCACTGCGAGCAGCAGCACTCGTGGACCGACTGGGAGATGGCCGTCGTCGAGTCGGTAGCAGAGCAGGCGGCCGTCGCGATACGCCAGGCCGAGCTCTACCGCGAAGCCAGGGAATCGGCCACAGGGGCCGCGCTCGTCAACCAGATAGTCGCTTCAATACGCCGCTCGCTCGACGTGAACGAGACTCTACAGGTCGCCGTAGAAGAGCTCGGCCGCGCGCTCGGCGCTAACCGAACATACTTCCGCAAGGTGATCGGCGAAGACGCGGTCGTCGTCGCGGAGCACCTCTCCGACCCGGCCCTTTCGGTCAGACACGTGCGGGCGGCAGCGGATGATTACATAGCCAGCTACCTGAGCGAGAAGCGCCGCACGCTCATCCTCGACGACGTTCGCCAGTTCAAAGCGGACAACCCGGCGCTGGCCGCGACCGTCCGCGTGTGGCAGACCGAGCCGCCTAACCTCTCGCAGATCATCTGCCCTATATTCGTAAGCGGGCAGTTCTGGGGCGCGCTGACGATCGCCCAGACCGACCGCCAGCGCAAGTGGACTTCGAGCGAGATCGCGCTGGTCGAAGGCGTGACGGCGCAAGTGGAGGTCGCCGTAAGCCACAGTCATCTGTTTGAAGAGGCGAAGCGCGCCGCGCAGCTTGAGGCGCTCGTCAGCCACATCATCCACGGCATAAACCAGTCGAACAGCCTAGACGAGATATTCCCCGTAATCGCTCGCGAGCTGGGCGAGCACCTGGTTGCCGATCGTCTCGCTATACTCATGTTCGATCACGAGGCGCGAGTGATTAGGGTCGCGTGCGAGTATCTCAACGGCGACGTGTCGAGGCCCGAGCTTGTATACCCGCTCGATCTATTCCCCAACTTCCGCGCCATAGTCGAAGACGGGCTGGTGAGAAGTGAGGATGTTGTAACAGACCCGAGATTCGAGCCATACCGGGATGTGTTCGCTCAGGATGGCACGCGCGCTTTCATGGCGACCTATCTTTACTCGAACGACGCGCCGAGGCTGGGGCTGGCGGCCACCATGAAGACGGGGCCTCGCCGCTGGACCGACGAGGAGGCGCAGGTGATGCGCGCGGCGGCCGACCAGATGCTGATCGCGCTCCAGCGCGCGGAGCTGTTCGAGCAGGTGTCGCGCGGCAAGTACGAGTGGGAGGCGACGTTCGACGCGCTGACAGATGGCATACTCATCTTCGACCAGCACGGCCGGCTGCGGCGAGTAAACGAAGCGGGCGCCGCCTTCGAGATGGCGGAGGTGCGCGACCTGATAGGGCGGCGCTGCTGCACGCTGCTGGAAGGCATAGAGGCCGAAAGCTGCCGCGTCGCCGAGGTCATCAGGACCGGGCGGCCCGTCACTTTCGAGCTGGTGCCGGAGCGGCTGAAGCGGCCTGTGCTAGTCACCATGTCACCGCTGTTGGGCGAGCAGGGCGAGCGTGAGGGCGCGGCCGGGGCCGTCTGCATAGTCCGCGACCTTTCGGAGCTGCGCGCCGCCGAAGCCGTGGCGCGCGAGCAGCGCGGGTTCCTCGTCAAGCTGATAGAGCATGCCAACGACGCGATCTCTGCGCTCTCGCCCGAGGGCCAGATCATCTGGTTCAACGAGCAACTGACGGCGCTATCGGGCTACAGCCGCGAAGAGCTGGTCGCGAGCCACTCGCGGCAGTTCCTCGCGGCGGACGACAAGAGGGTCGCCGTCGAGCGATTCAATCGCGCGCTGGCGGGCCAGGCCCAGACTTTCGAGATGCACGCGGTCAGGAAGAACGGCGAGCGGAGGTTGCTCTTAGTCACCTACACGCCGATCTACGACGAGGGGCGCGTGACGAGCGTGCTTTCGATCGCGCGCGACGTAACCGAAGAGCGGCTCGCGAGCGAGCGCGCGGCGCAGGCCGACAAGCTGCGCGCGCTCGGCCAGCTCGCCTCAGGCGTCGCGCACAACTTCAACAACATACTGGCGGCCGTCCTCGGCCACGCACAGTTGGTAAAGCGAGATTGCCGCGACGACCGGACGGCACAGAGGATCGAGATAATCGAGCGCGCGGCGCTCGACGGGGCGCAGACGGTCAAGCGCATCCAGAGTTTCGGCCTTCAGCAAAACGGCGAGGTTTACGAATCGGTAGACCTGAATCAGATCATACAGGACTCGACCAACCTGACGCGCGCCCGCTGGCGCGACGACGCGCAGGCGCGCGGGCTCAGTTACGACGTGGAGGTCGAGCTTGAGCCCGTCCCATTAGTCGTAGGCGCGGCTTCAGAGCTGCGAGAGGTCTTCGTCAACATCATCCTCAACGCTCTGGACGCGATGCCGCAGGGCGGGAGGCTGAAGATCACGACCGAGCGCGCGGGCGCGGTCGTGCGCACCAGCTTTACAGACAGCGGCGTGGGGATGAGTCGCGAGGTGTGCGACCACATATTCGAGCCTTTCTTCACGACGAAGGGCGTGACTGGCATGGGGCTGGGCCTCGCGGTGAGCTACAGCATAATCGAGCGTCACGGCGGCCGCATCGAAGCGCACAGCAACCCAGGGCGCGGCTCGACCTTCACGGTGACGCTGCCCGTAGCCGGTCCCGCCCGTAAGACTGCGCGAAAGGACCTGTCGGCCGTCGTAGATTCGGCGAGCATCCTGGTCGTAGACGACGACGAGCGCGTGCGGACGGCGCTGGCGGGGATGTTGAGCTCGGCGGGCCACCGCGCGGAGCAGGCGGCCAGCGGGCCGCAGGCGCTTGAGAAGATGAAGAGCGACCGCTTCGACCTCGTCTTCACGGACCTCTCTATGCCGGAGATGGACGGCTGGGCCGTCGCCAGCGAGATACGCCGCAACTGGCCGGAGGTGAAGATCGTCTTGATAACCGGCTACGCGCTGGGGCCGGAGACGGTCAAGCACCGCCGCTCGCTCGTCAACGAAGTGATCTTCAAACCAATCAGGTTCGACGACATCAGCGCCACCCTTAGCCAGGTGCTCTCCTGATTTCAAATCTCAAACCCCGGATGATAGAATTGTTCTGGTGAAACCTCGCACCGAAATCAGCGTTTAGGTTAAGCGAACACGAAAGCTCTGGGGCGCATCCAGTCTTTAGCCCCGCGCAGGAACATATTTCTTTTTGAGAGGACTTTCTATGAGACGGGCTATTCGATTTCACACGGGCCTTATCGCAATTCTAGCGGCACTGATAATTCCGGCCGTGGCCGTCGCGCAAGGCGGCGACCAGCGCCGGCGCACGATCGCCATCACCTACTTCAGAGACCCTGTCAAGGTGATGTTCTCGGGGACCACGCTCAGGCCCACGGCCAAGGGCGAGGCTACGGTCGAGCGGTGGCGCAAGCGCAACACGAGCGAAATCGACATCACGATTGAGAATATGATCCCGGCTTACAACTACGGCGCGGACTACAACACGTACGTGCTGTGGGCCATCACGCCCGCGGGCCAGGTCGACAACCTCGGCGAGTTCCGCCTGTCGGGCGGCTCGGCGCGGCTCAAGACCGCGACCGCCTATCAAACCTTCGCGATGATCATCACGGCCGAGCCGCACTACCTCGTGCGGCTGCCTTCGCGCATGGTCGTGCTCGAAAACCTGACGCCGATCTCGAAGAACGTGCAGGTGCAGGCGAGCGAAGTCTTCTTCACGGGAGATTCGGGCCGCTACTACACGGACACGTCTATACCGGCGCTCGCCGAGCGCGATTACAACAAGACGCCTATGGAGCTGTTGCAGGCGCGGCGCGCGGTCCAGATCGCGAGGCTGGCCGACGGCGAGCGTTTCGACCCGGCCGATTTCGGCCAGGCCGCTAGATACCTGCAACAGGCGGAGGACTCCTTTCGCCAGGGCGCTAGCGTTCACGAAGTAGGGCGCATCTCGCGCGAAGCCATCTCGCTTGCCGTCAAGACCCGCGACGTGAGCGAAGAGCGCGCGCTTGCGGCGGAGCGCCGCGCGGAGATCGCCCGCCGCGACGACGAAGTGCGCCGCGCGACCGAGACGGCCTCGGACCTTGAAGGCCAGCTCGGCGATACGCGCACGCGCCTACAGGCTTCAGAGCTTGCTCGCGCGAACGCCGAAACGCAGCTCAACCGCGCCATGCGCGAGGCGGCCGACGCGCGCGCCGAGAACCGCTCGCTTCAAAACGAGAACGACCGGCTGCGCCAGGAGGTCGACCGGCTGACACGCCAGCTTGATGACGCACGCGCGCAGGTGACGACCCTTCAGACGCAATTCTCGACGACCACGGCGAAGCTCAGCGAAACGAATTCGCGCATAGAGGCGATCGAGCGGGTCGAGCGAGAGAAGCGCGAGGCCGAGGCGCGCCGCCGCGACTTCGCGGAGCTCCAGGACGCCGTGTCGCGCGTCGCCACCGTAAAGCCGAACGGAACCGGGTTCGTCGTCGTGCTGCCGGATAGCTTCTTTGTGGCCAACCAGACGACGCTCGCGCTGAGGGTCAAGGCTAAGATGGACGCGCTCGGCCAGGCCATAGCCGCGCACCCGGACGTGAACTTCACAGTCGAAGGCCACTCGGACCCGCGCCCGACGGCCGAAAGCTTCGCGCTCGGCCGCGCGCAGGCCGTGGCCGATTACATCGCGGCCTTCCTCGGCTCGCGCACGAATTTCCGCGTCGAGTCTCGCGGCGCAAACGCGCCCGCGGCATCGAGCAAGACCCAGCGGGGCCGAGCGATGAACCGGCGCGTGGAGATCGTCTTTGTGGGACCGAGTTAAGGAGGCGCGTCATGCGTTACAAGAGATTGTGGCTCACCCTCTCTTTCTTATGGCTGTCGGGCGCCGGTTTTCCGGGCGCAATCCTGGCGCAGGAACAGACGCCCGAACAGCTCATCGCGCGGGCGAAGGAGGCCATACAAAAGAAAAAGTACAACGATGCGGAGAAGCAACTCAAGAAGGCCCTGTCGCTCAAGAAGGATTCGCCGGAGGCGAACCTGTTTCTAGGGTGGGTCTACAGGGAGAAAGTCAAGTTTGATAAGGCTTTCAAGCACGTACATGAAGCGATAAGGCTCCGGCCGAATTACCCTGACGCGCATTACGTGCTGGCCTTCCTCTATGTTAACGAGAACCAACTGGGTAAAGCCGCCGAAGAGGTAAAGACCGCAATCGAACAGGGCGCGCGGTTTGCAGGCGTCTATTTATTGAAGGCGAATCTGGAGGTGCGCTTCAAGAAGCATGCCGACGCGCTTAAGTCATATGAGACTGCTCTAGAGCTTTCCCAGCCTTCCGACAGCGGCTACCAGAAAGTGAGCGAGCAGATCGAATCGCTAAAGAGCTACATCGCGTTTCAAGCCATCAGGGATGAATTCAAGAATAATAAAAATGACCCCGCATACAAGTGGCCTGTGTTGAAAAACAGGGCGCAGCCGCTCTACACCGAGCTGGCTCGCGAAAAAGGGATTGAGGGCATCGTCCGTATGTCTATCCGAATCAATGAGCAGGGTGTTGTCGACAACGTGCTTGTCGTTGATGGCCTCGGGTATGGATTGGATGAACAGGCTCTTAAAGCCGTGCACTCGCTCATATTCTCACCCGCCCTGCGTAACGGGGAGCCGGTGAAGTTTTGGATGCCCATAGTCATCGAGTTTAATATAAAGTGATGAGAGATGTTCACTTTGAAATTTGCCACATTACGGTTTATGCTTGCGTCAAGAATTGAGGTGAAGAAATGTATTGCCCGAACTGCGCAGCATCGAATAGCGACGACACGAAGTTCTGCCGGGTTTGCGGCGCGAACTTGAGCCTGGTGCCCCAGGCGCTGACAGGCCAGTTGCCCAAGGAACAATCACACGGGCGGCGCGGGCGCGGCAGGCGTGACCGCCCGGCGACCATCGGCGGAGGCATTCAACAGGTTTCGATGGGGGTGGCCTTCCTGCTCATCTCGATGGCCGTCGGCCTCTTCGCGCCGGGCGGGAGAGTCTGGTGGTTCTGGCTGCTCATCCCCGCATTCGGGCTTTTAGGCAAGGGCGTCTCTGAAATCGTGAACGCGAAGCAGTCGCTCAATTCACCGTCGGCGCAACCCGTAATTCCGCCCGCGCGCCGCGCCGTAGAGATGCCGCCGCATAACACCGGGCCGATAGTGCCGCCGCCGAGCGTGACCGAAGGCACGACGAGGCATCTCGATCCCACGACCGACCCTTATAAGCGTTAAGCGCTTTGCTAGCCCTCTATGTACCGGCAGATGATTCGCGAGCTGATCGAGTATTGCGGTAATACCGATAACGAGATCCGCGAACAGATCGAGCGATTGGTAAACGGGTTAGACGCCCAGAGCTTTCTCGATTGGGTAAAGGAAGACCGCGAGTATTCCTATTACTATTTCGACGTGCAACAGAGTGGCGCGTGCGCAAAGCCGCGCGAGGGCGCGGCCCTGATCCTGGAAGCCATCGCAGCAGACAACATCCATTCATCAAACGCTTAAGACTTCGGCTTTACCCTTTTGCAATGAGGGCAGGATGGATATTACTTTAGGGGCCAGAGGTCTTAAATCCGCAAGCCGATTTGAATGCGCTTTCAGAACCAAAACTGCGATGTTGAATTTGGGTAGGTTTTGTTGGAAAGAGAGGTTTCGATCGACTTGATAAAGACATCGAATTCTTTTTCAGCAAGTGCTAGCAGTTCGCCATTCTTAATGGTTGCCCATCCCATCTGCGGCACAGTTTTGACAAAATATCCTTCTAGTTCTTTGGCGAATCGTCGATCTACGCATTCGTCTAAGAGGATTCTCACGTTATGCCACCAGCTTAATCATCTGTTCTTTGGCCTCTTCCAAAAATGCGATGACTTGCTCCTTAGCAACTGTTGGAAATCCTTCGAGAAAATCATCGATCGATTCTCCGCCTTTTATATAATCTATAAATGTCTGGACAGGGACTCTAGTGCCGGCAAAGACTGGAGTTCCGCCCAT
>DATFGQ010000065.1:0-95758 GCA_035249305.1 Blastocatellia bacterium | reverse complement strand
GTAATCTGCCAGCGCGTCGTAGTTGAGTTCGGCTCTGACGGCGCGCGCCTCTATGAGAGCTTTGATCTCCGACGCGAAGCAGATTACGCCATCATCGGATAGCGTGTAGTAGAGCGGCTTTATCCCGAGGCGGTCGCGCGCTAGCAGAAGCCTTCGGCGCTCGGCGTCCCAGATCGCGAATGCGAACATGCCGCGCAATTGTTCGACGGCGCGCGCGCCCTTCTCTTCGTAAAGATGAATGATCGTTTCGGTGTCGCTGGTGCTGCGGTAGCGGTGGCCTTGTTGTTCGAGCCTGCCGCGCAGCTCGCGGTGGTTATAGATCTCGCCGTTGTAGGTTATCCATACCGAGCCGTCTTCGTTAGTCATGGGCTGGTGGCCGCCCGCAAGATCGATTATCGACAGCCGCCTGTGCGCCAGGCCGACGCCTTTGTTGATGTACATGCCCGCGCCGTCCGGCCCGCGATGAGTCAGCGAGTCGCGCATTCGCGCGAGCCTGTTTTCGTCGACTCTGAACCCGGTTTTTTGAGGGGCGGCGATGCCGCAGATTCCACACATTCGTTTATGCCTGAACTGAAATCCTCAGATTAGTTAAATGATTAATTGCGGTGAGTTTTTACAACTTCGATTGATTTGTTAAGTCTTGAAACTGGATCGGTTAGACCGCCGTTCCGGCTTTTACTATTGGATCGGTCTGCCGGATGAATTATGATCCGCGCATAAGCGCCCCGACCTGCCCCTGTAATGCGAACGACAAACAGAAGGGAGCGGCTATGAATCAGCCCGCGGGGAGACGCGACTATCAGCAGTTGAGCAAGTCAACAGAACTATTCCTCTACCTGGAGGAGAATATAGTTCAAATCGCGATTCTGTTGGTGATTGTCGCGGGCGGTATTATTGCTTACATCCTTCAAGAGATAAGCCAGCAGAAAGCGCCCGACAGACCTAAGAAAACTGAATGGACTAATAAGAACTGGCTGGACATGCGATATGGTAATGATGATTGCATGAAGAACGCGCAGTGCCGGCAGCTCAAGCGTATTTATGCCGAGGGCGGCGCGAGTCAGGAGGCGATTCGAAAGAACCTGCTTGAGGCCGACAGGTCTGTCACGTTCGAGCAACTGCAACAGGACGCCGCGCGGTACGAGGGCACGGCCTGGGCATTCGAAGGTAAGATACACGACATCATCGGGGAAGAGAAAAGAGGGATCGGCGACTACATCGTAGCGGAGATCAGGTTAGGGGACGATCCGGGGAAACTGCTCGCCGTCAGGGGAGATTTCAGGACCGATTTTCAAGAGAACGCCACTGTGTATGTTGTAGGGTACCTCACAGGGACGAGTCGACCTCGGCTGGGTCCTAGCGCGCTGAAGTATCCAGGCACAGTCGTAGGCATGAGCGCCCGCGCGTTCTTGTGGCCGAGAGAGGCTAGAGAGATTCTGTCCGAGGGGAGATGAAGCTGAAGAACTCCTGCTCGCCCGCACCCGTCGCTTCAAAGACGGCGACCTTTGACTGCTCGCGCTGCCCGTATGCTTCCGAGACCCACCCATCTTCGATCCGGCATAATACAGTTGTACTGCTTAAGACAGTGATTATTAACTGCCGGCCATCATCAGATGTCGCTATAACCTGATTGCCATTCGCTTCGGCCGAGCACCTGGCAGGGAAGTGATAGCGAAGCGTGTAGACATGTCTATCGCGAGCCCGAAACCTGTCTTTCACAATCAAGCACGAACCCGGCTGACGTTTTATGAAGAGCAGTGAGCGCGTGTGTGTGACGGGATCGTCGAGCCGCTCGTAACCGTCGTGCGAGCCTTTGAAGTAATCGTAATCCGGATGATTGATGAACTGCTTCGCCTCAGAGCTCGCGACGTGTTGCCACGAGAACGGCTCGGAAGGCACGGATTGGGATTGGCCGTCGACGGTGACCGTGTTGTGCGCGTGGGTTGATCGGAACAGGTCGCGCAACGCTTTGTCGCCCGTGTAAGTAAACGTACCCGGATCGACGAGCCAGGTCCTGCCGTTGGCGGCAAACTCGAAAGCGAGCGCGTCCGCATGAGCATGGCCGCAGCTCGAAGAGCCGTGCGGGCCGCAGTCGATCAAGACGTAGCTCGAATCTCTGGACCACCCGTCGCGCATAACGTAATAGCCGCCTTCCGTGAAAGCGCGGGCACACTCGGCAGGCGCTCGCGGGGCGATCTCGTCATACTTTTCGAGCGCGGCTGGCCCCAGCAGCCAGAGCGTTTCTGGCTTTGCTTCACCGGCTACCGATTTCCAATCATCGCGATTAAAGATCGCC
The DNA here is from genome assembly GCA_035249305.1 of Blastocatellia bacterium. GTDB lineage: Bacteria > Acidobacteriota > Blastocatellia > UBA7656 > UBA7656 > DASUNP01. The sequence continues at coordinate 93,462 of DATFGQ010000065.1, read as the reverse complement.
GCCGCCGTCGCGATCGTGTCGCGGTAGTCATTGCTCATTCTAGTCGCCAGCGTAATCACCCTGCCGCCATCATCGTCGCCTACGAGCGGCGTGCTTCCGTCGGGCCTGGTTATCCACATCAGATGGTCTATGAGCAACGCGAGCCGCTCTTCAACAACTTCGGGCAGAAGAGCGCCGCTCGCTCGCGCGAGGACTATCAGGTGGTAGTAGAAGTCGGCGGTGTAGCGTTGATAATAAGATGACTGCTCGAAGTAGACGCCGTCCGGCCGGACGTGTTTCGGCATCTGTTCGAGCAAGATCTTAAGGCCCGTCTCGCGCCACGCCGCCGCCTCGCGAAATTCAGGTAGTGCAGTACCCAGATAAAAAAGGGCAAGGGCCTCGCCCGTCAGATGAGTGTTCGCGCTGAAATAATGCGACAGGTATGAGCTGACGTGCCGCCCGTGCGCCCAGAGCTGTTTTAACATCCGGAGCGCGAAACGCGGCGTGAGTGTGGGAGAGTCGGCGAACATGTGCAGCGCCCACAGCCACGCGATCGAGCGGAATGCCACTTCGAGGCTGCTGGCCCAGTTGATCCCGCGCGAAGTCGGATTCGCATCCATCCACGACGAAGCTTGCGAGATAAAACTCTCGCAATACTTCTCGTCGCCGGTCAGCCAGTATGCCTGCCCCAGAGTTACGAAATGCGAATGACGATTCAGCTCCCAGGTGACTTTCTTATCTCCCGCGACTTCGGCGTCAAGGTAATCGATCTTGCTCCAGTGATCCAGCGTTGTCCGCTTTCCCGAAGACGGTTCCAGATGCCAGTCTATCGGATCGCCGAAGCTCAGGTTCGCCAGCCCGAGCAGATCGAATCTCTTATCGACGGCCCGATCGGCCTTCTCAATCAACGCCAGTCTTTCATCGGGAAAACGCCGCTCCATGATCTTTACGATCTCCTCGCGGCAGGCCAGCGCGGGGATGAATCCCCGTCTCTTGATTATTCGCTCAAGGATTAACCCTGTAGTCCCTTCGGCCGATCCGTTTCGCGAAGCGCGAGATAATCGATTCAAAAGCGCGGCGTCTTTCATCTCGCCCGCCGAGCCGAAGACGCGCTCTCCTAACTTGGAAAGCTCCTGCCGGCCGCGCACGCCGATCTCGTGGAGACTCTTTCCTCTGAGCTTCTTCAGTTTTTCTCCGCTGATCCGCATGTTAAGCGTTCGCCGTCGCCTGCTCCACGTTGACGCTCGCGCGGCCCGCCATCTCGGCGTAGGTCGCGAGCCACTCTTCGCGCACGGCGGTCCAGGTATACTTCTCGCAATCGGCGCGAGCCGTCTTCGTAAGACGCTCGGCCAGCGCCGCGTCTTCGAGCAAAGCCAAGACGTTTCGAGCCAGGGCTTCGTGATCCCCGCAAGAGACGACAAGCCCGTTGCGGTTATCGGCGACGATGTAGGGGATGCCCCCCGCGTCAGTTGTAACGACCGCGAGCCCCGCCGCAAACGCTTCGATGTGAGAGACGGGCATGTTGTCTATGTTCGACGCGTTGATGAATATGTCCGCCCGGTCGTAAAGCTCGGGCATCCGCTCGGGCGAGACCTGGCCTATGAACTCGACGTTACGCAACCGCAGTTCGGCGCAGAGCGATTCAAGCAGCCTGCGCTCGCTGCCGTCTCCCGCTACTATCAGGCGCGCTTCGCCCACTCTCTCTTGGATTGATGCGAAGGCCCGCAGAATGCATTCGACGTTGTAGAGGCTTTCGAGATTGCGATTCGAAAGTATTACCGGCTGAAGTGGCGCGCGATTGCGAAACTTGAATCGAGTCAGGTCGACCGTGTTGGCAATCGATTCGGCGCGAACGCCGAACCGGCCGAAGACATCGACGAGATAACCAGAAGGGACTACGACTTTGTCGACGAGCCTGATGACGGGCAGCGCCGTGCGCCGCCATCGCGTCAGGTGGTCGAGCGCTTCGCCGCTGCGGTAGTTGAGCATCACCTTCTTGCCGTAAAGCTTCGCGACCAGGATCGCGGGCGTCGGCGAGAGAACGAACGAAAGATAGGACGCCGAAAAGACGTGTATCACATCATACGAGCGGACGCGCGCGAGCAGCGTGGCTACGTATAGAAGCGTCGTAACAACCGTGCGGAGATATTTGATCGCCTGGAGCTTTCTCAGGAGTCCGGGCAGGCGCGGGTTTATCGGCAGGAACGAAACGTCGAGAGTCGCTTCTTCCCTGAGGCGCGCAAGCAGCCTTGAAGCCTGCACCGCCTGCCCGCCGAGTATGTCTAACGAGGGCGCGACTATCAATACTCGCAGAGGCGCTTCATTACTCGATGTAATCGATCTTTCTACTCTCAAACGCCCTCCTGGCGCACTGTGTTGATTCTCTCGTGAGCTGAACGCGACGCGCTTTCAAGGAGCCGGTCATAAAGTCTTTCTGTGCGCTCAAGCTGAGCCCGTAAAGAGAACTTCATTTCTACGATCTCGCGCGCGCGGCGGCCCATCGAATCTGCCTTCGGCGGGTCTAGCAGGAGCGTTGTTATTCGCGCGCCCATCTTTTCGTCATCGCCCGCCGGGACTAAGTAACCCGATTCGCCATCGGATACAGCTTCGCGAGCGCCGCCCACGTCCGTGACGACCGCGGGCCGCGAGGCGGCCATATATTCGATAATCGCGTTTGAAAACCCCTCGGCTTTCGAGCTTAATACGCACACGTCAGAGACCGACAGAAGCTCGGCGACTCGCTCGCACCGGCCGAGGAAAAACAGGCTTTGCTCGATCCCGAGTTGACGGGCGAACGCGCGAGTCTCATCGGCGAGCGGCCCTTCGCCCGCGATGACGAAGCAAGCTTGAGGGACTGCTTCTCGTACGCGGCGAGCCGCGCGCAAAAAGGTCGAGTGATCTTTAACGGGGTGGCGCAGGTTTGCGACAATCGTGACGAAGCGGCGATCCGCAGTTTGAGGCAGTCCGAGCAAGGCGAGCTTCTGCTCACGTGTGAGGTCAGGGTTCGGGGTGATGCGCTCGCGGTTGAGGCCGTTGTAAATCACGGTTATTTTATCGCGGCGCACGCCCTCTTTGACCAGTTGATCGCGCACAGCTCCGGCGTTCGCTACGACAGAGTGAGCCGCGCGGTACGCCGCCCGCTCGACCAATCTTTGAGCGGGCGTTCTCCAGCCCGTCGTCTCGCGCCGCGCGGCGATGCGAGCGGGCACGCGGGCCAGCCTTCCTGCGGCCATGCCGAAGACGTTAGTATAAAAATCGTGAGTCTGAATAATGTCTATCTCTCGCTCGCGCAGCAGCCGCGTAAACCGGCGGAGCTGAGTCATAGCATTGCGGTCGTAAAAGCTCGTCAGCCGGAACTCTGGAATATCGCCGATCGCGAGCCCTTCGATCTCGTCTCGCAACACGCCGGCTGAGTCAAGGCAGGCGACATGGAGTTCGTAGCGGCCGCTTTCGTGCAAGAGCCGCGCGAGCTGAACAGCCTGTAGCTCCGACCCGCCCTGATGAAAGCTCCCGATCAGTTGTAATACTCTTCGCTTCACTTCTGTTCTTTAATCTTGGTTTTACTAGGTAAGGGCGAGAGCTTGCTCAGGGGCGCATGCGCGTTCGTGTCTTAACCACGATTCAAGCACGAAGATATACCATAACTGATTCGAAGCCCACCCTTTTCTCTCAGCTCTCTCTAACTGCAAGAGCGCGCGGTCAGCTTTGATCCACCCTTCGCTTGCTAGAATTGAATCCGCGAGCGCCTCTCTAACCGAGCTCGCCCAACGGCCCGCGAGCCACCGCTGTACGGGAATGCCGAAACCTCGCTTGCGCCCGCGCGCTACGCGCTCGCCTATGTTGCGCGCCGCCATCTCGCGCAAGATAGCTTTCAATCGCCCGCGCCTTAACCGAAGATCGAACGAAAGCCCGGACGCGAACTCCCACAGGTCTTGATCCAAGAATGGCGACCGTGCTTCGAGCGCGTAATGCATAGTCGAGCCGTCGACTTTTGTCAGGTACTCGCCCACGAATCGCGTTCGGCGGTCGTAATCTAAGAACTCCGTTAGCAACCGCCGCGCTGACTGGCTCGACCAGGGCAGCGCTCGCGCCGCGACCGTAGCGCCCGCGAGCCGTTCGCCCAGCAGCCCGTCTCTTTCATAGGCGGGCAATCCGTCGCGCCTCGCGGCTACGGCTCCGATTCCGCCCGTCGCGTAATCGATAAACGACTTTGCCCGCCGCAATGACCCATCATCCGAGATTTGATTCCGAAGATCCGACCACAGCGCTGACAGGCTCGCGGGCAGGGCTCGCGCGGCCTTCTCCGCGAGCCAGAAATGGCGATGGCCTTCGTAGCCTAAGAAGAGATCGTCCCCGCCGTCTCCCGTCAACAACACTGTAGCTTCAGACCTCACGGCTCGTGACACTCTTAGCATCCCCAGAGCCGACGAGCAGGCGAAAGGCTCGCCGTATGCCGTGACCATCTCAGACAAATCGGGCGCGTCGTCCGACGAAAGCTCAAGCACTTGATGGCTGATCTTTAATCGCTCGGCCGTAGCCCTCGCGTCGGCCGTCTCGTCCCACTCGTCGCCCGGCGTCCCGATCGTGAAGGCTTTGATGTCGCCGCCGAGCTTCGATATGGCCCAGCAGACCAGGCTCGAATCGACGCCGCCGCTCAACAGCGCGCCGACCGGAACGTCCGCGTGAAGACGTTTCTCGACCGCGCTCAGGAACAGAGCTTGAGTCTGTTCGACGGCTTCTTCAAAAGTAATCTTCGCCGAATCGCTCACGGCAGAAGGCGACCAGTAGACGCGAGATTTGATTTCACCATCTCTCCATTCGACGATCGTAGCAGCGGGCACTTTCCGGACGCCTTCATAGATCGAGCGGTCATCGGTCACGTAGCCGTATTCCAGGTACTCCATCACCGCTTTGTCGTCTATCTCACGAGCGAACACCGCGGCCTTGAGCGCCCTCGCCGTCGAAGCGAATGCGATGCGGTTATGATGAATCGCGTAGTAAAGCGGCTTGACGCCCAGGCGGTCGCGCACCAGAAAGAGTCGCCGCGTGTGGTCGTCCCAGAGGCCGAGCGCGAACATGCCTTTGAGCTTCGACACCATCACGTCAAGACCCCACTCGATGTACCCGTTAATCAGAACTTCGGTGTCGGTGTCGCTTTTGAACGTGTGGCCGAGAGATTCAAGGTCTCGTCGCAGGTCGAGGAAGTTGTAGATCGCGCCGTTAAAGACTACGCCTACGCGAGCGTCTTCCGACAGCATGGGCTGGCGGCCTGCTTCGCTCAGATCGAATATGGCGAGCCGCCGGTGGCCGAGCGCCGCGCCGTTCCAGACTTCGATCCCTTCGCCGTCAGGCCCGCGACGGGCGAGCGCGCCCGTCATCGCGGCCACGCGCGCGCGCGCCGCCTGCCTGTCCGGTTCTCCGATTAGCCCTGCGATTCCGCACATAGATAGGCATTAACCTCTCGTCTACCTTGTTATCACCGAAGCGAGCCTCTCGGAGCGCGTCTTCGCGCCGGCGGTCGCGTAGCTGCTGTCGATGAAGGTGCGCTGCCAGAGTTCGAGCGTCAGAAGCCCCCAGAGGTGGCGCGAGTTGTCACGCCTCCCGCGCGCGTGCTCGTTTAGGATCGCCTCGACCGACTGATGGTTAAAGTACCCGCGCTGGCGCGTGCGGCTGTCGGTGAGCGTGTCGTGCAGCATGTCGCGCAGCTCGTTGTTCAACCACTTCGCAATCGGCACGCCGAACCCTTGCTTGGGTCGGTCGATTATCTGGTCGGGCACCAGCCCGCGGACCGCCTTTTTGAGGATGTGCTTGGTCATCCTCCCGCGAAGCTTCAGGCTCGACGGGATCGTCTGGACGAACTCTATCAGCTTGTAATCGAGAAGCGGCACGCGGGCCTCGATCGAATGAGCCATGCTCATGCGGTCGACCTTCGTGAGAATGTCGCCCGGCAAGTAAGTCTTGCTGTCGAGGTAGAGCAGCCGGTCTATGTGCTTGGCCGAATGCGGCGCGTTGAGCAGTTGCCTGAACCCTTCCGACGAGTCGCGGCCGTTGAGCGCGCGCCGTATCTCCGCCGACAGCAGCTCGCGTTTGGCGTCTTCGTCGAAATAAGAGAGGCTGTCTACGTACCTGGCGTCGCCTTCGAGCGCGACGTTGCGCAGGAAGTTCTTGCCGTAGACGGCGCGCGGCAAAGCGCGGCTCGCCTTCAGCATAAGGTTGCGTCGTATGAAGCCGGGTATGCGCTCGAAGACGCGGCGGTCGCGGTCTATCAGGTACCGCTCGTAGCCCGCGAACAACTCGTCGCCGCCGTCGCCCGACAATATTACCGTCACGTGCTCGCGCGCCATCTTCGACACCATGTAGGTCGGTATGCTCGACACGTCGCCGAACGGCTCGTCGTGGTGCCAGACGATGTCTTCGACTATCTTGCAAACGTCGGGCGTGACTACGAACTCGTGATGGTCCGTGTTGAAGTGGCGCGCGGTGATGCGCGCGTGATGGAGCTCGTCGAAGCTCGATTCGCTGAAGCCTATCGAGAAGGTCTTCACGGGCCTGTCCATCTGCCGGGCCATCATGGCCACCACGGTGCTCGAATCGATCCCGCCCGAGAGGAACGCGCCGAGCGGCACGTCGCTGACTAGCCGCAGCTTGACCGATTCCGCTATCAATTCTCTTAACCGCTCGACGTAGTAATTCTCATCACGACCGTCCCCGCCGCCGTCCGTGTGGTGGTAGTCGAAGTCCCAGTAACACCTTGTCAAAAGCCTCCCGTTCTTGAACGTGAGCGTGTGGCCGGGCGGCAGTTTCGTTATGCCCCGGAAAGCGGTCTGAGGGTCGGGCACGTAGCCGAAGGAGAGAAAATCGGAGATGGCCTCCAAGTTGACATCGCGCTCGACGATGGGGTGTTGGAGGATCGATTTGATCTCGGAGCCGAAGACGAGCGTGTCGCCTACGAGCGAGTAGTGGAGCGGCTTTTTGCCTACGCGGTCGCGCGCCAGAAATAGCTTGCGCTCGCGGCGGTCCCAGATCGCAAAGCCGAACATGCCGCGCAGCCGCTCGACGCAAGCTTCGCCCATCTCTTCGTAAAGGTGGACGATGGCCTCCGTGTCGGTCTGCGTTTGAAAGATGTGTCCGCGCGCTACGAGGTCGTCGCGAAGCTCGCAGAAGTTATATATCTCCCCGTTGAATACGATCCAGATAGAGCCGTCTTCGTTCGAGATAGGCTGGTGTCCCGTGACCAGGTCTATGATCGAAAGCCGCCGCATGCCTAAAGCGACGCCCCCTTCGACGTAGAAACCTTCATCGTCAGGCCCGCGGTGCTCGATGATGTCGCACATGCGCTTGAGCAGCTCGCGGCGCTCGATCGATTCTAAGTTTTCTTCGGGTCCGAAAAACCCGGCTATCCCACACATATCCAGGCCCTTTTTATTCCCCGGCTCCCCCGGCCTTCCCCCACAGCAGGCCCGCGCGCGTCGGTGATTCGGCCGCTTGCGTCTGCTCTTCTTGAGCGGCGCCCTCTTCGCCGCCCTCTAATCGCCTGAGCGCGATGGCGTAAGCTATGGGGTAGTAGAGGTACCAGAAATACTGGTACGAAGCGAAAAAGCTACTGATGATGTACCCGATGATCGTCGCATGAATTCCTAGACTTAAGTAATAAAACTCTCTGTCGCGGGGGCGTGCGAAATCTTCAGTCCGCTTCTCCAACCGCTTGAGCGATCGCATCGGCGCGAAGATCAGCATCAGGTAGGCGACGAGCCCCGCCGCGCCAAGCTCTGCGGCGATCTCTATGTAAGAGTTGTGCGTCACCTTATCCATGTATGCGCCGATGTTGCCGATCCCTATCCCCGTGACGGGGTGGCGCACCGCTATGACCACGGCGCGCAGCATAAGCGCCTGGCGCTCTTGCGCGGACCCCGTAGCGTCTTGCTCGGTGTTGAGAATCGTAAAGAGGCGGTCGCCATAGGCGTTCGGCATCGCGAGGCTGAAGACGGCGAACAGCATCAAGGCCGCAAGCACCGTGGTCGTGCGGTTATGCCGGCCGACCTTCCACAGCATGAACCCGCCCATCGCGACCAGCGTCAGGAACCCGCCTCGCGAGAACGAGACGACGACCGCCACCGACAGGATCGCCGCGCAGGTGAGATAGACGAGGCGCGCAATCCCCTTCGTCGTCAGCGCGAGCGCGACTGCGAGCGGCAGCACCATGTTGAGCGCCGCCGCAAAGTCGTTGGCGTTTCCGAACATCCCGCCGATAGCGCCTTCGACTCTGGGAGCCCCGATCGTCGATATCGATTCGAACTTGCCGGCCAGGTAATTCTGTATGGCGATGTAGGCGTTGTACGTGCCGCAGAAGACGACGAGCTTGAACATCAGCCGGAGCCGTTCGCGCGTGTCGACGAGGTTGACCAGCAGCACGAAGACGGCGACGACTTTCAAAAAGACCTCGGTGAGCATCGTCCACGCGTAAGCCGGCTCCGTCGCAATGGGCGTGAAGAGCACCGAGATTACGACTAGAAAACCGACCAGCTTCACCTCTTTGGTCAGTACGGTCAGCCGCTCGGCGCGCGCGAGCTTCGAGATGACGTAGATCACAATCATCGGGATTGCGACGTACTTGATGATGGGCGTGTCGCCGAAGACCTCCGGCCACAGGTCGTGCGGCCGCGTGTAGAGCAGCAGCGTGAAGAGGAAGACCCCGAAAAACGCCAGGCCGTGCTTGCCCGCCTCGCCGCCGATGATCTCGGCCGCTTCAGGCGTGGTCGATATTACAGGGCGAGGGTTGAGTGTCACGCCCTCGGCGTGGTCTTCCTTCCATACTCTTTTGCTCGCCGTACTCATATCAGCTATTACCGAATCTCCGTAGCGGACGGCAGCGGCATGCCTCGCTGGCGGAAGCTCGCGAGCTTTGCGGTCAACCGGCGCAGCTCCGCTCTCTCTTCGTCCGTGACCGCTCCCGTCAGTAGCGCCATCGCGAGGTAGACTGCGCCGAAGACTGCCGAACAGACGACCAGCGCCACAAGCGGGCGCGCGTCCGCGAGCGGGAGCCTTGCGGCCAGCGCCGCCAACCCGGCCACGGCGGCCGAGGCGATGGTCTTCAGCACGGGCGCGAGTAACTTCAGGTCGCCGAGCTTCATCCTCAGCCTGCGCCCTATGACGACCGTGGTCGTCGTGATGGCCAGCAATTGAATCGAAACGTCGGCCGCGATCGCGCCGACGAGGCCCGCCGCGTGTATGCCGGCGTACAGAGCCCCGCACGTCACGGGGATCAGGCAGATGTAGAGCTTCAGCCTGAAGAACTTCAGGTCATCGAAGGCGCGCAGCACAGGGCCAGTCACCGTGATCGTGAGCATGAAGGCTACAAGGTTGACCGCGAAGATCGGCGCGGCGGCCGCGTAGTCTTTCGTAAACAACGCGGTGATGAATTCGTGGCGAAGTATGAGCAGCGCGACCACCGTAGGGACGAAGAAGAGCGCGAGCTTGCGGATCACGGCCATCCACAGCGCTATGATCTTTTTGTAATTGCTCTCCATCTCAAGCCGCGCGACTTCGGCTATCAGCACGCTGGTGACGGAATCGACCAGCACCATCATCAACGGTATCTGGAAGCAGCCTACGGAGTAGATCGCGAAATCGGCCGGGTCGAAGTAGTACGACACGAAATACTTGTTCAGGTCCATCTGCATGCTGACCACAAGGCCGCCGAACCCGAAGGGCAGGGCGTTTGCGAGCTGCGCTTTCAAGAGCCGCCCGTCGAACGACTTCCAGTAGACGCCGAACCTGCGGTAGAGGTACGTCAATAGGATCGCGCACTGTAAAGCGCCTTGAATGATCGCGGCGACGATCAGCGCTCGGATGCTGCCGAAGGCGAGCCCTGCGCCGATCAACAGCAGGCTCTTCGACATTTGGACGAGGACTATGAAGGCCGTGGCCGCGCGTATGTGTCCGTCTGCGACCGTCACGATCTCTAAGAAAGACGATACCATCCAGAGCAGTATCGCGAGCCCAAGGATCGGTATGTGCGGCGCGAGCTCGTCGCTTTTGAAGATGACGGTGACCCACTGCGGGTGTATGGCGAACAGCAGCGCGAGCGCGGCGCCGACGGCGAAGTAGAATATCAGTACGTTTAAGACTATCTGTGGCTTCTTATCCGGGTGGCGCGGCATGAAATAGAAAGCCGTCGTGCTGACGTGAAGACCGAGCAGCGTCAGCGCCGTCGTCATTATCTGGAACGCCTGCTTGTAAAGACCGAACTCCGATTGATCGAGCGTGCGGACCAGCACCAGCGGCAGCATGAAGGCCATGGCGAATGCGAGGCTGTTTGCGACCGCAAGCAGCGCGGCGCGGCCCGTCAGGCCCGTTGCTTGGTTTGAAGCTTTATCCACGATCATAGCTCCGGCAGATACTCGCAGGCCGTCGCCGCAAGCAGACTGGGGTGCGTCCCTCTCAGTCGGTTCTTTATCATCTCGAACCCGCTCGTCGACTGGACGAAATGGACGATGTCGCGCTCCGTGTGTATGCGCCTGAGCGCGAGCGGGTCGGCGTCTCGGTCGTTGAGGCCGTGACGTGAAGTGACGGCGCACTTGTAGCCCGCGCGTTCGACTTCGCTCGACACCATGCGGTCGTAATCGCCGTTCGGGTAACAGAAGAGCTCTACTTTGCGGCCGAGCACCTCTTCGAGCCTGCCGCGCGATTCGTTGAGCTCCCTGCGCAGCCGCTCCCGGCTGATGTTGGTCAGGATCGGATGAGTCAGCGTGTGCGAGCCGATCTCGACGCCGGCCGCGTCCATCTCCCTCACCTGCTCCCAGGTGAGCGGGCTGTACTCGCCCGGCGGCCCGTACGGCAGCGGGACCTTGAGCGACGAGGCCAGGCTCGTGATGATGTCGTCTTTGGCCTCGTCCGGTATCTGCTTCAGCTCCGAGTTGACCATCGAAGCGGCGATGAGCCGCGACTCCGTGTCCCCCAGTTGTATGCGGAGCGCGCGGTCGTTTATCGTCGCCTCAAGCGTCTCGGTCGCCGCGCGCGAGGTCAGGTAGCGGAGCTTGTCGGTCCAGAGCCAGGTGCGCTGATCTATAAAATCTGTCGCGACGAAGACGGAGGCGGGCAGCCCGCGCTCGCGAAGGATCGGGAAGGCTATGTCGAAACAATCCCTGTAGCCGTCGTCTACGGTAATCGCCGCGACGCTCGCCGGCAGCCGGCGGCCGCGTTGAAAGTACGAGGCCATCTCCGAGAGCGGTATCACATGATAATAAGAGGTGAGGTATTCGAGCTGCTCGCGGAAGGCGCGCACGGACGTGGCCAGCCTGTCGCCGTTTTCGCTGAAGCGATGGTAGACGACTATAAGCGCTTTGTTGCGGTTAGCCAGGCGAAAAGGGGCAAACAGGCCTGAGCTGCGCATGAGGTTGAGGACGGCTCGCTTCATCTAAATCTTCTCTACAAACTTTCCCACAGCCCTGTGTTTAATCGTATTCGCGCATCGGCGCAAGAGTTCTTTTTTCGCCCGCTCGGCCTACACCTTGACGAAGAATTTGTTGTCGGCGCTCGCCGTCGAGGCGAGTGGGCCGATGTCGGCCGGGAAGCCGATCGAACCCGGTCGCGCGAGCACAGACTGTTCGGCCTCGTAGGCCTCAAGCACCAGCTCGTGCAGGTCCATGCGGTCTATCAGGCCGAGGATCTGCGTCGGCGGGATGCGCAACCCGACGGAGAGTCTCAAGACACTCTCAAGCGACAGGTTCGTTATGATAGAGCCCTGGATCTTTGACAACAGGCCCTGGTCGAACCCCGTCTTGCGGCAGAACTCCGATTGCTTCAGCCCGAGCTGTTGGAGACGGCCGCACACCAGCAGCGAAAGCGGCGATTGCTCGTTGATCTCTGTCCTTCTCATCTTTTACCTCCACCCCACCATTGTCATCACACAGTCTTTGTCGGACCCGCTTTCATTGCGCGAAGCGGTTCAAGACTACTCCGAAAATCTCTTCACGGCTGAAAGGCTCTATCGCCTTGGCCATCTCTGCCGAATTCAGTTTGCCCGCGCGGATGACGAGCACGGTCGTGTCGGCCGCGCGCGCCAGCAGGTGAACGTCCCCTGAGTAGAGCAGCGGGGACGAGTCGAAGAGTATAAAATCGTGCTCCTGGTCGAAGACCTGCACCATCTTCCAGAAGAGCGGCGAGGCCAGCACCTCCGCGGGGTTGTCGATCTGCCCGACCGTTGGCAACAGGTTGAAGTCGAACGGGCGGACGCGGATCGTCGCGGCCCCGGCGGGGATGCCGCGCTGAAACGCTTCAGCAATCCCTATCTCCGCTTTTATCCCGAGCATCCTGAGCGTGGACGGGCGCTTGAGGTCGCAATCGACGACGAGGACTCGGCGGCTCGCACGCGCCAGCGCGCGGGCCAGGTTGAGCGTGACGCAGGTGCGGCCATCGCCGTGGTCGGCGGAGGCTATCAGCACTCGCTTGACCTTCTGCGTGGCCGCGGCCGTGATCAGCCCCATCGCGATCTTGTTGTAGTGGTCTGTCGCGCGCGCGTTGTAGTAGGCCGCGATGTGCGGGTCTATGCGCGACGAGTCGAGTATCACTTCGCGCGCCGGCTCGGCGAGCGACCGCCGCACCAGCGCCTGAGCGGTGGCCTCGCGGCGCGAACGCTCGCGCTCGAAAGTCGATTGCGCGTTGAGCGAGTAGCGCATGAAGTCGAACTGCGTGTGCGGCGGGCCGTCCTCAAAATCCTCAACGGCCTCGACATCGATGACGGGCGGCTCAACCTTCTCAGCCCTGCGGGCCGTCTTGTTTAGCGCGTTGTAAACTTTTCCCATTACTTGAACCTTTCGATCAGCTACTGCTATTTCTTCGCCATCATCTGGAAAATGCCTAAGAAGTTGAGCAAGAAAAAGAGGACCGGAATCAGCGCCACGCCCAGCGCAAAGACGGCGGCCTTGCGCCCGATCAAGCTGCGGTTTACCGGAGGCCGCGCGCCGGGAGTGACGGTCTCGGGGATGAGGGCGACGACCGGCACGTCGAGGAAGTATTGCACGTCGCTCTCGCTCTGAATCAGGTAGAGTCGGGGGAACTCCGCAACCGCCACTGCCACAAGACCGGCCACCAGAGCCAATCCCAGGGCGAGCAGGTATAGTATCGGGCGGTTCGGCGCGGCGGGCAGTTGCGGCAGGTTCGGCTGGTCGACCAACTGGAAGAGCGCCGGGCCGAGCCCCGCCGTAGGCGAGAGCGATTTATGGAGCGAGTCTTGTCTCTTTAAGAGCCCTTCGTAACGCGTGCGCAACCCTTCGTACTCGACCTGTGTGCCTGAGTACATGCTGACGACGCCTTCGCTGCTCGGCGCGACGGCGACGGGTGCGGAGCCCACGTTCGGCAGCCCGGCCAGCGCGTTTCGCTTGCGGTCTATCTCGCGGCGCACGACTTCAAGCTCGGTCTCAAGCCTCGTCAATTCGCGCTGTAACGAGCGCAGCTCTTGAGATTCCGGCGTAGAGACGACGGCGCGCGTCTGGTCGCCGGGTCCCGCTTCGGCTATGCGGCGGTTTATCTCCGCCAGCTCCTCGCGCGTCTGTACAACGCGCGGGTGCGTGTTGGTGTACTGCGACAAGTAATCGGCGAGCTTGCCTTCGAGCTCGGCTTTTCTTCTAACGAGCGCGCCGTAAGAGCCGTTCGAGCGAGTCTCGGCCGGGGGCGCGGAACGGACAATCTCCTGCTGCTGCGCGATCATGCGTTTCTGCTCGGCGATCTGTAGCTGTAGCGCGTACTGCCGGTCGGTCAAGGCTTCGACGCTCTGATTGACGGTGCTGCGCTCGGCGCGTATGCGGTTCAGCTCGCCCTGGTAGCGGCCGGCGGCCCCAGCGCGCGCCGAGTTGGCCGCGCGCTGGCGGCCGACCGAAGAGAGCTGGTCTTCGATCTTCGCGATCTCGGCGTTGACGGCGATCGATTCGTCGGACGCCTGTCGAGCCGCGGCTTCGTTCGCGCGGTCGAAGATCGCGAGCAGATCTGTGACCACCTGTTTTGCGGTCGCGGGGTCGCGGTGGCGGTAAGAGAGCGTGAATGATTCGGGGAAGCCCGGCCGGTCGCCGCGATTCTTCGTGTCGAGCTTGACCGCCTTGCGCATCCCTTCGACGGCGCCTTCGAGCTCCGCTTCCGACTTCAGGTTGTAGAGGTTGTATTTCTGAATGAGCGCTTCGAGGTTCGAGCGGCTCGTCACCTGCTCTGTGACCGCGGCCATCTGCGCCCCGTTCGTCTGGTCGTCGTACTTGTTGCCGTAGACGACTATCAATGCGCGCGATTCAAACAGTGTGGGAATGCCTTTAATGACGAAAAATGATGAAATCAACATCACAACTGCCATAAAAAAAAAGAGCAGCCGTCTGCGCCAGATGATCTGCGCGTACTCGATCAGGTTCCGGGGTCTCAAGCTTCCCATCGATTACCTCGTTGAAAACTGAACTCTCACCTTACTTCCGCAGCCAGGGTGATGCTTCGGCTCCGATCTATTTAAATTCACAATTCCGCCGGTATTTCAGATGCGCGGCATTCATACCCCGGCCGGGTGAATGAATCTGCCGATTTTGAGATTTGCGGTCAGGAAATTGAAGCGACATAGCAATTTAACTAGATCGTGGTTAGCACCATGTTAGCTGAGCGAGCTTTGACTGAACCGGCCGCCGCCTACCAGCGACGGTTGACGGTTGAAGTCCTCGCGGACGATGCGGCATTCGACCGTATCGAGGGCGAGTGGGACGAGCTGCTCGAATCGAGCCGCCAGCGGGTCTACTTTTTAAGGTGGGACTGGAACCGTACCTGGTGGCGGAGCTACCGGCCGGCCGACAGCCGGCTCTTCCTCGTCTCGTGCCGCGACGTGGAGGGAAGGCTCGTGGGCCTTGCGCCTCTCTACCTGGTGCAGCGCAGGACCGCAGGCATTCCTCACGTCAGGGAAGCGCTCTTCTTAGGCACGGGAATCTACACGAATACAAGCGAGTACCTGGACATAATCGCCCGCCGCGGCTTTGAGCGGCAGGTTGTCGAAGCGATCGTCGCATTCCTTCGAGAGAATCGAGAGTGGGACAGGCTGTGGCTGTATGATGTCCCGTCGGCTTCGACAACTCTCGCGCACCTGTTGAGCGCCTTAGGCCCCGAGGCGCGCTCGAAGGTTTGCAACGGGTCGAGCTACGTAGACACGACGGGCGACTGGAACACTGTCAAAAACAGCCTCGGCAAGACGCTGCGCTCGAACATAGACCGCCACATCCGCCGTCTCTTCCGCCACCACTGCTGCGAGTTCCGCAGAGTCGAGCGCGCGGACGAGCTTGAAGCGGCCGTCGAGAGGTTCGTAATTCTGCACCAGGCGCGCTGGGAATCGAAAGGGGAGGCGGGCTCGTTCGCGCTGCCGCGCTTCAAAGAGTTCCTGGTCGATGCGATGCGCGAGAGCCTGGACAAAGGGAATCTGAGGCTCTGGACGCTCGAAGTCGACGGCGAGATCGAAGCCGTCCTGCTTGCTTTCTGCGACGACGGGGTGGCGCATTATTTCCAGGGAGGGTTCAACCCGGCTTACTCGAAAGAGAGCCTCGGCACAGTCATGATCGGTTTATGTCTGAAGGATTGTGCGGAAGCAAATGATGTGAGGGAGTTTGATTTTATGGGTGGAGAGGCCGATTACAAGTCACATTGGACCAAGGCGACGCGCGAGACCATAGAGCTTGAATGGATGCGACAGGGCATGCGGTCACTGCTTTACACAGCCCGCGTTCAAGCGGAATCGTTCGGCAGATCGATAGGGCGCGCGACAGTGCCCGCGCCCGTGAGGGCGGCCGGCAGGCGGATCATCGACAGGCGCCAGTTGTCGAACAAGCGTTATGCGCTGCCCGCCGCCGCGGAAGCGAATGGCGCAACGGCCAGTGATTTCTTCATACGACAGGCGACGGGCTCGGACCTCGATCGCGTGAAGAGGCTCATAGCAAAGATGTCGTCGGGCGATGTCGAAGCCCGCTACAAGTGGCTTTATGAATCGAACCCGCACGGGCGCGCGCTGACCTGGGTCGCGATCGACAAGGAGACGGGCGAGACGGCCGGGTGCACGTCCGTCTTTCCGCGCCGCGTGATGGTCGAGCGGTGGCGACGCGCGGGATCGATAGGTGGCGATTGTTTCGTCGAGCCGCGCTTTCGCAGGAAGGGGCTTGCGACGGCGCTCCATCGCGCGAGCTTTGCCGCGATGCGCGAAGAAGGCATCGATTTCATGTACGGCCCGCCCGTGGTCAACAACCTGGCGGCGCTCTTAAAGGCGGGCTCGCATGCAGTGACGGGTTACAGGAGGTGGGTGCGCCCGCTCACAGGCAGCGGCGCTTACAGGGCCGCGTTCTCTCGCGAGCCTTCAAAGCTCGAAGCGCGGCTGGCCGACCTGCCCGTGCTGCTCTTCGACCAGTTGACCCGCGCCGACGCGCGCGAGTTCCTGCTTGAACGTGTAACGGAGTTCGGCTCCGAGTTCGACGAGCTGTTTGACCGCGTGGCCGCAAAGCACAAGATCGCCTGCGTGCGCGACAGCCGGTACCTGGCGTGGCGCTATCTCGCGTCGCCCAACCAGCGCCAGATTCCGTTCGCGATAAAGAGAGGCGGCGAGCTGATGGGGCTCCTGGTTCTTGAGGTCAACGGCGAGAAGTCAGCCGTCGTCGATCTCTTCACCAAGCCCGATCCGAAGCTGATAGACGCTTCGTTACAGTTAGCGATGGGCTACGGGATGGCGGCGGGCTGTTCGAGCCTTGAGTTGAGCCTGACGGAGGGTTCAGCGTTGTCGGAGCGGCTCCGCGCATCGGGGTTCATTCGCAGGGACGAGCGCGGCTTTCAGGTCGCGGTATCGACGGCCGACCCGCAGTTTGAATTGCTGACCGGCGAGAAGAGCTGGCTTTTTATGGAAGCCGACCAGGACCTCGACACCGTCTTTGTAGAATAGTGAGTCCTGAGTCTTGAGAGGGTGTCTGAGAAGTCCCCGAAGGGGACGCGCTTCAATAGAAAGCCTCGAAGAGGCGTCATTCAATAAGCCCCGCGGGAGCATGATTCAATAGAAAGCCTCGAAGAGGCGCTATTCAATAGCCGAAAGCCCCGTAGGGGCGGCATTCAATAGCCCGGCGCATCGCGCCGGGTAACGCACGCATACAACGAGAAGCCCTGAAAGGGCGATATGTTTATCGCGCCCTTTCAGGGCTTGTAATAATGACAACCCGTTTCCAGGGGCGGTGCCCCTGGCTATTGAATTAAGCCCTTTCAGGGCTTTTTCACACTTCTCTGACACCCTCTCAGCACTTGATAATGTCAGCCGGCGCGCGGGCTCTTGCGTATTCTATTCCAGAGCAAGACGACGACCGACCCGATCAAGATGCCCACGGTGTCTGGGATCAGGTCGCGCAACCGGCAGTGACCGTTCCCGGTGACGCCCTGACTCACCTCGACCAGCGCTCCCATGACGATCGTCGCCAACGCCGCCCAGGCGTAGCCCGTCCATTTGGACATACGCAGTTGCGCGCTCGTGATCACGAAGAAGATCGCGAACATCACTATATGCGCGTAGTTGGTCAGTGAATGAATCGCAAGCTGAAAGCCGGGCGCGAGCTCGCACGGCCGAGGGGTGAACTTGAAACCAACGCTCACGGGGAAGTAGAGCAGGCCCGCCAAAACGAATGTGAAATAGGCCCAGCGGATGCCCCGCAAAGCTAGAATGGCGAGCACGACGTACGCGAGCCAGGCGAGTAGCTTCATATGGCCCTCCCGCGCGCTTTAGACGCCGTGCCCGTTCCTGCGGTTGTATTCTTAACTCGACTTTCAGCTTTGATCAGGGGTTAAATCGAGAGCCTCTTTGATCTCGGTGAATGGTATCTGGGCCTCCTCGTTGAGCTGTTTGACTATCTCGGGATCGGCCGCCTCGAACATGCACATACACTTGGACTCGCCCGGCACGAAGATGCTCCTGATGTATCGAACATCTTTACCGTCGGCCGTCATCTCCTGGCCCTTCTCTATGGCAGCCTTCTGCGCCGCCGCCAACTGCTCCGTTGTGATCCCCGGAAGATCACGCTCGACCATGTAAACAGTCATTTCCGACCTCCTTATCTACTTTGTAATTTTAATGAATGGCTTTATCGCGGTGAACAACTCGTCAGCCGCCGCCGCGACCTGTTCTATGTTCGCCTTGAACTCCTGAACGTCAAGCACCCTTATGCTGAGGTCTATTCGCACGAACGCGTCCCCGTCTTTGTCAAACCCTATCTTCACCCTGTCCAGGTCCGCGTTCATCTTTAACATCTTCTGCATCAGCTCGGGAGCTACCCTGATGTCTTTCTTCTCGGCTACGACGACGAACAAGACCAGTATGTCCTGCTGCACCGAGGCCACCACGAGAAAGTTCGGCAGCGCCTTCCCCTGGAATGGCACCGACCAGACATTGTTAGAAGCCTTCGAGTAGCCCAAGCTTGATTCTTCAAGCAGGCGCGCGACTTTTGACGCGGAGGAATCCTGAGCATAAGAGGTGTGAAGCCCTGTATGAGAGCTAGCCAACGCGGCGAGGGTAATGAGCACAAGCGCCGTTGTTTTTCTTTTCATAGGATGAGATTCTACCGCTTCGCCGGTCAGGCGTCTAACGGCGCGCAGAGCTTTATCGCTGCTCATCCTCCCTGCGCGAAGGCTCGAAAGGGCGTGTGGTCTGCTCAGTGATACCCGGTCGTGATGCTGAGCGGGGCCGCGAACGATACTGATGAATTAGTGTGAGACTTGATTCGCGGCCTCCGCTCAATGCGCTGTTGGAGGTTGCTCACCGACTCAGAACAAACCGACGGTTCACCGATGCCCCACCATCACGTTGAACTGTTCGGAAATGCTCTCGTCGAACTTGCCGTCGCCTTTGTATGAGGCGACGATAGCGTGGACGCCGTGGCTCAGCGTCGAGATGGTAAAGGCGCCCGTGCCTTCGGGGCCGAGCCGGACGGTAGCTAGTATCTTATCGCCCTCGAAGAAGCTGACCACGCCGCTCGGTGTGCCTGTTCCTGGCGACACGGCGCTCACCCTGGCTGTGCAAGTCACCTGCTGGCCCGAGTGTGCCGAACTTGGCGCACATCTTATTGCGGTCGTGGTGTCCGTGCCGATTAGGATTCTACGGTTATTGATGAAGGCAATCGTCATAGTAGAGATGTTACCGGGGGCGACGGTAACCGTTGATGTCTGAGCGCTGAGGTTGCATGGGCCTTGTTGGCTCGCCGGGATGGTGCTGCACCCTGACATGGCGATGCCGGGCGTGGGCAGTTCAGTGATGACCACAGAGCCGGCGTCCACCTCGATGGCTGGCGAGCAGGCCCCGGCCGGGACTACGAACGGTCCCAGACCGCCTGGGTTGACGTTGAACGTGAAGGTGCCTGACACGCGACCCCTCTTGCAGATTTCGAGGAAGCCAGTCCGCTTATCGGTAAAGGTCACTTCGGTAACGCCGCCGCCAATCAGGACGTTGACGCTCCCGCCGGCGAGGTTGGGAGTGCCGACCAATTGACTGGCGGGCGCGACGGTGATGCTCGACACGGTATGACCAGGCGGGATCGTCTCGGTCACCGTGACGGTCGAACCGGCCGGGAAGCTCGGACCGACCACGCAGGTGCCGCCGGGAGGCGGGCCGGCAGGGACCGTGAAGGTGCTGGGACCAGCCGTGAAAGTGAATGGCGTGCCCACGGGGATTCCGGGGCCGGCCACCTTGCAAACCTTAAGGACCTCGCCCGCGGGAGACAACGTCCTGCCCCTTGCCAGGATGTATGGGAAGCCTGAGACGGGGCCTGCCGTAAATACGTGTGGCACGGTAGAATCCGTAGCGATGGCCAGAGGCATGAATGTGGTGGGCCAGGACGTGAATCCTTCATGTACCGAGCAGCCCCAGTTCGAAAGAGTGGAAGCCGTGAGCCCCGTGAGGGCGGGGCTGGTGGCAACGATGGCGACGGTGTTGGCGCAGGCGGCCCCCTGAGTCAGGAACGCGCCGAAGCCGCTCAGGACCGGGACCGGGGTCGAGGGCGGCGCAGAGTTGTAATAGCAGCTCAGGCAGATGACGGCGCCCGTGCCGTCGCCAGCAAGGAAGCCTGCGACCGCGAAGTTGATCGCCGACTGCCAAAGTTGTATGCCGCTTACGCCGCCCGCGCCCGGATGGACGCTAGGGTCGGTTCCTATGATCACCACGTTTCCCGTGACCGCCGCCGCCCAGACGGCGGCGTTGCTCTCCGCCGCAGCGACGGGCAGAATCCCAGGGAAAAACCCGGTGCAAGTCGGGTCTCCCAGGACAATGGCCTTATATAAGTTGTATGCCTGCGGCGGCGTCGGCCAGGTGTTAGGCCCTGGGCCAGCCGGGACGATGTCGGCGGTCAGCCCAAGGCCGGTCACTGCCGGAAAGCCGGGGACTGGAACGCCGACGGGAGTTGTAATTATCCTGTACTCGCTGCTGGCCGTGCCACCGGTCACAGTTGGCGCGAGAATCAGCACGTCGGCGGCGCTCGCGTTGCCCGCGCATGCTAGCAGTAACATTAATCCTAATCCCACAGAAAAGAGCCGCAGCTTCTTCACAGTCAGACATAACACCACAACTTCAGAGACTTTCATTCTTTTCTCCTTATTCTTAGTCGCAGAGTGATTGGTTCGGGGCCACTGTAGCAATTCTCAACTCCGACACTGGCTCCTGATAGCGCCCGCCTAACAACGGTTCGAGAGGTCAACCGAAAGTTAGGCGCGGTCTGGCGTCATTCAGTTCTTGCTCCCATCGTCACCTGGTCCCTCTGACGATAATCTCTTGGTAAAAGCCCTGTTGGTAGGGACTCGGATCGCCCGCTGATGCTGTCACAGACATTGACACTGAGGAAAGGCCTATCTCTTATACATTCAGTCGCGTAATTGTTTCGCCAAGCAAAAGCCATTTAGGAAGCGGCTTGGCGAATGAATCTTAGAATACGATTTAGGACAAAGTATCGACAGTCAATCTGATTAGCTGATCATTCACGCGGTTTGCCCTTAACATCCAATGTGGTTGCCGGGCGTGTGAGACAAATTATGGGATATGATGCATCAGAGTTCCGGTTAACCATCAATACGTAAAGACGCAATTGATCTGCAAAATTATGCTAATTTGTCCCAGCCCAATCAGCCCTGTCGAGACGGGTCGTTTCCTGGCGCGGCGAATCCCTTCAGCTCTCCCGTCGCGGGCGGATAGATCGGCCCCGCTTGCTGGTATGCGAAATAGACATCCTGGAACCCGGCGCAGTATTGGCAACTGAGACGGACCACCGTCAGACGCCGCCCATCAAACGTCAGCCCTTCTTGATGCAATGGCGAGCCCGGCCTGTAAAACGGAGCGCCGCACCGGCACCTGAACGCCATGAGGTGGCGACCGAAATCATACTCGTTAAAAACATGGATCGCGCTCTGGGGGCTTGCGCCGGGCGGGAGCCTGAAATATGCGGGGACGTTGCTGCGCCTGCGGTTGGCCTGAACGCGCATAACGCCTAAGACGATCCCTCCCATAACGAGCGGGGCTATAAAGATGCCGAACCCAACAACCGCCCACAGCTTGCCCCATTCCGGCTGCACGTTCCTTGTAGAGATCTCGTACCCGGTGGTCCTCTGTATCTTCCCGAGCGCTTCAAGGTGCTTGGCGGCCTTCTCGGCCGGGACGTAATCGCGCAGCGCCGTGTAATAGTATTCAAGCTTCACGGTCTTACCCGTCTGGCCGCTGCTGTAGCGATAGGTCACCGCTTCATCCGAAATAGTCTCCGAGTCTTTAGAGATGCTCATGCGCTCGGGCATGCGTATCTCTATGATGTGAGCCAGGCTGGCAGGGAATCTGACCGCCAGCGGCTGCGAGCGCCGCGAGACGGCCGGGCGCGTGACTTCCCCGCTGATGCGGTCGGCAACGAACGTCCGCGAGCCGTTCGTCCAGAAGTTCGGTATCCTGTATCGCTCCCTCGTCACTATCGTATTAGCATCCTCGTCGTCGTCGACCTTCAGGTCGCCATCCGATTGGATCGCCGCGTCCGTCTCGGCGTAGTACTTCAGATAGGCTTTCCCCAACTCGGAGATCGACTGCTGCGCGAGCTGGTTGCGCATGTCGTCGGCGTCGCCGCCGCGGTAGGTAGTCACCACCTCAAGCTCGGCGGGCGTCGCGTAGCTGCTGATCGTGTAAAACTCTCTTACCTCCGTCGTGACGGCCCTGTGGTCGGCCCGCTCGATCTCGACAAGCTCTGTGCTCCCCTCTCTCATCACCAGCGCCCTGGCGTATTCAGGGTTATAGCGCACGTCAAGCCTGCCGCGCTGCTCGGTCGCCGTCGCGTCGAACCAGTATGTCTTTCCGCCCAGCCTCGCCTGCACGATGACGTGGTTGAAGGCGAAAGGCGAAGGCTGCCACTCGTCGAGCGTGTGGCCGGCCTGCGCGTTGACCAGCGCCGGGTGGGCTTCGATCCCTAGAGAGTTCAAGATCGTCGAAAGCAGCAGCGATTTGTCTTTGCAATCGCCGAACCGCCTTTCAAAGACTACGGACGGCTGCGTGGGCAGGTGGGATTGCCGCCCCATCTCTATGCCCAGGTAGCGCACTTCGTCCTGCACGAACCTGAGCGCGGCCAGCAGCCTCGACTCCTGGTCTTCGAACTTCGCGCGCCACTCTTCTATCTGCCGCTTGAGCGCGGGCGCGGGGCCGCGCGGGACTTCGTACAGCGGCAGCGCCCATCGCGTCACTTCGTCCCAGCTCGCGAACTCGCTCAGTTGGACCGTAGGCGTAGGGTCGAACCAGTCGGGCGTGTTCGAGTCGTATTCAAAGGCCGGGAGGTTCTCGACCTCCCAGAGGTATTCCGTCTCCCCCGCAAGCTCGCGCACGCGCGGCTCTGCCTCAGTGTTTCTCGCGCGCATGTTGAGCTGTCGCCCCGCGGGCCATAAGAGCCGCCACGACATCTTCGCTGTCGCGCGCCCCGTCTGTAGGTAGACGAAGTCGACGTAGCGGCCGCGCAAGACGGGGTTATCGCCCTTGATCGTGTAGGCGTAATCCACCAGATCGCCCACGCGAACGTCGTGAAGAAAGATGAGGGCCGACAGCATCCCGTTATAGATTCTCTGGTAGAGGTCGTTCTCCTGCTGTATGACTTTTATCTCGCCCGGCTTCAACGCGTCTATCACGCGGCCGCCGCGGATTATTCGAATGTGATGGATACTCAGTTGCTCGTAAGAAGGCTCAAACTCGATCTGAAGCTCCGACACGTCATCAAGCCCCGCGGAAGTGACTACCTTCTCCACGCGGCGGTGAAAGCGCTCGGTGCCTGAGGCCGCTGCGCGCGACTGCTGCTCGGCGAGGAGGGATGCCGAGCCGCTCTCGCCCGCGCCCTGCATCGCGAGCGTCGGGATCTCGGTCGTCTGTACCCACGAAGGCTGCGGCTTGATGTTGAATGACTGCCCGGCGGCGGCCTGGCCCGCGGCCGCGCAGAGAAAGATGGCGACTAGCGCGAACCGCGCGCATGGCTTCGACCCCGCGGTCGATAAGAACGTTTTATTCATAACCCGCCAATCTCTAATAAAAACTATTAAACCCGATGGGAACCTCGATAAGCTCAGACATATTATCCGGCTTTGCCTTTCACTATCAACACTAAACCCGAAAGCGGCGTCGATGAGCGTTTCGACGTAAGCAATACACATTATTTAGAGGGCGTCTGAGAAGTGTGAAAAAGCCCTGAAAGGGCTTTATTCAATAGCCCGGCGCAACGCGCCGGGTCATGCGTCATACGAGACGAAGCCCTGAAAGGGCGCGATACTTATACCGCCCTTTCAGGGCTTGTAATAATGACAACCCGTGTCCAGGGGCGTTGCCCCTGGCTATTGAATATCGCCCCTACGGGGCTTCCTAACGATTAGCTCATCCCGCGATGCGCCGGGCTTGAATCTTGCCTCTTCGAGGCTTCCTACTGATTCGCGCCTTCGGGGACTTTTCAGACACCCTTTTAGTGAAAGGACCATCCGAGGATTGACTCGAACCGCGCGACCGAATAATCTCTCATCCCGTAGCGAACGCTTATGACCCCGGAACGCTGGAAAAGAATCGAGGAGCTGTTCGAAGCAGCCATCCAACGCACGCCCGAAGAGAGCGCGCGGTTTTTGGACGAAGCCTCTTCTGGCGCTTCTACATCTTCTTCCCCTTGTCGTCGCAGTTGAGCTCGTGGCACGTCGCGGGCACCGTGCTCAACCTCGTCATCCTGCTCGCGCTAACGGTTTACGCTTTCTACCGTAGCCTCGGCGGGCAGCCGCTTTTGGGCGCGGCCTTCCCCTATGATTGAGAACTCCGCCCAGCATGCGGCGCAAAAGTCGTAGAACCCGCACCCGCCACGGTTCAACACGCGCTTGTGATTGAGATAGACGACGATCGTCGTGCCGAAGAATAAGAACCTGTGAAGAGACTCCGTGGCCCACCTTGCCGCAGCAGGTTTTGAAGACCTGATGTGATCGATGACTTCCGATTCGTACCTTACGTGGGCCGCCTCGTCGGAAAGTATCTTGTCGCAGATCGCCCGGAGCAGCTTTGAATTCGTAGCACGCCTCAAGGCCCTGTAGTAGACCAGCGAGATTATCTCGGCCATGATGAGGACGGTTATCGAAAGCTCGTAGCCGACGTTCTTCCTCATCCGGCGGAATACGTCGTCGGTCCAGTTCTTTTTCATCAGCGGGATGTCATGGATATTCATAAAGCTCTTCAAAAGGAGCGCGTGGTTCTGCTCCTCGGCTATGAAGAGTTTCGTTATCGGGACCAGCAGATCGTCGCCCGATCTCGCGGCGTACGCGCCGGCCGCCTTCATCAGGCCCTTCCCCTCCGAGTATTCACCGAGCTGGAAGGCGGCTATCGAATCTTTGATGCAAATTCTTTCGTCCGCCGTTAGCGAGTCGGGAGCGTCCCAGTTGATCTCTGTCGGTTTTGCGCGGTTCTTTGTGAAATAGGCGTGCCATGATTTAAGCGAGTCGAGCATCTGTGCTCCTCCCAAGCCGAATTGCAGGCGATCACTTGGATGCGACTGTCGGGATAGAGTTGCTTTCGTTTGTAATTCGATTTGGCGATTGTTACCCTGAAATCGGAGGAAACGATGAGATTAACGGAGATGGTTTCGTGCGCCGGTTGAGCGGCTAAGCTTACGCCGAGCGCGCTCGCCCAGGTGCTGGGCGACCTACCACGACAACCCGCCGACCCTAATCTGATTGTCGGTTACGACAAGGCCGACGACGCAGGGGTATACCGTCTCCGCGACGACCTCGCGCTGGTTCAGACCGTCGATTTCTTCACTCCCATCGTCGACGACCCGTTCGATTACGGGCGTATAGCCGCGCTCAACTCTATCAACGACGTGTGGGCGATGGGCGGCACGCCGCTCACGGCGCTCGCGATAACCTGCTTCCCGAAAAAGGGAGTCGATTTTCAAATACTCTCCGAGATCATGCGCGGCGGGTTGAGCATTCTCACTGAGTATAAAGTCGCACTGCTCGGCGGTCACAGCGTCGACAACCAGCAGATCATGTTCGGCTACGCCGTGACGGGGACCATAGACCCCGCGAAAGTCGCTACCAACGCGGGCGCCCGCCCCGGCGACCAATTAATTCTGACCAAGCCCATCGGCACGGGAGTCATCTCGACGGGCATTAAGTTTGAAAAGGCCGACGAGGCGACCGCGCGGGCCTCGATCGCCACGATGCTGACGGCCGGGCGCGAAGCCGCCGAGGCCATGCGTGATTATGATGTGAAAGGCGCTACGGACGTGACGGGCTTCGGGCTTCTGGGACACGCCTGGGAGATGGCTCGCGCGAGCCTGGTCACAATCGAGATCGATTCGGATCGCGTGCCGCGGCTCGCGGGCGCGACGGAGCTTGCCGCTCAAGGGATGCTCACGAGCGGCGACCGCACGAACCGCGATTACGTGGGCGAGGACATAGAGATCGCCGAGCGCGTGAATAAACAGATGCGCAGCCTGCTTTATGACCCGCAGACGGCCGGGGGCATTCTGATCTCCATCGCCGCCGACCGCGCCGAAGAGATGCTCGCGCGGTTGCGGGAAGACTACGCGCAGGCAGACATCATAGGCCGCGTGCTGGAGCGCGGCGCGCACTCGATAAAGGTGATTTGATGACGGAAGAGAAACCGGACTACGCGGCGATGTTGGAGGTCGCGATCGAAGAGGCGCGGCGCGGGCTGGCCGAGGGCGGGATACCGATAGGCGCGGCGCTGTTTGACCGCGGCGGAAAGCTCCTCGGCAGCGGCCATAACCGCCGCGTGCAGGAAGGCGACCCTTCGATTCACGGCGAGACCGACGCCTTTCGCAAGGCCGGACGCCAGTCCTCTTACCGGCGGACGATAATGGTGACGACGCTCGCCCCCTGCTGGTATTGCAGCGGCCTCGTCCGCCAGTTCAAAATAGGCACGGTCGTTGTCGGCGAATCGGTCAACTTCTCGGGCGGGATCGATTGGCTCCGCGAAAACGGCGTTGAAGTAATAGACCTCAACTCTCAGGTCTGTATCGATATGCTCAGGGATTACGTCACGGCAAACCCCGCGGTCTGGAACGAAGACATCGGCGAAGTGTAAAATGTCGTGGCAACAAATCAGTGGCTAAGACGTATAACTTGAAAAACGGCAGGGAGAACTGTGACCTCGACTAAAGAAAACGACCTACAATCTAAGATGCAGACCGCGCGCGCGAGGCTGGACGCCTGGGTGAGGGAGATCGTTCAGTGGCACTTCGACCCCGAGACGGGCTGCCCGTTCTGGCTCGAATACGCGAGCAAGCTCGACTGGGACCCGCGCCGCGAGATCAACGGTTATGACGACCTGGCGCGCTTCGGGAACTTCCAGGACGAGTGGCTGCGCGGCGGGCCTGTGCGCCGCTGGGTCCCGCGCGCTTATGCCGATAGGCCGGTCTACGTCTTTGAGACGGGCGGGAGCACGGGGGTGCCGAAGTCTCGCATCAGCATAGACGACTTCCGCATCGACTACGAGATGTTCAGCGATACGCTGTCCGAAGAGCATTTCCCGAAAGGCTCGGACTGGCTGATGCTCGGGCCATCCGGCCCGCGGCGGTTGCGGCTGGCCGTAGAGCACCTGGCGCAGTACCGCGGCGGCATCTGCTTCATGGTCGACTTAGACCCGCGCTGGGTAATCAAGCTGATAAAGATGCGGGAGCTTGAGATGGCCGAGATCTACAAGCGCCACGTCATCGACCAGGGCCTCACGCTGTTGCGCGCGCACCCGAACATTCAGTGTCTGTTCACCACGCCCAAGCTGCTTGAGGCTTTGTGCGAAAAGGTATCGCTGAAAAAGGTGGGGATCAAAGGCGTCTTCTGCGGCGGGACGGAGATGACACCGCAGTTCCACCGCTTCGCCGTCGAAGAGCTGCTCGACGGCGTCTACTTCGCGCCGACTTACGGCAACACGCTGATGGGGCTCGCGGTTCATAAGCCGCGTTTGCCCGAAGACAATTACGCGATCATCTATTACCCGCCCGCGCCGCGAGCTATGGTCGAAGTCGTGGACCCCGACGACACGGAACGAGTCGTCGACTACGGCGAGACGGGCAGGGTGAGGCTCACTACGCTGACGAAAGAGTTCTTCATGCCTCGCTTCCTTGAGCGCGACGAGGCGGAGCGCGAGCGTCCGTTCGAACTTTACCCGTGGGACGGGGTCCGCAACGTGCGGCCCTTCTCGAGATTTCAAGCGTCGGTCGTCGAAGGAGTCTATTAAGATTTCAAATCGCGGCGCGCGTAAGCGCATCATCCGCCATGCAAATTTGATATTTGAGATTAAAGAGTGCTTATGCTTCACATACCGATACTGCGCAAGGGCGAGCCATATAAGAGCCTGGACGTTGTCACGGCGCCTCATCACCGGACGCGCGAGCCGTTCGTCGAGATCAGCCAGGCCAACAACGGTCTCATCCGCCGCGACCTTCTCGATCAAGCGACGGCCAAGCGCGCGCTCGAAGCCTTCTCGTCCGCCGATCTAATAGAGATCGCTGCGCGCGCCGCCGACCATTTCGCTAAAGGTGATCTCCCGCTCGGCGACACGGTCCAGTCGCCGCAGGATTACGTAGAACAGGTTTCGGCGACCACGGGGCTGCCGCACGTTCTCGCGAGAAGGAACATGGCGAAGATCGAGAGCGTCATGCGCAACATGCAGTCGGTCTTAAACGGGCTGACCCGCAACCTCGACCTCGGCATACTAGACCGCGGCTTCGGCGAGCTGAAGGGGCAGGCGCTCAGCTTCTTCCCGCGCACCGAGTCACTCGGCGTCGTGCTGCCGAGCAACTCTCCGGGCGTTCACTCGCTCTGGGTGCCCGCCATAGCTTTGAAAACGCCTCTGGTATTAAAACCAGGCGGCGCGGAGCCGTGGACGCCTTACCGCATCGCGCAGGCTTTCATCAGCGCGGGGTGCCCGCGCGAAGCCTTCAGCTACTACCCGACGAGCCACGCGGGGGCCGGGGAGATCCTGCGCGCTTGCGGGCGGGGGATGCTCTTTGGCGACGCCTCGTCGGTCGGCGTCTTTAAAGGCGACCCGCGCGTCGAGCTTCATGGGCCGGGCTACAGCAAGGTAGTCATAGGCGAAGACCTCATCGAAGATTGGGAGAAGTACCTTGACGTGATCGTTACGTCGATCGTTGAAAACGGCGGGCGGTCTTGCGTGAACGCGTCGGGCGTGTGGGCGCCTGCTCATGCAATAGAGATCGCCGACGCGCTCGCCCGGAGGCTTGCCGAAGTCGCGCCCCGTCTCGCCGAAGATGAGAGAGCGCAACTCGCCCCGTTCGCCGACGCGGGCGTGGCTACGCGAATCTCGCAGATGATCGATCAAGGGCTCGCCGAGCCGGGCGCTCGCGACGTCACCTCGCAGTACAGGGCTGGCCAGAGGCTCGTCACGTGGGAGGACTGCACTTACCTGCTGCCGACCGTGGTTCATTGCGAAAGCTTCGAACACACGCTCGCAAACCGCGAATTCCTCTTCCCGTTCGCGAGCGTGGTCGAGATCCCGCAGGCCGACATACCTGAAAAGCTGGGGCCGACGCTCGTGGTGACGGCGATAACCAGGGACCAGGAGTTGATACGAAGGCTGGTTTCGTCGTCACACGTAGACCGTTTGAATCTCGGCGCGATCCCCACTAATCAAATAGTCTGGGACCAGCCGCACGAGGGGAATCTCTTCGAGCACCTCTACGCGCGCAGGGCTTTCCAGAAGGCTGTAGGCACATAGCATGAAGATACTTCACATCACGGCCGGCGCGGCGGGGATGTACTGCGGCAGTTGTTTGAGAGACAACGCGCTGGCGGCCGAGCTTATCGCGAGGGGGCATGACGTTATGCTCCTGCCGCTCTACACCCCCACGCTCACCGACGAGGAGAACGTCAGCCAGGAGAAGGTCTTTTTCGGCGGCATAAGCGTCTACCTCGAACAACACTCCGCGCTTTTCAGAAAGACGCCCTGGCTCGTGGACCGGCTGTGGGATTCGAAGCTCGCCTTAAAGCTCGCGTCGCGAAGCTCGATTCAGGTCGAGCCGAATGCGTTGGCCGATCTCACCGTCTCTATGCTAAAGGGCGAAGACGGCAACCAGCGGAAAGAGCTGTTAAAGCTCATTCACTGGCTAAAGGGCGAAACGCCGCCCGACGTGGTCAACCTGCCGAACTCGCTTTTGATCAGCCTGGCCGAGCCGATAAAAAGGGCGCTCAATGTTCCCGTAGTCTGCACGCTCCAGGGTGAAGATCTGTTTTTGGAAGGGCTGCCGGAGCCGCACCGCTCGACGGCGCTCGATCTGATAAAGAGCAAAGTCGAAGCCGTAGACGCTTTCATCGCCGTGAGCGAATACTACGTCGAGTTCATGTCGCGGTATCTCGACATCCCCGAAGGGAAGATTCACGTCGTCCCGCTCGGGATCAACCTTGACGGCTACGCGGCCGAGCCGCGCCCGAGGGGCGACAGGTTCAAGGTAGGGTATTTCGCCCGCGTCGCTCCCGAAAAGGGATTGCACGTTCTGTGTGACGCGTATCGGAGATTACGCGAGCAGGGCAAGATTCCAAACGCGAGCCTTGAGGTGGCGGGCTATCTCGCGCCCGAGCACCGGGCGTACCTCGGCGGCATCGAGCAGCAGATGAAGAGCTGGGGGCTTGGCGAGGAGTTTCATTACCTGGGCGTGGTCGACCGCAAGCAGAAGATCGATTTTCTTAAGAG
The DNA here is from genome assembly GCA_035249305.1 of Blastocatellia bacterium. GTDB lineage: Bacteria > Acidobacteriota > Blastocatellia > UBA7656 > UBA7656 > DASUNP01. The sequence goes on along the minus strand of DATFGQ010000065.1, from coordinate 63,263 downwards.
CCTCGACGTGCTCTCCGTGCCGACGACGGTTGACGAGCCTAAGGGGCTCTTCCTGCTAGAAGCGATGGCCTGCGGCGTGCCGGTCGTGCAGCCGCGGCGCGGCACATTCAAGGAGATGATCGAAAAGACGATGGGCGGGGTGCTGGTCGAGCCCGACGACCCGGAGCGACTCGCCGACGGGCTGTATCACATCTTCGAGAACCCGCATGCCGCTGAAGAGATGGGCCTGACCGGGGCGGAGCGAGTGCGCCGATTCTACAGCGTCGCCAGCATGGCCGACCGAACTCTCAAGGTTTATGATACTCTAAATAATAGAGCATCACAGAAAAGGGCCGAAGCAGCGGCAATCGAGATGACGTAGGATAAGAGGTCATATTATGAAGGCCAGAGAGCTGGGAAAATACATCGTAGCCGACCCGGAAATATGTCATGGTAAGCCAACCTTCAAGGGGACTCGCATCTTTGTAAAAGACGTGCTTGAGATGGTAGCTCAGGGGATGAGCTGGAACAAAATAATTGAGGAATGGAGAGGGAGCATAACTAAAGAGGCGATCTCAGAGGCAGTGTTGCTGGCATCTGAAAGCTTTACGGCCAGGGCTTCCATCAAAAAGAAAGCTAGTTGAGGCACTCTTAAAGAGCATCACCATCGAATTCAGAAGATCAGCAAGAGAATCCCCAGATCATTAACTGTATCGGGAACCTTTTGAGTGATTATTCTGGATGAGAATATCGTTTTCAGTCAACGACAGTTGTTAGAGGGGTGGAGAATTCGAGTACGACAGGTTGGCTCCGAAATCGGTCGGCAGGGAATGACAGACCCTGAAATTATAAGTTTCCTGCATCATACGCGCCAGGCTACTTTCTTTAGTCATGATCGAGATTTCTTTTATAGACGCCTTTGCAACGCGAACTATTGCCTGGTTCACCTCGATATTAGGGAAAACGAGACGGCATTTTTCATACGCCGCCTCTTGCGGCATCCGGAATTCAATACCCGGTCCAAACGCATGGGAAAAGTGATTCAAGTAACGACCGAACATATTTATGTGTGGCAAATCCATGCCGCAGCACAAAGAAGAATAAAATGGATTGCTTAAACTTTGAATACCCGATTCACTGAGGAAGCGCTCTTATGAAACATCGAAAAAACAGAGTCATTTATTCCGTTCTATTAATAACGATCATATCGACGATAGTACCGGCCCAGACGCGGAGGTTCACGCCAACGGTCGGTTACCCGACTTTCGCTAAGCGTGAGCCCGTCTTGCGCGTCAAGCCCGGCGAGATCATCGAGACGAACTCTCTTTGGGGCGATTGGTACGAGCGCGCGGGCGGCGCGTGGCCCGGCGAAGTCGGGCCGTTTTACATCGAAGGCGCTACGCCTAACGACACGCTCGTCGTAAGGATTCTTAAGCTGCGGCCCAACCGCGACACGGCAGTCTCGACTCACACGCCGAACTTCAGCGCGCTCGCGAACGACAAGTACACGCCTGTCCTCAACGACCCTATCCCCGCCAAGCGGTTCATCTGGAAGCTGGACCGCCAGCGCAACACCGGCACGCTTGAGCTGCCTCAAAGCCGTATGAAGAAGATTGAGGTCACGCTCGCTCCTATGCTCGGCCGCGTGGCCGTCGCGCCCGCCGGCGAGCAGGCATGGGGCGGGCTGTGGCCAGGTGATTTCGGCGGCAACATGGATTCTTCGGACGTGTGCGAAGGCGCGACAGTCTACCTGCCGATCTTTCACGACGGCGCGCTCTTTTATTTCGGCGACGGCCATGCGCTTCAAGGCGACGGCGAAGTCTGCGGCTCGGGGCTTGAGACGAGCATGGACGTGACTTTTCAATTCGACCTCATCAAGAACAAGAAGATTCGCTGGCCGCGCATCGAAAACAGCGAGTTCATCATGGCTACGGGCAGCGTCCGCCCTCTGATGGACGCTTTTCGCATTGCGCAGATTGAGCTGATAAACTGGCTCGTCGAAGAGTACGGCTTCGACAAGTGGGAAGCGCTACAGGTAGTTTCTCAAACGGGGCGGACGCGCGTCGCAAACGCGGTCGACCCTAATTACACGGTCGTCGCCAAGTTCCCGAAGAAGTATCTTCCCAAATGAAAGGCTACCTTGCTCGAAGTTAAAGACCTCAAAAAAGAGTACCCGACTCCGCGCGGGCCGCTCGAAATACTAAACAACGTCTCGCTCCAGCTCGAACGCGGCGACGCCGTCGCGGTCATGGGTCCGTCGGGCAGCGGGAAGAGCACGTTGCTCTACATACTGGGCGCGCTTGAGCCGCCCACTTCCGGCAGCGTGACCCTCGACGGGCGGAACCCTTTCGAGCTTTCCGAGCGCGAGCTGGCCGAGTTCAGGAATAAACAGATCGGTTTCATCTTTCAAGACCACTGCCTGCTGCCTCAATGCTCGGTCCTGGAAAACGTGCTCACGCCAACGCTCGTCACGACCGCTAACGGCGATTACGGCAAGCGCGCGAAGAACCTGCTGAGCCAGGTGGGCCTGGGCGAGCGGCTCGACCACCGCCCCGCGGAGTTATCGGGCGGCGAGAAACAGCGCGTGGCCCTCGCGCGGGCGTTGATAAGAGAGCCGCTCCTGTTGCTGTGCGACGAGCCGACGGGCAACCTCGACCGCTCGGCCGCCGATCGCGTGGCGACCCTCTTGCTCGATCTTCACGCCGAGCAGCAGACGATAATGATCGTGGTGACTCACAGCGCGGAGCTTGCCGCGCGCTTCCCTAAGCGCTTCGAGATGGTCGAGCGCGGCCTCCGGCAGGTGTGATGAGAACGGCAACCCTCCTCAAAAATAACCTCGCATACTTCTGGCGCACGAACCTGGCCGTAGTCGCGGGAGTCGCCATAGCCGTCTCGGTCCTCGCGGGCGCGCTCGTCGTCGGCGACTCCGTGCGTGCGAGCCTGCGCGACCTTTTTCTATCGAGGCTCGGCGCTACGGACCACGTCATCACTTCGACGAGCTTCTTCCGCGAACAGCTCGCCGACGACCTTCAAGCTAACAACGAGTTCCGCAATTCTTTCGACAGCGCATGCCCTCTGATTCTGTTCGAGGGCGTGGTGAGCCACGAAGGGCGTCGCGCGAGCGGCGTTCAGGTCTACGGCGTCGACGAACGCTTCTGGAGGTTTCACGGGCGCGAAGGCCAAGCCCAGCCGCTCGAAGGCAACAACGTCTTCGTTAGCGGCGGCCTCGTCGAAGAGGTGGGCGGCGCGGCCGGCGACTCGCTGCTGCTTACGATCGAAAAGCCTTCAGCGATCCACGCCGAATCTCTGCACGGGCGCAAAGACGACCTCGGCCGCACGATCCGTTTGACGATCAAAGGCGTCCTTTCAACTTCAGAGCTAGGCGATTTCTCCATACGCCCGCAACAGGGGGCCGCGCGGACTCTCTTCGTGCCGCTCCGCCGGCTACAGCGCGACCTCGAACAGCCCGCGCGCGTAAACGCCATTCTCGTATCGGGCAATAAAGCCGGCGGCGGTCAAGCTCTTGAAGCGATCTTAAAAGAAGCTTTCGCGCTCGAAGACCTCGCCGTGAAGATTCGCCCGATCACGGATCAGAACGCCATCGCTTTAGAGAGCGACACGGCGATCATCTCGGACGCGCTGGCCGACAATGCCAAGGCGACCGCCGCGAAATCCGGCATGTCAGCGTCGGGCGTCTTGACTTATCTCGCGAACAGTATCCGCGCGAATCAGAGAGAGGTTCCTTACTCAGTAGTCTCGGCGATCAGTCGAGAGAAGTTTCAATCGCTCGGCCAGGCGTCGCAAGCCGGTTCGCAATTGCCGCCGTTAATCTTGAACGAGTGGGCCGCGAGTGACCTCGGCGCGCGCGTGGGCGATGAGGTGGAGCTTGAATACTACGTCTGGCAGCAGGAAGGGAGTTTGAAGACTGAAAAATCGAAGTTCCAACTGGTCGGCATCACGCCGATCGCGGGCGCGGCGGCGGATCGAAACCTGGTGCCGGATTATCCTGGCATAACCGGCGCCGAGAGCATAGGCGATTGGGACCCGCCGTTCCCTATGGACCTCGACCGCATACGGCCGAAGGACGAAGACTACTGGGACCGATACCGCGCGACTCCAAAAGCCTTCGTCGTTCTCGAAGACGGTCAGCGGCTATGGCAATCGCGTTACGGGCGGCTAACCTCTTTGCGGCTCACGCCGCCGGCCGGGGCTACGCTTGAATCAGCGGCCTCGTCGTATGCCGATAGTCTGAGGAGTTCGGTAAACCCGCTTCAAATGGGTCTGTCGGTCTTCGACGTGCGGGCCGAGGGGCTCGCGGCGTCGCGCGGCGCGACGGACTTCGGCGAGTACTTCGTCTATTTCAGTTTCTTCCTGGTTATCTCCGCGTTGATGCTCGTGGGGTTATTCTTCAAGCTAGGCATCGAGCAGCGGCTGAGAGAGATCGGCATACTTCGCGCGGCAGGCTTCGCCGGCTCAAAGATACGAAACCTGTTTTTGACTGAAGGTTTGATCCTGGCAACCGTAGGGAGCCTCGTCGGGCTCGCGGGCGCGGCCTTGTACGGGTGGCTGATGATGTACGGGCTGCGGACGTGGTGGGTCGACGCGGTCGGCACGCGGCTCTTGAGCCTCCACATCTCGCCGACTTCTCTGATCATCGGCGGCGTGGGAGGCGTCGTCGCCGCACTCATCTTCATCTACTGGACCCTGCGCGCAGTGGCGGCCGCCTCTCCCCGCAGCCTGCTCGGCGGCGGGATGGAGCGAGCAAAAGGCAACAGGCGAAAAGCGAAAGGCGAAAGCAGTCTTTCTCGCCCTTTGATTGCCGCGATCGCATTTGGCGTGATCGGCGTGGCGTTGCTCGCGTCCGCCTCGCTCGGGTTGATAGGGCAGGTGGCGGGATTTTTCGGCGCGGGAATAACGCTGCTCGTCGCGTTCGTCTGTTACCAGTCGGCGCGGCTCCGCAAGGATAAGAGGGGCGCAATCGGGGGGCAGGGATGGTGGTCTGTCTCACAGCTCGGATTCAGGAACGTTACTTACAGGCCGGGCCGAAGCGTCCTGTGCATCGCGCTGATTGCTTCGGCGACTTTCATAATCGTCGCGGTAGACGCTTTCAGGCGCGACAGCACGGAGGCTTCGACAGGCAGTAAGTCAGGGACCGGCGGGTACGCTCTGCTCGCGGAATCGGTCGTGCCGCTCGTCTCCGATCCTGTAACCGAAGAAGGGCGCGAGACGTTAAACCTCTTTGCGGATCAGAATAATCTGCTCGACGAGGTGAGCTTTACGCGGTTTCGGCTGCGGCCCGGAGATGACGCGAGCTGCTTGAATCTTTACCAGCCGCGCAACCCTCGGATGCTTGCGCCGGGGCCGGGTTTTGTCGAAAGCAACCGCTTCGCGTTTCAGGATTCGCTTGCCGAGACGAGCGAAGAGAAACAGAACCCGTGGCTGTTGCTGGAAAGGGAAGACCGAACGGGCGCGATCCCCGTCATCGCCGATGCGAATTCGATGACCTACGTGTTGCACAAAAAGCTCGGCGACGAGATCACGATCGATAGCGGCGGGGCGGAACCTCTGAGGCTGCGGCTGGTCGCGTCGCTCGCCGACAGCGTCTTTCAAGGCGAGCTGCTTATGAGCGAAAAGAATTTCACCCGCGAGTTCCCGGACCAGGAGGGGTATCGCTTCTTCCTGCTCGACGTTCCGCAAGAGAAGTCTTCCGAAGCGGCGGCGCTGCTCGAAGACCGGTTGAGCGATTACGGGTTCGACGTGACGCGGACCGCCGAGCGGCTGGCCGGCTTTCATCGAGTCGAGAACACATATCTTTCAACCTTCCAGACGCTCGGCGGGCTCGGCCTCCTGCTCGGCACGCTCGGGCTGGCGACGGTGTTGCTCAGGAATGTCTTGGAGCGCAGGCGCGAGCTTGCCCTGCTCAGGGCCATGGGCTACCGCTCGTCGCATTTTACGCTTATGGTAGTTGCGGAAAACGCCTGGCTGTTGTTCTGCGGGTTGCTAACCGGGGCGGCGTGCGCTTTGATAGCCATTGCGCCCGCGCTGCTTGCGAGGGGCGGCCGTCTGCCGACGGGGTCGCTCGCGGCATTGCTGGTGCTGGTGATGGTCACAGGGCTCGCGGCGTCGCTGCTGGCCACCGTGGCCGCGCTGCGCTCCCCGCTGTTGCCCGCTTTAAGATCGGAGTAAGAGTTATGACTAAGAAAAAATCTCACCGCAGAGACACAGAGGATACAAAGTTTACGCAGAGAAAACATAATTCTGCTCTGCGCATTCTCTGTGCGCTCTGCGCCTCCGTGGTGAATCTTATTGCATTAAGCGCAGTCACATTTGCGCAAGACTGGCCTGGGTGGCGCGGGCCGAATCGCGACGGCGTTGTAGCTTCGTTCACGGCCCCGAAAACGTGGCCCGAAAGCCTGAAGCTCAAATGGAAGACGCCCGTCGGCGAAGGCCATTCATCGCCGGTCGTCGCGGGCGACCGAGTTTACATACAGACGCGTCAGGGCGAAGAGGAGGTCGTCTCCGCCATCGACCTGAACACCGGGAAGGTGATCTGGAGCGAGCGTAACGGCGTCTCTTACACGGTGAACCCGGCCGCCGTCGGTCACGGCAAAGGGCCGAAATCGACGCCCGTGATCTCGGGCGGGAAGCTCTACGCGCTGAGCATAAGCGGCGTCCTTTCGAGCCTCGACGCCCAGACGGGCAAGCTGAGATGGCGCAAAGATTTCTCAAAAGATTTTAAAGTGACATCCCCGCTCTACGGCTCGGCGATGTCGCCGCTCGTCGTCGACAACCTTGTCATAGCTCACGTAGGCGGGAGCGAGGGCGGCATGCTTGCCGCGTTCAACGCCGACACGGGCGAAGTGAAATGGAGCTGGAGAGGTGACGGGCCGGGCTACGCTTCGCCGATCATAGTCGACATAGGCGGGGCGCGGCAGATCGTCACGCAATCGGAGAAGAATCTGATTGCCGTCTCCGCCGCCACGGGTGAGCTTTTATGGCAAATGCCTTTCACGACCGAATACGACCAGAATATCGTCACTCCAGTCGTCTACAAAGATACGCTGATCTTTTCCGGCATCGACAAAGGGACTTTCGCAATCAAGCCTCATATGAGCGGCGGAAAGTGGAAGGCCGAACAGGTCTGGCATAACCCGCAAGTATCTATGTACATGAACACTCCCGTCCTCGTAGGCGATCACCTGTTCGGCCTCTCACACAAGCGAAAGGGGCAGTTCTTCAGCCTCGACGCGCGGACGGGGGCTACCGTGTGGACGACCGAGGGGCGCGAGGGCGAGAACGCTTCGTTGATCGCGGCGGGCGGTCTGCTCTTCATCTTGAATAATGACGCGGAGCTGACCGTAGCGCGAAAGGGCGCTACGGCGTTCGAGCCTCTGAAGAAATACACCGTGGCTCAAAGCCCCACGTGGGCGCACCCGGTTGTGGTCGGCAACCGATTACTGATAAAAGATGCATCGACGCTTGCGCTCTGGGGCCTCGAATAGAGGCGGGCGATGAAGTCTGGAACAACCCGTGCGGCGCGGGTGTCTAACAGAGCTAAACCAGATCTATTCAGCGGAGGTGTACCTATGAGGTCGAGACTGCTTGAGAAGAATCTGCTCGCTCGATGCGCCGCCTTTCTGCTGTTGGTAACGCTGGCGCACCCGGCCGCCGCCAACGACTGGTCGCAGTGGGGCGGCCCTAACCGCAACTTCAAGTCGGCGTCAAAAGGGCTTGCTGCCTCGTGGCCCGCGACGGGGCCGCGAGAGCTTTGGAGCCGCCCGCTGGGCGAAGGCCATTCGTCGATCCTCGTAGATGGTCCGCGCCTCTACACTATGTACAGCAAAGGCGAGGAGGAGACGATCATCGCGCTCGACGCGGCGACGGGCAAGACCGTCTGGGAGTACACATATTCCGCGCCGACCGTAGTCTACGGCAAAGCCACCGACTACCAGTTCGGCAAAGGCCCGCACGCGACCCCGCTGATCGTCGGCAACATGATCTACGCCGTAGGCGCGACCGCGCGGCTGCACTGCCTCAATAAAGAGACAGGGAAGGTCGTCTGGTCGCACGATTTTTACAAAGAGTATAACGGGTCGTTCGAGGACCGCGGTTATTCTTGCAGCCCGCTGGCCTACAAAGAGACGATCATCCTGAACCTGGGCGGGGCGGGTCAGGCGCTGGCGGCCTTCAACCAGAAGGACGGCGCGATCGTCTGGAAGAAGCATGACTTTATGACCAGCCCGGCTTCGCACGTCTTAATAAACGTCGACGGCCAGGATCAGTTAGTCGCTTTCCTGGGCAAAGAGATAGTCGGGGTAGACCCTAATAACGGCGACCTGCTGTGGAGCCACCCGCACGCGACCGAGTGGGGCTTGAACATCAGCACGCCCGTCTGGGGCGAAGACAATCTGCTGTTCGTCTCTTCGGCCTACAACGGCGGGAGCCGCGTGCTGAGGCTCGCGCAGAAGGGCGGGAAGACTACGGCGACCGAAGTCTGGTTCCATAACCGCCTGCGCGTCCACCACGGCAACGCCATACGGATAGGCGATTACGTTTACGCTTCGAGCGGCGATTTCGGCCCTGCCTTTCTGACGGCCGTTAACGTAAAGACTGGCAAAGTCGCCTTTCAGAACCGCGACTTTCCAAAGTCTACGTTCCTTCTCGCCGATGACAAGCTGATCATTCTTGATGAAGACGGGAACCTCGCGCTTGCCGCGCCGACGCCGGGCGGGGTGAAGGTGCTGTCAAAGGCCCAGGTGCTACAGAACAAAGCCTGGACCGTGCCGACGCTCGTCGGGACGAAGCTCTACCTGCGCGACCGCAAGACGATAAAGGCCCTGGAGTTGGGTTAAAGCATCGGCGGCCTCTTCGATGTGAGAATACATCAAAGCTCCGAAGGAGCGCGATTCAATATAAAGCCTCGAAGAGGCGAGATTCGATAGCCCGGCGCATCGCGCCGGGTGATGCATGCATACAAAACAAAGCCCTGAAAGGGCGATACTCTTATCGCGCCCTTTCAGGGCTTCTCGTTGTATGACGACCGATTTCCAGGGGCGTTGCCCCTGGCTGTTTTATCTGTCCCCTTCGGGGACTTTTGGGCATCAGTTCCGTTTCAGCTTTATGTCTTGGACGCAGCGCAAGAGGTTATCCTTGTCGCGCTCAAGCTTCCTTATCGAATACCCGCTCTCCTCGTTCGCCGCGTCCGATCGTATGCGGTCCGTGATGTTCGGGTCGCCTTCAAAGACTATCTCAAACACTCTCTGCTTGTAGCCGTCGGCTGACACAACGTAATGGATGTGCGCGGGGATTCGCGCGCTCGGGTAGGGGCCAGGCTTTATAGTCCGAAACTCGTACCGGCCTTTGTCGTCGGTCCGCATCGTCCCTTTCAGCCGTGGGTTTGAGCTGTCTCGGCCGCCGGGCGTGTAGTAGCCTGTTATGTCCGTCTGGTAGACGTAGACCGAGGCGCCTTTGAGCGGCATCACGCCGTCCGGGCCGTAGACGCTGCCCGATACTATTAAAGGCTCACCGGGCTCTTCCTTCGAAGTGATCGTAATCTGCCAGGGCGCGTCGCTGCTCGCTTGCTCGACGACTCGCCCGGAACATATCGAAGTCATCAACACGATGACCAGAACAGCTATGCTTTTCATCCTCTTCTCCAAGTCCTGAGTCCTGAGTGCTGAGTGCTGAGTGCCGGTTTTTACTCAGCACTCAGCACTCAGGACTCAGCACTTCCTTTGACGGACGGGCCGCCGGTTTTGTTCCACTTTTTCGGCGGCGGCTTTCTACTTTCGGGGAGTTTGATTTACTATTTACGCATCCCAATCAAGGAGTGAAACGTGAGACACAGAATCATCCTGTTCGTTGCCATCCTGTCACTCGGTTTTTCAACAGCTTTGGCCGAAAACTGGCCGCAGTGGCGCGGCCCTTCGCTCAACGGCGTGAGCGCGGAGAAGAATCTCCCGACCACCTGGAGCGCGGAGGAGAACGTCACATGGAAGCTCTCGATGCCTGCCTTCAGCGGCTCGACGCCCATAATCTGGGGCGACCGCATCTTCTTGAACGTCGCGGAAGGCGACGACCTCTTTTTGTGGGCCGTCGACCGCAACAAGCCGACCGTGTTGTGGAAGAAGCGGTTAGGGGGCGGGAACCTCAAGCTCCGCAAGCAGAACATGTCTTCGCCCTCGCCCGTGACCGACGGCAAGCACGTGTGGGTGATGACGGGGACCGGCGTCCTCAAGGCGTTCGACTTCGCGGGCGCTGAGGTCTGGGCGCGCGACATTCAAAAAGAGTATGGCGCGTTCGGGCTGAACTGGGGCTACGCGTCGTCGCCGCTCCTGTACGAAGACTCGCTCTACGTGCAGGTCCTTCACGGGATGAAGACGGACGACCCTTCCTACGTGATGCGGATAAACAAGACTACGGGCAAGAACCTGTGGAAGGTAGATCGCGCCACGAGCGCCATCAGAGAGTCTCCCGATTCCTACACTACGCCCGCGCTGCTCAAGTACGGGAAGACTGTCGAGATCGTCATAACCGGGGGCGACGTGGTGACGGGCCATGACCCTGCGACGGGCAAAGAGCTTTGGCGCTCGAACGGACTCAACCCCGAAAACCATCCTTTCTACCGCATAGTCGCGTCGCCCGTCGTCTCGGGCGATATGGTCTACGCGCCTACGCGGATCAAGCCGCTGCTGGCGATCCGCGCGGGCGGGCGCGGCGACATAACCGAGACGCACCGCGCCTGGGCTTTCGACAAAGGGCCTGACGTTCCTACGCCCGTCACCGACGGCAAGTATTTTTATGTCGTCGACGACAAGGGTGTGATGTGGTGCCTCGACGCGAAGACCGGCCAGGCGATCTACGGGCCTGAGCGGATCAAGCCGGGCACCTACAGCGCGTCGCCTGTGCTCGCCGACGGCAAGATATACATTACGAACGAAGACGGGCTGACGACGGTCCTGAAGGCTGGGCCGAAGTTCGAGGTGCTGGCCGAGAATAACCTGAACGATTATTGCCTCAGCTCGCCCGCGATCTCAGACGGCCAGATATTCATTCGCACGACTCAGAACCTCTATTGCATCGGCAAGAGAACGAAGCAGTAGACTACGAGGTGAGAGCATGAAGAATCCACTTAAGAACATAAAGTTTATGGCCCTCTCGTCGATCATCGCGGGGGTCGTCGCGCTCATAAATGTGTTGTTCTTTGATGAGCCCGGAGGATTCCCTAGAGGACTCAGCATTGCTTTCGCCGCCGGGGCTGTGATTCTCGGAATAATCCTCCTGTTTGTTAGCGACAAGCCTGATTCACCAGATTTGAAGGAGAACAGATGAGACAACAGAAGGTTCGGGCGATTCTCATAATCGTTTTACTGTGGCTCACGCCGTTGGCATCGGCTCAGACCTCAAAAAGCAAATCTCCCATCACGCACGAAGCGATGTGGATGATGAAGCGCGTAGGCGCTCCTGTGCCGAGCCCTGACGGCAAGTGGGTAGTCTTTTCGATGACCGAGCCCGCTTACGATGATAAAGATCAAAGCTCGGATCTGTGGATCGTCGCCGCCGACGCAAGCAGCCCGCCGCGCCGTTTGACATCGACTAAGGGCGGTGAGAGCGGGGCCGCGTGGTCGCCCGACAGCCGTTGGCTCGCTTTCTCGGCGCGCAGGGAAGGCGACGAGGCGAACCAGATTTACACGATCAACGTCGCCGAAGGCGGCGAGGCCGTTCGCGTCACTTCGCTCTCGACCGGCGCGCGCTCGCCTCAGTGGCGGCCCGACGGCAAGGCACTGCTTTTCACCAGCGGAGTCTTCCCCGGCGCTATGGATGACGAGGCGAACAAAAAAGTAGCCGCCGACCGCAAAGCGCAAAAGTATCGGGCGCGAGTCTATGACAGCTTTCCCATAAGGTACTGGGACCGATGGCTCGACGACACGCAGACGCATCTTTTCGTCCAGTCGCTTGAGCCGGGCGCGAAAGCTAAAGACCTGCTGGCCGGGACGAAGCTTGGCGCCGAGCCGGGGTTCGCGGGCCGCGCGCTCACTTCGGGCGACGACCTCGACGCCGTCTGGACTCCCGACGGCGGCGCGATTGTCTTCGTGGCGACCACGGGGAGAAACACCGCGGCTTACGCGGCGTACAACACGAACCTCTACCTGATAAAGGCGACGGGCGGCGAGCCGCGGCAGATTGCGTCGGGCGAAGGGGGCTACGGCCGGCCCACGTTCGACCCGAAGGGCGAGAACCTCTACGCTACATACACACAAGAGAACGGGAAGACGTACAACCTCGACCGGCTCGCGAAGTTCGCCTGGCCGTCGACGAACATGAAGCCGATAATGCTGACGGCGAGCTTTGATCGTTCGGTCGGGAGCTTCGCCATCACGCCCGACTCGAAGACCGTCTACCTGTTGGCCGAAGAGGCGGGCCATGAAAAACTCTACAGCGTGCCGGCCGCGGGCGGCGAAATTCGCCTCGCGATGGATATGACGGCAGGCGCTTACACGAATCTCGTCATACCGCGCAAAGCGGCGCAGGCCGTCATACTCGCCAACTGGGAGAGCTCGATCAACCCGTCAGAGATAGTCCGCATCGACGCGCAGTCAAAGACTCAGAAGCGGCTCACAGAGTTCAACGTAGAACGCGCCGCTCAGATCGACTGGCAGCCGCTGCGCCACTTCTGGTTCACGAGCAAGGCGGGCAAGCGGATTCATAACATGGTCGCGCTTCCGCCCGCGTTTGATGAGAATAAGAAGTATCCGTTACTCGTCTTGATCCACGGCGGCCCGCACGGCATGTGGCGTGACCAGTTCTTCCTGAGATGGAATTACCACCTGATTGCGCAGCCCGGCTACGTAGTCCTGATGACAGACTTCACGGGCTCGACCGGCTACGGCGAGAAGTTCGCCCAGGACATCCAGGGCGACCCGTTCATAGGCCCCTCGGCAGAGATCAACGAGGCGGCCGACGAGGCAATCCGCCTCTACAAGTTCGTAGACGGCTCGCGACAGGCGGCGGCCGGGGCGAGCTACGGCGGCCACCTCGTCAACTGGCTGCAAGCGACTACGACGCGTTACAAATGTCTGGTCAGCCACGCGGGGCTCATCAACCTCGAAAGCCAGTGGGGGACCAGCGACTCGATCTATCACCGCGAGGTCAACAACGGCGGGCCGGTCTGGGAGCAGGGGCGCATCTGGCGGGAGCAGAACCCTATTCGTTTCGCCAAGAATTTCCGCACGCCGATACTGCTGACGGTCGGCGAAAACGATTTCCGCGTGCCGCTCAACCAGACGCTCGAAAACTGGAGCGTGCTGCAACGGCTCCGCGTGCCGAGCCGCTTGATAGTCTTCCCGGATGAGAACCACTGGATACAGAAAGGCGAGAACAGCCGCTTCTTCTACCGCGAGCTGCACGCCTGGCTGAAGAAGTACCTGACCAACGGCGATTGATGAGGGGAGGGAACCGATGAAGCCCGAGAATTCAACTCTTGCTCGCGTCGTCCGCGTAGCTGTATTGATAGCGCTCGGCGCGATCACGCGCCACGCTTACGCGCAAGAGAAGCCGTTCGTAATAAGTGAGCACTACACGAAGCAGGAGCACTTGATCCCTATGCGCGACGGGGTGAAGCTCTTCACCTCGATCTACATCCCGAAAGACGCTTCGCAGAAGTACCCGATAATGTTAGACCGCACGCCCTACAGCGTGTCGCCTTACGGGGTCGACAAGTTCAAGATGTCGCTCGGGCCATCGGCGCATTTCGCGAGGGAAGGCTACATCTTCGTCTATCAAGACGTGCGCGGGCGGGTGATGTCCGAAGGGCAGTTCGAAGACGTGCGCCCGCACAACCCGAACAAGAAGGGCGCGAGCGATATCGACGAGAACAGCGACAGCTACGACACGATAGAGTGGCTGCTCAAGAACGTGCCGAACAACAACGGCCGCGTAGGCATCTGGGGCATTTCCTATCCGGGCTTTTACACTTCGACGGCGATCATCGACTCGCACCCGGCGATAAAAGCCGCGTCGCCGCAGGCGCCGATCGGCGACTGGTTCATCGGCGACGACTTTCATCATAACGGCACGCTCTTTTTGCCGCACGCGTTCAACTTCTTTTCGGGCTTCGGGCTGCCGAGGCCGAAGCCTACAACAGAGAGGCCGCCCCCGTTCAAGCACGGCACGCCCGACGGCTACAGGTTCTTTCTCGATATGGGGCCGCTCGCCAATGCCAACAAAAAGTATTTCAAAAACGAGATAGCTTTCTGGAACGAGATGATGAAGCACCCGAATTACGACGAGTTCTGGAAGGCGCGCAACATCCTGCCGCACCTCAAAGGGATCAAATCGGCCGTGATGACCGTCGGGGGCTGGTACGACGCCGAAGACCTTTACGGCGCGCTCAATACCTACAAGTTCATCGAAAAGCAGAACCCCGGCATCGTAAACATGCTTGTGATGGGGCCGTGGATTCACGGCGGGTGGGCCGGGACCGAAGGCGATCAGTTAGGCAGCGCGCGGTTCGGCTCGAAGACCGGCGTCTTTTATCGCGAGAACATCGAGCTGGCTTTCTTCAACTACTATTTGAAGGACAAGGGCGAGATGAAATTGCCCGAAGCCTACGTCTTTCTGACCGGCGCGAACGAGTGGAAGACCTACGACCAGTGGCCGCCTAAGAATTTGAAGGCCGAGAGCCTGTACCTGCATCCGGGCGGGCGGCTGGCCTTCGAGCCGCCGAAAGAGGGCGCTGGCGCGGGCTTTGACGAATACATCAGCGACCCGGCCAAGCCGGTCCCGCACATCGACTGGACCTCGATAGGCATGACCGCGCAGTACATGGTCGCCGACCAGCGGCACGCGGCGCGGCGGCCGGACGTGGTTGTCTACCAGACGGACGTGCTGACGGAGGACGTGACGATCGCCGGGCCGATCACGGCGAGCCTGTTTGTGTCGACGACGGGTACGGACTCGGATTTCATAGTCAAGCTGATCGACGTCTTCCCCGACGACGCGCAGGACAACACGCCGAACCCCGCGAACATAAAGATGGGCGGGTTCCAGATGCTCGTAAGGGGCGAGCCGATGCGCGCGAGGTTTCGCAAGAGCTTCGAGAGGCCGGAGCCTATGGTCCCCGGCAAAGTCGACAAGGTCGAGTGGGTGATGCCAGACAGCTTTCACACATTCAAGAAGGGGCACAGGATAATGGTCCAGGTGCATTCGACGTGGTTCCCTCTCGTCGACCGCAACCCTCAGAAGTTCGTCGACATCTATAACGCGACGGAAGCCGACTTTCAAAAATCGACGCAGCGAGTCTACCACTCGCGCCAGTACGGCTCGCACGTCAAGGTCGGCGTGATGAGGTAGCGGAACAGTTGAAGGGAAAGCGAAAACTAGAAAAGGGAATGTCGTTTTTCAACTGCGTTGAACTTCGATCTTGCTAATTCTACTTGTGGAGGATTATGAGAACTAGAATCATTCCGGCACTACTGCTGACGCTTGTCGCGCTCAACACCTGCTTCGCGTCGGACAACTGGCCGCAGTTCCGCGGGCCGCAATCGATGAACGTGGCCGACGACCCGAAGCTCCCCGACACGTGGAGCGCCACGGAAAACGTCGCCTGGAAGACCGACATTCCCGGCGTCGGGTGGTCGTCGCCCGTCGTCTGGGGGAACAAGATCTTCATCACCTCGGTCATAAGCAAAGGCGAGCTCGAAGCCCCCAAGAAAGGGCTCTACTTCGGCGGCGAGCGAAAGGCTTCCACGGACGAGCACCGCTGGATGGTCTATTGCGTAGACTGGAAGACGGGCAAGATCCTGTGGGAGCGGGAAGCCTACAAAGGGGTCCCGCCCTCGTCGCGACACTTGAAGAACAGCTACGCTTCCGAGACTCCCGTGACCGATGGCGAAAGGGTCTACGTCTATTTCGGCAACGTCGGCCTGTTCAGTTACGACATGAACGGCAAGCCGCTGTGGGAGAAGCGGTGGGGGCCGTTCAAGACGCGTTACGGCTGGGGGACGGCCGCCTCGCCCGTGCTCCACAAAGACCGCGTCTACGTTGTCAACGATAACGACGATCAGTCATTCATCGTCGCGTTAGACAAAAAGACGGGCAACCAGGTCTGGCGCGTCGAGCGCGAAGAGGGGAGCAACTGGGCCACGCCTTACATCTGGGAGAACGAGCTGCGCACGGAGATAATCACACCCGGCACGAAGAAGGTCCGCTCTTACGACATGAACGGCAAGCTGCTGTGGGAGCTTGTGGGGATGTCGTCGATCTCCATACCGACGCCGTTCTCAAAATTCGGGCTGGTCTACATCACGTCGGGTTACGTGATGGACCAACTGCGGCCCGTCTACGCGATACGGCCGGGGGCGGCGGGCGACATCTCGCTTAAAGAGGGCGAGCGCGGCAACCAGCACATAGCATGGTTTCAGCCTCAGGCCGGACCCTACAACACGACGCCGGTCGTTTACGGAGAGACATATTACACGTTGCTCGACAGAGGCTTCTTCACCGCGCACGACGCGAAGACCGGCAAAGAGGTCTACGGCAAACAGCGCATAGACCCGGCGGCCGGGGCCTTCACCTCTTCGCCGTGGGCCTACAACGGGAAGATATTTTGCCTCAGCGAAGACGGGGACACCTTCGTAATCCAGGCGGGGGCGGAGTACAAGCTGGTGGGCAAGAACAGCCTGGGCGAGATGTGCATGGCGACGCCCGCGATCGCGCAGGGGAGCCTCATCATCCGCACGGCCTCGCGGCTCTACCGCATTTCGAAGTCCTGAGTTGAAAGTCCTGAGTGCTGAGTGAAAACCGGCACTCAGGACTCAGCACTCAGGACTCAGGACTCAACTATGGACCTGTTATTGAACCTGGTGGAAGTGCGCGTGCTCGGCTCGCTGGTAGAAAAGCAGATCACGACGCCTGAATACTACCCGCTGAGCTTGAACGCTCTGACTCACGCCTGCAATCAGAAGTCGAGCCGCGACCCTGTAGTCTCTTACGACGAGCGCACCGTCACGCAGGCGCTAGACACCCTGCGCGACAAGAAGCTCGTCTGGCTGTTCCGCGGCGTCGACAGCCGCGTCCCTAAGTACGGCCACATCTTCCCGGAGGCGTTCGACCTCAACAACAAAGAGGTGGCTGTGATGTGCGTGCTGATGCTGCGCGGCCCGCAGACGGTCGGCGAGGTCCGCGGGCGCACGAACGCGCTTTATAACTTCGAATCGCTCTCCGACGTAGAGGCGGCGCTCGAAGGGCTGATCGACAGGGATGGGCAGAACCTCGTGATGAAGCTCCCGCGCCAGGTGGGTATGAAAGAGTCGAGGTACGCGCACCTGTTAAGCGGCCCGATCGACGTCGAAGAGATAGAAGCAGCGCTCCGGACGGAGACGCGCGTGGGCAAGGCTCAAGCGTTGGAGGAGAGGGTCAACAGTTTGCAAGAAGAGGTCACGCGTCTGCGCGAGCAGCTTTCAACGTTTGAGCAACAGTTCTCTGATTTCAAGAAGCAGTTCGAATAGCCGGCGCTCTCAATACTTCGTAAAAAACTTGCCCACAATGAGATTTCCCGGCACCGCGCCCCAGTAGCGGCTGTCTTCGCTGTTGTCGCGGTTGTCGCCTAGCACGAAATAATGGCCGTCGGGTATCTGGAATGGCTCTCTCCCCGCGTAAGGGGTCAGGCGGTAGCTGTCTGTGAATGATTCGTCCTCTGGTTTGTAGTAGTAGACGCGATAACTCCCCGAGCCTTCGCTTGACACCTCTTTCATAGGCATGGTCTCAAAGTCGTACTCGACATAGACCCGCGCCTCGGCAAGCTCCGACCCGTTGATAAACACCTTTTTGTCGCGCACCTGGATTGTTTCGCCCGGCAGCCCGATCACTCGCTTTACATATCTTATGGAAGGTTCCTTCGGGTACTTGAACTCAATGATGTCGCCGCGCTCGATATCTCCAAAGATGGGGGCGATAACCAGATGGTCGCCGGGGACGATCGTGTTAGCCATTCCTGCCGACGGAACTTTGACGAAGCGAAGGAATGTGACGAAGAGACCGGCCGCGAACAACAGCACCACGGCCACGATCGCGAAGCCTATTTTTACTCTCTTGCTCACCCGGAGATTGCCGTCTCAGCCCTGCGGCTTGAAGTAGAGCACCATCCCCGCGCCAAGGGCTACGAGCAGGAACCCGACGTAGAGCAGAGGGTTCGGCCTGGTGTGAGGCGGGTGGAGGATCATCGAGAAGAGCGTGTTGATGACCGGCGCCCCGCCGAACACGAGCGGCATCACGTAGTTCGGAAGCCCGCCCGACCTGAACGCGTAGATGATGCAGATCGCCCCCAACGCGCCCAGCGCGCCGCCGATGGTCGCCCACACCACGCCGCCTTTATTGAACTGGTCGAGCCCGCCCTGCGTCCCAAGACTCGCAAGCGGGAATAAGACGGCTATCAAGAAGTAAGCCACCCCGACGCAGAGCAGCGAGCGCAAGGGGCTCCCAAGCTGCACCTGCCCGCGGTGTAGCGTGGGGCCGTAGAGGCCCCAGGCCAGGGCCGCGCCCAGTGCGAATATCACCCATACCATAGAAGGCTTTCTCTCCTTTTTTATTCCGCCAGTCATCTCTCTCTCAATCGCGTTTCGCGAAGCAGTAAAGCGCGCCGCGCGTCCTGATGTAAATCCGCCCGTCGGCGATCGCGGGCGTGGCGAAGCATTCGTCGTCCAGGTTGTTGACCGCAAGTATCTGCCACTCGCCGCCGGCCTTTAAGACCGAAACCGCGCCGGACTCGCTGACCAGGTAAATCTTGTCGTCGGCCGCGACGGGCGAGGCGAAGTATTTATCGATCGCGCCTTCCAGGCGGCCCTGCTTTACGACGGCGCCGGTCGCCGGGTCGAAGGAGATCAACACACCTCCGTCATTAACCATATAAAGCACGTTCTTGTAAAGCAGAGTCGAAGGGACTTGGGGGACCGGCCTCTGATACTTCCAGCGAACGCTCGACTCCGTCATGTCGCCGCGCCCGCCTAGCTTGATCGACAGCAGCCCGTTTTCGGCCGCCATCATCGCGCGGTAGAGGCCCCAGTCCTTTGCGTCCAATAGACCGTCGCGGTCGAGGTCGAAGACTTCGAAATAACCTTGGACCTTTAGCTTCTGGTCCTGCGCTGCGACCGCCTCGGCCTTGGAAATCTTCCCGTCCTTATTCGTGTCATACGTCGGGAGCGCCTCTTCGAAAGGGCGCACGGCGACCTGCTTGCCCGGCTGGTTATCGGGAAAGCCCCACCCATTGATGTAGATCACGTCGCCTTCGACCGCAGGTATAGACTTCATCTCGCAGGCGAGCCCGCGCACCCACCAGACCTTCTCGCCCGTCTCGACCGAATAAGCGGTGAGCTGGAACGATTCAGGCACGACTACCTGCTCAGTCCCGCCCTTCGGCTTGTAGAGGATCGGCGTCGAGTAGCCCGAGACGACTTGCGGCCGGTCTGTCTTCCACTTTACGCGGCCGCTCTTCTTATCGACGGCGATCAGGAAAGAGTTCGTGTCCTGGTCGCAGGCGAGAATGACCTTGTCGCCCGAAAGGATGGGCGAGGCGCCCATGCCCCACTGGCTGTTGAAGGGGCCGAGCGGAATACGCCACATCTCCGCGCCGTCGCCCTTGTAGGCTACAAGGCCGAAGTCCTGGAAGAAGGCGTAGACGTTCTCGCCGTCGGTGACGGGGCTCGGCGACGCGGGGTTGTTCGGCTTCAACAAACGGTCTGTGCGCGAGCGCGGCACCTCGCGCTTCCAGAGCACCCTGCCGCTCTGGCGGTCCAGGCAGATCGTCAATAGCTTGTTGTTCTCAAACGCGGTCAAGAAGATTCGAGTGCGCCCGAGCACGGGCGAAGAATGGCCCGCGGGCAGGTCCGTCTTCCAGACAAGATTCTTCTGCGCGCCGAACTCGACGGGCAATCCCTTCGACGAAGAGATGCCCGTCCCGTTAGGGCCGCGGAACTGCGACCAGTCCTCGGCCTTCGCTTGCGAGAGCATGATCAAGATAAACGAAAGTGCGATAACTAAACTTTGTAAAGGGGGGCCGGTTCGTTTTGGCATTCAAGCCTCCTTATTTTGTCCTGCGATTGAAAGAACCCTGTAGGGGCAGCCCTCGTGGCTGCCCGGATCGTCCGAAGGACGATGACGTAATCGCGCTGACGCGGGGAACCCGTTCTGACGGGTCGCGGGCGGGTACAAGCCCCGCCCCTACATATCAAAAAGCTATCCGCAAGCCCAACTGAATCTGTCTCGAAGAGGTGATGGTCGAGCGTATGCGGCCGAACGAAGGCAGCGGCTGTTCGTTGTCGGCCGCGCCCGCGAAAGCGGTCAGACTCGGCGGACCAAAGTTCGCCCGGTTGAAGAGGTTGAACGCTTCGACGCGGAACTGTATCAGCGTGTTCTCGCCGAGCGCCGCGACGCGCGTCTTTTTCACCGCCGCCAGATCGAACGTCCTGAGGTTCGGCCCGATGAAAGTCCCGCGGCCGAGTTTGCCGAGCGTACCGGCGGGCGGGAGCACGAAAGCGGTCGGGTCGAAATACTGATTGGGGTCGCCCGTGACCGCGTCTTCATGAGTGCGGCCCGGCGCAAGGCTCGCGCGGTCGAACCCGATGCCGGGGCCGTTCGACGGCGACCACTGCGACCGCGAGCGGTTGCGCTGCACAAAGACGGTCAGCGGGTTCCCGCTCCTCAACTGCGCGATGCCGGTCAGCTCCCATCCGTCTAAGAGCTTGCCCGCGGTCCCGTTCATCCCTTTCGCGAATGGGACCTCCCAGACGAAGTTGATCGCCAGGTTGTGCTTCGCATGAAAATCGGCCAGCCCCTTGTTGTAGTTGAAGCCGGGGAATTCGGGAAATGCAGTCGTCGTCCCGTTCGTCGCGTCGGAAAAGAACGTCGACGCCTGCGTCGTGTCGATGTTGCGAGAGAGCGTGTATGAAGACTGGAACGTGAAGCCTTGCGTGAACCGCTTGCGCACCTCGAAGATCAACGCGTTGTACCACGAGTTGCCGTCGCTGCTCTTCAGCTCGATGGTCGAGAAGGCCGGGTTGCGGCGCGGCGCTCCTACGGGGAAGAAGATCGTCCCGTCGGCGAGAGTCTGCGGGACCGCTATGTTCGCGTCGGTGCTCCTGAGCAGGTGAATGCCGCGCGAGCCCGCGTAGCCGATCGTCACGACGGTGTCGAACCACAGCTCGCGCTGAAGGTTCAGGTTGTAGACGTGCGTGTAAGGGTTCTCAAGGTCGAACTGCACGGGCCTGATTGAATTGCCGACGCCTCGCTCGAACGGCGGCACGGGGAATATCGGCGCGAGCGTAGGATTAGCAATAATAACTCGCGGCGTCGCCGGCGGGTTCGTCACGGTGACGATCAGGTTCTGCTGATTGTTCGTGTTGAAGTACAACCCGTACCCGCCGCGGAGCGAAGTCTTCCCGTCGCCGAACAGGTCCCACGCAAAGCCGAGGCGCGGGGAAAAATTGTTGAGCGTAGGGTTCTCGTAAAGCTTGCCGACGGTGGGCGTGGGGTCGTCGATGTTCGGCAGCGCCGAATCGCGCCCGTTTATGTCGACAGGCTGCGTGGAGAACTCATACCTCAGCCCCGCGCTTACGCTCAGGCGCGGGCTCACCTTCATCGTGTCCTGAATGTAAAAGCCGAAGAGCGTGAATCGCCAGTAACGGTCGAGCGCGCCTTCGATCGGCAGGCCGACGAACCGCTGCGCGCGGTTGCGGAGGAAGTCGCTAAGGTTTGCGAACGTGAACGTGCCGAGGCTGAAGGTCGGGTTGACCATGTTATCTTGATAACGCTCGACCAGCCCGCCCGCCTTTATCAGGTGGCGGCCCCGCGAGTGGACAAGCCCGTGCTCGAAGCCGAAGACGTTCTGCACCAGTCGGAGGTTCGCCGAAGATTGCGGGCCGAATCGCGGCAGCCCGCCTATGTCTATGTTGCCGATCAGATCGCGGCCCGGCACGAATGGTGAGAGCGGCTGCGAGATGTTGGCTTCGACGTTCTGGCCTATGCGCGTGCGCGCGAAGCTGCCCCGGAATGTCTGAAACGTGTGGGCCGAAAGGTTGTTGCGGTACTCGACCGTGAAGAACTGGTTGCGCGACAGAAACGTGCGCGGGAACTGCGGGAAGTCCGTGGGGAGAAACTGGTCCGCGTCGTCGTAGGTGTAGCGCCCGAAGAATTGGTCGTCGTCGCCTACGTTGTGGTCGAACCTGCCGGTGAAGTAGTTCTGATCGATCGTCTGCGCAAAACCGAAGTTGAACGCGGCGAGCCCGCCGCCGAGGTTCGGGCCGTTGGCGCGCGGGAACTCGTCGAGGAACGGGCGGATGAGCGGGTTGATCTGGACCGTGATGGTCCTGCCTGGATTCGCGGGGTCGGGCAGTATGCCCAGCCGCGCGTTGTCGTCGGGGACGACCGTCGAGACCGTGCGGCCGAGGTTTTCGCGAAGCGCCTCGTAGGTGAAAAAGTAGAACGCGCGGTCGCGCCTGGCGGGGCCGCCGATGCTCCCGCCGAACTGGTTGCGCTTGAACTCAGGCTTGCGCTCGCCGTCGAAAAAATTCCTCGCGTCGAAATTGTCGTTGCGGTGGAAGTAATAGAGGCTGCCGTGCAGCTCGTTCGTCCCGGACTTTGAGAGCGCGTTGATCTGCCCGCCCGAGTTGCGCCCGAACTCCGCGCCGTAGGTGTTCGCCTCTACGCGAAACTCCCTGATTGCTTCGATGCCGAGCACGGTGCTGGCTGCGCTGCCCGCCGGCCCGTTCGTAAAATCGTTTTGAAGCGTCCCATCGAGAAGATAAACATTCGACCTCGGGTCCTGGCCGTTGATGCTCATCCCGAGCCCGTGCGCGACGACCGACCCGCCGTCCCTGTGCGGGAAGGCGAGCACGCCCGGCTGCAACAGGGCGAGGTCGGTGTAGTTCCTGCCGTTGAGCGGAAGCTCTCTTATCGCGCGCTCGCCGACGAGGTAACTCAGCTCCGGCGTCTCTGTGTTTACGAGCGCGGCCTCGCCCGTGACTGTCACGGTTTCGTCGAGCGCGCCGGCCTCTAAAGTCAGATCGACGATCGCCGTCTCGCCGACTACAAGACGAATGCCCTGGCGCAGCAGCGGGCGAAAGCCCTCTATGTCAGCGCGGATCTCGTAATTGCCGACAGGCATGGCCGGGAAGACGTAGCGGCCATCTTCGGCTGTGACTACCGAAAGCGACAGCCCCGTGTCGACGTGGCGCGCGGTGACTTTAACTCCCGCGAGCGTAGCCCCCGCCGTGTCTTGCACCGTCCCCGTCAGCGTAGTCGTAGTCTGCGCCGCGGTGGCGGACGTGATAGAGATTAAGATTAATGCTACAAGTGAACTCTTGCGAATGAGCGTGAATGAACGTGCTGAGAGAAATTCAAAAAAATGCATGTTGATCGATGTTACTCCCTTGACCTTTTAATTGTGTTCGTGAACCAAGTAATTCTAGCAAGCGACTCTTGGAAGTTGCAATTTAGCGAACCGCCATGCGATAGTACGTCGAGACTCAGGACCCGGTTGCAACGCATAAGAGATGAAAAAGTTCTTGCTCGCCCTGATTGTCGTTGCGCTCGTCGTGTTGCACCAGGATTTCTGGTTTTGGAGCACGGCCGAACCGCTCGTGCTCGGCTTTCTCCCCGTAGGACTTTTTTATCACGCCTGCTTCACCGTCGCGGTTTCTCTCCTAATGTGGCTGCTGGTCAAGACTGCGTGGCCCGCGCATCTTGAGGCAGAGGCGGGAGCCGACGACAGCTCATCAAACAGAATCGAGGAAGGTGAAGCGCGTTGATACCCGCGATAGTCGTATTCCTCTACCTCGGCGTAGTCCTCTACATCGGCATATTCGCCTTCCGCAAATCGGCGGGCGGCGCGCGCGCCGAAGAGTATTTCCTGGCCAGCCGCTCTCTCGGCCCGTTCGTCTTTCTGCTCTCGCTGTTCGGCACGAACATGACGGCGTTCGCCATACTCGGCTCGTCCGGCCACGCGTTTTCAAACGGCATAGTGACCTACGGGCTGATGGCCTCTTCGTCGGCGCTCATCATACCGCTGTCGCTCTTCTTCATAGGCACACGCATATGGGCGCTCGGCCGAAGGTATGGCTTCATGACGCCCGTGCAGATGTTCCGCGACCGCTGGGAATGCTCTCACATAGGGACGGTCATCTTTTTTGTCCAGGCCGCGCTGCTGGTCCCGTACATCATCATCGGCGTGATGGGCGGCGGGACCGCGCTCTACGCGATAAGCGGCGGGCGAATACCTTACTGGCTGGGCGGCGCGGTCGTGGCGATGGTGGTGATGGGCTACGTCTTTTTCGGCGGCATGCGCGGGACGGCGATGGTCAACACTTTTCAAAGCTCGCTCTTCCTGCTGTTCGGGGTGATCGCGTTGATAATCATCGGCGCGGGGATGGGCGGATTCAGCTCTGCGATCGAAGCTTTGAATAATCCGTCGACAGGTTACCTGCTGACGCGCGAGCGGTTCTCGCCCACGGCCTTCCTGAGCTACATGTTCATCCCGCTCTCTTCGATAGCCTTCCCGCACATCGCCATCTTCTGTCTGACCGCGCGACGGATGAGCCAGTTCAAAAAGACCGTGATCTTTTATCCGCTCTGCATGGTCGCGCTGTGGGTCCCGTGCGTCTTCCTGGGCGTGGCGGCCAACAGCGTCAAAGAGTCTCCGCAGATCGAAGCGAAGCTTGAGGCCCGCTCGCGTCTCGCCGCAGAAGGGCCGCGCCTGCTGCCCGCTGAGCGCGACGACCTCAGACGACAATCGAGCGGAGACGACGTGCTCTTGTTGTTGCTCGACCGCTACGCGCCGCTGTGGCTTGCGGGCATTCTGGGCGCGGGCGTGATGGCCGCCGTGATGGCGAGCGATTCTCAGATACTCGCGCTCTCTACGATGTTCGCCGAAGACTTCTTCGCCTTCTACGGCGGCAAACAGCGATTCGGCGAACGCGTGCAGGTGCAGACGGGTCGCATATTCGTGGTCGTGTTGACGATAGTCGCCTACGCGATAGCGTTGCGCGTTCCCGAAAGCATCTTTGCGCTCGCCACGCAGTACGCATTCTCGGGCTACGCCGCGCTGACGCCGCTTCTGGTGGCGGCGCTCTTCTGGAAGAGGAGCACGCGCTGGGGCGCGCTGGCGAGCACAGTCTGGGCGGCCTCGGCCGTCGTAGCGGTCGCGGTCTTTCAATCGCTCGTCCCGCCTTCGCCCGCGCCCTTCTGGTCTGTAGGCGGAGTCGACATCTTGTCGCGAGGGCCTGCCGGGGCGACGGTCTTCGGGTTCCTGCCCGTAGTGCCTATGACTATAATCTCGGCCGTGTTGATGATCGTAGTCTCTTTGATGACCAGGGGGCCGAGCCGCGCGACAGTGGAGCGCTACTTTCCAGAACGGCGGCGCCCGGAGTGACCGTCGACGGAGAATGATTATTATGGCCGAAATGAAAACCGAGTCGAAAGGGTTAAGTAAGATCCAGTGGCTGATCTGCATCGTAGCCGCGCTGGGGTTTGCCTTTGACACTTACGAGCTGCTGATGCTGCCGCTCATCCTCCCGCCGGCGTTGCAGCAGTTGGGCGGCTTGCAGCCGGGCTCGCCGGAGTTCCTTCATTGGCGCGACCTGTTCTTCTACGTGCCCGCGGTGTGCGGCGGCGTCTTCGGATTGCTCGGCGGATATCTGACCGACAGGTTCGGGCGGAGAAGAGTCCTCGTCTACAGCATACTGGTTTACGCCTTCTCGGCCCTGGCGGCGGGCTTCGCCACGTCGCTGCCGATGTTGCTCGTCTTGCGCTGCACTACCTTTGTCGGGGTGTGCGTCGAGTTCGTCGCGGCCGTGGCATGGCTGGCAGAGCTTTTCCAGGACCCGAAGCAGCGCGAGCAAGTCTTAGGTTACACGCAAGCCTTCTCGTCGCTCGGCGGTTTTATGGTGAGCGGGGCTTTCGTGTTAGCCGCGAAGTACCACGACTCGCTGCCCGCCATTCACGGCGTTCACGAAGCGTGGCGATACACGCTCATCTCAGGGGTGATCCCGGCGATCCCGCTGATTATCATTCGCCCATTCCTGCCCGAATCCCCGATGTGGAAAGAGAAGAAAGCGGCGGGCACGCTCAAGCGCCCGAGCATAACCGAGATCTTCAATCCCAGGTTTAAGCGGACCACGCTGGTCTCTACTTTGATGGTGGCGTGCAGTTTCGCCGTGGCGTTCGGAGCGATTCAGCAGATCCCGCAGATCGTCCCCGGCCTGCCCGAGGTCGCGGGGCTGCCGAGACCTCAACAGCTTGAGAGGGCCGGGACGGTCCAACTGATACAGGAGATCGGGGGGCTGGTGGGGCGCTTCCTGCTCGCGTTTCTCGCCGTGAGGATCATATCGCGCCGTTGGCTTGTCAGGACATTTCAGATACCGGGCCTCATCATCGTTCCCGCGGTATTCATCTTCGCCGCCACGGCCAGCCTTCAGATGTTACAGTGGGGCATCTTCTTCGCGGGGCTCTTGACGGTGGCGCAATTCAGCTTCTGGGGGAACTACCTGCCGAGGGTCTACCCGACGCACCTGCGCGGCACGGGCGAAAGCTTTTCGGCCAACGTAGGCGGGCGAATGATAGGGACTTCGGCGGCGTTGCTGACCACACAATTGCAGATGCGCATGCCGGGCGAGAGCGTGCCGACAAAGCTCGCTTACGCGGCGGCCGGCACGGCTTTCCTGATGTTCGCGATCGGGTTGATAGCGAGCTTCTGGCTGCCCGAGCCTAAAGAGGAGGACTTGCCCGAATAAGGTCTCGACCTAACAAACGCCTGGAGACGACCGGAAGAAGCGCTTTCTTACTGCCGCCCGGCGGCCCCGCTTGACTTTTCTGATCGCTTCCTGTAAACACGGTTACTGACCGGTAGAGGGTTTACCCAACGGCCCAAACAGATGGCCAGAAAAAAGGTTATCTGGCCTTTCAAAGACGCGAGTTAATTGCACCGATTTGATGGTTTGATTCATTCTGGTTTTTGCCATCTGGCGTCCACTTCGCCCGATACTTCTAACCTTGAGGTTGTGTATGTCGGATTACGAAAACATCCATAAAGTTCGGCAAAGGATCGGCTCTGTCAGGCAGCAAACCTACGCCGACGCCTTAAAGAGATTACACGAGGAGATGCTGCAAATGGAGCCGCCCTTGGAGCATCCCTACAGCCTGACGGACGATGACTATGACCGGCTGCTGGAAAATAATGATTACAAAGTGGGCGGGAAAGGCCGCGCGGCCGAGCCCCCTAAAGGGGGGTTCCTCTACCGTCTCAGCGGGGCAATGCAGGTTGCAAGGAGCGCGGACGTATGGACTGCGGTCCCGACCACAGAGAACAATAACGAAGATATCTGGTGGCTATTGACAAATGACCATTACAGGAATCAAGGGTGGATTAAACTCAGTTGGTACGCCGAGGGTAGTCTCAAGGGGTTCCGTGGCATTACCTGGTGGACCAGCTTAGACCTTCTAAAGGATAAAGTACCGCTGTCGGCCTACAAACTAGGCATCCCGAATGATCGCATCCCACTGTATGCGGTGATACTGCGTTGTCCGGCCGATTTCCTCAAAGACAACAAGTTGGCGCGGGTCCCGACCGTGCTGGACGCCTTCGATTCGGAGATCTTCCACCCGTCCAGGGACGAGGACAAGCCCAGGTGCGGCACTACGATCGGACTGAAGCCTAGCGGGCCGCTGGGCGAAGGCGTAGACGAATACGTGGTTGGGCCAATCCCCGTGGACGAGGTCGAGATCTGGCCTGTCTTGATCGACAAAAATGAGATCAGAATCCCTAACATCTGCCGCGGCGAGTCATTGTGCAGACTCCTGGACAGTTATTATAATGCATTTCCGGAGGCTCAAAATGAGTCGTGATTTGATGAAAGAAAAAGAGCTGTTAAAGCAGGAGCCTACTATAGAGCGGTGGCGCCTTGAGCTTAGGAGATTACTTTATGGGGACCGCGCCCAAGATTTAATTGCTCTAGGCGGCATACAAGAGTATATCGAAGTGACTCTGCGTGACTCGTCTGAAAGGGCCGTAGCCAAGACAGCCTTTGACGAGGCGTTGCGACTTATCGTGCAGGCTTGGCAGCCCATCAGACCTGAGCCTAAGCGCTATGCCGAATATATGCTCGATCTGATCGGCGCATACACGCCGCCTGAAGGGTTCACCAAGGTGCTCGGAGTGATAAGGCAGTGGGGGCGCTTTGACGCCTGCATAATTAAAAGGGAAGGCCTCCAGCGTGACCTCCACATGAAGGCCCTGATCGTTTTGGGGAATTACTACGCCGCCCCTGCGCCGTCGGCGCCCACGGCGTCTTCAAAAGACTATGGGTTTATTGCGTATGTCGAGGTCCTCAGGGAACACCTGCATAATTCGGCGTATGAAAAATACAAGGGGTACGCGGGGCTGCGGCTGATGGAGCTTGGCATACTTGAGCCGGATGATGACGAGATAACCGACTTTATATACAGGAACCCTCAGCGCCTCGGCGAGCTCATGCCTTTGTGGCTTAACCCGAACAGGCTCCACAGGGCCGGCCGCGACCTCAAGCAAGTTTACGCGTATTGTCTAGGCAGGGGGATATATTACGAGGGACAATTCGCGGCGGCTATCGAGAAGTGCGGGGCAAAGCTAGAAAGACGGGAAGACGTGCCCATAGTTATTCTAGGCCCCGAGAGGATTTATCTCACGCTCTCTGAGGAAGAGCAGTATAGATACTTGGCTTATTTGGATGACCGAAACCTCGAGGCGCTCTCCGAGTATGTAAAGCGAGTGGGGGCGTAATAAACAATAGATATCCCCTCGGTTTACGGGCTTGCGCCGTTTACCTGTGCGCCCCTGAGTGGCAACCGCGTATGCTTAAATCCTGTCTAAGGAGATAGGGATGGCCCAGGATATTAGAGACAAACTGGTCTGGTTCTCTAAGAACCTCGACATGCAGCTTGAGGACATGATCCTCGAAGGCAACCAGGTAAAAGTCGATCTGTATTTTGACACCGCGGACATACGGGGCATGGTTCTGGGCATGTATGCGATCCACAACGGGGCGGCGTTCGACTTGCGCGCGGTCTTCGACAGCGACCGCGAGAAGCCCCTGCGCGACACGGTGCTGGCCCACTGCCTGGCGGCCAGCGGGAGGCTCGGGACAATCAAGATGTTGCCTCCCCACCAGGCGGAATTTCTGAACGTGCTAAAGGCGACCGAGGCCGCTAATGAAAAGACCGATTATAAACAACTCGCGCGCGAGTTCCTTCACGAGGTAAACCTCGAAGGGGCCGTGAGGTACGAGATGCCTAAGCCCGACAGGGACGGCAGAGTGATGAAAGACGCGGAGCTGCTTCAATCCGTGCGCAATAACGTGGTCTCGGCCGTCAATCTTTTCAAGACCATTCAATTGATTCGAGGCGGCGGTTGGAACAAGCGGCTGACCAACATGATCCGCCAGAAGTGGCTGGAATTGGATAAATGGAAGGTCGATTATACAGACATAATCAAGTCAAAAACCTTTCTGGATTTAAAGAGGGCTTTAGACGAGCTCAGGTCTACAAGGAAGGTAAACAATTTTGCCGACGCGGTAGCTTTAAGCATACTCATATCGCGGGTCCAAGCGTTCCGAAAAGACCGTTCAAACCCGGTCCCTCGCCTCTTCGTCTCCACGCCCCTCCTCTTTAGCGCCGTCGAAAAAGCCGGGATGGAACAAGACCTGATGTATGAGGCTTATGATGGGGTAGTCTCCAGCGCCCTCAGGAGGGCCGATTACTTTGTCTTCAAGTGTACGTTCCTGCCGCCCCCGAAGAGCTCGTCGATCGATAAAGAGGAGCCCCCCACCGATTTTGTCAATCAGGAAGAGCTTAAGAAGTTAAACACGGACATCAAGAGAATCCTAAACTCCCCCGAACCGCTCATGGTCGAGAAGGTGGACAAGATTGCTTTCTCCGGGAAGTCACTGCGGCTGGTCATAGATGATCTGAATAAATTCTTGCTTTATGCGAATGTTTGGCTCCCATCTGCGACCAGAGATGACGAACAGGATGTCCTGCGCGAACTGCATGAAGCGGAGGACGAATTGGGCGAGGTCGCCGACCAGCTCCAGAGCGAGCCATTCAAACAACGTGTCGATGAGGCCATCGAAACCACGAAGAAGGATTTAGAAGAGAACGTGGAAGAGTACGAGCAGTTAAGCTCGCGATATTTCCAGGTCGAGCGGGCGAAAGGGTATCTGGTTTCACTCCGCAAAAGGATAGATCAGGGGGCGGATTCGCTGCACAGCCATGTAAGCGATCGCAAGGTGGAGGCTCTGAACTTCTTCCGTGATTTCGGCCTACTTCGGTTTGCTTTCCCCTCAGAAACGCACAAGGAGATAACCGCTGTCCTGAAGGCTCTGCTCGGCCAGGAGGAGGAGGTCAGACAGGACACCCTGCTGAGGGTGACCGCCGCCTACCATGGGGCTCAGGAGAATCCGGCCGGGCACATAGATGCCCTGGCCGCCCTGACAGCGCTTCTGTGGGTGGCCGAGATGTACGATGATCTGATAGACCTTCTCGGCAAAATAGAGCTGCTGCCGCACTTCTCCTTTAAGCTGGTCTATGCGGCGGCGACCTTCAAGGCGAACAAAGAGGTGGAACAAGGCAAGAGGATTCTCAACGAGCTGGAAGCGGCATTTTCGGAGGCTACGGATACTAAAGTCAAAGCCGATCTGGCCGTAGGGAATGCATACCTCTTCCATCATCTATGGCTTAGCCTCGGCTACAGCGCCGCCTGGCGTAGACAGAATAAGCCTCCCGAGCAGCTCAAAGCGGCGGAAGGGCAAGAGTTGATCGACAAGGCGATCGAGCGAGCGAAGGAGGCGGAAGGGCTTTTAGGCGACGATAATCTGGAGAAGAAGGTGTACTCCCTGAATCAGTACCTCCTCTATCTGGTCGAGGGCGCAGGCGACGACCGGAAGTCGGAGATGGCCGAGGCTTATCAAAGACTCCTGGCATACAAAACCCGTCGCCAGGTGTGGCAGTACAGGTTCGATGACACCATTGCAAAATACAACCACCGCCGGGCGGTATCTGCCTCGATCGATAAAGAGAAGAATAAAGACACGCTCCTAAGAGAGGCCCTGAGTTATGTCGAGGAAGCTTTCAACGAGGCGCCCTGGGACGCGGAAATAAAAAGTTACCGCAGCAGCCTGCTGGATTACGCAGTCGAAAGTTGAAAAGCGACGACCGCGGGCGTTCAATCCCGCCGCTTCTACGACCAAACAGAAGACTACCTGAATAGGGGTTTGACAGGGTGCTCGTTTTCGGTAGAATGGGGCGGCTCTTCAACACCGGCTCAAAATGAATATCTCTGAGGTGCCCCCATATGTCCTTCTTCAAGACCTTCAAGCCCTACGCGCGCTATGACCTTGCCGCCGGCCCCGTCGGCACTCCGCAACGCTTCCTCAACAAGAGCATAGACTTTTATAACAAGGGCTGGTTCGACGAAGCTATCGCCGACTGCCGCAAGGCGATAGAGATGCGCGACGGCGTCTTCCCACGCGCCTACTATCACCTCGCGCGCATGCTCTTCGAGACGGGAGAGATCGACGAAGCCATCAAGGCTTTTCGCACCTCTATCGAACAGCAGCCTGAAAACGCGGAGGCTTATTACAGCCTTGCGCTGGCGCTTGAGCGCGCGGGCGATTACAAAGAGGCGGTCGACGCCTGCCAGAAGGCGATCCAGCAGCGCGACGGCAAGAACCCCTGGGCCTACCATAATCTCGGCAGCGCGCGCCTCTCGTTAGGCGAGTACGGGGGCGCGGCCGAAGCCTTCAAGAGCGCAATCGATCAGTGCAACGGCGAGTTTCCCAAAGCCTGGCACCACCTCGGCGTGGCGCTGGCGCGGCAGGGCGAATTGAGCCAGTCCGCCTCCGCGCTCCGCACGGCCGTCGAGCAGAACCGCGGCAGCAACGCCGACACGCACCTTGAGCTCGGCCGCGTGCTTGTGGAGGCGGGCGATCTTGCCGGCGCGATAGACTCTTTCCGCGCGGCCTTGAGCAGGCAGGGCGCGAGGTTCCCGCAGGCGCGCTTCGAGCTCGGGTGCGCGCTTTACGAAACGGGCCGGCTCGACGAGGCGGTCGAACAGCTCGCGGCCGCCGCCTCTGAGCAGCCGCGTTTCGCCGAAGCTCATTACGAGCTCGGGCGGGCGCTCGCGCGAATGGGCGACCTCGCGCGGGCCGTGGACTCTTTTCGCGCGGCGACCGAGCAGCGCAGCTACTTCCCGCTGGCTTATCAGGAGCTTGCCGCGGCGCTGGCCGAAAAGGGCGAGCTTGAGCAAGCGGCGGCCGGCTATCGCAAAGCCATTGAACAGAACTCGCGCTTCCCGCGCGCTCATTATGGCCTCGGCCGGACGCTTTTCGATCTGGGCGACACCGAGGCTGCCATCGAAGAGCTGACCGCGGCGATCACGCTTCAGGGCGGCGTTTACCCCGACGCGCACTATCAAATCGGGCGGATTCACGAAACCCAACGGCGCTTTGACCTCGCCATCGAATCTTTCAGGGCGGCGCTGTCGCAGGATAAGAACTTCCCCGAAGCCTGTTACCATCTAGGGATTGCGCTCTACGAAAACGACAACGCGGCGGAAGCCGCCGAAGCATTCCGCGCGGCCTTAGAGCTCAGAGGCGGCGACTACGCCGAAGCGCACCACAGCCTCGGCCGCGCGTTATACCATCAAGGCGATTACGACGGCGCGATAAATTCGCTGCTGACGGCCGTCGAGCAGCGTGACGGGAGATTCGCCGAAGCACACCACGAGCTCGGCTTGGCTTACTTCGAAAAGGGTCTGCTCGAAGAAGCGATCACGGCGTTCCACAGCGCGCTCCTGCTCGACGACGAAGTGGCGGTCGCTCATCATGGCCTGGGCGTAGCGCTCTACAGGTCGGGCCGCCTGCTTGAAGCGATCAGAGAATTCCAGCGCGCCATCGTCCTTCAACCCGACTTCCCGCCCGCTTACCTCCACCTCTCGTCGGCGCTTTATGACAACGGCGATCTGGCGCAGGTCGTGACCGCGTGTGAAACGGTGATCGGTCAGCACGCGGACGAGTACCCCGACGCGCATTACATGCTGGGTCGCGCGCGGTACGAGCAGGGCGACCTGCAAGGCGCGGCCATCGCATTCGGGGCGGCGATACGCGCGAACGGTTCGATGGCCGAAGCCCACCACGACCTTGGACAGGTCCTCTACGACCTCGGGAACCTTGTCGGCGCGATCAGCTCGTACCGCGCGGCGATCGAAAGGGAGCCCGGCTACACGCAGGCCCACCACGACCTCGGGCTTGCGCTCTACAAGAAGGGCGAAGTGCTTGAGGCCGTCGGGGCTTTCCGCCGCGCGATCGCCGAAGCGCCCGACTCCTCCCCGCTCGCGCTGCATAACCTCGGCGTAGCCCTTTACGACCTCGGCGAGGTCGAAGAAGCGATCGGCTCGTTCCAATCCGCCATAGATCAGCGTAAAGGACATTACGGTGAGGCTTACTACAGCCTTGGTAATGCTCTTTACCTCCGCGGCGACATCGAGGGCGCGGCGCGCGCTTACGAGACGGCGATAGGGCAGCACCAGGGGAGCTTCCCCGATGCGCAGCGAAACCTCGGCAATGCGCTCGCGCGGTTAGGCAGTTTTGACCGCGCGGCCGATCTGCTCAAGACCTCGATCACGCAGGGCAACGCGCGGCCGGACGCTCACGACGATCTCGCGAGAATCCTCTACAGGTGCGGGCGGATCGATGAGGCGATCGAGGAGTTCCGCGCCGCCATCGATTCAAGACAGGGCGGCACGGCGGAGCTACGCTACGCGCTCGGCCGCGCGCTTTACGAAATAGGCCAGGTCGAGGCCGCGCGCGAGCAGTTCGAAGCGACGATAGCCGAGACGCCGCCCGACGCACGCAACCCCGAGGCTCACTTCGACCTGGGCCGCGCGCTTTACGACCTCGGCCAGAGCGAGCGCGCGATAACCGAGTTCGAGGGCGCGATAGCGGCGCGCGGCGGCGAGTTCCCGCGCGCACACCTGGAGCTTGCCCGCGCCCTGTTCCGCTCGGGCCGCCACTCGGCCGTTATGGCCCCGATCAAAAAAGCGATAGAGCAGCAGGGCGGTCTTTATCCCGAAGCATATTTCCAGATGGGAATCCTGTACGCCCAGCAGGGCGACACTGACGCCGAGATCAACGCTTTCGAGAAAGCGATCCAACAGGCGGGCGGCAGATACCCGGAAGCGTATTTTCGCCTGGGCCACGCGCAGGCGCGCAACCGCAACCTTCACGACGCCGCCGATTCTTACCGCGCGGCGATAGAGCAGCGCGGCGGCTATTACCCGGACGCGCACGAACACCTGGGCCGAATCCTCTACAGGCTGGATGACGTAGAAGCGGCCGGCAAAGAGTATGCAATCGCCGTAAGCCAGCGCGCGGCGAAAAAGCCTGAAACTGGCTCGGAAGCCGAAGCGCAGGCGAATGAGGCGGAGCCGGTTCAATACAAGGAAGCCGCGGCCGGCGACCTCGATGTAGAGCTGACTCAGGCGCCCACCTCGGCCGACCCCGGCAAGAACGCCAAGGCGATGTGACGGCCGCTCGTCTTTGACCCTGATCGATTTGTTCAATATAGTATCGAAACTGATCGATGAGGGAGTAGAGATGAAAAAAAAGAGACTCTCGTTAATCGTTTGCTCGGTTCTCATTTTCGCGCTCGCGTGCTCGGCCGTGCCCGGTATGGCGCAACGCGGCTCGACGGCTGAGAAGGACCCCGGCGAGTTCGACTCGCCGCCTAGCGAGATGCGGGGCATGATCGAAAGATACGTGGCCGACCGCGGGAGCCTCTTCCGCTTTCACGCGGTCGATACGCCCGCCCGCAGCGCCCGCTTCAAACAGCTCTACACGGACTGGCTCTCTATGCTCGGGCGCGTCGACTTCGACCGGATGAGCCAGGACGGCCGCATAGACTACCTGCTTTTCAAGAATCACCTCGAACACGAATTGCGCCAGCTCGACATACGCGCCCGCGCACAGGCCGAGGCGGCCGCGCTCATCCCGTTCGCCGCTAAGATCGCCGAGCTCGAAGAGGCCCGCCGCCAGATGCAGAAGGTCGACCCGGCCCGCACCGCCGCGATGTTGTCT
The DNA here is from genome assembly GCA_035249305.1 of Blastocatellia bacterium. Lineage (GTDB taxonomy): Bacteria > Acidobacteriota > Blastocatellia > UBA7656 > UBA7656 > DASUNP01. The sequence continues at coordinate 28,134 of DATFGQ010000065.1, read as the reverse complement.
GCCTTAAACAGGGAGATCGATGCGGCCCGCCGCGCGCTCGACTCAAGCCCTAAACCCGAGCCCGGCAGCGAGGTCCGCGCCGACGCGGCAAGGGCTAAGAAGACCGTGGCTAACCGCGCCGCCGTGACCGTCACGCAGCTCAGGGCGAGCCTGAAAAACTGGTACGGGTTTTATAACGGCTACGACCCGATCTTTACCTGGTGGGTGGGCGAGCCTTATAAGCTCGTCGACAAATCGCTTGAGAGCTACGCCGCTTACTTGCGCGAGAAGATCGTAGGCGTAAAGCCGGGCGACGACACGGCGATCATAGGGGACCCGATCGGGCGCGAGGCGTTGATGAGCGAGCTGGCTTACGAGATGATCCCCTACACGCCCGAAGAGTTGATAGCGATCGCCAAGAAAGAACTGGAGTGGTGCGAAGCAGAGATGCGACGCGCGTCTCGCGACCTTGGCTACGGCGACGACTGGCGCAAGGCGCTCGAACACGTGAAGACGCTCTACGTCGAGCCGGGCAAGCAGCCCGAGTTGATTCGCGAACTCGCGATGGAAGCCATAGAGTTCGTCGAAAAGAACCAGCTCGTGACCGTCCCGCAGTTGGCGCGCGACACGTGGCGTATGGAGATGCTGTCGCCCGAGCAACAGCTTGTCAGCCCGTTCTTCCTCGGCGGCGAGGTCATACAGGTCTCTTACCCTACGAACACAATGGGCCACGAGCAGAAGCTGATGAGCATGCGCGGCAACAACATTCACTTCTCGCGCGCGACCGTGCATCACGAGTTAATCCCCGGCCACCACCTCCAGGGGTTTATGGCTTCCAGGTACAGGACTCACCGCGCGGCCTTCAGCACGCCGTTTTGGACCGAAGGGTGGGCGCTCTACTGGGAGATGCTTCTGTGGGACATGAACTTCGCCAAGACGCCCGAGAACCGCGTAGGGATGCTCTTCTGGAGGATGCACCGCTCGGCGCGGATAATGTTCTCGCTCGGGTTCCATCTGGAGCAGATGACGCCGCAGGAGTGCATAGACCTGCTGGTTAATCGCGTAGGCCACGAGCTCGACAACGCCACGGCCGAGGTCCGCCGCTCGTTTGCGGGCAACTACGGGCCGCTCTACCAGTGCGCCTACCTGCTGGGCGGCTTGCAGATTCGCGCGCTGCGGCGAGAGTTGGTCGACACGGGCAAGATGACCAACCGCCAGTTCCACGACGCGGTCCTGAAAGAGAATCGCATCCCGATCGAGATGGTGCGGGCGAGCTTGACGAAGCAGAGGCTCGGGCGTGATTTCACGTCATCGTGGAAATTCTATGGGCCGAACCCCGCCGCGCGTTAAAGATCGACCTTTCCGGCCGCGTAATCGTATGAGTGATAAGCCGGAGTTGAATTAAAGGTCACTTTAAGGAGAAGCCAATGCACAAACCTATAAGGTCGATTACCAGCCTGCTCGCCTCGTTAGCGCTGGTGGCCACGCTGTTCACCTCGCTCTCGTACGCCCGCGCGGCCGCGGATGATAAGTTCCCGACGGGGAAGTTCATCGTTGGGCCGTTTACGGTCAGCTTCGAAAGCGACGGCAAAATGAACGTCAGCCGCGAAGGCGAGATCGTCGTGGAGGGCGTCTACACGGTAGAGAATGACCGCGTCACAATAACCGACAAGCGCGGACCTATGGCCTGCCTGGACCAGGGGCCGGGTAAGTTCCAGTGGAAATTTGATGGGAAGGCTCTCACCTTCAAATTGATCGAAGACGTATGCGAAGGCCGCGCCGGCGCGTTAACTAGCCAGCCGCTGAACAAGAAAGAATAGTGCTGAGTGCTGAGTCCTGAGTGCTGAGAGGGCGTCTGAACAGTGTAAGGGAAGCCCTGAAAGGGCATGATTCAATAGCCAGGGGCAACGCCCCTGGAAGCAGGTTGTCATTATTACAAGCCCTGAAAGGGCGCGATAAGAGTATCGCCCTTTCAGGGCTTTGTTTTGTATGCGTGCGTCACCCGGCGCGATGCGCCGGGCTATTGAATCACGCCCCTACGGGGCTTTCGGCTATTGAATCGTCGCCCCTTCGGGGCTTATTGAATGACGCCTATTCGAGGCTTCCTATTGAAGCGCGTCCCCTTCGGGGACTTCTCAGACACGCTCTGAGTAATTCACTTTAACTCAGGACTCAGCACTCAGGACTGATTGAGTGTGCCCCGAGATTGATGTATTATTCAGCCCCCACCGGTTCGGTAATACTGAGGTTGAAAGGAGACGCGTACAATGGTGAATAATAGGGTCAGGTCGAAACGAAATCTCTTGTTCCGGGCATGCGTGCTGCTCACGATACTAATCGCGTTATTCTCATGCCAGATCAATCTCCCCTCGCCCGAAGCGCAGGCTCAGATAATAGGCATCGAGTTCATATTCGATGTAGTACCCAATGAGCCCACGCTGAGAAACAGCCTGCCGCTTACGGGCACTCCGTTCTATCTTGAAGGCAAGATATACCCGTTCAGGTCCGTCAACATGGCTACATGCGAATTCAACGTCGCCACCCCTAGAGTCGTCGGGACGTGGCGCGCGTGGGGCCAGGTTGCCGACGATGGGCGGCTCGTTGTGAATCAAAGCATGCTGGTCAGCTCCTCGGGAGGGACCATCGAGCTTCAAGGCGTTACGGGCGTGACGTTAGGCACGCAGCCGGCGAGCCCCGCCATACCGGGCCAGCGCACGGGGCCGACGACGGGGCCGACCGAGGTGCTCTCAGTCACGGGAGGCGCGGGCGTTTACCGCGCGCTTAACGGCGAAGGGCAGGTGCGCTCGTACTGCTCCGACCCCACGCGCCCGTTCCGTTACGATAGACCTTTCTGCATACAGATCATAGAAGGCAAGCGCAGGTAGGCCGCCGAACCGGATTTCGCATAATCACTCTTTATCGGGGCAGGCGCGGGCCTGCCCCAATTCACTATTAGAAGATGCTCTGGAATCCTGATGAGATCATCGATGCCGTAAAAGCGCGGGCGAACAGAACCGATCTGCCCGCGGCTGTAGTCTTCAACTGCCACATAACAGGGCTGGCCGTGGCCCGCTCGCTCGGAAGGCGCGGAGTCCCTGTCATAGGGTTAGACCGCGACTCGCGGGGCCTGGGGCTGCACTCGAAGTTCACCGCGGTGGCCGGTCGTTGCCCTTACCCTCTAGAGGACGAGCGCGCGTTTATAGACCTGCTCCTGCGGATAGGCGCGGCGCTCGACCGCAAAGCAGTGCTTTTCCCCTGTCTCGACGAATGGGTCTTCGCCGTCGCGCGCCACCGGGCCGAGCTCGAAGAATTCTTCGTCCTGCCGTTTTCCGATCTTGAGACAGTCGACCGCATACTCGACAAAAACCTGCTCTACCACAAGTGCGAAGAGCGGGGCATACCGATCCCGCGCACGTTTTACATAGGCGAGCAGGCGCCCGACGATGTTGCCTCGCGGATCGAGTTCCCTTGCATCGTGAAGCCCGCGTTGCAAAGAGAGTTCACCAACGAGTTCGGCGAGAAGGTCTTTCGCGCAAACGGCCGCGAAGAGTTTCTCGACCTGTGCCGGCGGGCGAGCCATCACTCGCTGCTCGCACAAGAGATCGTCGGGGCCGGGACTGATAGCTTTTATTCGCTGTGCAGCTACGTCGGCCGCGACCGCGAGGCGAAAGGCGTCTTCGTAGGCCGCAAGCTCGAACAGTACCCGCCCGATTTCGGCACCGCCTGTCTGGTCGATTCGCGCTACGTCCCGCAGATAGTCGAGCGCGGCGTAGAGATACTCGACCAGTTCGGCTACCACGGCATCAGCGAAGTCGAGTTCATCTATGACGAGCGTGATGGCGAATACAAGCTCTTAGACATCAACACGCGCGTCTGGAAGTGGATCGGCCTCCCGATAGCGGCGGGCGTCGATCTCCCGTGGCTCGCCTATTCCGACGCGGTCTACGGCCGAGCAGAGGCGGCCGGTCGCCAGCGCGAGCCGCTGCGGTGGGTCTATCTGAAAGACTACGTCGCGCTGCGGCGTGAGAGGGCGGGAGCGCCGGAAGCAAATCTCACAAGAAAGGACTGGGTCGACCTGATCGCTGGAAACGACGGGCCGGATAGCGAGATAATCTCGGCGGTCTTGTCGGCGGACGACCCCGAGCCGTTCGCTCGCTTGATGGAGAGCCTGTTCGAAGATAAGCAATATTATTGCGCCTGCTGAGGCAAGGAGGAGGTCGCGGTGAAGAGAGTAAGATACGGATTCTGGATGCCGATATTCGGCGGCTGGCTGCGCAACGTCGAAGACGAGCAGATGGAAGCGACGTTCGAGTATAACAAGCGAATAGCGCAGAGGGCTGAGAGTATTGGTTACGACATCACGCTGCTGGCGGAACTGAACCTGAACGACATCAAAGGCGCGACCGCGCCTGTGCTCGAATGCTGGACGACCGCGGCGGCTCTGGCGTCGGTGACGGAAAAGCTTGAGCTGATGAATGCGATCCGCCCAGGCTTCCGCCTGCCCGCGATAACGGCGAAGATGGCGGCGAATATCGATCAGATTTCGGGAGGGCGTTTTAGCCTGAATATAGTCTCTGCGTGGTGGGAGCAGGAGATGCGCGAGTATGGCGGCGCGTGGGTCAGCCACGACGAGCGGTACGAGCGGACGCGCGAGTTCATCGAAGTGATGCGAGGCATGTGGACAGAGCAAGAGTTCAGCTACGAAGGGAAGTACTACAAGGTCGATAAAGCGCACCTTGAGCCTAAGCCCGCGAGCAAGCCCTGGCCGACGCTCTACGCTGGAGGCGAATCTGAAGACGCGAAGCAGATGATCACGCGTTATTGCGACGGCTACTTGATGCACGGCGACCCGCCTGAAAACGTGCGGCCTAAAGTCGAAGAGATGGAGTCGCGTCGCGCGAAGATGGGAATGGACTCGATGGTCTACGGCATAGCGGCTTATGTGATCTGTCGCAACAACGATCAGGAAGTGAAGCGAGAGATAGACCGTATATGCGACGTAAAAGACACGGCCGGATATTTCGGTTTTAAAGACTTCACTACGCAGAGCCAGCTTGAGCGCGAGCTTTCTTTGCGCGATTACAGCGTCTCGAATCGCGGATTGAGAACCGGGCTAACCGGAACTGCCGAGCAGATAGCCGAGCGGATAATCGAGTTTCGCAAAGCGGGAGTAGAGATATTCCTGATGCAGATGAGCCCGATGATGGAAGAGATGGAGCGCTTCGCCGAAGAGGTCATGCCTTTAGTAGAGTCCGAATTAGTTGATAGACGACATTAGGTAGGTGTTCTCATGAGTGAAGTTCTAGAAATAATCGAACGCGCGCGGCGAGAGCAAAGGAAAGAGCTCAACCTAAGTTACATTTACCCGAAAAAGTTACAACGGATTCCTGATGAAGTCTTCAGTCTTCAGCACCTGGAAACTCTGAACATATCGAATAACGAGATTAAGGAAGTTCCAGAACGAATTCGAGATTTAGTAAACCTCAAGCATTTGGATGTTAGTGAAAACCCGATTGAGAGACTGACCAACATTCCGGGGTTGACGCTCAGTTGGGACATCTACTTGCGATTCCGGCATGCCTTATCGCGCGACAACGTCGAGGGGATGACTTTTGTAGATATTAGTGAAGGGGAGTCCATGAGAGCCGATCGGGCAAATGAAGTTAAATTGAGTGACGAGCTTGCCCTACTAACATGCCTTCGAAATCTCAAGATCAGCTTTTATCTCTCCAAGGAATCTAAATCACCGGGCGAGATTCGGGACCTCATTGAAAATATCGGCCATTTTCATCTTCTCGAAAGACTATCATTGTGGGGTGTTTTACGTGGAGAGGTTCCCATCGGCATCCGAAACATGAAGGGACTCCAGGTGCTGAACCTCGGCAACGCAGGGCTTATCGAGCTTCCTGATTGGATTGGGGAGTTGAAACGGTTACGCTCCCTCGGTCTAATAGCGAACGAGCTGACTGACCTTCCAGACTCTTTGGGGCATCTGTCCGAGCTCGAAACGATCGGCCTTAACTATAACCGATTCACTGAAATTCCGAATGTTCTCTTTCGGATTAAGAACCTGACCACCCTTGGACTTGGGTGTGATATGTATCGGGATTACAGAGGCCACATCAGGCAAGTTCCTGCTGATATTCTTCAACTGACAAAACTCGATTGGCTTGATGTGGAAGGACACCCTATCGAGGTCCCACCGTTGGAGGTCGTCAAGCAAGGCATTGAGGCGATAAAGAACTATTGGCGTCAACAACAGGAAGTCGGCATCGACTACCTGTGCGAAGCGAAGCTGATCATTGTGGGCGAGGCCGGCGCTGGAAAGACCTCGCTCGCCAGGAAGATTGAGGATTCTAACTACGAGCTGAAGCCGCAAGAACTCTCGACGGAGGGCATCGACGTAATTCGATGGAGCTTCCCGGCAGCAGTCAGGGTCAAGCGCGAGGGGCGCGAGGAACTTCACAGTACCAACTTTAAAGTCAACATCTGGGATTTCGGCGGCCAGGAGATTTATCACGCCACTCACCAGTTCTTTCTCACACGCCGCTCTCTTTACGCTCTCGTGACGGATGACCGTAAGGAAGATACGGACTTCAACTACTGGCTACAGGTGATCGAGCTGCTAAGCGACCGGAGCCCGCTGCTGATCGTCCAGAATGAGAAGCAGGAGCGCCAGCGCGTCATCGATCTCGGGAGCTTGCGAGCGGACTTCCCAAACCTGAGAGAAGCGTTCAGGACCAATCTGGCTACTAACAGTGGTCTGGAAGAGCTTGAAAGAGCGATCCGCCACGAGCTGGAGCGCTTACCGCACATCGGGACCCCGTTGCCTAAGACTTGGAGCCAGGTTCGTACTGCGTTGGAGAATGATGCTCGGAACTATATAACGCTCGAAGAGTACCTGGGGATCTGCCAGGAGAATGGATTCACCAGACGGGAGGACAAGCTGCAACTGAGCGGCTATCTGCATGATCTAGGCATCTGCCTCCATTTCCAGGATGACCCGGTCCTAAGGAACACGGTGATACTTAAACCGAATTGGGGGACGGATGCCGTGTATCGCGTGCTGGACGACAAGACGGTTCTGAATAATCGAGGACGTTTTGGGCCGAGTGATCTGGCGAGAATCTGGTCCGACGAGAAATACTCGGACATGCGCGACGAGTTGTTGCGGCTAATGATGAGGTTTCAGCTCTGTTACCAGTTGCCGAACAAGGATGTATATATCGCTCCGCACCTGCTATCGCCCGCCCGCCCGGCCGACGCGCGAGAAAGCAGCGGCGGGCTTGTCGTGCGATACGATTATGAGTTTATGCCCAAAGGCATCATCACTCGATTCATAGTCGCGGTGAATCACCTGATAGCCGACCAGAGCCTCGTATGGAAATCCGGAGTGATTCTCGCGCGCGAGGGCGCTCGCGCCGAAGTCATTGAAGACTACCAGCGGCGCAAGATCACCGTTCGCGTCAACGGGGCTGACTCGCGCGGCCTGCTGGCGATAATCGACGATCAGCTCGAACGGATTCATTCGTCGTTCGCGCGCCTCAAATATGAAAAGTACTTGCCCTGCAATTGCAATGTCTGTCAGACGCGCGACGACCCGTTCGCATATCCGCTTAGCGAGCTAAAGGATTTCGCTGCGAAGGAGAAGGGAAGACAATGCGGCATCAGTGGTGATCTGGTTGACGCCGCCCAATTGATCAGGGACGTGCTCCCCGGAGAGTATGCAATCCTACAGTTCATGAACCAGCTTGAACACCTTGACCAGAAGCCTATTCACTCGCCGGAGCCTCCCCCCGTCAAAGAAGTCTTCGTCTCTTACGCCTGGGGGGAGGAGAGCATGGCCGTAGTCGATAAACTCCAGGAAGCTTTAACGGACCGCGATATTCGTTTCGTCCGCGACAAGAATGATGTGAAATACAAAGACTCGATTCGAGAATTCATGAAGCGCATCGGCCGGGGTAAGTGCATCGTCGTGGTGCTGTCGAAGAAATACCTGGAGTCAAAGAACTGCATGTACGAGCTTACGGAGATTGCCGACCGCGGAGAGATCCGCGACCGCGTGTTCCCAATCGTGCTCGGCGACGCGATGATTTACGAGGCGATAGGTCGCCTGCGATACATAAAATACTGGGAGCAGAAGAAGGATGAATTAGACGCTGAGATGAAGGGCGTCGGCGGCGAGTATCTTCAGGGAATACGTGAAGAGCTAGACCTTTTCGCTAAAATCCGTATAACGATTGGCGAGATCGTCAACACTCTTGGCGACATGAACGCGCTCAGCCTCGATCAACATCAAGGGTCAAACTTTGATTCGCTTATTCAAGCACTGGAAGCGCGCCTGGCCAATTAAGAAAGTCGCGTGTAATAAGCATCGCCCGCGCAGGCGCGGCAGAGCGTTAGCCCATTCGTTACTACCTCGCGGCGATCGTTAACAGCTTCGCCGCAACTGTCGCACCGCACCCTTGAAACAGGCCGCCCCGGCTGATCCTGTGTCCCGACCTTTACCGAGACGCGTTCGGTCTTGAACAACTCTTCATCTGGCAGTTGCTTGTAAGCCGCGAGCTGGCGCTGATACCTGTTCTCGATTTCAGGGAAGATGCGGTCGGCCGTCTCGCGCGAAGTGTCGAGCGCGACGACTCTCACGGCCTCGCCCGTCTTCGTGTTCAGAAATGTAGCCGCGAGCTTGCCATAATCAAAGAACTTCAACGTGCGTTTGCCCAGACGGCACCCCGTCACCGTGTTGATGGCGTCGGCCGCGCAGCGGTCTATCTCGACGAAGACGAGCAGGCTCTTTTGGTCAGCGCCGCGCGGGTCGGCTATGCCGATGGCGCGGCACCCGAGCATCGCCATCCTCACTCCGAGCACCTGGCCCGCGCACATGTGGCCGTGTGAATGCTCAGCCTTGACGAGAAGTTCTTCGAGCGTCTCCATTACCCCTCGATTATATTCCCGCTCAGTCGTAGAGCAAATAGACCTCGCGCCGCGCCACGAAATCTTGCACCCCTTCTTCCCACGACTGCTCGATCTCGCGCGCGGTCATTCCACCTTCAATCTGCTCGCGCAACGCGGAAGTCCCCGTTATCGCGTCGAATGGCAATTTGTCGTAGACGTATTCGTAAGGCGGCTGCTTCCAGGCGAAGCCCGCGGGGTAGAGCCGCCTTATAGCGCCGATGACCGCGACGCCCGTGGCGACGGGTTTGAACCGTTCGCGGTCGGTGACGTGAATCTGTATGCCGCCGCAAAGCTCCCCGCCGAACTTGTGAAACGTAGGTTGAAAATGCATCGGGCGAAATACGACGCCAGGGAGCTTCTCTTTTTCCAACTCTGCCACCATGGCGTACGGGTCTATGAACGGCGCACCGATTAGCTCGAACGGGCGAGTTGTGCCGCGGCCTTCAGAAATGTTAGTGCCCTCGACCATCACCGCGCCGGGGTAGACGACAGTCGTCTCGACCGTCGGTATGTTGGGCGAAGGCATGATCCAGGGCAGCCTCGTCTCTTCGTACCACATCGAGCGCCGCCAACCTTCCATCTTGACTACTTCAAGATCGCACTTCACGCCGAACTCCCGGCTGAACATCATGGCCAGCTCGCCTACGGTCATCCCGTGGCGCATGGGGATCGGGAACATTCCAACGAAGGATTTGAACTCGGGCTCGTGAATATTGCCTTCGACCTGAAGGCCGCCTATCGGGTTCGGCCGGTCAAGGACTACGAACCGCTTAGCGCACTCTCCGGCCGCTTGCATAGCGAGCGCCATCGTGTAGACGAAAGTGTAGACGCGCGTGCCGACATCCTGCACGTCGAAGACGAGCGCGTCGACGTCCGAGAGCATCTCCGCCGTCGGTTTTCTCGTCTCGCCGTAAAGCGAATAGGCGGGCAGCCCCGTCCTGCTGTCCGTGAAAGTTTGCCACTCGATCATGTCGTCTTGAGTTTCGCCGCGGATTCCGTGCTGCGGCCCGAAAAGCGCCGTCAGGTTTATTCGCCCGTCTTGATGAAATAGATCGGCGGCATGAATAAAGCGTGAGTCGATCGAGGCGGGGTTGACTATCAGGCCGACTCGCGCGCCGTCGAGCAGGCTCAATCGAGATTCCAGAAGGACTTCGAGACCTGTTTTCATTATCCGCAAAGCACCGACCCGCCGTTGACGTTGAGGACTTCGCCGTTGACGTGGCTCGCAAGGTCAGAGGCGAGGAAGAGAATTGGCCCAGCGATCTCTTCCGGCGAAGCCACGCGGCCTATCGGAATCAATTCTCGTATGCGCCGCTTCTGCTTCGGGTCGGCGAGCGCGTCGGAAGTCATGTCGGTGGCGACCCAGCCCGGCGCTACGCAGTTCACGGTCACGCCGCGCGGCCCCAGTTCCGCAGCCAGCGATTTCGTCATCGATATTACAGCGCCTTTCGTCGCCGCGTAATGCGAATGAAAAGCCTCGCCGCGCTGGCCCGCGGTCGAAGAGATCAGAATGATCGTGCCCCTGCGTTGCGAAGTCATCACCCGCGCGGCGGCCTTGCAACAGGCGTATATCGACCTCAGGTTGACGTTGATCGTCTCGTCCCACTGGGGCTCGGTCATCTCTTCGATCGCGGCCCGCTTCCACACTCCCGCGTTCGCCACGAGAATGTCGAGCGAGCCGAACCGATCGACCGCGCCTTGAACCATCCTCTCAACCGAAGCCACGCGCGACACGTCCGCGCGGGCGAGCATCACTTCTGATCCGAGCCGTTCGCAATTCGCGCCGACGAGCGCGGCGCTGTCGCGGTCACGGTTATAGTTTATGACCAGCCCGCGCGCGCCCGCTTCGGCAAACATGATCGCCGTCGCCGCGCCTATGCCGCGCGATGCGCCGGTTATGATCGCAGTCCTGTCCCGGAGGCTGATCATCAGGTTAGTCGCCCGCGGCCGCGGCCGTTGCCGTCTCGACTTCGACCTCTTTGGCGGCTTTGCGCTCTTCGCGCGGCAGGAAGTAAGCGAGCATGGCGCTGATTAGAGTCGAGCCGGAAGCGAATATGAGGACGGTGTCGAACCCGTAAGTCGTCGCCGCGTGGTCGAGCGCGGGTGGCGCGAGCGCCCCTATGCCCCAGGCCGCCCCCATCATCAAGGCCGATACGGTCGAAGTCTGCCCCGGCACAAGCTCTTGCGCCATCGCCACGATCACCGGGAGCGTCGCCAGCAGCATGAAGCCGCCAAGCGCGAGCAGAATTATGCTCAGAGGACCCGTCGTCAGGAAAGCAGCGACAAGAAGCGGCCCCGCCAGCAGCCCCGAATAAAGAGTGACCGCGCGCCCGCTTATCCGCTCGGCCATAAAACCGCCCGCCAGCCCGCCGATTCCGCCCAGAAGCAGAAAGATTGTTATGATGCCGCCCGTCCCCGCCACCTCGTAACCGCGATCCTTCAGAAGGAAGGGCAGGTAGTTATTCGTAGTCATCTGGAGGCCGGACCGTATGACCGTTATCAGGTAGAGCAACAGCAAAGGCTTCCACGCCGTTTGCAATGCCCGGAGCAATTGCCACTTGATCTTTGTCGCCCCCGGAGCCGCTTTTTGCGGCGCGTCCAGCGGCGGGCAAACCTTGTATAAAACGGCCGACATCAAGAGGCCGAGCACGACTATGTAATATGTCCTGCCGAGGCCGAGCGCTTCGTAGATCAGGGCGATGGCTATCGGCCCGAGCGCGAAGCCCATAGTGCCCGAAGCCGAAAAGAGCGCCATCCCTATTCTTCGACGCTCGGTCGAAGCGGCGGCGGCCATCGCTGCGCCCTGCGGGTGAAACGAGCCTATGCCGATGCCGCCGCCTATCAAGAGCGCGATCAGCACTGCGTAGGACGGCGACAGCCCGATCATAGAGACGAAGATCGCCGTGATCGCGGGGCCGAAGACCGCGAAAAAGCGCCTCGCGTAACGGTCCGATATGAAGCCGTAGACGGGCTGCATCAGCGACGAGGAGATGGCGTAGAGCGGCGCGAGCCAGAAGACTTGAGAGGTCGTGAGGTGAAGGTTCTCTTTAAGCAGCGGCAGCAGCGGGTAGATTATGCTCGAATAAGTGTCGTTGACGAAATGGCCCGCGCAGAGTGCGACAAAAGTCAGCTTGCTTGCTTTCGACATAGCAGGAACGTTTTGATTGCGGGGCGATGTTTAACTCTTCACTGCTTCTCGCGCCCTCGACTCGGCCTGCTCGCGCACGACCTCGATGAAGTGCTTGAAGATCGCTTTAGAGAACTCGTCCGTCTGCCAACTGACCTCAGGGTGCCACTGAACGCCGAGGATGAACTGGTCGGGCCGTGTGTTTATCACCGATTCGATCACGCCGTCCGGAGCCCACGCGATCGGCTCCAGGTCGCGGCCGACTACGTCTATCGCCTGGTGGTGGTGGCTGTTTACCGTGATCGTGGACGCGCCGGCGATCTTTGCAAGCAGCGAATCTTCCGTGATGTTGATCGAGTGCGAGCGCCGCCAGAAGACTTCACCCTGCATGTGCTTGAGCGCGCCCTTCACCTCGGTCGGGATGTCCTGCACGAGCGTCCCGCCCCGGTATACGTTCAGCGACTGGATGCCGTAGCAGATCGCGAGCACGGGCAGGTGCCTCGCCTCGGCCGCGGCCAGCAGCATCATGTCTGTCTCGTCTCTGCGGGGCACGACGGGGCCGAGCCCGGGCTTCGGCTCGCGCCCGTACCTGAGCGGGTCTACGTCGTTGACCGCGCCCGACAGGCAGATGCCGTCGAGGTGTTCGATCGCGGCGTCTATGAAATCGGGCTGAGGTATCAGGGGGACGAGCAGAGGTGTGCCGCCCGACGAGTAGATAGCGTCGGGGTAGGTTTCGCGCAACTCATAATAATTGGTCTCCCAATTGAAACGACACGGAATGCCTACGATGGGCCTTCGATTCGCACTCAATCAACTCACCTCGCCGTGAAAGATTACCGCATCTGGAAGTGTTGGTCTGCGGCGTTCCCTGGACTTGGTCTACTAATCTAGAATATCGCCCGCTAACGCCTGTTGTCAATCTGGAGCAGGGATTCTACATACCATCTATATTGATTGCAACCGCGGTGGACTACAACCGATTGGTGTTTTGATTTGACTAGGCTGCCGGGCGCGTGCTAGGTTCGAGCTTCGATCTGCTCTTTACTATTTTGTGGCTTCGGGTGCCCCGGCCCTGGGTCGGGGAGAATAGGGAAGCGGGTGAGATTCCCGCACGGTCCCGCCACTGTGATGTCCTCGAAGCCGCCGACCGCGAGCGCCACTGATCTGAAATTCGGGAAGGCCGTCGGCGGCGAGGGCGCGCGTTTGAAGACGCCCGCCCTCGAGACTAAGTCAGGAGACCTGCCCGCAAGCCTGTCGGCGAGCCGTTAGCCCTTCGAGCGAAGGGGCCGGGCGCACCGGGGCAATCTCGAATTAGCTCCTGCTCGACTCACCGCGCTTTCGGGGTCGGCAGGAGCTTTTCTCTTGAACCGAAAACCTCTCTTCACATTAATCTTGCTCGCGGCGGTCCTCTTTGCGCCGTCTGCCTGCACTCAGAAGCGTCAACCCGCGGCCTCCGGGCAGGATTTTATAGACGAGCAAGGGCGCACGGTACGAATCAATTCTGACCCACAGCGTATAATCTCGCTCGCGCCATCGGTGACCGAGACGTTATTCGCCCTCGGGCTCGCCGACCGCGTAGTCGGTGTTACAAGCTACTGCGATTATCCCCCGGAGGCCGCCAGCAAAGAGCGCGTGGGCGACACGATGCGGCCGAGCCTGGAGAAGATCATCGCGCTCAAGCCCGACCTGGTCATCGCTTCGACCGCGAGCCAGCTTGAGCAGTTCGTCCAGCGCCTTGACGATCTCGGCGTCCCGATCTATGTAAGCAACCCTCGCCTCCTCGACGACGTGCTTTCGTCAACCGAGAGAATCGGAGAGATAACCGGAGTCAAACAGCGCTCGCTCGAATTATCCCGCGCGCTGCGCGACCGCATCGAAGCGATCCAGCGGAGGGTAGCCGCGCTTGAAAAGCCGAAGGTGCTCTTCATCCTCGGCACAGAGCCGCTCATCACCGTCGGTAAGACCAGCTTCGTAACCGACATGATCAGCCGAGCGGGCGGCGCGTCTATCGCCGCCGACGTGAATGAAGATTATCCGCAGTACAGCCTTGAGACGGCGGTCGCAAAACAGCCCGAAGTGATCTTCTTACAGGCGGGCGAATCGGACATGCCGTCCAGGTTGAAACAGACTCCCGCGGCGCGTGCCGGCAGAGTCTACCGCCTGGATGACGACCTGTTGTTGCGGCCCGGCCCGCGCATAGTAGACGGGTTTGAGCAGATGGCGGAAAGGATTCACCCAAAGATCGATTGATGAGCGCGACGGCGACCAACCGAATACAGAAGCGACTGCTCGTGCGCGAGCGGCTCACGCTGCGCCGTCTGTCGGTGACGCTCGTCGCGCTGGTCGTGATCCTGCTCGTCTTCGCCGCAGTCGCGCTCGCGGTCGGCAGCGAGAAGATCGCGCTGGATGCGATCTTAAAGATCATTGCATCGGCATTCACGGGCGGAGAGGCGGATTTGCCCGCCGAGCATGTATCGATCATTACGAGCATACGGTTGCCGCGCGTCTTTGCGGCCGTAGTCGTAGGCGCGGCGTTGTCGGTCGCGGGCGCGGCGTTCCAGGCGCTGCTTCGCAACCCGCTCGCCGATCCGGGCATACTCGGCATCTCCGCGGGCTCGGCGCTAGGCGCGATCGCGGCGACGATCTTCACTGAGTCGATACCCGTCAGCCGGCCGATAGCCGGTTTCATCAGCGCGGTGATCACGATGGGGATCGTTTACGCCATAGGGCAGGGGCAGCGGGGGACTTCGACCGATCGTTTAATACTCGCCGGCATTATCGTAAATGCTTTTCTCTCATCGCTGGCGATCTATCTGGTGGCCGTCTCCGGCACGCGCCAGCGGAGCGTCTTCTCCTGGCTGATGGGCGACCTCGGCGGCGAGCCGGGGCTGCTGCCCTTCGTCGCGGTCCTGATCGCAATCGGAGTTCTGATCATCTTTATCAACTCGCGGAGCCTTAACCTGCTGATGACCGGCGAAGAAGAGGCGCTCGCATTGGGCGTAGAGGTGAAGCGCGTTCAGATAGCGGTCTACGTCGCCGCGTCGCTCGTCACGGGCGCGGCCGTCGCGGTGGGCGGCGCAATAGGGTTTGTCGGCTTGATAATTCCTCATGCGGTGCGGCTGGCGGGCGGGAGCGATAACCGCCTGGTAATACCCGGCTCGGCCCTCGGAGGGGCGGCGTTCCTGCTTTTCGCGGACACGCTGGCACGCACCGTGATTGCGCCGCGCGAGCTTCACATCGGAGTTATCACGGCGCTGGTCGGTGCGCCCGTTTTCGTCTACCTGTTGCGACGCACGAGCTGAGGCGCGAGAGCATGCTTGAAGTGAGAGAGATAAGATTCGGTTACGCCGCGCCCGTGCTGAAGGGCGTCTCTTTCGACGCGGGCGACAAAGAATTGCTCGTCGTGCTCGGGCCGAATGGGTCGGGGAAGAGCACTCTGCTGAAGATAATAGTGCGCGTCCTAGAGCCCGAAAGCGGAAGGGTTCTGCTCGATGGCCGGGATATAACGACGATGCCGCGACGACAGACGGCCCGGCTCATAGGCTACGTCGCGCAAGAATCGACCCAGCGGTTTCCGCTGACTGCTATGGAGTATGTCTTACAGGGGCGCTTCGCTCAAGGGCGGCTCTTAGGGTTTGAGAGCGATGAAGACGTGCGCGAAGCGGCGCGAGCCATGGAGATGACCGAAACGACGGAGTTCGCCGCGCGATACGTGGACGAGCTTTCCGGCGGCGAGCGCCAGCGCGTGATGCTGGCGCGGGCGCTCGCCTCGCGTCCGCGGCTGCTTGTACTGGACGAGCCTGTCGCTAACCTGGACATCTCTCATCAGGTGAAGATGCTCGACCTGGTAAGAGAATTGACTAGCGCGGCAGGCATCTCGGCCATCGTAGTGACACACGAGTTGAACCTCGCGGCGGAGTTCGCGACTCGAACCATGCTCATGAAATCGGGCGAGGTCTTCGCCATCGGCGAGCCGCGCGAAGTGTTAACCGAACAGCGCCTGCGCGCGCTTTACGGCACCGACCTGCTGGTCGATCAAAACCCCGTGAGCGGCGCGCCGCGAATTACGATTTGCAAAACGGGGGTAACCCCTGAATCTGGGTCGCCGTTGGAGGGAAGGCGGTGAGATGCCGCCACTGTCCCGCAACTGTGATGCGCAACGAAGCCGACATCGGCCACTGCCTCAATGGTGGGAAGGCGTCGGCGTAGGTCGATCAAATCTTCGTAGCGAGATTTGATAAGAGGCGCTAAGTCAGGAGACCTGCAACGCGATCCGTGGAAGAGACTCTTTCGCGGAAAGGAGAATTCCAATGTCGAACCTGTTTTTCAATCGGAGGCTCACACGGCTGCTCGCGGGCCTCGCGCTAATATTAACAACCAGCCCCCTCTTCGCATTAGCGGCCACGGCCGGCGGCGGCCGTCTCGAAGGCAGCGTGACCGACCCTTCGGGCGCAAAGATCGTGGGGGCGCTAGTCGCGCTCCGCGACCGGACCGGGAAAAAAGTCTATGAGGCGAGGACTGACGGCGAAGGCAAGTTCTCTGTATCAAACATCACCGCAGGGCGCTACGCGGTCACGGCCGAAGCCGACGGCTTTTCGCAAGAGAAGAAGATCGACATCGACGTGCGCGAAGCCGAGGTCGAGACCTTAACGGTCGAGCTGACGGTTGCCGCGATAACTGACCACGTCATAGTCACCGCGACGAGGACAGAGACACAGTCGAGCATTCTCGCGGGCTCGGTTTCAGTCTTCGCGAGCGAAGAGATTGATCGCCGAGGGCTGTCATCGATCTCCGAGCCGCTGCGGTTGATACCCGGCTTTGCCGTCGCTCAAACGGGCGGCAGAGGCGGGTTGACATCCGTCTTCGTTCGCGGCGGCGAGTCGGATTACAACAAAGTCCTGATCGACGGGGTGCCGGTCAACGCGGCGGGCGGGGCCTTCGATTTCGCCACGCTCACGCCCGAGAACTTCGAGCGCGTCGAGGCGGTGCGCGGGCCTCGAAGCGCGCTGTTCGGGTCGGACGCGATGACGAGTGTCGTGCAATTAGTCACGCGGCGCGGGTCAACTCCTACGCCAGAGCTTGAGCTTTCGGGCGAAGGCGGGAGCTTCGATTTTCACCGAGAGACGGCAAGGCTTTCAGGGCTCCGCGACTGGTTCGATTACTCTGGGAGCTTCGGGTTTTTGAGCACCGACAGCCGTTTCGAGAACAGCGATTACATCAACCGTTCGGCCTCCGCGAACCTCGGCTTTCGTCTCGCCCCCACGGCGGACCTGCGTCTCACATCGCGATGGAACAACAACACGCTCGGCGTGCCGGGGCCGGCGGCGTTCCTGTTTGTCGACCCGGACCAGAGACAAAAGCACCGCGACCTGTCCGTCGCGGCCGCCTTCGATCACAGGACTACTTCGCGGTGGAGCCAGACGGCGCGCTTAGTCTATTCGGAGTTCGACACGAACAGCTTCGATCCGGCCGGCCAGGATTTGACGCGGCCCGACCGACCGCCGCTCCCGCCCTTCGCTTTCTTCCCCGATTCCGCGTTCAAGTTCATAGAGCACCAGAGGCGACAAGGCATACACTACCAGTCGATCGCGGCGTTGACGGCTTCGAACGTCCTGACGGCGGGGCTGGACTTCGAGCGAGAGTCGGGAGTATTCACGGACGACTTCAGCCGCGTCTCCCCCGACCGCAACAACCTGGGCTTCTACGTTCAGGACCAGCTTTCGTGGCGGGAGCGACTCTTTCTGACGGCCGGCGTTCGCATAGAGAGGAACACCGGGAGCGTGCCGGACGATCTGCGCGCGGCGCTCGCGTCCCTCGGCTCGACAGCGCCCATCGGCGACGTCGGGTTCGGAGTCGAAGCGAATCCGAAGGTCGCCGTCACGGTCATCGTGCGACCTCATAGTGATGATGTTGCGCTCGGCGCTACGCGGCTGAAAGCGGGGTTCGGCACCGGCATCAAGGAGCCTTCGCTCTTAGAGGCGTTCAGCCCGAGCACTTTCTTTCTAGGGAACCCGAGCCTCGACCCCGAGCGCGCGAAGAGTTTTGACGTAGGAGTTGTTCAGGAGTTCTTTAACCGCAAAGGGAGCGTCGAGGTGACATACTTCGACAACCGTTTCCGCGACTTGATCGTCTTCACGTCCGACCCTGTGACGTTCGGCCCCGTAAGGCTCGCCGACGGGCGGCTGACGAACTTCATAAACCTAGATCGGGCATCGGCGCGGGGCGTGGAGTTAATAACGGCCGCGCGGCCGCTCCGGCAGATTCGAGTGATGGCCAGCTACACGTTCTTGCGCTCGCGGGTCGAACAGGCCGAAGGCGCGTCGAACATGGAAGTCGGATTGCCCCTGCTCAGAAGGCCGCGCCACTCGGGATCGTTCGAAGCGGTTTGGACAGAAGAGAGTTTTGACATCACTGTAGACGGGTCGCTGGTCGGACGAAGGCGCGATTTCGACCCGGTGACGTTCGCGCGGTTCGACGCGGCCGGCAGGGCAATATTCAACGACGGATACTCTAAGCTCAACGCGAGCGGAGCTTATCGTTTGAAAAGCCCTCTGACGCTATTTGCGCGCGTAGAGAACCTCTTGAACCAGGATTATCAAGAGGTTTTCGGCTTTCCGGCTTATCGGTTGAATTTCACGGCGGGCCTGCGCGTCCGCATAGGAAAGTCCTGATCGCTTCTTTAGTTCTGAGTGCTGAGTAATAGCAAGCTATTAGGCTCCGTAGGAGCCGGATGTTTGTAGAAGGATCGCATAACCATTATTCAACTCCTACGGAGTTGGGGCGCATTTACACTATTGTTCTACAAACATCCGGCTCCTACGGAGCCGAGCAGCTTGCCATCACTCAGCACTCAGGACTCAGCACTCAGGACTGATATACCCCTTCGCGGACGAGCATGCGGACGTACATTTCGCGCATCCGGAGCGCCGTCTCAAGCCGCTTACGCGAAAGCCCCATCAATTTTTTGTTTCCTCGCTGTCGCGCCGTCTCGAAGATTTCTCGTAGCGATTGGATCTCTTCATCCTGAGCGCGCAGCCGCTCTAAAAAATATTCTTCCGGCATTTTTGATACAACCTTGCTTTCGAGGGTTTATGGACATGAGGGGGGCCATCCATCCCTGCCCTGCGCCGCTACGCCGGCAGCGCCGTTGTCATTAAATACCCAGACCGCTCATAAGCGTGAGACTAGAATAAATCTCAACGCATGTCAATTGTCCTAATCGCGCTACTGCGGTTTCTTCTCTCCCTCGCTCACGCTCTTGACGGGGACCGCGTAGCCATCATTACTCCGCTTTGCGACGCCTAGCCGCTTGAGCGTGTGGGCCGAAGGCAGACCCGTGGTCGGCAGGCGGCTAGCCGCCTGGAACTGCCTCATCGCCTGCGAGGTGTTTTCATCATAGACCCCCGAGGCCGGCGCCTGGAGATACCCGTGCTTGATGAGAGCTTGCTGTATCTCCGCCACCCGTTCGGTCGGAATCCCCGAAGCCATAGAGCGCGGGGCCGGGGGCGCGTCCGTGACTTGCGATTCGTCCTGTGAAATGACGGGCTGCGACCGGGCTTCGTGGCGACGCGGACGGCTGCGGCTTGCGATACGGTCGCGGCCACGGCCGCGCCTGCCCCTGCGCGCAACCTCTCGGCTGCCCTTGCCGCGTTTTGCGACACGGCTGCGAGATGACTTCGTCCGCTTGTCCTTGCTTGATGCCGCGCGCGATTGCTTGCGGCCCGTCCGAGACTTCTTCCCCGCCAGCGCGTCCGCCGACACGAGTGATAAGATGAGCCCGATTGCTAGAGTGTAAATAAAACGTCTCTGCATAATGATCGATATCTTATCTTTTTGATCCGGTTGAGGCAGCCCTGGCGCGGCATTATAACATTATGACAACACTCTGCAAGCCTCATCGCGGACGGAGGCTGCCGACTGTAAACTGCCTCTCAGTGACCGGCCGCGGCCCGTCGGGCGCGGGAGCGGCGGAGGCCGGCTGTGCGA
Source organism: Blastocatellia bacterium (assembly GCA_035249305.1). Lineage (GTDB taxonomy): Bacteria > Acidobacteriota > Blastocatellia > UBA7656 > UBA7656 > DASUNP01. Next base: position 8,087 of record DATFGQ010000065.1, on the reverse strand, counting down.
CTGCTGCCGGAGCGGGACTGGCTTGCGGCGGGGCTGCTGCTGCTGCGCCGCCGAGGAGTTGTTGAATCCTTTGCCACTTCGATTGCTCTCCGGCCACCAGCCGCTTCAACTCTTCCCTGGCCGCCGCGTCCTGGATGGTGTCGGCCGCTTCGGCGACTTTCTTGAGAAACGGCATCAGGTAACCGAAGTCTTTATCAAACGCGCTCCCTGCCATCTCTTCTCTCCTTCTTGAGCTTATCGAGCCGATCCAGATTATCACCAAAATGAATCGACTTCCATGAGGTTGCGGCTTTCGCGCCGCCTGAGTATAACAAGACCGGGAGGTTGGACCGCGATGAATGGGATAACGGATAAAGACGTTGAGAGATATTTGTACGAGCTTCTGCCTGCGCGAGACGAAATCATCACAGAGATGGAAGAGCAGGCGCGCGCTCGAAACATTCCGATCATCGGCCCTGCCGTCGCGCGCGTGCTCGCGCAGTACGCCCGCCTTATTGGGGCGAAGCGCGTCTTCGAGATGGGCTCGGCCATAGGTTATTCGACCATCTGGCTGGCGCGCGCCGTAGGCGAAGGGGGCCGCGTCTACTACACGGACGGCAGCGAGAAGAATGCTACTGAAGCGCGCGGCTACTTCGAGCGTGCCGGGGTCGCCGACCGCATACAGATATTGATAGGCGATTCGCGAGATTTGATAGACACCGTCGACGGAGAGTTCGACTTGATATTCAACGACGTGGACAAGTATCAGTACCCGGACGCGTTTCGCAAGGCCGTCCCCCGCGTCCGGCGCGGCGGGCTCTTCATCACCGACAACGTGTTGTGGTCAGGCCGCGTCGCGCGCGAGGACGCGGACCGCGATACAGAAGGCGTGAGGGAGTTCAACAGGCTGATCTATTCTTCGGATGAGCTCTACCCGACCATACTGCCTATCCGCGACGGCGTCGCCGTCTGCTTGAAGCAGTGAAGGCGCGCGAGGCTGCTCTTAGCGTTTTATCCCGAGCGCGAGAAAGACTACGGGGCGGAAGATCTTCCACCAGTCGGTGAGCGCGCGCATCTTCGTGTACGCGAGCTTATCGGTGTTGGGCGGGTATTCGATCCTGACAGGGACTTCGACGACCTTGTGGCGCAGCCGCAGCGCTTTGAATAAGAGGTAAGGCTCAAGCTCGTAACGGTCGAGCCAGCTTTGCCACAGGTTTATCCGTTTGTCATCGAACAGCGAGACACGGATGGCGCGGAAGCCGCTCGACGCGTCCGTCACCCGCCGCCCGCACAACAGCGAAAACAAGAACGTGTAACCGCGAGTTCCGAGCCGCCGCTTGAGCGGCATGCGGACCCACTCGCCCCCGTCCGTGTAACGCGACCCTTGAGCGAGCTCTGCCTCGCCTTTCAAGATCGGTTCGAGCAGGCGGGGTATCTGCTCGGGCGGGGTCTTCCCGCCGCCTGAGACTATGACGACAATGTCGTAGCCGTGTTCTATCGCGTAATCGATGCCGCTGCGAATCGCCGCGCCGACGCCGCTGTTCTTCCGGCTGCGGATGACGACCGCCCCCGCCGCTTCCGCAAGGTCGGCCGTGTCGTCGGTTGAGCCGTCGTCGACGACGACAGTCCTCTCGACCGCGTCGCGCGGCACGGCCGCGACCACTCGCCTGATGCGCTCGCCCTCGTTCCAGGCCGGGGCTACGCAGAGTACGCGCGGCTGCTCTTTCGCGCGCACGTCTTCTTCAAGTTTTAGCTTGCCTTTAGCCATTCGTAAGTGCGCCGCAACCCCTGCTCTATCGTCACAGAGGGTATCCAGCGAAGCTCGCGGCGAATCTTCTCGATGTTCAGCACGCGGCGGCGTATGTTGTCTATGTCGCGGCGGTCGACGTATACGGGCTCGACTTTCGCGCCGGTTATCTCGATTATCAACCGCGCGAGCTGGTTGACAGATGTCTCTCGCCCCGTGCCCACGTTGTAGACCTGGCCTTCGGCCTTAACGGCGAACCCGGCCAGTAACGTCGCCTCGACCACGTCATCAATGTAGGTGTAATCGCGAGTCTGCTCGCCGTCCCCGTGTATGCGGGGCGACGAGCCGGCCATCGCAGCCTCGAAGAATTTTGCGACGACCCCGCAGTAAGGGTTGTCGGGCCGTTGCAGCGTGCCGTAGACGTTCGAGTACCGCACGACGGCCGTCGACAACCCGTAGCTCTCGTAAAATGCCTTACAGTAATTCTCGCCCGCGAACTTCGAGACGGAGTAAGGGCTGAGCATGTTCGTCGCGTCGTCTTCGTTGATAGGCAGGTAACGCGGGTTGCCGTAGACCGAGGCCGACGACGCGTAGACTACGCGGCGCACGCCCATCTCTTTGACGGCCAGCAGGACGTTCAGCGTCCCGCCTATGTTCACCTCGTAATCTTCGCGCGGGTTGCGCGTCGAAACAATTATGTTCCGCGCGGCTTCGTGAAAGACCACGTCCGCGCCTTTGACCACCTCGCGCACAAGGTTGAAATCTGTCACGCTGCCTCGGATGATTTCGAGCCCCGCGTGGTCCGAAGGCAGGTTCTGCTCAGACCCCGTATAAAAATCGTCGAGCACCGTGACGCGCGCGCCTTCCTTCAAGAGCCTCTGGACGATGTTCGACCCGACGAACCCTGCGCCGCCGGTCACAACTATTCGCTCGTCTTTAAGATTCTCCAAATGCTTCATCATCGCTCCAATGACGCGGATTGCTGATTAAACCTGTAAGGGGGAATGACAGCCCCAGAAGAATACCCGATTTCAAGTCCACAATCCAACACTTACTTTCCTTCCGCCCGCTTGAAACTTTCCGCGATAAGCAAGAAACTTAACGCGGGACGCCCAGACCGAGGAGTTTCTTATGACCGATGAGCGCACGCAGCACCTTGAGCTTGTGGCGGCGGCCCTGACTCAGGCTTACTACTCTGTCCACACAGGCGGCAGCCCCGACCACAGAGATATATTCGAGACCTATCAGTTCCTGCTCTCCGCCCTTGTCGAGCGCGACAACCTCAAGCCGGGCGAAACGCCGCTGGCGGCGAGCGACACGCTCGCCCCGTTCGTCGAAGAGCCGGCCGACCGGGAGTAAGCCCGCGCGCAGTCTTTGATATAATCTTGACGTGGAAAAACGTGCGGGCGTCTACATCCATATCCCGTTCTGCGAGCGGAAGTGTACTTACTGCAATTTCAACACTACGGATTTTGCGGGCGGGCTGGCCGCGCGTTACGTCGACGCGGTCGCGCGCGAGATAGCCTTCTGGGGCGAGCGGACCGATGGAGCCGTAGACACGATCTACTTCGGCGGCGGCACGCCTTCGATCGTAGAAGCCGACCAGCTCGCGCGATTGATCCAATCCTGTCGCGAGTCGTTCGACGTGGCTGCGGAGGCCGAGGTGACTATCGAGATCAACCCGGCGACTCTTTCAAGAAGAAAGCTCGACCGGTGGCGCGAGTCGGGGATAAACCGAGCGAGCGTCGGCGTTCAATCATTTATCGATCGTGATCTGGCCGCGCTCAGCCGCACTCACACCGCCGCCGAGGCTCGCGATACGATCGCCGCGCTGGCCGAGGCTGGCTTTGACAACATAAGCCTGGACCTGATCGCAGGACTGCCCGAGCAGAGTCTGGCCGATTGGGAGTTCAATCTGAACCAGGCGTTGCGGCTCGGCCCCGCGCACCTGTCGCTCTACCTTCTCGAAATCAAAGAAGGGACTCAGCTCTACGCGCAGTTGAAACGCGGCCAGCGGCCTCGGCCCGACGACGACCTCGCGGCTGAGATGTACCGTATGATCTGCGCGGCGGCCGCGGACGCCGGTTATGAGCATTACGAAATATCCAATTTCGCTTTGAGAGATGAAGGCTCGCCGGGCCGTCTGCGGTCAAAACATAATCTGAAATATTGGACCGGAGCGGCGTTCTATGGTATGGGATGTGGAGCGCACTCTTATGATGGGGCGGCGCGACGTGTGAACCTGTTGCAGACGGAAAAGTATATTGAAGCCATTAATTCAAAGGGTGACGCGACAGGGGAGCGGACCGAGCTTACGGGCGAAAGCCGTGCGGCGGAAGCGCTCTTTATGGGGCTGCGGCTGATAGAAGGCATAAGGCTCGACGAATTTCGCGATGAGTATGGCCTTGATGTCGCGGCTCGATATGAAGAGGAGATCGCGCGGTTAGGGGAAGCGGGACTCGTAGAGATCAGCGGCAACAATATGAAGCTGACCGCGAGAGGTCTGTTGTTGTCTAACGAAGTCTTTGTTTGCTTCGTGTGAACAGAATGTGTGGAGATAAAGCGATGGCTCAAGGTGTAAGGATTCTCTTTGCCTTCTCTGTGATGCTGTGCGCCGCGGGCGCTATTTCCGCTCAGAGCGGGCGCGTCCGCACGAACCCTCAGCCCCGGCCTAAAGAAGACGACACTGCGGTACGCCTGCGCGTCGAAGAGGTGCTGCTTTCAGTAAACGTGCGCGACAGGGAAGGGCGCCCCGCCGCGACTTTGACGCCCGCCGATTTCATCGTGACGGAGGACGGGAAGAAGCAGCGAGTCACGTCCGTCGTGCACACGCCGGCCAACGTCTTGCTGGTCATCGACGCGAGCGGCGACGCGATGAACTTGAAGGACAACAACCTGAACCGCGACATCGCGCTCAGGATAATCGACTCGCTCGGCGAGAAGGACCGCGCCGCCATCATCTCTTATAGCGACAGCGTGAACCTGCTGTCCGGTTGGACCAGCGACAAAGACGAGTTGCGCCAGGCGCTGAAGTGGAAGCTCAAGCCCGGCATCGAGTCTTCTTTGCTAGAGAGCTTGAAATTCGCCTCGGAGAGGTTATTCCAGGAGGCGACCGGCCGTCGCAGCGTCGTGCTTCTGTCCGACGGCGTCGATTCTTTGCACAAGCACTATTTCGAAGAGGCGCTTGAGGCGCTGCATCGCGCGCGGGCAATCGTCTACATAGTCTGCCAGAATGCCCGGCTGTTGAAAGAGCTGAAGCCCGAGACGTACAACCCGCTCTCGTGGTACGAGCGGCTCGACCCGAAAGCGCGCAAGCGTATAGACGAGCAGCGGCGTTATTACAAGCAGGTCCAGGCCGCTCAACAGATGCTCGAAGGTATCGCGGCGGGGACGGGCGGTGTGATGATCAACCTCAAGACGCGCGTCGAATGCAAGGAGGCGAAGACGGGGCTGTTTCTGAAGAACGACGGCCCAAGGGAAGAAGGCGAACACGACTGCGACTCGATTAAGAAAACGATCGCCGCGGAGATCGGGAGCGAAGTAGTCATCTCATACTCGTCCGAGCGACGCCTGGAGGAGGAAGATTTTCATCTGGTCAAAGTCTTTTCGACTCGGGTGGGGACCGAGGTCCGCTCGCGATGGGGTATCTACTCAGACCTCCCCGCCCAGGAGCGCCGCCGAACCAAGCCCTGAAAGGGCGTAATTCAAAAGCCAGGGGCAGCGCCCCTGGAAAGCGGTTGTCATTAATGAAAAGCCCTGAAAGGGCGATATGTTTATCGCGCCCTTTCAGGGCTTTTTCTCGTATGATGCGTTACCCGGCGCGATGCGCCGGGCTATTGAATTGCGCCCCTACGGGGCTTTCGGCTATTGAATCTCGCCTCTTCGAGGCTCATTCTTGAATCGTGCCCGCGGGGCTAGAGTCCTCAACTGGTTGTGCTATTATTCCCGTCTGGTTTAACTCATACACACGGGTGAGGCGATGGATTACATTGATCTGCGTAGCGACACTGTCACGAAGCCGACGCCGGAGATGCGCGAGGCCATGGCGCAGGCCGAAGTCGGAGACGATGTTTATCTCGAAGACCCGACTGTAAACCGGCTGCAAGAGCTCGCCGCACAGATGCTGGGCAAGGAGGCCGCGCTGTTCGTTCCCTCGGGCACGATGGGCAATCAAGTCTGCGTCAAGCTCCACACACAGCCGGGTCAGGAAGTCATCACCGAAGAGCGCAGCCACATATTCAATTACGAGATGGCCGCGATGGCCGCCGTGAGCGGGACCCTCGCGCGCCCCGTCCGCGGCGAAGACGGCATACTCGACTGGCCCTCGGTCAAATCCGCGATCCGCCCGCGTGCTGCTTACTACGTCGCGCAGACGGGCCTAGTGACGCTTGAGAATTCGCACAACATGGCCGGCGGCGCTTGCATGCCGCTAGAGCGCATGGAAGAGATTTGCGAGGGCGCACACGCGGCCGGTCTGCCCGTTCACCTGGACGGCGCTCGAATCTTCAACGCCGCGCTCGCGCTCAAGCGCAGCCCCTCGGACCTCGCCCGCCCGTTCGACTCGGTGATGTTCTGCCTTTCTAAAGGGCTAAGCGCGCCTATCGGCTCGCTCATAGTCGGCCGTCGCGACTTCATCGACCGCGCGCTCGCCGTGCGCAGGATGTTCGGCGGCTCGATGAGACAGGTCGGCGTGATCGCGGCGGCGGGAATCGTAGCGCTCGAAAAGATGACCGCGCGGCTGGAAGACGATCATGCCAACGCGCAATTGATCGCGCGCGGGCTGGCCGAGATCCCCGGCATAAAGATCGACCCGGAGCGCGTGCAGACTAACATAGTCATATTCGACATCGCGGGCACGGGCAAAGACACGACAGAGTTCTCGGCCTCGCTCAAAGAGCGGGGCGTCCTCGCCAACGGAATAAACCCGCGCGAGATGCGCATAGTCACTCACAAAGACGTGAGCCGCTCGGACTGCGAATCGGCTCTGGAAACCATGAAGAAAGTGCTGAGTGCTGAGTCCTGAGTGCTGAGTGAAAAACTACTACTCAGGACTCAGCACTCAGGACTCAGGACTTATGGAGAGATTGGTAATCGCGATTGACGGGCCTTCGGGCGTCGGCAAAAGCAGTCTGGGCAAGGCGCTGGCCCGGCGGCTCGGCCTCCTCTACATAGACTCGGGCGCGGTCTATCGCGCGGTCGCTCAACGCGCGATAGACGAAAAGGCGCCACTCGACGACGCGGCCGCCGTCGCCGACATAGCCTCGCGCTCGGACATACGACTCGAAGGCGACCCCGACCACCTGCGCATCTTTCTGGACGGCCGCGAAGTCACGCGAGAGATCAGGACGCCCGAAACTAGCCAAGCCTCTTCGATAATCGCTACGATCCCCGAAGTACGCCAGGCCGTGGTCCTCAAACTCCGCGAGATGGCTCGCGGAGGCGGCGTCGTCATGGACGGCCGTGACATCGGGACGAAGGTCTTTCCGGACGCGCGGCTGAAACTCTTTCTCGACGCCGCGCCGGACGTGCGCGCGCGCCGCCGGTGGGAGGAGGACCGCGCGCGAGGGCGCGACGTGACGCTCGACCAGATAAGGCGCGAGCTTGAGGCCCGCGACCGCCGAGACAGCGAGCGCGCGGCCACGCCTCTTATTCAGGCCGAGGACGCCGTAAGCGTCGACACGTCGGAAATGAACCTGGACCGCGTGATCGAACGCGTGCTTGAAATTGTAGAATCGCGACGGTAAACTTCTAGGGCGTTATGGTCGGAACGCTTGAGTTTCTTAATCTCTTAGCGGATATAGTCAGGCATTGAACCGAAAACTCGCCATCACTCGCAAGAATAAATGGGAATCTTTACGGGATTAATAATGGAGGTGGGCCGCGTGCGCCGCATTGACCGCCGCGCCGACGGCGCTTACCTTGTGATCGAGGCCGGCGCGGTATTGGAAGGCACGCGCATAGGCGATTCGATCTCTATCGACGGCGTCGATCTGACTGTCATAGAGATGGGCCGCGGCTTTTTCAGCGCCGACGCCTCGCTTGAAACTTTGAAGCGCTCTACGCTCGGTGATAAAAAGGTAGGCGGCAAGGTCAACCTTGAACGCGCGCTCGCGGTGGGCGAGCGGTTGGGCGGCCATATGGTTCAGGGGCACGTCGACGGGACGGCGGAGCTTGTATCGACTATGCCCGAAGGAAACGCGTATCGCATGCGCTTTCGCTTTCCGAAAGAGTTAGGCCGCTACATCGCTATGAAAGGCTCGATCACTGTAGACGGCATCAGCCTGACCGTGGCGGGGCTCGGCCGGGACTGGTTCGAGGTCGCGATCATTCCGCACACCTGGCGCGAGACAACGCTCGGGGA
>DATFGQ010000064.1:0-65002 GCA_035249305.1 Blastocatellia bacterium | reverse complement strand
GCGTACTGTTTGAACTCTTGTTCTGTCTGGTCTCTTTCCGCCGGTATCCTCGAAAGCCTGTCGGTGACGCGCTGTATCTCGAGGTCGAGTTCCTGGAGCTCAATGAGCTGGCTCAATTCTGGGCTCACAGGTGTCCTCCATCCTTTGTCACGGGAAGTCTACTACATCGACACACGATTCTCAAGGTAGAGAAGCCCGACGCTCGGAAAGAATCTCGGATTGCCCGGCGAGAGAGCTTGAGCTAATATTTAAGAGCGGTCGGCGGCGCTCGCGCGGCCGCGAATCACCCCTCGGAGGTCGTTATGAAGTTTTTGTTGATCCTGATGGCATCCATCGTTCTCGCAGCCCCCGCGCTCTTTATACAAACGGGCAATGCCGCCGCTTCCGCGCCGCAAGAGCCGGCGCTAAAGCCGCTCCCCGCGCTGACGCTCTCAGACCTGGACGGCAAGGCCGTGGCTCCCGAGGGGTTCAAGGGCAGCATCCTCGTGCTCGATTTCTGGGCGACCTGGTGCGGCCCCTGCATAGTCGAGATACCCGCCTACAACAAGCTGCAAGAGAAGTACGCCAACAAAGGGGTGAAGTTCGTCGGCGTGACTATGGCCTCGGGCGAGAGCAAAGAGGTTAAGCCGTTCGTCGAGCGCCACAGGATGAAATACACGATCCTGCTCGGCGACGACGCGCAGGCCTACGACTTCAACATAATCGGATTCCCCACCACATATCTGGTCACGAGAGACGGCAAGATATTTGCCAAGTACGTCGGCGCGGGCCCCGCGAAGCTGACGAGGCTGGAGTCGGACATTCAGAAACTGCTCGCCGATAGCTCGCAGTAATTTGAGATTTCAAATTACTCTCACCCTTTTCTTCTGGCCGCGGGCTTCTTCTTCGCGCGCGGGCGGCGCAGACGCGCGCCCGTCATGTGGCCGTTCTGGTAATACTTTTCCACGCGCTTAGAGAGAGTGTTTCGGTGTATTCGGAGCTCGTCGGCGGCCTTCGATAGATTCCCATTAGTACGTTTTAATACCGAGAGTATAAAGTGCTTTTCAAATTCTTCGACCGCATCCTCATACAGTATCCCTCGCTCCACCATCTCCGTGACCAGGGCCTCAAGCCTGCTTTTCATCTTGTGCTTCTCCTCCTGTTTGCGAGCACATCCGTCGTCTATTTCTCTTCTTCATCCCAGATGCTCTTCACCATCGCGTAGCCCTCGAAGAAACGCTCCCTCATCTCGCTCGACGTGAGGTAGGCGATCACGCGCGTCCCTTCGAGCAGGAAGGGCGCGAACGCCGCGCGCTCGACCGTCTCGATCTTCACGGGGAACGCGGTCAGCGCCAGGTATATCACCGAGCAGAAGAGCCAGCCGCGCACCAGCCCGCCGACCGCCCCCAGCGTGTGATCGATCCAGTCTAACCGCGCGCGGCGGAGCCTCCCCCGCAACCAGCGCGACACGACCGCCCCGCCGGCCACGACGAGCAAGAAGACGCCTATGAACGCGACGAGATTCGCCGCCCGCGCCGTCTCGACGAAACCGGCCGTCACCGCCGCAACCGGCTCGTAGAAGAATGCCGCCGAGATGAGCGCGACTACGACGGTTATTAACGAAATTACTCCCTTGAGAATTCCCCTCGTGGCCCCTGAGGCTATCGATGCCACTACTACTATCAGGACGAAGTAGTCAAGAACGGTCATCTTATTGTGGATTTCGGATTGTGGATTGCGGATTTGGAAGAGCTATCAATCCGAAATCCGCACTCCGCAATCCACAATCTGGCGCCCTGTCAGCAGTCTGTAAGCCTCAAGGTACTTTTCGGTCGTGCGCTGGACCACCTCGGCCGGGAGCTCAGGCCCAGGCGGCTGCTTGTTCCAGTCGAGCGTCTCCAGGTAGTCGCGGACGAACTGCTTGTCGAACGACTGCTGGCCTCGGCCCGGCCGGTAAGACTCTTTCGGCCAGAAGCGCGACGAGTCCGGCGTCAACGCTTCGTCGACCAGTATTATCTCCCCGTCCCTCACCCCGAACTCGAATTTCGTGTCGGCGATTATTATCCCGCGCTCTTCGGCGTAGCCGGCCGCGCGCCTGTAGATCGCCAGCGTCAGCTCTTTCAGCCTCTCGGTGGCCTCCTCGCCGACGATGTCGGCCATCTCTCGCTCGCCGATGTTTATGTCGTGTCCGCTCTCGGCCTTCGTGGCCGGCGTGAATATAGGCTCGGGCAGTCTTTCGGACTCCTGAAGGCCGGCCGGGAGCTTCACGCCGCAGACCTCGCCGGTCTTCTGGTAATCCTTCCAGCCCGACCCCGCAAGATAGCCGCGCGCGACGCACTCTATGGGAAAGACCTCCGCGCGCGCGACGAGCATCGAGCGCCCGCGGAGCTGGTCTGCGTAGTCGCGCAGCCGTGCGGGATAGTCGTTCGTGTCGGTTGTTATCAGGTGATTTGAAACCGCCTCTTTAAGAAAGTCGAACCAGAAGAGCGAAAGCTGCGTGAGCACCACGCCCTTACACGGGATGGCGCTCGGCAACACAACGTCGAATGCTGAAATACGGTCCGTGGCGACGACTAGGAGCTTGTCTTCGACTGCGTAAACGTCCCGCACCTTCCCACGGCGAAAAAGTTGAACGCCGACAATATCAGTGTGCGTGACTATGTTAATAGCCTTACCTCTTTTCTTATTATTGTTGTCAATTGGTGGAACTCGACGAACCTGACGCCCAGGGAGTGTGATGGCAAACCGCATTATCGGCATGCGTTAATTCAAAGTCAAGCGTTAGAGATCAAAAGGCAGAGTTTTAATCCTATTTTTTTTCGCGCGCCTCGGATTTCATCGAGTTTGCTCGTGCTCCGAGGCTGGCTGTATAATTTAGTTACCTTTGCGCGCATGCTCGCGCGCGTGACATGGATGCGTAGATAGTGAGAAAGGCATTTTAATGGATTTCAAATTGGTATCCGATTACGTCCCGCAAGGCGACCAGCCGCAGGCCATAGAGCATCTCGTGCGCGGCATCCGCGAGGTGGCGGATCATCAGGTGCTGCTCGGCGTCACGGGCTCGGGAAAGACCTTCACGATGGCCGCGGTCACAGAGGCGGTCAACCGCCCCGTGCTCGTCATGGCGCACAACAAGACGCTCGCGGCCCAGCTCTACCAGGAGTTCAAATCGTTCTTTCCGCATAACGCCATAGAGTATTTCGTAAGTTATTATGATTACTATCAGCCCGAAGCCTACATACCGTCGACCGACACGTTTATCGAGAAGGAGGCTACGATAAACGAAGAGATAGACCGGCTGCGGCTCTCGGCGACCAGGAGCCTGTTCGAGCGGCGCGACTGCATCATAGTCGCGAGCGTCTCGTGCATATACGGCCTGGGCGACCCGGACGCTTACTACGGCATGGTGGCCTTCGTCGAGCGCGGGCAGCAGCTATCGCGCACGGCGCTGTTAAAGAAGCTGGTCGAGATTCAATACCAGCGCAACGACGTGGCCTTCGAGCGGGGCACCTTCCGAGTGCGCGGCGACATAGTCGAGATATACCCCGTCTACCAGGAGAAGGCCATCCGCATAGAGTTCTGGGGCGACGAGATAGACTCGATCTCCACGGTAGACCCGCTGCTGGGCGAAGTCATAGATCGGCACGAGCGGTTGCCGATCTACCCCAAGTCTCATTACGTGATGCCGCAAGACAAGCTCAAGCGCGCGATAAAGACTATCAAAGATGAGCTCGACGAGTGGGAGCCTCAACTGATCGAGCAGGGCAAGCTGTTAGAGGCGCAGCGGCTCCACCAGCGCACGCTCTACGACATAGAGATGCTCAAGGAGCTGGGCTACTGTCACGGCATAGAAAACTATTCCCGCCACCTGACCGGAAGGCTGCCGGGCGAGCCGCCGCCGACGCTGCTCGATTATCTGCCGCGCGACTCGATCGTCTTCGTGGACGAGAGTCACCAGACCATCCCGCAGGTCCGCGGCATGTACGCGGGCGACCAGTCGCGCAAGCGGACGCTGGTCGAGTACGGCTTCCGCCTGCCTTCGGCCATGGATAACCGGCCGCTCAACTTCGAGGAGTGGCAGCGTAGAGTCGGCCAGTTGATCTTCGTCAGCGCGACGCCCGGCCCTTACGAGATGACGAAGACCGGCGGCGAAGTCGTGGAGCAGGTGATCCGCCCTACGGGTCTGATCGATCCGGAAGTCGACGTCCGCCCCGTCCACGGCCAGGTCGACGACCTGCTGCACGAGATACGCGAGCGGGTCGCGCGCAACGAGCGCGTGCTAGTGACGACGCTCACAAAGAAGATGGCCGAAAACCTCACGGAGTATTACGCAGAGCTCGGCGTGCGAGTGCGCTACCTGCATTCAGAGATCCAGACGCTTGAGCGCATCAAGATACTGCGCGACTTGAGGGCGGGCGAGTTCGACGTGCTCGTAGGGATAAACCTGCTGCGCGAGGGGCTGGACCTGCCCGAAGTCTCGCTCGTCGCTATACTGGACGCCGACAAAGAGGGCTTCCTGCGCTCGGAGCAGTCTTTGATCCAGACCATAGGCCGCGCCGCCCGCAACGTGAACGGCAAGGCGATACTCTACGCCGACCGCATGACCGATTCTATGCGCCGGGCGATCGGCGAGACGCAGCGCCGCCGCGAAAAGCAGGCCGCTTACAACAGCGAGCACGGCATCACGCCGCAGACGATCGTCAAGGCGATCGACTCGACGCTCGTCTCGATAGTCGAGGCGGATTACTTCAAAGTCCCGCTCAACCTTGAGGAAGTCGAAGACTATTCGCCCGAAAAGATCGGGGAGACTATCGAGCGGCTGGAGTTCGAGATGCGCGCGGCCGCTGCGAAGTATGAATTCGAGCGGGCGGCCGAGCTTCGTGATAAGATCAAGTACCTCCGCAACCGCGAGCTTGGGATGACATAATGGCTCAATTCGACTTCATCACAGCGGGCGAATCGCATGGGAAAGGGCTCGTCGCCATCATCGAAGGCCTGCCCGCCGGGCTGAGCATCGATATGGCATTCGTCAACCGCGAGCTCTGGCGGCGTCAGCAAGGCTACAGCCGCGGCGGGCGTATGAAGATCGAAAGCGATACCGCTGAGATAATCTCCGGCGTGCGCCACGGCCACACGCTCGGCTCGCCCGTCTCGTTTCTGATTCGCAACCGCGACTTTGAGAACTGGCAGGACGTGATGAACGTCGAGCCCCGCCAGTTCGCCGACGATAAGCGGGCGCGACGCCTGACGCGGCCTCGGCCGGGCCACACGGACCTGGCGGGCGGGCTCAAGTACGACACTCACGACCTCCGGGACATACTCGAACGGGCGAGCGCGCGCGAGACTGCTGCCCGCGTCGCCGTCGGAGCCTTCGCCAAGCTGCTTTTGAAAGAGATGCGAATAGAGATAGCCAGCCACACGGCGATGATCGGCGGCGTCCCTGAACTTCCCATCTCGGCGACGTGGGAAGAGATCGCCGCCATCCCTGATGATTCGCCGCTGCGTTGCGTAGACAGTGAGGCGCAGCAAAAGATGATCTCGCTCATCGACGCCACGAAAGAGGCGAAAGACACGCTCGGCGGGATATTCGAAGTCGTGGCCCGCGGCGTCGCGCCGGGGCTCGGGTCGCACGCGCAATGGCACCGCAAGATCGACGGGCGCGTGGCGCAGGCAATTATGTGCATACCGGCCGTGAAGGCCGTCGAGATAGGGGCGGGCGTAGAGGTCAGCCGGGCCACAGGCTCGCGGATACACGACCAGATAAGTTATAATAATGATGAGCGCAGATTCAGCCGGCCCACGAATCGCGCAGGCGGTATTGAAGGCGGCATAACCAACGGCGAGGAGCTGCGAGTGCGAGGCCACTTAAAGCCTATCTCGACCCTGCGCCGTCCGCTCGCGAGCGTCGACGTGATTACAAAGCAAGAGTCCTCGGCGGCCTTCGAGCGCTCTGACATCGTGGCGGTCCCGGCCGCCGGCGTTATCGGCGAAGCGATGCTCGCGATAGTTCTGGCCGACGCCGCGCGAGAGAAATTCGGCGGCGACAGCCTGGGCGAGATGAAGCGGAACTTTGAAGGGTTCCTCGATCAGGTAGGGCGTTACTGACGCGAAGGGGCGCATGATATTGATGGCCCACGATCCACACGGACCGGGAAGCCGGCTCGCCGAGATAGAGCGCGAAGTCGCCGAGCTGCGCCGCTCGATCAACGCGACGCGGACGCACGGGATACTCTATTACCTGCTGCTCGTGGCGATCATCTTCTTAGGGTTCGTAATCGGGTATGCGACGCACAACATTGTAGGGGCTGGTATAATATTAATCGGATTGGCGATAGTTGCCTGGAGAGAGGTGACAGGGTTTAAGGCCAGGACCGCGGTCCTCTCTCACGTGCTCGGCGAGAAGCTTGCCGAGCAGCGGCAGCTCGAAGAAAGACAAAAGGAGTTCGAGATAGAGCGATGATATTGGACATTGTGAAATACGGCGACCCGGTTCTGACCACGCGCGCCGAGGAAGTGACAGAGTTTAACGCGGAGCTTCGCAAGCTCGTCGACGACATGTTCGAGACTATGTACGGGGCGCCGGGCGTCGGGCTGGCCGCGCCGCAGGTGGGCTTGTTGAAGCGGTTGTTCGTGATGGATTGCACCAGCGGCAGGGACAGGAAGCGCAAGCTGGCGCTCATCAACCCTGTCATAGAAGTCGAAGAGGGCGAGCAGACGGGCGACGAAGGCTGCTTGAGCTTCCCCGGCATCTACGTCGAAGTGAAGCGGGCCGAGCGCGTCGTCGTTCGCGCGCAGGACATCGACGGCAGCCCTTTCACGCTGGACTTGATGGACCTCGAAGCGCGCTGCGTGGCGCACGAGACGGATCACCTGGACGGCGAAGTCTTCATCAATTATCTGAGCCCGCTTAAACGCGACCTCGTCAAGCGGAAGATCAAGAAGCGCGTCAAGCAAGGCGACTGGTAATCTTTAATCCTAACTTTGAGCCAGCGAGGGGCCTACTCTTTCGAAAGAGTAGGCCCCTCGTTCTTACCCGCCATTCACGTTCTCAACTGATACGTCTGTGTACCGAAGCGGTTCAAGCCGCCCGCGGCCGCGGCGCGTAATTGTCTCTGAATCAGTCATTAGCTAGGGCCTCGGTCTGGTATCGGCATTGCAACTCACTTATGGGTTTATGATGTCCAGACAATCAGATGGGAGAGAAGAAGCTATGAAGATTTCTATGCGGAACGCGGTCGCGGTCGCGGCCCTTGCCATAATCTTATTCGTATCCGGCTGCGCGCCTCCGCCTGCGGGGACGAACACAAACACGGGCGCTACTAATACAAACACGGCGGCTACGACTCCCGCGTCAAAGCCATCAAACACAACGCAGGGCAACGTCACGCTGCCGCTGCTCGACGCGCTCTTCGCTGAAGACAATTTTGCGGGCGAGCTGAGATCGAAGCTGCAATTGACCGACGACCAGATCAACAGACTGAAGACGCTTGCGCGCGAAGAGACGGCGCGGCTGCGCGAGTCGGATGACGACGAAGCCCATCAAGGGCAGTCGTCGGCCGCGCGGACGAAGGCCGAGCAGCAGATCTCTGGCGCGATAGGCGCGGAGAAGGCCGGGCAGCTTTACGCGTTTATAAACGAGCGGTCAGGCGGCGCGGCCTCGGCGCTCCCCTCGACGCCCAGCTCCGTGCCTACGGACACGCGCATAGTCGTCAACGCGCCGGCTTTCCGCATGGACGTGTTTGAAGGCGGAAAGCTCGTCAAGACCTACAGGGTCGGAATAGGCTACCCCGAGTTCCCGCTGCCGACGGGGTTGCGCAAAGCCGACACGATCATCTTCAACCCGACGTGGACTCCGCCCGACGAGCCGTGGGTCGAATCGAGCAACAAAGTGAAGCCGGGCGAGACGATCGAGGCGGGCTCGAAGCTCAACCCTCTCGGCGTGCTCAAGATTCCGATAGGCCTGCCTTCACTGATCCACGGCGGGAAAGCGTCGGCCAAGATAGGGAGCTTTGCTTCGCACGGGTGCGTCGGGCTGACGGACAAGCAGGCGCAGGACTTCGCGAAGCTGCTGGCCCAGGCCGGAAGCGCGAGCGTGACCGACGCGCAGATCGCCGAGTATCAGAAGAACAAGACTGAGACTAAGAACGTGAAGCTCAATACGCCAGTTCCCGTCGAGCTTCGTTACGAGACGATCACGGTCGAAGACGGGCGGCTGCACATCTACCGCGATGTCTACGACAAGGGGACGAACACGGAAGAGAACCTGCGCGCGGTCCTTCAAGCGAACGGCCTCACGCTCGAACAGTTGAGCGAAGCCGAGCGGGCGCAGGCGATGGAGGCGCTGAAACAGATGTCGCGTGACGCGACGGGCAAGCCTGCCACGGGCGAATCGAACGGGAGCGCCGCCAAGAAGAATAGTAACGTGGGCAACAAAGTGACGAGCACGATCAAGGGGCAGAAAGAGATTGTCGTGGAGGTCGCGGGGCTCGCGGGCAAAGGCTACCCCGCGCCCGTCAACCTCGACGCGGGAGGCGCTAAGCCCGCAACGCCGACCAAAGCCGCTCCTGCCGCTAAGAAGAAAGGCAGGTAGGTTCCTGCCCGAAGGGTAAGGATTCCATAAGCCTCGAAGAGGCGATATTCAATAGCCAGGGGTGCCGCCCCTGGAACCGAGTTGTTATTAATGAGAAGCCCTGAAAGGGCGATACTCTTATCGCGCCCTTTCAGGGCTTCGTCTCGTATGACGCATGACCCGGCGCGATGCGCCGGGCTATTGAATAGCGCCCCTACGGGGCTTTCGTCTATCAGGGATTATTGCTTGCGCGCAAGAAGCGGGTAGGGATTGATAGGTGCGCCGCCGCTCCATTTGCCCGGCGCGCGCATCTTTGATATGCCGAAGTGTAGATGATAATTTCCTGCGCCCGCATTGCCCGTGTCGCCGACGTAGCCGATCACTTCTCCTCGCTTCACCTGCTTGCCATCAGACATGCTATCCGCGTAGCGAGAGAGGTGGCCGTAATAATAGACATAATTGCCCGTCGGGTCCGATTGATAGATCATTATGCCGCCCCTGTCGCTCTGGTAGAGCCTCATCACTTTGCCGTCGTCGGTCGCAAGCACGGGCGTTCCGAGCGGGGCCATTATGTCGAGCGCCTGGTGCGTTCTGCCCTCCGAGCGGCCATCAAGAAAAGAGTCGCGAAGCTGGCTTATAGTTACGCCGGCAACGGGTACGAGCAGGCTCCTCGTGCGCAAGTAGCCGACATCTCCTTCGCCGACTGACCCGGCCGCCTCTGCCGGCTCGGCTACAGGAGCCGCCGGTTCGGCAGGCGCAGCTACGGGCTCGGTTGTCGGCGGCGTAGGCGGTTGAATCAGCGGCTGCAAATTAGATGGCTGCTTTGATGGCTGCGGCTCAGTCGCCGCGCGCGAATTGGTAGTGGTCGTGCGCTCTCCGGTAAATGTCGCTCCCGACGGTTGCAGGTTAATCATTATTATAGCGCCCAGTATGAAACAGACGCACGAAACGATCATCACCACCGCTTGCCGCCTCTTTTTTCTGCCGATGTATTTCAATAGCCTTTCCTGACCGTACTCTGTGAACGATAATGGTTCTCTGAACCGCTCTAAGGCTCTCGAAAAAGCGCCCAGTAACTGTAATTGCAACTGACACGCCAGGGATTACGGTTTTTGGGGCCAATAACTGAATTCGCCTAGATTGACACGCCGCCCGGCCTGTAGTAGCTTTGACTCATGTTCAGCCACGACCAGCCGATGAATCATGAGGCCAGATTGCGGTAATACCGGAACAGCACTGTCCGCGCCGGCCTAGCCCGAAGGCTACGCCGGGCGCTTTTTTCTATGGGAGATAAGCCAGCTATATTGAAGAAAGTAGTCTTACCGGAAGAGGGAATCCGATCACTGTTCGGCCCTTACGACGAAAACATCAAGTTCCTTGAGGGCCTGCTCAGCGTGCGCATAAACCTGCGCGGCAACGAGCTGATGGTCGAGGGCGACGAGCAAGACGCCGAGCTGGTCCAGCGCATACTCGAAGATTACGCCGCTCTGTTTGAAGAGGGGCGTCGGATGTCTAACGACGAGCTTAAGAGCGCCTTCAAGCAGATCGCCGAAGACCGCGCCTACACGCTGCGGGATTACTTCACAAAATCGCGTCTCAACCCCACGGGCAAAAAACAGGTGACGGCGCGCTCGGTCAACCAGCGCCGCTACATCGAAGCCATCGAGAAATACGACGTAGTGTTCGGGATAGGAGTCGCAGGGACCGGCAAGTGCGTAGCTGAAGGTTCGCTCGTCCTTACAGACATCGGGATGGTCCCGATTCGCGCGCTCGGATCAAAGACTCAACCGCAGGATTACGCCCCGCTCGATCTGTTGATTCACGGGGTTGACGGCGCAGAGCCGGCTTCGCATGTCTATAACGGCGGCGTGTCGGATACCTTGCGCATCACCACGCGGCTGGGCTTTGCGATAGAAGTGACACCGGAACACCCTTTACTTCTCCTCGACCGTGACGGCGAGCTTCGGTGGCGACGCGCCGACGAGCTGACGGTGAAAGACTCGCTCGCGTTGCAGCGCGGTCAACGCATGTTCGGCAATCGCACCGCCGTAGAATTCCAGTATCAACCGCACAGCCCGCGTGATAAATCGTCAAAGCCCGTGAAGCTGGACCGCCTGGACGAAGAGTTCGCGTATTTCATGGGGCTGATCACGGGCGACGGCTCGATGAGACGTCGCAACTGCGTAGTCCTTACGTCGTCTGACGAGGAGATCGTAGCGGCTTTTTACGGCATAGCATCTCGATTCGGCCTGCGCGTCTTCCGTAACAATGAAGGCCGCCCCTACGATTACATAATAGCCAGCGTGCAGCTCTGCCAACTGCTCGAAGGCCTCGGGGTCTCTACGGCCAAAGCCCGCGAAAAACGTATTCCGCATTCGATTCTCACGGCTCCCCAGGAGATAGTCGCCGCATTCCTGCGCGGGTTGTTTGACACGGACGGGACCGT
This sequence comes from Blastocatellia bacterium, assembly GCA_035249305.1. Taxonomy (GTDB): domain Bacteria; phylum Acidobacteriota; class Blastocatellia; order UBA7656; family UBA7656; genus DASUNP01. The sequence continues at coordinate 54,008 of DATFGQ010000064.1, read as the reverse complement.
AGAGAAGCGCGATGGCCTGATCTCTCTTTCGTCTGTGTCCGAGGCGCTGATCCGCGAGACGCAAACGGTGCTGCTTAACTTCGGCATAGTCGCGTCAAGGGCGATCAAGCGCGGGTGTTATCGCGGAGAGCAACACATCTCATACCTTTTGACGATAGCCGGCGGCGAAGCCGACCTTTTCCACGAGTTGATAGGCTTCGGCCTTGCGAGAAAGCGTGCGCGCCGTCAGATCAGGCGCCGCAATCCTAATCTCGATGTAGTGCCTCATGCCGGCATGTTGATAGCCAGCGCCGTGAGAAGCGTGGAGATGACGCGCGCCGAACACGGGCTTTTCCGAGATTATAGGTCCGAGCGCCGTCGGCCGAGCTACGCCAAGCTTCAACAGATGGTCACGGTGCTCGATTCGCGCGAGGCTCACGGAGAGCCTGTCGACAGGCTGCATGGGCTGCTCGCGCGGCGACTCCTGTTCGCAGAGATAGTCTCGATCGAACACTCGCGGGCGCAGGTCTATGACCTCACGGTGCCGGGGACTCATTCGTTCGTCGCGAACGGGTTCGTCAACCATAACACTTATCTCGCCGTGGCGAAGGCGGTCGAGGCGCTGATGCAAAAGCGCGTCAACCGTATAATACTCGCGCGCCCGGCGGTCGAGGCTGGCGAGAAGCTGGGGTTCCTGCCCGGCGATTTGCAGGACAAAGTCGACCCTTACCTGCGCCCGCTTTATGACGCGCTGTTTGACCTGGTCGATTACGAGAAGGTGACGCGACTGCTGGAAAAGCGCGTAATCGAAGTCGCGCCCCTGGCCTTCATGCGAGGCCGCGCGATGCCTCTTGACAGCAAGATTCTCACCCCGAACGGTTGGCGCAGGATGGGTGAAATCGAAGTCGGCGATTTCGCCATAGGGTCGGACGGCAGACCGACCGAAGTCGTCGGCGTTTATCCACAGGGCAAAAAGAAGGTTTACCGTCTGACCATGACGGACGGGTCGAGTGCGGTCGCATGTGCTGAACATCTCTGGGCGGTTCACACGGCTGCGGACAAGCGCCGGAACAGACCTTTGCGGGTTTTGCAAACGCAGGAGATGATGGGCAACCTGCGTTGCTTTCACCAGTATCGTTATGAGTTGCCGGTTCTTCGAGGGCCGGTCGAATGGCCGCGCCGCGAAGTGCCTCTCGACCCCTACGCTCTGGGAATGCTGCTCGGCGATGGCTGCATAACCGACAGGACATCTCCAGCTTTCGCTTACGCGCTCACTTATCCGGGCGCCGGGCGGGGGGGCGTTATCATCCGCAATCCGCTCACTCAAGCATTGCGGGGCCTCGACCTGGCCGGGACGCGTTCGTCGACAAAGTTCATCCCGGCCGATTACCTTTATAACGCTCCTGACATCCGACTCGCCGTCTTGCAAGGATTGTTAGACACCGATGGCGGTCCCGTTGTACAAGAAGGACGGACCTGCCGGATTCAATACGTCACAACTTCCGAACGGCTCAAAGACGACGTGTTGTTCTTGGTGCGCTCGCTGGGCGGGGTGGCGTACTGGCGCAGGCGTAAAGCCGAAGGCCGCAAACCGGGTTTCGCCAGGGGAAGAGAGATTCCATACCGAAACGACGCGTTTGTGATGGACATCCGTTTGCCCGAAGCCATCGAGCCTTTTCGGCTGCGACGAAAAGCCGAGATTTATAGAAAGCACGGCGGCGGTCGGCCGATGCGTTTTATCAAGAGCATCGAGCCTGCGGGCGAAATGGAAACGCAGTGCATAAGCGTGGCGGCAGAGGATTCGCTTTATGTCGCGGACGATTTCATACTGACGCACAACACGCTCTCGGATGCGTTCATCATACTCGACGAGGCGCAGAACACTACGTCCGAGCAGATGAAGATGTTTCTGACGCGCATAGGGTTCGGGTCTAAGGCGGTCATCACGGGCGACGTGACGCAGATAGATCTGCCTACGGGCAGGCGGTCGGGGCTGGTCGAAGCCCAGCGAGTCCTGGGTAACGTCGAGGGCATCGAGTTCATTCACTTTACTGATAAAGATGTCGTGCGTCACCACCTTGTCCAGATGATTATTCTGGCATACGATCAGAACACGAAGACTAAGTTCGAGGACAAACTTTAACGATAGTCCTGAGTGCTGAGTGCTGAGTCCTGAGTTAAGGACAACTACTCAGCACTCAGCACTCAGCACTCAGCACTCAATATGTCGAAAGCGGCTCCCACATCGCGCGCCGGTCGTCTCGCCAGGCTGAAGAAGCAGGCGCGGGCGTTCTCGTCCGGGCTGTCGGACCGCTCGGTGATAGACGCGGGCGTCGGGCTGTTTATCATAGTCGCGCTCTCGATACTCCTGCTCAGAGATTATCAGCGCCAGCAGATCGAGCCGCTCCCCGCCGGCAGCGTCGCCACGCACGACATCATCGCCCCCGAAAACCTCCAGGCGGAAGACGCGACGGAGACCAAGCGGCTGCGCGACCAGGCCGCCTCATCGCTACAGCCCGTCTTCGATTACAACCCTAAAGCCACGCGCGACGTGGTCAACAGCGTCGAGCACATGTTCAGAGTCGGGCGCGAGGCCCCCCCCGAGACGGCCATCGAAGATCTGCGACTGAAGATCGAAGAGGAGAGCGGCATCATACTCGACCCGGAGCAGGTCGCGCTCCTGCGCAAGTACGGCTTCAACTCCGAGCTCGAAAAGCTGATGGTGGGCCATGTCGAATTGGTGATGGCGACGGGCGTGGTGGAGCGCCGGGGCCAGCTCAACAAGCACGGCGCTATGGGGATCGTCCGCCGCGACACGAGGAGCAAGGACGAGGTCAGCGTCTCGGACATCTCCATGATCCGCGACGTCATAACGGCGCGCGCCGCGTTGCGCAGCGACCGGCTGGTGTGGCCGAGCGAATACGACGCGAACGAGCGCCGGCTGCTGGGCCAGGTGCTCGACCGCGCGCCCATCATCGCCAACCTTGAGTTCAACGAGGCTGAGACCGACGCGCGCAAGAACCAGGCCAAGGAGGGCGTGCCAAAGGTGACGGTCGCCATCTCGAAGGGCGATCCGATAGTCGTCAAAGACGAGACGGTGAGCCCCATCAAGGCCGAGCTGCTTAAGAAGGCCGCATTTCACCGCCCCGTCGGCCAGCGCGCGATAGAGTTCGCCGGCACGGTCGTCATCGTGATGATGCTGGTGCTGGTCCTGTGGCAGTATCTGGTCCGCTTTCAGAACCGGCACATACGCGTGCGCCGCCACTTCCTCCTTCAGATAGCTTCGTTCGTGATAACGCTGGGACTGGCTCGGCTGTTTTTCGCGCTGGGCTACGCGATGAGCGAGTGGACCACGCGCGTGCCGTTCAACTCGCAGATAAGCTACAAGTATCTTGCGCCGCTTGCGGTCGGCGCGGCCCTCATCACGATACTGACCGACGCGCATGCCTCTTTCGTCTTCTCGGCGATACTGACGGTCTTCGTCGGCGTGCTCTCGGGAAACGTCTACCTTGCGGCCTACACGATGGTCGTGAGCGTCGGGGCGATATACCATCTGCAAAACTGCCGCGACAGGACGGAGCTTGTGCGCGCGGGTCTTTGGATGGGGCTGGTCGGCGCGGCCGGCGCGCTCGCGCTCGACCTGCTCGGCGCGAACGCGCCGGACCTTCTGCTCCTGCTTTTCGACGCGTTCTGCGGCTTTACGAGCGGCGTGTTGGCGGCGATGGTGGCTTCGATAATACTCCCGCTGTTCGAGTGGCTCTTCGAGATAACGACGAACATCAAGCTGCTTGAGCTGTCGAACCTCAACCTCCCGCTGCTCAAGCAACTGGCCGAGCGCGCGCCCGGCACCTATCACCATTCGATAATGGTCGGGCTGCTCGCCGAGTCGGCGGCCGAAGCCATAGGTGGGGACGCGCTGTTCGCGCGCGTCGCCTGCTACTACCACGACATAGGGAAGATGGTGCGGCCGACCTATTTCGTCGAGAACCAGACCTACCGCGAAAACCGGCACGACGGCCTCTCGCCGAAGATGTCTTCGATAGTCCTTGCGAACCACGTCAAGCAGGGCATAGAGCTGGCCAAGCAGTATAGGCTGCCGCCGCGAATCATCTCGATCATACCGCAGCACCACGGCACGGGGCTGATGAAGTTCTTTTACTACAAGGCGCGCCAGGCCAATAACGGCGGGGATTCGGCGGCGCTCGAAAGGGAGTTCCGCTACCCCGGCCCGAAGCCGCAGAGCAAAGAGGCGGCGATCATTATGATCGCCGATTCGGTCGAGGCGGCCGCGCGGACCGTACAGGACCCGACGCCTACGAAGCTCCGCAACATGATCGACATGATAATCACGCGCATACGCGACGACGGCCAACTGGACGAGTGCGACATCACGCTGCGCGAGCTCAAGCTCGTGAGCGACAGCTTCGTCAAAGTGGTCATGGGAATCCACCACCACCGCATCGCGTATCCGGGCTACGATTTCAACCGCGCGGGGTCGCAGGCCGTGCTGTCGCAGATAACGCCCGCCGGCGGCGAAGCGGCGCAAGCCCCGCTTGCCCCGGCGCCGGAAGCGGCGGCGCAGCAGGGCTCGGCAAGTGGCGATTGAAGTGGTCAATAAACAGCGGCTCGTCACCGTGGACCGCGGCCGCATGCGCGAGCTGGCAACCCGGACTCTTGACCTGATCGGCCGCGCCGACTCACGGCTTACCGTCGCGTTCGTGCGCGACCGAAGGATTCGCGAGTTGAATCTCCGTTTCAGAGGCAAAGCGCACGCAACCGACGTGCTCTCTTTCCCGGCCGACGACGGCTTCGAGGCCGATTACCTGGGCGATGTAGTGATCTCGGCCGACACGGCCGCCCGTCAGGCCGAAGAGGCCGGCCACAGCCTGGAGCGTGAGGTGAGCGAGCTCGTCATTCATGGCGTGCTCCATTTATGCGGTTACGATCACGAGACAGACAGAGGCCAGATGAACCGGCTTGAGCTGAAGCTCAGGCGAAAACTTTTGGATAAGTCCTGAGTGCTGAGTGCTGAGTCCTGAGTGAGATCAGGTACTCAGCACTCAGCACTCAGCACTCAGCACTATGATAAGCGAGTTAGTAGTGGCCGGCGCCGTCTTGCTGGTGCTGGTCTTCCTTTCAACCATCGAGAGCGCCTACGAGTCGCTCAGCGAAGTGTCGCTCAGGGTGATAGCCGAAGAGCGCGAGGCGAGCCCGCGCACGCGTTTCTTCCGCGAGCTGCTCGAACACCGCAGAAGGTTCGAGCTGATCCTGATACTCGGGACGCAGCTCTCGATAGCCGCCATCGCCATACTCATATTCAAGATAATCAGCGACCTCGGCGTACGGCCGCGCGTGGTGCTCACGCTCGTCGCGGTCTTCCTGGTGGTGATGCTCTTTCGCCAATTCCTCCCGCGCCTTTTAGCCCAGAACCACCCGGAAGAGGTCTTCTGGGGGCTGTTGCCGCTCTTCAAGCTCTTCTATCGCTTCTTCTCGATCTTCATAGCCCCGATCAACGCCCTGCTCGAAAGGATGAAGCGCCCGGAGGCCGCCACGGAGGAGGCCGAAGAGCAGGAAGAAGAGACTATGTACGAAGTCCAGGCCTTCATCGACGTGGGCGAAGAGGAGGGGATCATCGAAGAGTCGGAAGGCGAGATGATCCAGAACATAATCGAGTTCGGCGACACGCTGGTCGGCGAGGTGATGCGCCCGCGACCGCAGATCGTCGCCATCGCCGCCGACTCCACGGTCGCCGACGCGCGGCTGCTTATGATCGAGTCCAAGTACTCGCGCCTTCCGGTCTACCGCGACCAGATAGACAACATCGAAGGAACGGTCTACGTGCGCGACCTGCTCGTGTTTTGCGAGGGCGACAAGTACCAGATGAGCGTGACCGAGTGCATGCGGCCGGCTTACTTCGTGCCCGAAAGCAAGCCCATCGCCGAGCTGCTCGAAGAGATGCAGAAGGCGCAGGTGCAGATCGCCATGGTCATAGACGAGTACGGCGGCGTGGCGGGGTTGGTGACCATCGAAGACATAATCGAAGAGATACTGGGCGAGATAGAGGACGAAGACGAGGCCGCCCTGGACCAGGAGATAGTACTGGCCGAAGACGGGTCTTACCTGGTCGACGGGAGCACGGAGATAAGAAAGGTAGAGCTGTTGTACGACAAGGAGGTCGAGGCCGACGACTTCACGACCGTCGCGGGGTTGATAATCAACGAGCTCGGGCACGTGCCTACAATCGGCGAGAAGCTTGAGTTCAAGGGGCTGGAGTTTGAGGTCGTCGACGCCGACAGCAAGCGCGTCAATCGCGTGCGGCTGCGGACCGCGGACCAGTCCAGCCCCGGCGAGATCGAATCACAGGCTACGAGCAAGTAAAGGGTAATTACCAAATGTCAAACCACGACCGAGGGGATGAGAGCGGCAAGAAGAGATCGGGGGTCGTGGCGCTCGTAGGCCGCCCTAACGCGGGGAAATCGACCCTGCTCAACCTGGTCGTCGGTGAAAAAATCGCCATCGTATCGGACAAGCCGCAGACGACCCGCACGCGAATAAGCGGCGTGCTAACGCGCGAAGAGGGCCAGATGGTCTTCCTCGACACGCCTGGGATTCACAAGCCCGGCTACAAGCTCAACCGCCGCATGATGGCCGTAGTCACCGACGCGCTCTCGACGGTCGACCTGATACTGCTCGTCGTCGATTCGACCGCGCAGTTCGGCGCGGGCGATCGCTTCACGCTCGACATGATAAAGCGCGTCCCGACGCGCGCCTTCCTTGTGCCGAACAAAGTCGATCTGTTGCGGGACAAAACGAAGCTGCTTCCGATGATTGGGCGTTACACGAGCGAGCGTGAGTTCGCCGAGGTCATACCCGTCTCTGCGCTCACGGGCGACGGCGCGGGGCTCTTGATCGAGAAGGCTTTCGAGTACCTGCCCGCAGGCGAGCCGCTCTACCCGGAAGACGATCTCACGGACCAGCCCGAGCGGGCGATAGTGGCCGAGCTCGTGCGAGAGAAGATTCTACAAACCACGGGCGAAGAGATTCCCTACGTCACCGCTGTGGTCACGGAGGCGTGGGAAGAGGAAGCCGATCTGACGCGGATCAACTGCCTGATCTACGTCGAGCGGCAGTCGCACCGCGCGATAATAATCGGCCGCGGTGGTGCGCGGCTCAAAGAGATTGGGACGCTGGCGCGCGCAGACATCGAGAAGCTTCTCGGCCGCCACGTCTTTCTGAGCCTGTTTGTGAAGGTGCGCGAGCACTGGCGCGACGACGAGCGCACGCTCAACGAGCTAGGGATTCCCGGATGACCCCTGACTACGAGTCTATGGAACCTTCTGAAACTCGCAATCGCTCCTGGTATCTGGTGGTCGTCACAGTCGCGCGCGAAGTGGAGGAGATGGCCGGCTCGCTGTTGTTCGACCTGGGCACGACCGGCATAGTGACCCTCGAAGAATCATCGAACGAGATAAAGCTGGGCGCTTATTTCGGTGCGAGCGCAAAGCCCGTTGAGCTCACCGGATTGATTCAGTCTGAGTTCGCCCGCGCGGGCCTTGAGCCGATGCTCTTTGAAATCTCTGTTACTGAAATCCTTGATCAGGACTGGATGCAGAAATGGAAAGAGGGGTTCGACCCCGTCAGCGTCGGGAGCCGTCTCGTAATCGCCCCTTCGTGGAAGCTGCCTGAAATCGATGACGGCCGCGTCGTAATCGAGATCGATCCGGGGATGGCGTTCGGCACGGGAACTCATGAGACGACGCGGATGTGTCTTGAGGCCATCGAAGAGTTCTGGGAGGGCGGCAGCCTGCTCGACGTGGGGACCGGGACCGGGATACTCGCAATCGCGGCCGCGCGGCTCGCGCCCGGATCACACGTGACGGCCATCGACATAGACCCGCAGGCCGTCGCGGTGGCTCGCGAGAATGCGGAGATAAATAACGTCTCGGCGCTGCTGGAGATCGCCGGAGGCGTCCCGCGCGATTTCGCCGGGCGCGGCTTTGACATGGTCGTCGCGAATCTGACGGCGGAAGTTATAATCGAGCTGATGGGCGACCTTGCGGGGGCTCTTAAAGATTCAGGGACTTTGATACTTTCAGGAATATTGATCGAGCTCAGAGCGGACGTTGAGCGATCGATCGGCCGGTTCGGCTTAAAGATCATAAAACGGCGCGCGATGGGGGAGTGGTGCTCGCTCGTCGCCGGGAGGGGTGAAGGTTAATGTCGCGTCGCAGGTTCTACGCTACGCCCGAAGATATGGACGGTTCGGTGATCTCGTTATCCGCCGACGAGACGCATCACCTGACGCGCGTGCTGCGGCTCAAGCCGGGCGCGGAGGTCTTCGTCTTTGACGGCCACGGCTCCGAGTACAGTTGCACGTTCCTGGCCGTCGAGCGCGACCGCGCGCGGCTTGAGGTGACGGGCGTCCTCCACGACCGTGTGGAGTCGCCCGCGCGCATCACTCTCGCTCAGGCGCTTGCGAAAGGCGAGAAGTTCGACCTCATAGTGCAGAAGGCCACGGAGCTGGGCGTCGATTTTATCGTGCCGCTTCTGACTGACCACACCGACGTGAAGCCCGCCGCGGAGGACGATTTCAAGAAGCTCGAACGGTGGCGTCGAATATCGCTCGAAGCCTTGAAGCAGTCGGGCCGCCGCCGCCTCGTGGGCATAACGGCCCCGCTGGCGGTGGGCGATTTTCTCGACCCCAACAAGCCGGACTCGCAGAAGCTCCCCATCGCGACCGCGCCGAGCCTGGGCACGGTCCTCGTATTCAGCGAAAAAGGCGGCATCCCTATCACCGAAGCGCTGGAGCAATCACCCGACAAAACGGCCGCGACCATCCTGATAGGCCCCGAAGGCGGCTGGGGCGCGGGCGAGCTGGACCTGATATGCGAGCGCGGCTGCCGTCTGGTGACGCTCGGCCCGCGCGTGCTCAGGACGGAGACGGCCGCGATCGTGGCCTTGACGCTGGTCCAACACGCGCTCGGCGACCTGTCGCGCGCTTGAGAAAGATGAGCAATGTAGATTACTACGGTAAGGAGCTTGAGACGCTCGGGCGCGAGCAGTTGCGCGGGCATCAAGACGAGCGGCTCCGCTCCTTGATGAAAGAGCTGACCGCGAACCGTTTTTATCAAGAGAAGTTTCAGTCAGCCGGTATCAACCCCGAACATGTCCGCCGCGCCGAAGATTTGCTCGCCCTCCCTTTCACTACGAAAAGCGAGCTGGTGCGCGAGCAACTCGCCCGCCCGCCTTACGGCGATTTGCTGACCTACCCAGTTTCGCGCTACCGCTACTTTCACCAGACCTCTGGCACGACCGGGCGTCCGCTCAAGTGGCTCGACACGGAAGAGAGCTGGCAATGGTTCACTCGCTCGTGGGGGTACGTCTATCGCGGCGCGGGCGTGACGGAAAAAGACACGGTCTTTTGCGCTTTCTCGTTCGGCCCCTACATAAGCCACTGGACGGCGATCTCGGGCGTGTGGCACATCGGTGCGATGGCAGTCTCGGGCGGCGGCATGAACTCGGAGCAGAGGTTGAAGACGATGATCGATAACAACTGCACGGTGCTCGTCTCGACGCCCACCTACGCGCTGCACCTGACGGAGGTTGCGCGCAGCCTGAAGATCGATCTCGCCTCAACTAGCGTGCGAATCACCATCCACGCGGGCGAGCCGGGCGCGAGCCTGCCTAACGTCCGCCGCGCGATAGAAGAATCGTGGGGCGCAACGTGCTTCGACCATGCGGGCGCGACAGAGGTAGGCGCGTGGGCTTTCGGGTGCCAGGCGCAGACGGGCGCGATCCACCTGAACGAAGCGGAGTTCATATTCGAAGCCATAGACCCGCAGAGTTGCCGCCCGGTCGGCGAAGGCGAGCGCGGCGAGCTGGTCATAACGAACCTGGGACGGGCGGGCATGCCCGTCCTGCGATACCGCACGGGCGATCTTGTGGAGATGATCACGGAAGCCTGCCCTTGCGGCCGGACCTTCAGCCGAATTAAAGGCGGCGTGTTAGGGCGCGCCGACGATATGATTATCGTCCGCGGAGTGAACCTCTACCCCGGCGCGATCGATAACTTGATGCGCAGCCTCGCAGGCATCGTCGAGTACGAAGTCGTGATTCGCAGCGTCGCGGGGCTCGACGACCTGTTGATAAGAATCGAAAGCAATCGATCAGGCGGGGTTGAAGACGCGTCGGGCCAGGTCGTGAGCGCATTCCGCGCCCAGTTCAATATTCGCGTCAGCGTCGAGCAAGTCCCTGACGGAACCCTCCCGCGCTACGAATTCAAAGCGAAAAGATATAAGAGAATTTGAGATTTGAGATTTCAAATTTCAAATCACTAAATGGAGGCCGATCGCGCGGCCTGGGGCGCGGACGAAGAGCGTAACTGCCCTTCGTCGCCTTCCTGCTCGACGCGGTCGGTGGCGCGGCGGCTGGGCGTGGGGTTCCCCGCGTTATTGCTCGACGGGGTAGAGTCGGTCGTCTCTTCAAGGTCGGGGAAGCTGCGCACCCAGACGGTGGGCTCTTGATTCATCTCTTTAAGTATCTGCTCGCGCATCCTCGCTATGAACGCCCGCGCGCCGGCCGTGTCGGCGTCGGCGAGCAATATTACAAGGTCGTTGCGCGGGTTCGTTGAGACGAGGTCCGTATCTCTGACGAGCGTGCGGACCAGCTCGTATAGTCGTATCGCCACGAGCCCGCCGTTGGCCGTCATGTCCGGCAGCCGGCAGCCGACTATCGAGAAGGACGAGCCGTTATCGATGCCGGCCTTGACGCTCTTTTCCACCTGGGCGACGAAATCTTCGTACCTGACGAACTCTTCAGCCTGGTCTGCAAAGTAGTGGGCGGCAGCTTCGGCCGTCGCCGACTGCGGAGGCTGTTTTTCAACCTGTTGCTCGGCCTGCTGCGCGCGCGGCTCGGCCGCCGCAGGCGACGTGATTATCCAGGACGCTATGCCACGGTAACGCGCTATCAACTGGCGAGCCTTCTGACGAAGCTCCTTGGCGCTGAACGGCTTTGTCAGGTAGTAGTCCGCGCCGAGCTCTGCGGCGAGCACGCGGTCGCTGGCGCGCATGTGCGAGCCCGAGACTATTATGATAGGCATGTTGAGGCTGGTCCGTATGTGCGCAAGAACCTTGAAGCCGTCAATGATCGGAAGGTCTACGTCTAGAATGATCAGGTCGGGTTTAAACGATATGAGCTTGGCCAGCCCGCTCACGCCATCGTGGACCACCTCGACCGTGTAATCGCCGAGCGTCTGGACTACGGCTTCGCACGACGAAGCGTCGTCGTCGATGACGAGCACGTTGAAGTCCTTAGGCTGCGCGCCCTGAGTCGCGTCGGCCATATTAGCGGGCGCGGGCAGGTCGGGGATGCTGATGTGCGTCGCGGGCTCCGCGCGCGACTCGGGCGGTCGCAGCAGTATCTCGACGGCGCGGGAAGTGACAAGCGCGTCTATGTCGCGCTCGGTCATCGCGCCGATCTCTTCGATGAGATCCTCTTCAGGTTTAGCCGCGGCGGCGGCGGGTTCTTCCGCCATTTCGAGCGCGGGCGCGATTTGATCGTCAAGCGCGTCAAGCTCCAACGGCGATGGGTCGCTCGCCAGCTCCTCCAGCAGATCAGCAAAGATATCCTGCGGCGGTTCGACGGTTTCGCCTTGCGTCTGAGCGGGCTCGGCGGTCTGGTAGAGCAGAGCCTTTTCGTAGGAGGCGAATATGTCATCCGCTTTTTCCGCGCTTAGAGGTTGAGTGTCCATCTGCGCGGCCGGGTAGTAACCTTCGGGCGCGGCGGGTTGAGTCGCCTCTTCGGGCTCGCTCGGCAAGGGTTCCGCGCTTATGATCTCTGCTTCGAATATGTTCTCTCTCTTGGCCTCGGCGACGGGCTCTATTTCCGGCGCGGGCTCGGGGGGCTCCTCGTCCATCAAAACTTCCGCGAGAGGCTCTTCGGCGTCCGGCTCTATCTCCCTCGCCTGGACGTTCACCGTCTCGGCTTCGGGGGCCGGGTGCGCGACTTGAAACTTCGAGAATATGTGCTCGTTTGCTTGCGGGCGACCCAGCAAGAAGACGCCGCGCGCGGGGTCGACTTCGATCATCTGGTCGGGGATGGATGACGATTTTTCGAAGGCCAACAGGTGCGCGGCCTGCTCGCCTTCCCCGCGCACTTCGAACCGAAACGACTCCTCGACCAGCGGCCTGAACTCCTCTATCACCTCTTCGCTGTCGGCGTTGGCGATCAACACTACGGTCGCGCCGAACGACGTGGCCCACGAAGCGAACTCGCGCACGCGCGATTGGAGGTTCCCCTCTTCGCCCAGCACAAGGTTGGTGACCGGGTCAAAGACCAGCCGCTCGGCCCTGGTCTCGCCCAGCAGCCATTCGAGCTCGCGAAGGACGGGCGTGAGCTCGCGCAGCCGGGCGATCTGCTGGATTATGTCGTTCGAGTATTCCAGTATCACCAGACGCCCGCTGTAGACATCTTCCAGGCAGTCGTATCCGAGACGCGCGAAACGGCGCACGGCGTCTTCCGGGGAGTAGCGTATGACGAGCGCGCCGTTCTCGCCGCGCTTCAGCCCTTCGATGAGAAACTCGATCCCGAAAAGCGATTTGCCGGCCGCCTCGCCGTGGACGAGATACAACTGGTTACTTTCGAGTCCGCCGATTAATTTGTCTACAGGCTCGACGCCGCTTGGTACGATGTTAGGGAGTTTTGATTTCATTAGAGTTTTGGGCCAAAAGAACCTAGAATCAGCCTTAGAATTCCCCGTCGGGTAATCGGGCCGCTAATCGTCACCCCTCCCTGGCTAGCCACTCAATTTACTGAAATGCAGAATAGCGGAGATCTACCAGGGCCTGAGCGGGGCACCTGAGCCTTCAAATTTTAAATTTCAGATTTGAAATCTCAAAGGCTCCCGACCACAGCCACAGCCCTGCGCAGCCGCTCGACGCTGCGGGCGCGACCTAGCATGACGAAGATGTCGAACATCCCCGGGCCGACCGCCTGGCCAGTCAGCGCCGTGCGGGAGGCGTTGATCAACAGCCCGGCCTTCACGCCCTGCTCTTCGCCGTAGGCCCTCAGCGCCGCCTCCACATTATCGTGCGTGAACTCCTCGACCCGGTCAAGCCTGTCGGCAAGCGCCGGAAGCAAATCCCTTAACCGCTCGTCCTTGAGGTTCTTTTTTACGGCGGCCGGCTCGTAGTCGAACTCGTCGGAGAAGTAAGGCCGCCCTAGCTCCCAGAAATCCCGTATCGTGCGATAACGCGCGCGGAGCTGGTCTACGGTCTGGCGGAACCACTCACGCTCGCCAGCCGCGAAATCGTCGCGCCACAGCCCGGCCCTCTTCAGCTCTTCGCCGACCATGGGAACCAGCTCGTCTAAAGAGATCGCGCGTATGTACTCGCCGTTCATCCAGAGCGCTTTCGGGTCCGTCCAGTCGCGCGTGTCGCTCTCGTTGAAATTGAATACGGCGGAAGATTTGTTGACCCCTTCAAGCGAGAAGAGCTCTATCAGCTCCTGGCGCGAAAGTATCTCCTGGTCCGTACCGGGCGACCAGCCGAGCAGCGCCAGGAAGTTCACAAGCGCGTCCGCGATAAACCCGCGGTCCCTGTAGAATGTAACGCTCACCACCTCGCCGTGCTTGCGCTTCGAGAGCTTATCCTTGCCGGGCGCGGAGATGAGCGGAAGGTGCGCGAACCTTGGGACCCGCGCGCCCAGCGCTTCATAGATCAGTATCTGTTTATGCGTGTTGGTGAGATGATCCTGCCCACGTATGACGTGAGTGATTCGCATCTCTATGTCGTCGACGACCACCGACAGGTTATAAAGGGGGTGGCCGTCCGAGCGTATCAACACAAGGTCTTCTATGTCCGAGTAGTCGCGCTCTTGCGTGCCGTAGACTATGTCTTCGAACCTGGAGACGCCGCGCTCGGGCACCTTGAGGCGTATTGCCGCCTGCTCGCCCGCCTCTACGCGGCCGAGCGCCTCTTCGAGCGGCAGGTCGCGGTAAGGGTTGCGCCCCTTGCCCGCTTCCATCTGCGCGAGCGCGCGGCCGACGATCCTCTCTTTGATCGTGCGGTCGTCCGTCTCCTCTTTCGGCGTGAAGTCGTAATAGGCTCTGCCCTCTTCGACCAGGCGGCGTGCGGCGGCGCGGTGCTGCTCGACGAAAGATGATTGAAAGAGCGGCCCCTCGTCCGCGTCGAGCCCCAGCCAGCGCATGCCTTCGATTATCCCCTGCACCATCGCTTCCGACGAGCGCTGTATGTCGGTGTCCTCGATGCGTAGGATGAACGTCCCGTTGTGCTTGCGCGCGAATAACCAGTTGAACAGCGCCGTGCGCGCGCCCCCGACGTGAAGGTATCCGGTCGGCGAAGGGGCGAAGCGAACTCTGACGGTCTCAGCCATAAGTTGCAATTATCGGCGAGCGAAGAAAAAAAAGGCAAGCTCGCGTGAGCTTGCCCGTCTGCAGTTCTTACAGAACAAAAGGAGGAGCATCATCCGAGATTTCAAATATCAAATTTGAATTCTCAAATCTCTAAGTAGCCGGCGCGACGTACCGGACCTTTTCAAGCGCCGCAAGCGCTTCGAGCTTTTCAATCGGCAGCCGGCCGATGAGCATGCGGGCGCTCTTCGGGTCGGCCACGATCTCAAAGCCGAGCCGCTTTAATTGTGCGATGGTCTCGGCCGACTTGTCGGCGAGCCACACCTGGACTTCCGCCTTGCCGTCGCGGACGAACCTGGCCTCTTCGGCGGAAGGCTGAAGAGATTTATTCTTCAACCTCTCTACGACCGCGGCGACGGAGCGGTGCAGTTTCGCAAGCGTGCGCTGTTGCACCTGATCCTTCATCCCCAATCGCGGTTCGGCCTTGTCGGCCTGCGATATTGGCATATTAGAAGGAGGCGGCGGCGGCGCCTTCGGCGGCGGCGGAGCCGCGTTAGCATAGGGGCCGCCCGCGCTTCCGTCCGCGCGTTTATACCGGGGCGCGCTGAGAGCGCCGATAGTGCCCTGGCTGCTCGCCTGCTCCTCCCGCTCCCCGAAGACGCCCTCGCGGCTGACGCCTTCGGGCATCTCGACCGGGACCTCCACGCGGCGCGGCTGGCCGCCGTCGGTGACGGTCATCTCCTCGACCGCGACGAACGAGGTGAACTGTGTCATCAGCCGGAACTCAAGTCCGAGCTGTGTGATCGCTTCGCTGACATCCTGGCGCGGCGCGCCGCTCTGTATCCCGGCGTAGTCCTGGCTCATCAGGTCGTCTACCCTCGCGCGCGCCCACAGCGTCGCGAGCACGTCTCGACGCGGCTCGTTCTTAGGCAAGGTCACGCGGATTTCGCGCGAGAACGGGCGGCCCGCCATAAGGCCGCGCAGGCTGATCACCCCGCTCCCTTCGGTCTTGTAGCGCCCGCACAGGACCACGGGCTTGGCGCTGAAAAGGTCGGGTATGCGCTTCGGGTAAACGTCGGCCACGTCCAGGCCCGCCCAGTCTACGGAGATGTCCGTCAGCAGAGGGTTGCGCACGCGCTCGTGAAAACGGCGCGCGGCGGCCGAGCCGTCGTCTTTCAGTGAAACGTACTCGACCTCCCCGCGTCCCTCCTCGGCCATCTTGT
This sequence comes from Blastocatellia bacterium, assembly GCA_035249305.1. Classification (GTDB taxonomy): domain Bacteria; phylum Acidobacteriota; class Blastocatellia; order UBA7656; family UBA7656; genus DASUNP01. Next base: position 38,438 of record DATFGQ010000064.1, on the reverse strand, counting down.
CGAGCAGGAAACGGTTGACCGAGCTCCCTATGCCGAACGAAAAGACGCGGGCGTTCGGATGCTTCTGCACTTCAGAGATTATCTCCATGTCGTTGCCGACGTAGCCGTCCGTCATGAAGCATACTATACGGATGTGATTCTGTTTGTCGGACGGGTCGAGCGCGGCGCGTATGGCCTTCATCATCTCTGTACCGCCGCCGCCCGTGCGCGAGGCGAGAAACTCTTGCGCGCGACGGAGATTCTCTTTCGTAGCCTGCACGGGCTCGGGGAAGAGTATGTGCGTGTCGCCCGCGAAGGTTATCAAGTTGAAAGTGTCTTGCGGGTAGAGCCCGTCGAGGGCTAGCTTCATAGTCTCTTTAGCCTTCTCGATCGGGAACCCCGACATAGACCCCGAAGTGTCTATCACAAAGACGAGCTCTTTAGGCGTCACGTCTTCGACCGTGACGCGCTCGGGCGGCTGGAGGATCATAGTGAAGAAGCCGCCCTCGCCCGAGCGGTGCGTGAGCACGGCGTCCTCTATGCGCCGGCCCGCCACGTCATACTTGAGTATGAAGTCCTTGTTCGGGATCTCGGACTTGTTCTTCAATCGCGCGACCGCGCTGTGGTTCGACGGGCGGTCGATTTCAACGTCGTGCGCGATCGATTGAAGGCTGTCGATCGCGACGCCTGAGTCGAGCGCCACTTCGATCGATATGTCGTGGCCCGCCCGCGCGCCCGCCGGGGCGACGGGTGGAGTTATGCGCGACGCGTCCTTAACGCGGTCTGTGTCGGGCGACCACCCGCCGCCCTGTTTGCCCGTCGGCGCGCCTGGGATGTAGCGCGGCCCCACGACCATTGGGAAGACGAACTGGTAAGAGCCGTCTTCGTATTTCAAAGTCTCGACGTAGCTGATACGTATCTTCACCTGTTCGCCGGGCATTATGTTCGCGACCGACTGCGTGAATATATTCGGGCGCTCCTGGTCGAGCAGGCTGGCCACGTGTCCCGACTGGCGCGCGGCTTCATAGATCGCGCGCGCCTCTTCGCGCCGTTTTATGCGGCCGTGGATTGTGCGGTCGCCCACGGTCATCGTCATGTCGTCGACGGCCGCGTTGGCGGGCAGCGGGAAGACGTAGACCGCCTCGATCTTATCTTTGAACGGGTTCTCGAACTCCTGAGTGACGACCACGCGCGACAAAAATCCGCTTATCTCGGCTTTAACGTCTGTGTGCTTGAGCGGGCAGACGGCGGCCGCCTGGCCTTCGGGGCCGAGGACCTGTAGCGAGCCTTGAGTCACACGGCCCGAGGCCGCTGCTACGAACCCGGCTCTGCTTGCTGCGACATTTGTTACGACGAGGTAGGCTGTAACGGAAACGGCTGAAAGGAACGCAAGATACAACGCGAGCTTTCTATTCATCTTTCCTCCAGAGCCCGCTCGGAAGTGCTGAGTCCTGAGTGCCGAGTGCTGAGTAAAAGACAAATACTCAGGACTCAGGACTCAGCACTCAGGACTTCCGAGTGGCTCGCACATTCTTAGAAAGCGCACGGCACGGCACGCGCTTCTCAGATCTCTGGTCGGCGCTATTAGTTTAGACACCCGCCGCCGGTCTGAGTTCCAATAAATCTCTACGGTGAATGAACGCGGCGGGTCGGGAGGCTTGCAAGGTTGCCGGAAGGTTGCCTCAGTAGGCGGAAAGAAAAAGCGGCGGCGAGAGATCATCTCGCCGCCGCTTGAACGATCATCGGGAAGGTCTTCTTAGAACTGGAAGCGCCCTCCGAACTGCATCTGGAACGGCGAGCCGCCGTTGTTGTTCAACAGCAGGCTGCCGAACCTCGGAGACGTCGCGCTGCGGTCCCTCAACTGTAAGAAGTTGGGGTTGGTCGGGCCGGCGAATCCGCAATCCCTGCCTATCGTCCCGGAGCAGAAGTTAGTCACCTGGCTGCCGGCGAACTCTATGTTGTCGAGGTTCAGCACGTTGAATATCTCGACGGAGATAAGCAGCCGCGCGTTCTCGCCGGGCAGGTTGAACCGCTTCTGAACGCGGAGGTCCCAATCATAGAGCGCGCGGTTGCGGAACGAGTTACGCTCGAACGGCACGCCCGGCCCGAGGAATGGGCGGTCGGGGCCTGAGCTGCGGTCCTCGTTCGCGTCGCCGAGGCCAGAGCTCGCGTCAATCGGGCGACCCGAGCGGAACCTTATCGCGCTCGAAATGTCTATCGCGCCCGGAAGGAAGACCACGGGGCTGGCCGTGAACTGGTGCTTGCGGTCGAGGTTTGAAAGCCCGTACTCTCTGCTTATGTCGAAAGGATTGTCGTACAGCACGCCGCCCGCGTCGCGCTCGTTATCGTCATCCGACAGATTCCTCGAGAGCGTGTAGAAGGCGTTGAACTGTCCCCACGAGCGCTGGAACTTCGTGCGAAGCGTCAGCGCGCGGTAGAGCGATTTGCCTGTCGACTCGCGGGCCTGCACCTGGCCTAGATTCGGCTGCGGACGCGGCGTGCCGCTTCTGAGGCCGAAGAACGGGCGCTGCGCCGGGTCGTCAGCACGCAGTCGCGGGAGCGGGACGTTGTAATCGCGATTGCGCTGGAGGTGCACGCCTTTGACGTAAGCGAAGTCCGCGCCCACGGTCAGGCTGCGGTTGATCTCACGCTCGACGCCTATGCCCGCCTGGTAGGATTTCGGGTTGTTGAAATCCGTCGCCACAAAGGTCGGACCCGCGCCGAAGAACGGGTTGACGCTCAGGCCAAGACGCTCGGCGATCTGATTGAGTTGTTCCGGCGTGACTACCGGCAGGTTGTCGAGCGAGAAGTTGTTGAGGTTTATGCCGATCAACAGGAACTGCTCGTAGATCGTGTTATTCGGATTGCTCGCCGGGACCGTGAAAGGCAGCGTCACCGTAAGGTTGCCTGCCGGGTCGCGGAAGTTGTTTATCGCGTCGGCGAACAACAGCATAGGCGTCCGGGCATAGTAGACTCCCGAATAGCCGCGGATGACAGTCTTGCCGTCGTTGGTCGGGTCGTAGGCGAATCCGAAGCGCGGCCCGAACTGGTCGAGGTCGTCGGGAATCTGCGTCGGGTCCGCGTCGTGGCCCGACGGGAACGGGAAGTCTCTCACGGCGTTGACGAGGAACTCGTTGTTGGCTTCCGGCGCGGGGTTGAACTGCCCCTCCCACCTGAGGCCGTAATTGATCGTCAGGTTCGGCCGTATCCGCCACGAGTCCTGCGCGAAGAAGGCAAGCTCGTCCGTGTCGAGCGAGGCTTGGAGGTTGCCGATCTGCCTCCGGTAAGTAACCGTGGTGGCGTCGAAGCGGTTGGCGATCGTGCCGCCGGGCGCGAGCGTGTCGAGCAGCGTCGCCGTGTTCGTGCCCGATATGCTGAAGGTGCCGAACTGGTCGAACCCGAACGTCTGGTCTGCGAAGACGTGGTTGTATTCTATGCCGAACTTCGCGGTGTGGCTCCCCTTGGTCCACGTCATAGCGTTGGCGGCCTGCACGCGCCAGTCGTACTGGTTGTTCTCGCCCAGGAACGAAACGGTGCCGAAGTTTCCTATGGAGTTGGTCACGAGCGGCTGCTTCGCGTTGGCGTCGCGCGGGCGCTCTTCGCGTGAATACTGACCGCGGAACTCGTTGACCAGGGTCGGCGAGAGGAAGCTGATGAACTGGCCCACGACCGTGTTGGTCTCGTCTCGCTCCGTGCCGTTGTTCGACAGGGCGCTGACGGTAGTCGGCAGCAGCGCGTTGCCGGTCGCGTTGGCGTTCAGCGCCTTGTTCGTGCTGTAGCTGTAGCGGACGTTGAAGCGGTGGTTGCTGTTGATCTCGTAGTCTATGCGCCCCAAAAGCGCCTTCGCGTCGTTAGTCTGGATGAACGGCGTCTGCTGGCTTATGTAAAAATCGAAAGCCTCCTGCGTGGCCGCCGTCGGGACGAGCCCCGCGAGGCTGTCGAAGAAGACCTGCCGCTCGTTGTCAAACTCCTGCTGCTCGTAGGCGACGAAGAAGAACATCTTGTCCTTCCTGACGGGGCCGCCGAACGACCCGCCGAACTGTTTCTGCGTCGGCGCGGGCGTGACTTCGATCTCGGTCAGATTGCGGCTCCTTCTCGTGTCGTTGAGATTCAATTCGAGCGCGTCGAAGAAGGTCGTGTTCTTGGTGGCCTCTTTCGGCCTGTGCAGGTAGAAGGCCGAGCCGTGGTACTCGTTGGTGCCCGACTTGGTCACGGCGTTGACCAACCCGCCCGTAGACCGTCCGAACTCGGCCGAATACCCCGTGGCGACGACCTGGAACTCTTTGATCGACTCTTGCGGGATCGTGAAGGCCGTGTTCGACCGCTCGCCGCCGCGTATGCCGCCGAAGAATGGCTGGTTGTAATCTACTCCGTCGACGTTGATGTTCGAGTTGATGCCGCGCTGGCCGGCGATAGAGATCTGTCCGCGACGCGGGTCGACCTGCGCGGTCGGCGTGAGGGTCACGAAGTCCTGGAAGCGGCGGCCGTTGATCGGGAGGTTTTCGATCGCGCGCTCGTTGACCACCGCGTCAGGCTCGGAGCGCGTGGTCTGGACCTGTATGGCCCCTGCCGTGACGGTGACGATCTCCTGCACGCCGCTGGCGCCGATGGTGATGTTGACGTCGACCGTGCGGCCGACGACGACCTCAACGTCGTTGACGGTGGTGGCCGTAAAACCGCTCGCCTCCGCCGAGACGTTATACTTGCCGGGCGGCAGCAGGATGATCTTGTACAGACCATCGTCGTTTGTGGTTGCCGTCCGCTCCAGCCCCGTCTGCAAGTTGGTGGCTTTCACCGTCGCGTCGGCGACGGCAGCGCCGGCGCTGTCTGTAACGGCTCCTGCGATCTCGCCTGCGGTGGCCTGCGACTGCGCCATCGCGGGCAGAGCGGCGCTCGCGAGCATGCAGAAGGCAAGCAGCAACGCGCATAGCGTTTTATATGGGGTGTTTTTTGACATGTTTCTGCCTCTCTTGATGAAAAGTAGTGTCACAATTTCCAGTCGCCCGGCCTTGTCGAGTCGAGCGCATCCCGAATGTTGAGCTTAATCGCCTGATAGTCTCATTCCGGTTGATGAAGAGAGACGTGAAGCTAAGCGCGGGCGAAAGCAGCGTACTTCTCTTCTCGCCTCCAACCTTGAATTCCTGCCGCCGGGCGGCGTCGCGTCGGTCTCGAAGAACTCCAAGCGTTTCTATTACCCGGACGGTTGTGAGCAAACGTTTAACAACCTGAAAATGAGCAACCCGCTCCGAAGCTGGGTCTCAATGGAAGTAACACGGCTTTAGCGCAACGCAAGCGACGATGTGGTAACTTGCTCGGCCAGATCGCTCTCCGTGTTAGAAAGAATTGAAACCAGCTTGCAGGTAAGGGAAAGGCTACTTCAACGGGGTGAGCAAGTCAAGGAAAATACGTGTAAATAAGCGGGCCGGGCCGGGCGTGAAAAAGACGATTTAAGAGCTCAAATTTGAGCCCTCAGACGCCACGGCCCCTGACCCAGGATCAGTTCGGCTTGCGGCTCACTTCGATGGTGATTTTGTACGAGCCGGAATTGTCCGACAGCGTGCCCTCGTTAACGGCGAGGAATAGCAAGCCCCGCTTTGTCGCGGTGAACTCGACCGATCTTCCGACCACTATGAAATCGTTATCTTCCGACCCTATGACTCCTATCAGCGCGCCCGTAGGGTAATCCTGCATCAGTTTCGCCGGGTCGGGCTGATCTATGCCTTCAGGCCCCGAAGTGCGCTTGGCCACCTTGTCGAGTGTTATCGTGCCGGTCGCGGTGATGCGCACCTGATCGCCCACGGTCAGCAGGACCTGAGAGCTGACCCAGTCTTGACCGACCTCGCGTTTGCCGGGAAGGTCTATGACCATAGTCCTGACTGGCCCGGTCATCTTGCGCGGCGGCGGGTTAGTGTCGGAAGCCTCCACGGTGGGGGGCGAAGCGGCCGGCCGGTCGGGCTGCGTCGTCTCGGGCTCGCGGCTTGAAGCGGGCTGAGTGTCTACGGGACCCGTGTTGCGCGGCTGCGTATCGCGAGCGGGCGTGTCTCGCGCCGCGTCGCGCTGGGCGGGCTCGCTCGGCCGAGTCACGGGGGGCGGCGCAGAGTCTCGGGCCGCGCCAGAGTCGGCCTGGCCTGGGGCGGAGTCAAACTCTATTCGCTCGACATCCCCGATGTAGATCATGGCCTTGCTCATGTAGCGGCCGGAGCCCGTGTCGAGCATGACGACGAACTGGTCGCTTGCAAAGCTCGCGACCTTTCCTTTCAACACGCTGCCGTTCTTTAGGTGTATGGTGTCGGCGCGCGCCGGGCCGGCCGCAAGCGCGAGAAAGAGTAGAGCTGACAATGAAAGCTTACGCATTTTCTTAGGCCTCCGCCTGTCTGAAGTTTTGCTGGTTCGCGCGGATTATATCAGAAGAACGTGAACAGTAAACCGTGACGAGTGACAAGAAATTCTTATCTTGTCACTCGTCACGGTTTACTCTTTACGGCAACTCTTCGCCTTCGCGGTTGACGCGGTCGTTATAATCTTCGCTCGATGCGGGGTCGAGCTCCCAACGCCTGCGGTCGCGCTCTTCGACCTTTTCGGTCGTGTGAAGCGGCTCGTTGTCTTCGTACGTAAGCCCTACGGCCTCGCCCAGCTCTTCGACTATGTCCTGATCGGGGGTGGGGCTAGAGCCGCCGACGGTCTCTTCGCCGATGTCTGCGCGGCCCCAGTCGGCGTCAAGGTCGCCCGCCGACAGGTCCGGCGTGCGCGAATGGTGCTCGCGCAGCTCGCGCCTGAGCTGATCGGCGCCTGACCCCAGCCGCTGCGCCTCGGCGAACTCTTCGAGCACCTCTTCGTCCGGCTCGTACTGCTCGCTTTCCGCCGTGCCCGCGTCTATAAATCTCTCTTTATCTTTGTCGGCCATACCCCTGTTCCCCCCTTTCATTTTCGCTGTATTCATCACTCAATACGGTTAAAGTCTATCACACATAAGAGGGCAGGGAAACTCGCCCTGTTTTCATAACGCTCTCGGTTTTGGGAGGTAATTGATCGGTTAGGTGGGGAGTGTTGCGAGATTGAAGGCGGGGCCAACGCTTATATGCCCCGCCTTCTAAAGTTTATCAAGCTATCCAGCAGTTACGTTGCTCGCGGCCAGGCCTTTCGGCCCCTGGGTGATCGTGAACTCGACTTGCTGACCCTCGTTCAGCGTCTTGTAGCCATCGGATTGGATGGCCGAGTAATGCACGAAAACATCGTCGCCGCCGGCGCGGGTTATGAACCCGTAGCCCTTCGTAGCGTTAAACCACTTCACAGTTCCTGTTTCTCTCAATGCTTTCTTCTCCTTTTCATCTGTAGTGAATCGCGTAGTGGATGATCAGAGCCAAAGCAAAGAGCGTTCGCGGTCAAACTTACAAACGCGCAAAACCTTAACTTCTACTTCAGTCCTCCTCGCACTACTGCTAGAACAAAACTCGCTCATCCTACACATTGAGCGGCGGACTGTCAACAACATTTTGGTTTCTAGTTTCTAGTTTTTAGTTTCTGGTTAATGTTGAATCGGCAGGAACTATGAACCAGAAACCGCCGCGCGCGAAGCGCTTCATCGGCCATGGAAACCAGAAAACCGGCCTCTGGCCGTCGCTTGACAAGGCCGCGATTCGGTAACTAAGATGCACCTGAAGCTGGAGTGACAAATCCCTATCCGCTACAGGTGAACGATGACGGACTATCTGGCGATCTTGCTTCAGACACAATCGCAGGCGGCGCGCACGCCCCCGATCTACGGCTACATCCCTATAATAATATTCTTCCTGATAGCCGTGCTGCTGCCGGTCGTACTGCTGGGGCTTTCGCGCCTGCTCCACCGGCGCGTGTTCGAGCGCGAAAAGCTGATGCCCTACGAGTGCGGCGTCGACCCCATCGGCGATGCGCGCGAGCGGTTCTCCGTGCGGTTTTACATCGTCGCGATGTTGTTCCTGATATTCGATGTGGAAGTTGTCTTCCTCTTCCCATGGGCAGTCATCTACGACCAGCTCGCGCTGTTCGGCCTCATAGAGATGCTCATATTCATAGGGATTCTCGTGGTCGGCTATTATTACGCCTGGCGCAAGGGCGCGCTCGAATGGGCCTGAGAGGAGTTTTATGGCAAAACAGAGAGAAGAAGTTATCGAGTCGTCGAGCGGCATCATAACCTCGACCGTCGATTTCGTGTTCAACTGGGCGCGCAAGTCCGCGCTCTGGCCGATGACGTTCGGGCTGGCCTGCTGCGCCATCGAGATGATGGCTACGGGCGCTTCGCGTTTCGACATGGACCGCTTCGGCGCGGGCGTATTTCGGCCCAGCCCGCGCCAATCGGATTTGATGATCGTGGCCGGGACGCCCACGCTTAAGATGGGTCCGGTCATCAAGCGCGTGTGGGACCAGATGCCCGAGCCTAAGTGGTGCATAGCCATGGGCGCGTGCGCCTCGACGGGCGGTCCTTTCCCGACTTACTCGACCTTGCAGGGCGTCGACCGCATAGTGCCCGTAGACGTTTACATACCGGGCTGCCCGCCGCGCCCGGAAGCGCTGCTCTACGGCCTGATGCGGCTTCAAGACAAGATCATGCAAGAGCACCCGACCCGCTTCATCTTCGGGCGCGGGAACGTCAGCCAGGAAGATGTCGAAGGCGAAGGGTCGGAAGACAACGCCGCGGCATAGCTTTTTCAATCACACACGACCGAAGACTGAGGCGCAGGGAATAGAGTCCTTGCGCTTCTCTTTTTTTTAACGATGACCGAGCTTGAAAAGAAGATCGCAGCCCGCATAAACGTCGAAGGCCCTCTGACCTTTCGAGACTTCATGCAGGCGGCGCTTTACGACGCGGAGCTCGGTTACTACAACACCGAGCGGTTGAAGATAGGCCCCGCGGGAGATTACTACACGTCGAGCAACGTCCACGCGGCCTTCGGCGCGGTGCTGGCTCATGTCTTTGCCGACCTGCTCGGTCAGTACGACGAAAAAACGATTGTCGAGGTGGGCGCGGGGACGGGCCGGCTCGCCTCTGACCTGCTCTCGACGATTCGTGACGAGCGGGCGGAAGTCTACGACCGGCTCAGCTACGTGATCGCGGAGACCAGCCCCGCCATGCGCGAGCTTCAAAACGCGAGGCTGAAAGATTTCAACCGCCGCGTCACCTGGCGAGAGCTTGCTGAGATCGAGCGCGACGCGCGACTGATCTATTCGAACGAGCTTATCGACGCATTGCCCGTTCACCGCGCGCGCTTCCGGCAAGGCCGTCTCGAAGAGTCGTACGTCACCATTAACCCTGAAAACGGTCACCTGTCGCTGGTCTGGGGCGAGCCTTCGACGACGGAGCTCTCGCGTTACGTCGAGCGAATGAAGGTCTCGTTTTCAGAAGGCCAAGTCATAGAGATCAACCTCGATGCGATCGACTGGCTCAAAGGCGTGTCGGCGTCGCTCAAAAGCGGGTATCTTGTGACGATCGATTACGGAGACACGGCCGCGCACCTGTATGGGCCGGACCGCATTGAAGGCACGTTGCGGTCTTTCTACCGGCACAGGCTGATCGACTCCCCGCTTGAGAGGATAGGCGAGCAGGACATGACGGCGAGCGTGAACTTCACGGCGCTCATCGAATACGGCCGCGACTTCGGGCTAGAGACTGTGAGCTACGAGCGACAGACATCTTTCTTGATGCGAAACGGATTGATAGAGCGGATCGCGGCGATGGAGAGCGCCGCGGGCGCGATCGAGGATTTGAAAGAGCGCCTCGCGATAAAGAACCTCTTCGTCCCCGGCGGGGTGAGCGACAACTTCCGCGTGCTCGTCCAGAGAAAGGTGTGAGCCCTCTTATCACTCGGGCGAGACAGTCTTGTTCTGGGTCCGGCCTCTCACGTAAAGCTCTGTGAGTTGCTTGAGCCTGTCTTTGACGCCGCTCGTGAGCGCCTCTGGTCGATATCGCCACCGCCAGTTGCCTTCGGTGCTGGCCGGGAGATTCATCCTCGCGCTTGAATCGAGCCCAAGCACGTCTTGAAGAGGGACGATAGCCGTGTCGCCGACCGAAGCCATCGCGCACCTTATGAAGTCCCAATTGATCTCGCGGCCATCAGAGTTGAGGTACTGCAAGCAGAACTCGCGCTCGCGCTCTATCTGGGCCTCGTCCCTGGTCGAGCCCGCGCCCGCCTCGCTGTTGAACCAGCCGACGCTCGTGTCGTTGTCGTGCGTGCCCGTGTAGACGACTGTGTTGGGGACGTAGTTGTGCGGCAGGTCCGTGTTAGTAAGGCTGCGGAAAGCGAATTGAACTATGCGCATGCCAGGGAAGCCGAAATCGTCGCGCAGCGCTTCGACGTCGGGCGTGATGACGCCGAGGTCTTCGGCGATGATCGGCAACTGGCCGAACGCGCCTTTGAGAACTGTGAAGATCTCTCTGCCGGGCACCTCGACCCAGCGCCCGCGCTCGGCGGTATTGTCGCCGGCCGGGATCTCCCAGCAGGCCGCGAACCCTCGGAAATGGTCTATGCGGACTATGTCGACTACTTCGAGCGTGGCGCGCAATCGGTCCACCCACCACTGGTAGCCGTTTGCGCGCATGCGCGCCCAGTCGTAAATCGGGTTGCCCCAGAGCTGGCCCGTCTTGCTGAAATAATCGGGCGGGACGCCCGCGACTACGGTAGGGTTGCCCGCGTCATTCAGCTTGAACATGTCCGGGTGCGCCCACACGTCAGCCGAGTCATACGCGACGAAGATTGGGATGTCGCCTACGATCTTTATTCTCTGTTCCGAGCAGTATGATTTGAGCGCCGACCACTGTTTGAAGAAGAGGAATTGGTAAAACTTTTGCGCCTCTATATCGTCGCGCAGCCGCTCGCGGGCGGAGGCCAGCGCGCCGCGGTCGCGTTTGACCAGCTCGCGCTCCCAGGTGTTCCACGCCGCGCCGCCATGCTCGTCTTTGAGAGCGCGAAACAGCGCGTAATCGTCGAGCCAAGCCGCCGACTGCTGAGTGAACGCGAGAAAGTCGGCGCGCAGGCCCGTCTCCGTAGTCCGTTTAAAACTCTCGAACGCAAGCCGCAGAAGATCATTCTTGTAATCGATCACGCGGCCGTAATCGACCGTTTCGGCGGGGAAGCGCGGGATGCGTTTTATATCATCCCCCGATAAGTAGCCCTCGTCGGCGAGCCGCTGCGGGCTTATGAGCAGGGGGTTGCCCGCGAAAGCGGAGAATGATTGGTAAGGCGAATCGCCGAAGCCTGTCGGCCCGAGCGGAAGGACTTGCCAGAGGCTCTGGGCGCTGCCCACTAAGAAATCGACGAAGCGGTAGGCCCCGTTCCCCAGGTCCCCTATGCCGAAGCGGCTCGGCAGCGATGTCGGATGCAGAAGGATACCACTCGATCTTGGAAAGCGCACTTTGTATTCTCCACCCCCACAAGCGGCGAGGCGATTATACCTTTGAAATCTCAAATTTCAAATTTGAGATTTCAGATGGCCCCGCCCTCTGCTATCTTCAACACCCGATGAACGAGATCGATTGGTTCCCCCTGACGTTGTCGCTGCGAGTCGCGGTCATAGCGACCGCGCTCGTCGTCGTGATCGGCGTGGCGCTGGGCTGGCTGCTGGCCCGCAAGCGATTCTTCGGGCGTGAAGCCCTCGACGCCGTGGTGACTCTCCCGCTCGTGCTGCCACCGACGGTGCTCGGTTACTATTTGCTGGTTGCGCTGGGGCGCGCAAGCCCTGTCGGCCGCGCGATCGAGTCTGTGACCGGACAGCCGCTCGTCTTCACCTGGAAGGCGGCGGTCGTCGCGGCGACGATAGGCGCGCTGCCTCTGATGGCGAAGACCTCGCGCGCCGCAATCGCGGCCGTCGACACTGACCTTGAAGACGCCGCGCGCACGCTCGGCCAGTCGGAGTGGCGCGTGTTCTGGAGAGTAACTCTGCCGCTCGCCGCGCGCGGAGTAATCGCCGCGGGTATGCTCGCGTTTGCGCGCGCGCTCGGAGATTTCGGCGCGACTCTTATGGTCGCCGGCAACATCCCCGGCCGAACTCAGACGGCGGCCATAGCAATATACGACGCGACCCAGCAGGGGCGCGACGACTACGCGCTCGTACTCGTGCTGCTGCTGTCGGGGGCGGCGCTCTCGATCGTCTACGCGACGAATAAGCTGACTAAAATCGATACGTGAAGGCTCGATGCTTTCGGTTAGGATCACAAAGCGAGTAGGCGCGGGCGAGTCGGCGCAAGCCGGGTTCACGCTCGACGTGGCGTTCGAGGCTCCCGCGGGCGTGACCATACTCTTCGGCGCTTCAGGCTCCGGCAAGACGACGACGTTAAAATCGATTGCGGGCATCACACGCCCGGATCATGGAAATATCAGCATCGACGATCAGGTCTTATTCGATTCCGAAAAGCGTATAGACATCCCCATTCGCCAGCGCCGGGTCGGCTACCTGTTTCAAAACCTCGCGCTGTTCCCGCACAAGACCGCGCTCGCCAATGTAGAGTTCGGCATGGCGAACACGGCTCGCGGCGAGCGGCGCGACCGCGCGCTCAAGATGATGGCCGCGCTGCGCATCGAACACACGGCCGGCCGCAAGCCGCGAGACATATCGGGCGGCGAGGCGCAGCGCGTCGCGCTCGCCCGCGCGTTAACGTATCGGCCGCGGATACTGCTGCTCGACGAGCCGCTTTCGGCGATAGACGAAGCCACGAAGCTCGGCATCATCGCCGACCTCAAGGCTATCAATCGCGAGCTGCTCTTGCCTATCATCTACGTCACGCACAGCCGCGAAGAGGCAATAGCGATCGGCGAGCGCGTCATCGTCTACGAGGCGGGCCGCGTTGTGGGTAGCGGGGAGCCCGTCAAGGTATTCGGCTCGCCCGTGCGGTCAAGCGTAGCGCGGCTGACGGGCGTCGAGAACATCTTCTCCGGCCGCGTCGTGAGCAAGAGCGAAGCCGGAGGAATGATGACCGTCGAGATAACCGATCCGAACGGCTCGTGCCTGCTCGACGTGCCTTTCGGCAATGAGGCGGAAGGCGAGCGGGTGAGCATAGCGGTCCCTTCGGGCGACATCCTGCTGGCTTTGGACGAGCCTCGCTCCACGTCTGCGCGCAACATCCTGCGCGGTGAGGTGGCCGGGATCGAAGATAAAGCGGGCGGCGCAATCGTGCTTGTCCGGAGCGGAGTGAGCTGGCGCGTGAAGGTCACTCGACAGTCCGTCCGCGACCTGGGCCTTGAAAGCGGTCAGTCGGTCTGGCTCGCGATCAAGACTCACGCCTGCTACCTGTTAGATAAGTTCTGAGTGCTGAGTGCTGAGTCCTGAGTAATTGTCTTTCACTCAGCACTCAGCACTCAGCACTCAGAACTTCTTTTTAGTGTAGCGATGTAGGGGAGGTTGCGGTAACGCTGCTGGTAGTCCATCCCGTAGCCGACTACGAAGTGATCGGGGATGTCGAACCCGCTGTAGGCGACCGGCAGGTCTATGATGCGGCGGGCGGACTTGTCGAGCAGGGCGCATATCTCCAAGCTCGCGGGGCTGCGCTGGCGGAGCACGCGCAGCAGGTAGTTGGCCGTCAGCCCCGTGTCGATGATGTCTTCGATCAAGACGACGTGGCGGCCTGCGATGTTCTCTTCCAAATCTTTGGTGATTCGGACGACTCCCGAGCCCGGCTCGACCCCGTAACTTGAGATCGCCATGAAGTCTATCGTGGGCATTACGGTCAAGGCGCGAAGCAGGTCGGCGGCGAATATGAATGACCCTTTCAGTATCGCCACTACGGCAAGGTCTTTCTGCTCATAGGCTTGGGATATTTCGAGGCCAAGCTCTGAAACCCGCTCCTGGAGCCTGTTCTGGGGTATTAGCACTTTTACGATCTCTGTGTCACTCATCATGAAAATTTTAATGAAGTTTTTCTGTCATGGGCGCATTTTTTCGTTGACAAAAAGTTTTCCTGTGTTAATATCTCGCACGCTCGGTTGGCAACAACCGGGTTCGATCCCGAGAGGTTCAGTTGAAATCTCCAAGTTCATGTTTAAGTCGGTGTCCCGCAAGGGAGACTGACCTAAGACGTGAAACTTTTATGTGGTGGCTGAGACTCGAAAGAGTTTCAGACGCCGAGGTCCTTTGGGCTTCGGCGGATCGGGACCCGTAAGGGTTTCGAACATTTTCATCAAGGGCTTGGAGATGGACATTGTAATCACTCGGGATCGCTATTTTTGCACCCAATCTTTTTTGGCCCGCCTTATGGCTGCCCCTCCTGCCAGGTGCCGGAGGCCGCGAATTTTTCGACCAGCTTACGGTAGTCCGCGGCGTAAAGCACTTTAATATTCACGTCCGGGTAGAGCTCGCGCAGCAGCCTCACTTTGCGGTTCTTCTTCGTCACGAGAGCCTGCTTGAGAGTTGTGAGCTCTATGTAGAGGTCATGTTCGGGCAGGTAGAAATCGGGCGTGAAGCTCTTGGTCACGTTGCCGTCGGCGTCCCACTCGATGGCGAACGCGCGCGGCTCGTACTGCCAGGCTATGTGGTAAAAATCGAGTATGCGCGCGAACTCCTCTTCCGAGGCATGCGCGAAGCGGCGGTCGGTCGTCTCCGGCTGCGCGGGGTCTTCGGCGATGTTCTGTTCCAGCGCGGTGACGGCGCGCTTGAGCTCCGGCAACAAGGCGGCCGGAATCTCTACGCTGTGTTGAGAAGTGGCCGTTTGGGAAGCGGCGGCGTCAGAGGCGGGCTGCTCTCTTATCACGATGAACTGCTGCCCGTCCCGCTCTTCGATCTGGATAGTAACCTCGGCAGTATCACTCACACTCAGGCGGCGGACCTCGTCGGGTCGCCCGTCGGAGTACTTTACCGTCATAGAAGCCCTCTTGCTCGAACCGAACCCAAGTCCTGCCCGCACGAAGCGCAACCAATACATGGGGACCTCCAAGCGCTCCGGCCTTATGAGCCTCGGCTGGCATACAGATCAGCTCTCATAAGACAAAGACCCCTGCTTTGCATCCGCTATTAAGGAAGCAAGCACAGGGGCTCTACACGGCCCAAGTCTACATTATTGACCTCGCGAATACAAATACTTATTTCTAGGGCCTGAAGGCCGCCGGCGCGAAGATAAAATGTTGACATGCGGTGTTGGGTCACTTAACATAATAGTCGTGACGCGACCGCTTAGCCCTCAAGGCAGTGCGGTCGTTTGGTTTTTACGACCTGTCCTCATAACGGTATATCCCCCCACCGGACGCTAGAAACATCTGTCGCTCTTCTGCCGCCTGACAGGCAGCTCCCCGAACGGACGCTTTACGAACCATCTGGGGGTCCGATGCGCTCAAAGCATTTTCTATCCGCAGCATTACTGGCGTCATTATCATTATCATTATTCCAACCGGCCATAGCGCAAAACGCTGACCAGATACCGAGCTACACCTTGCAGGTGGCCGCATTCCCGGAAACCGAGAGAGGGTCGGCTGACCGATTGATGGACGAGTTGTCGCGCGCCGGAGAGCTGGTCACCTGGGGTACGGTCGCCCTCGGTGGGCGAGGCAAATGGATACGCGTCTTCGTCGGCTCTTTCGTGACCTCTTCCGACGCCTGCGGTTATGGCGCGAGCCTGCTGGCGCGCGGCGTGATCAAGGAGTTCTTCGTCAGGACTTCCGGAGAGATAAACTCGCCCTCGCGGCCGCGGAGCGTCGCCCGCCCAAAGCGGTACACGGTTAAGTACGCCAGCCGCCCGATCATCGCTTCCGATCTTGCGAAAGCCCCGGAATTTGATCGGGCCGAGGTTCTGTTGGCGCTGAACGCAGTCGCGCAGGCGGCCGGGCTCGATGGCGAATCACTGCCCTTTATGGAAGAGGCGGAGCTGGCCGAAGTCGCGCCTTCGTTTGACACGGCGCTCATACCTAGAGACGACCCCGTGGGGCTGGCCTTCAGGTCGATCGTCGCCGACTCGTCTGCGCGCAAGCGGGGAGGGCTGTGGATCACGGGCGACCGCGCCGAGGCGCTCGCACGGCTCGCGTGGATTCTCGGCATAGAGAGACCTGAGATCTTCAGCGTCGCGAGCGACGGCCGTGTGCAATTGAACATCTCCTTGCTGGCGGAAGTCGCGGGGATAAACAGGGTCAGTCCTAGCTCGGCCCCGCTCGTGATGCTCGATTACATAATGTCGAACGAGGGGCTGTTGCTGCTCGTGCAGTTGACCGAAGGCTCGCACCGTTACCGCCTTCATATAGGGCGTGAGGCGCCCACGTTCGGCGGCCAGGTGACGGTCGCCGGCGGTCTGAATCTCGATAATAATTTCGACAGTCGCATTAACCCCTACCGCCGTCACGGCCTCAAGCTGGACCAGGAGCGCCCGCCCGACGGGTTCGATTCTCTGGTGGCGATAAACCCCGTGGCCCGCTGGTATAACCTGCGCGCGACCCGCTTTGTGCCCGACGGCCATATCATTTTTCATGAGCTGGCCGAAGCCTACGCGAAATTACAGTTGGGGCTCGATTACCTCAGCCAGGGCGGGCGGGCAGGCGCGCACGGCGCAGCCCTTGAGCGCGAGAGGCGGTTGAAGTCGCAACGGCCCGACACGGTCGTCGTGACCGCGGGACCTAATAGAGTCCTGCGCTCGGAAGAAGAGATACGCCAGTTTTACTCCGAAGGCAGCGGCTCGTCGGGCCACCAGAGGTAGCCGAGATGGTCTTTACAGTTCGCCGGACCGTGTGTTAAGTTTTGTAGGTTCAACGAGAACGAAGATTTTGGTTAGAGGAGACTACCAACAGTGGCTTTAGCTAAGGAAGCTAAGACCGAGATAATCGGGCAGTACAAAACTCACACGACCGACACCGGCTCGCCTGAGGTGCAGGTGGCCTTGCTTACGCGGCGCATCAACAGCCTCACGGAGCATTTTAAGACTCACGCGAAGGACAATCATTCGAGGCGTGGCCTGCTGAAATTAGTCAGTCAGCGGCGTCGCCTGCTTGACTACTTGCGACGTAAGGACGCCGACCGTTACCGCGAAGTCATCAGCCGTCTGGGTATAAGAAAATAGAGATCAAGTCAGCCAAAGGCCGGGCCTGCGCACAACCGCGTGAAGCGGTCCGGCCAGTTGTCGGTTCTCTGGCGCGTAGCCAGCTCCGAGTCTGGCCCTGGTTATCGAAAAGTGATTCCAGGTCTCGCGCGCCACTTTACAGTTCAGACAAACCTATCGCAGAGATGGCCACGGGAGCGCGCCGGCAGGCGGGACCGCTCGACCGTGGCTTCGTTTTTTGAGCCATTAAGCGAGCGCGATCGCATTACTAACGGTTCGCGCCCGCCCGCAAGCCAGCCACCCGATTCTATTGATCGCGCGCTAAGAGCAAGGCTGGCTCCAGGGGAAGCCCTCGATATCGATTATGCGCGCAGCGGAGAAGGAGAAGATTATGGAGTTAAAGGAGTCCGTCCAATTAGGAGGGATAGAGTTTTCAATAGAGACAGGAAAAATAGCTAAACAGGCCGACGGCGCCGTCTTGGTCCGTTACGGAGATACGGTAGTCCTTGTCGCGGCCACCGGCACCGTGCCGCGCGAGGGGATAAACTTTTTCCCGTTGACCGTCGAGTACCGCGAATACGGGTACGCCGCCGGGCGCATACCCGGCAACTACTTTCGCCGCGAAGGCCGCCCGTCGGAAAAAGAGACGCTCACTTCGCGTCTGATAGACCGCCCCATCCGCCCCCTGTTCACGGAAGGGTATAACAGCGACACGCAGGTGATCGCGTTCGTGCTGTCGGCCGACGAGAGTCACGACTCCGACGTGCTCGCGATCACGGGGGCTTCGGCCGCGCTCTACCTGTCCGACATACCGTTCGAGACGCCCATCGCGGGCGTTCGCGTAGGGTTGATAGAAGAGCGTTTCGTCGTCAATCCCACTTACGATCAGACCCGCGCCTCGGAGCTCAACCTCATAGTCGCAGGCTCGGAAGAGGCCATCGTGATGGTCGAAGCCGGCGCGAAGGTAGTCTCGGAAGAGGTGATGGTCGAAGCGCTGATGTTCGGCCACAACGAGATCAAGAAGCTCTGCCGGCTGCAAAAGGAGATCTACCAGAAGCTCGGCGTCACAAAGCGCGAGGTTGTCAAACAAGAGCTCGACGCCGAGATGCTTGCCGACATAGAAGCGCGCCTCTCCGACGACCTTCGCGACGCGCTCGACACGGCCAAGCACGGGAAGATCAAAAGCTATGCGCTCATCGATCAGTTGAAAGAGACATTGGTTTCGAGCTACCCCGAAGAAGAGGCCGAGCGTCGAAAGATGGGGGCCTTGATCTTTGACCACCTCAAAGAGAAGATCTTCCGCGAAGACATTCTCAACCGCCGCCACCGCCCGGACGGCCGCCGCTTCAGCGAGATACGCGCTATCTCGATCGAAGTGGGGTGGCTGCCGCGCACGCACGGGTCCGCGCTCTTTACGCGCGGCGAGACGCAGGCCATCGTCACCGCGACTCTCGGGACGAGCGAAGACATACAGTACATGGACGACCTGGAGAAGGGCGAGATCAAGCGCCGCTTCCTGCTCGCCTATAACTTCCCGCCTTTCTCGGTGGGCGAGACGGGCCGCGTGGGCTCGCCCGGCCGTCGAGAGATAGGTCACGGCGCGCTGGCCCGCCGCGCGCTTGAGCCTATGCTCCCGAGCGACGAGGAGTGGCCGTACATTATCCGCATCGTCAGCGACATCACGGAATCGAACGGCTCAAGCTCTATGGCGTCGGTATGCGGCGGCACGCTCGCGCTGATGGACGCGGGCGTCCCGATGAAAGCGCCGGTCGCAGGAGTCGCGATGGGGCTGGTGATGGAGGGCAACAAGTACGCGATACTGACCGACATCGCGGGCGCCGAAGATCACTACGGCGACATGGACTTCAAAGTCACGGGCACGCGCGAAGGCATCACCGCGCTTCAGATGGACATCAAGGTGACGGGCATCAACGCGCAGATCCTCGCCGACGCTTTGCAGCAGGCGCGCGACGGGCGCTTGTACATACTCGACAAAATGGAGGCCGCAATCTCCGCGCCGCGCGAAGAGATCAGCCCCTACGCGCCTCGCATACTCACCATACAGATACCCGTCGACAAGATACGCGACGTCATAGGGCCGGGCGGCAAGGTCATTCGCGGCCTCGTGGAGAAGACCGGCGCAAAGATCGACGTGGAAGATTCGGGCCGCATCAACATCGCTTCGGCCAACCTCGCCGCGGCCGAGCAGGCCAAGCAAGCCATCGAGCAGATCACCGCGGTCCCGGAGGTCAACAAGACCTACCTTGGGACCGTCCAGCGGCTTGCCGACTTCGGCGCGTTCGTCGAGATACTGCCTGGCACGGACGGGCTGTTGCACGTCTCTGAGATAGCCGACTATCGCGTGCGCGACGTGCGCGACGAGCTTCACGAAGGGCAGCAGCTATTGGTGAAGGTGATCAACGTCGACCCGTCGGGCAAGATAAGGCTTTCGCGCAAGGCCGTCCTTCGCGACGAGCGCGGCGAGACGGGCGAAGAGGGTGAAGGCGACCGCCAGCCCGATTTTAACCGGGACGACAGGGACAACCGCGAGGACCGCGGCAACCGTGAAGAACGAGGCCCGCGCCCCCCGCGAGGCAACCGCGACCGTCGCCCCGCGCGAAGCGGCCGGCGCTAAAGCGCGGCTGTAGCAAATCACCTGTAGGGGCCGTGGCGCATGATGCGCTTCGCGCGGCGCGGGCTTGTCCCTGCCCGGATCGCGCGTTAGCGCGATGTCGTCATCGTCCTTACGGACGATCCGGGCAGCCACAAGGGCTGCCCCTACAAGTTTCATTCGATCGCAGTTTCAATTGAAAAAAGATCGGTCATCAACTCCCCTTTTGCTTCACCTTGAGTACGCGCCCGCCGACCAGTATCGCGCCCACCCGAATCGCCCCGGTCGTGTTGCCCGAGACCGTGTAATTAACTGTCGCGTCGCCGAGGCCGACCGGCGTTGACGTGATTACGATCCAGCTCTGATCGGTTACGGCCTGCCACCCGCACTCGGCTGAAGTCGCCACGACGAAGCTCCCGCTGCCGCCGCCTACAAGGTAGTTGGCAAACTCGGGCGAGATTGAGAAGCTGCACGACCCGCCTAGCCCCTCCTGAACGACGATAAAACTCTGGTTGCCAAGGGTGATGGCGCCCTGTCGCGCGCTCGGGCTTAGATTCTCCCTCGCCTCTATCGAGACCGAGCCGTTGCCTATGCCGGTCGTGTCCGTGACGAAAAAAAGCCATGCGTCTGAAGTCTGCGCGGCCCACGCGCAGCCCGCCGCCGCGGTGACGTTGAAGCCTGCCGAGCCGCCTCTCGAAGAGAGATAGGCGTAGGTGGGAGAGATCGAGTAACCGCAGCCCGTAGGCGCGGCGGGGCCTGAGATCACCCACGGCGAGAACTGCGCTACGCCCGCTAGCTCGACCCAGTTGTCCGTCGCGTTGCGGGTTGTCGCGCCGAGGTTAGCCCACGACGCGCCCTTGCGCCAGAGCCCGAGCGTCGCTTCGGCGTTGCCGTTTAGCTCCGCGTCCTGATAATGCAGCCGCACCGTCGCCGCCCACCCGCTCCCGCCGTTAGGCGTGATGGTGTATGTGCGGCGCGTGGCGTTTGAAAAATCGCCCGGCGGCTGCTTAATCAAGTTAATCGTGACGTCCGTGGGCGGCGTGCCCGAAGTGAAGCTAACTGTGTTAAAAGGATTACCGAAGCTCAGCGTGTTCCCGGTCGTAAAGCCCGTGCGGCGGACGTTGCCTATAACGTCGGCTGCGCCAGTCGAGGTCGCCGCCGCGGGCATAGTCAACGTGAAGATGCCGGTCCTGAGATCGCCGCTTGTTAAAGCGAGCGTGTTGTTGACCGTGGCATCTGCGCCGAGCGTGACGCCGGCCGCGTTGTTGATCGTCAGGTTGTTGAAAGTGACGTTACCCGCGGTCGTTTGCGCCTGCGTGCCATTGAAGATGACGGTGCTTGTCGGCGACGGAGAGAAGGCGCCGTTGTTGATCAAGGCGGGTCCGTCGCCGATCAGGGTGAGGTTGCCCAGGTTCAACGCGCCGCCGCCGTCGATGACGAGGCGATTCATCGTCGAATTACTAAGATTGACGGCGCCACCAGAAAGAACCGTCACCGTGTTGTTGAGGAAAGAGCCGCTGCCGCTGAGCGTTTTTGAGCCGATGCCGATTGTAACATTAACCCCTATGATCGAGTTGTTGTTCACAAGGGTCGCGCCATTGAAGACGAGCGCGCCCGCGCCCGTGATCGTGCCGTTCGACGTGAGATTGCCGTTGACCGTGAGCGTGCGCCCGGCGTTGATGTTCAATTGCCTGCCCGCATCGACCGTAAGGTTGTGGACGCTTACGTCGGCGTTGATCACGGCTTCATTAGTCACCCCGCTCCCCGGAATGGTCACGTCGTCCAAAGCGTTCGGCGCTGTCGCCGAACCCCAGTTGCCCCCGGTCGACCAGTCGGCCGAGCTCGCCCCGGTCCAGACTTCGCCGCCGCTTGCCACGAAGACGTAGGCCGATCCCTGGTCGACGGTCGGCCCGAAATCATCGTTGCTCACGCCGATCAAGAAAGTGCGGTCATCGATGGCGACGGCGTTGCCATAACCGTCATTGGTCATGCCATCCAACGCGAAGAGCTTTTGCGCCTCGCTCCACGACGGGCCGGAACGGGTGAAAACGTAGGCGGAGCCTTGCCCTGTAGGCTGAGCGAAATCATCGCCCGACGCGCCGACTATAAGAGCGTCGTTTTCTATGGCCACTGAGATTCCGAAATTGTCGTCGGCCGCGCCGTCGCCTGCCGTCAGCGTCTGCGCCCGAATCCACGTCGCGCCAGAAGGATTGAAAAGGTAGACCGCGCCCTGATTCTGGTTTAGTCCCGCGTCACGAAAAGGCGAGCCGACCGCAAGGGTGTTGCCGCTCACCGAAACCGAATGACCGAAGTTGTCGCCCGCCGCGCCATCGCTTGCCATGATTCTTGCTTGCTGCGTCCATGTCGCGCCGCTCCGCACGAAGACAAAGACCGAGCCCTGGTCGACGCTCGCGCCGATGTCGTCATCCTTTACGCCGACTACGGCCGTGTCGCCGCTGATCGCCACGTCGGAGCCGAAACTGTCTGTCGCCGTCAGCCCCGGCACGAGTTTCTGTTCTTGCGAGAAAGTCGTGTTGAGTGCGGTTGAGATGGCTGATTCGAGCGACTGGTGCTCGCGGTTTTGATTGAGCGGCCCGTCTGAATGCTTATCCGCATCGGCCCTGTTATCGGCAGAGTGAATAAGACCGGCCAGCAACAAGGCCGTGATGAAGATTCTCTTGAACATAATTTTTACCTCAACTCAATTGCATACTTCGCATCGGGATGGTCGGCGCAGAGGAGCCGTACGTTTATGAGCGGCGTTGTTCTCAGGTGAGGAGTCCAGTAAAATAAAGTCCACAAAGCGACAGCCGGCTAGCTTCATACTTCGACTCGGCAAGGCTAGCCCAACCGCCAAGGACAGTCATTGGCGGCCGATGAATAATCCTGAATTTTTCTGAACGGCTGTTATGGTCAAGTCGGACAAACAGTTATATAAGTTCGACAAATTTCAGATCGACGCCGTCAAGCGCGTGTTGACGCGCGACGACGCGATCGTGCAACTGCCTCCGAAGGCCTTCGACGTGCTCCTGGCGCTGGTCGAGCACAACCAGTACGTGATCGAAAAAGATGAGCTGATGCGCATGGTCTGGGGCGAGCGCATAGTCGAAGAGAACAACCTCACGCGTCACATCTCGACATTGAGAAAAGCGCTGGAAGAGAGCCCTAACGACCACCGCTTTATAGTCACGGTGCCCGGCCGCGGCTACAGCTTCGTGGCCTCGGTCGAGAGCGTGCCGATAAACGGCTCGGAAGCGCATCCCGCAAAGTCTAATGGCTTAGAGACGGCTCCGGCGGCCGACCTTGCGCCTGTCACGATCGATCGAGCGCGCGCCAGTCAATAAACGCGTCTGGCTTTTGGCGGCAGCACTGGTCGTCATCGTCGCGGGCGGTCTTGCTGCCCTTAAGCTCTTCGGCGGGCGGTCGAATAATGCTTCAATCAATTCTTACCGCGATTGGGAAGCCGTAAGGCTGACGTGGGCGGGGACGGCCATGGGGCCTGACATCTCGCCGGACGGGAAGTACGTCGCTTACGTGAACATGGAGTCGGTGGGCAACAGCGTCTGGGTCCAGCACCTCGCCAGCTCCAGACAGCACCAGATCGTCCCTCCTGAAAAATATCTCTACAGCGGCTTGCTCTTCTCGCCCGACGGCCGCGAGCTCTATTTCTCAAGGCTCGAAGGCCCGAAGCCGGCGCGGACCCTCTACAGAATCCCCGTGCTGGGCGGCGCGGCGAAAAGACTGCGCGATGACGTTGATGACCAGATGATCCTTTCGCCGGACGGCGCGCACCTGGCTTTCACGCGGCGCAACCAGGCGGGCGCGCGCGAGCTGGTCATCGCAAACCTGGACGGCGTCGAAGAGCGCGTGCTGGGCGACCGGCAGCTCGACTACCCCGCGTGGTCGCCGGACGGAAGCCGCATAGCCTTCTCCGCGGGCAACGCCGAGAGCGGCGGCGAGGAGATGACGATCCGCGAGGTGAGCCTGATCGACGGCTCGGAACGAGAGATCAGCTCAAGAAAGTGGTATCACGTCGGCAATAAATCATGGCTGCCCGACGGCAGCGGCCTGATAGTCTGCGCCAAGGACGTGAACGCCTGGGGCAAGCAGCTATGGGTCGTCGCCTACCCTTCGGGCGAAGCGCGCCCGCTCTCTAACGAGCTAGACAACTTCCTCAACGTCAGGCTCACGGCCGACGCGCGGTTGCTTGTGACCCAGCAGGTCGTCTCGGTTTCCGACATCTGGAGCGCGAGGCTCGAAGACGCGGCGGGTGGAAGCACGACATAGTCTTGATAAAGAACCTGCGCTGACAAGTCACCGCACTCCGAAAGACCGCCGCAGGGCGGAAATGTCTTGTAAGCGCGCCTGAGATGTTCTGAAATTTTCTGAGATGGGTTGGCCGGGCTCACCTGATCTGTATCTGGTGCGCGCGGCCATCGTCCGCGATTCTGACTACAAGATCGTTGCCCGACCTGTACATGCCTTCCGCGCCGACCGGCTTGCCGTCGACGAAGGCGCGCAGCGGCGGCCTGGGCGACGCCATGGATTTGATGACAAAGAGCATGTTGCGCGGACCGGGGTTATAACTCCCTTCGGGCGCGGCCAGGTCGATCTGAATGCCCGCCCCGAGCGCGGAGGTTTTGACCGAAGTGCGCCGGAAGACGCCGCGCAGGTAAGCGGGGCTTTCGCCGTCGTCTTCGTAGACCGTAGTCGCGGCCTGGCGCTTGTCGTCCGCGTAGACCTCGAAGGTGAGCGGGTCGATTCGCTTCTGCCCGACGTAACTCATCTCTGGCCCCATAGGGATTATCGCCCCGGCCCTGACGTACATCGGCACGACCTCAAGCGGCGCTGCGGCCGTGACCCTCGTCCCGCCTTTGATCCTCTCGCCCGTCCAGTAGTCGTACCATGTCCGTTCCGGCAGGTAGACCGATCTGGCCGTCTGGTTGGGCTTGACGACCGGGGCCACGAGCAGGTCGCCGCCGATCATAAACTCGTCGTCAAGATTGATCGCGTTCGTGTCCGCCTGATAGTTGAGCAGCAGCGGGCGAAACAGTGGGACGCCTGTGCGGTGAGCCTCCTCGAGAGTCGTGTAGAGAAAAGGGAGCAGCCGGTAACGCAGCTTCAAGTACTTTCGGATGATCTCCTCGTAATAAGTCCCGAAGCGCCATGGCTCGTGGTCGTACCCGCTCGCCTCTTTGTGATTGCGGCAGAACGGCGTAACAAATCCTACCTGATACCACCGCGTCAGTAGCTCGCCGTCCGATCTGCCGATGAAACCCCCGACGTCGGCCCCGACAAAAGGCTGGCCGCCGAGCCCGAGCGTTTGAAACATAGGGATGCTCAAGGCGAGCGCTTCCCACGTGCTGGTGTTGTCGCCCGCCCACATCGTCGAATACCGCTGAATCCCTGCGTAGGCCGCGCGGGTTATCACGTAAGGGCGCTTGTCGGGCTCAAGCCGCTCAAGCCCCTCGCGCGTCGCGCGCGCCATCAACAGCGCAAAGACGTTCCGGTTCTTGGCGTGAGTCGAATACTCCCCCTCGTCGTAACTGACTACGTCCATCTGAGACTTGCCCGTCTGGTCTACGAAGTCAGCCGGCTCGTTCATGTCCGTCCAGATGCCCGCTACGCCGTTGTCGGTGTAGGCGCGATGCAGGTCGCCCCACCAGCGCCGCGCTTCGGCCAGCGTGTAATCGACAAAGACGCTCTCGCCCGGCCAAACGCGCCCAACGTAGAGACGGCCGCCCTTCCGCTTCATGAAAAAATTCTTCTCCACGCCCTGGTCGAAGACGTGATAGCCCTTCTCTTCAGGCTGATACTTCACGCCCGGGTCGACTATCGTGACGACCTTGACGCCCTGTTGTCTCAGCCTGTCGGTGAAGGCTTTCGGGTTCGGGAAACGCGCCGCGTCCCAGGTGAAGACGCGGTAGCCGTTCATGTAATCGATGTCGAGGTGGAGCACGTCTAACGGCAGGTCGTCCTTGCGGTAGCGGTCTACGACGGCTTCGGCCATCGCTTGAGGGTAGTAGCTCCAGCGGCTCTGCTGGTTGCCGAGCGCCCACATCGGCGGCATAGGCATGCGCCCCGTCAGGTCCGTGTAGCGGCTGACTATCTTCTTGATCGACGGGCCGTGGAAGAAGTAGTAATTCATCTCGCCGCCTTCGGCCGAAAAGGCAATGTGCTGTTGAGTCGTCTTCCCGAAATCGAAATGGGTCCGGTAGCTGTTGTCGAAGAAGATGCCGTAGGCCGCGCCCGCCTCCAGCCCTATGTAAAAAGGTATGCTCTGGTAGATAGGGTCGGTCCCTTCCTGGTAGCCGGGCGTGTCGGAGTTCCACATGGTAAAGTGGCCGCGCCGCTTGTCTAACCGCGCGGCCTTTTCGCCGAGCCCATAAAAGTGCTCGTCGAAGCCGAACCTCTTGGCCGCGGCGACGGTCGCGCCCTTCGGGTCGTACATCATAGGGCGCTCGTCGGCGTTGATGACCCTGCGACTCTTTGCGTCTCTAAACTCTATGATCAGCGGCGAGCGGCGGACGGCGACTTCGACCTCGTCGGTAGAGATCAGGATCAGGTCGCCTTGCTCTTTCAGCTCCCAGCGCGCCGTCTCCCAGGATGTCTTTGCTATGGCCCACGAGTGATCGCGGTCGGGGAGCGGCTTTCTGAAAGAGGCGCGCACGCGCACAAGATCAGGCGCGAGCACCTGGACGCGCACCTCCGAGTTGTCGCGGCACTTGAAGGTCACGGCGCGGTCGGTTTTTGTAAAACTGGAAACAGGCCCTATCGGTTCAAGCCCGTTCAGATCTATTGCTTCACCTGAAGCGGAAAGCGAGACCAGCAGCAGAAACGACGCGAATAATCTTCTCATCACGCGGCCCCCTAGAAGCGCCCATTGCTTGAGCTACTCTATTACACCGCGCTATGAGAACAAAAGAGCGAATCGGCTCAGTACTAGGGACCGGGAATGAATAGACACCAGGCGCGGCGCTGGCGCGATTACAAAGCGTGGTGGGTGACGTAAGATATCTGGACCGGCACGCCGCCGTTGACCTTCACTTTGACGAGGACTTGATAGTACGAAGGCAGCCGCGGGGCGTCGGCGCTCGCCGCATTCAGCTTGTCGATCAGCTCTTTTACATACTCCGGCCTCGTCACGTACTCGGCCGCGGCCTGCGTGCCGAAGGTGGTGATCCCCGCCAGTATCATCAACCGATGCTCCGCGTCGAGCCCGCGCAGCAGGCTCACGATCGCGTAGTCTTCAGATATCTGGCTGCGCGACGGCCCCTCTTGCTTTGCCAGGTAGACGGCCTGCTCCCCGGCCTTCGGCTTGGTGTTGATTATGCCGAAGGTCATTCTCTGGTTTTCATCCTTCACGGGGCCGAACCTGAAATCCTGCTCCTGGGGCAGCTCGCGCAGGACGAAGTTCTCAGCAGGCGATCCGAGTATCACTATGTTTTCCGTCTTCAGGTCGTCCCAGTTGAGCAGCAGGCTTCGCTTCACTCTGAACTGGTGCTCGGCTTTCGAGAAGAAGTCTCCGAGGAAGTAGACCCCCATCACCTCGCCCACGCCTGTATAGTGCTCGGTGATCGTCTGGTCGGCCTCGGAGACGCCCGACGGCCGCGCGGCGGGCTGTGGCCCAGATTCCTGCGAGGACTGCATAGGCTTCATTATCTTCATGCCCGTTTCGGCCGTCCCCTCGAAAAGAGTGTTGCTGAAGGCTACAAGCACGGGCTCGGAAGAGCGCAGAAAATCCTGCCACAAGGGCATGGCCGATGAAATCTCCGCCGATCTACCGCGTCTCGAATCGGAGCCCGCAGGAGGCTGGCGGGCTTCGGAGCGATAATTCAACGCCAGTATGCCAATCCCTACGACGAGTATGGCAAAGGCCGCGACCGCCCACCGCCACCAGCGTGCGCGCCCGGCGGCGGGCAATTCCTGCGCGACGGCTTCGGGCGCGTCTATAGAATCCGTAGCCCCGTCCGCGCCCGAAGAGTACGAGAAGACCGGAGCGTAATGGCCTTTTGGCAAATCTATGATTACGGGATCAAGCTTCCCCTCGTTGGCATAATAATCCTGTAGCTTCGCGCGCAGCCTGCTCGCCTGGACGCGGACCACGGAATCCGACCGTGAGTCGTAGCTTTTGCTCCGCCCGAATACTTCGATCGCGATGGTGTATTCTTTGATGTCGCTCTGTTGATTCTCAATCGATTTGAGCACGACGAAACGCAAGAATGCCTTGAGGCTCTCCGACCCGTGCAGGCCGCGGCTCTCAAGAAGCCTCTCCAACTGCTCGATCTTCGCTTCTCTAGTCACCTCTGTCTCGTTGTAACGTGTTACAGATTGCATTTAACTGCTCGTTTTGCTATACCAATTTCACGCGCGCGGAGGAAGTAACGGTATTATACACGCATTAACTCCCCTGACAAGCCCGGAGGGTTTATACTCTGGGCGGGGTAGCCTCATTCAGGCGAGGTCTGTTTATCGAATCCGCTGTTACGCAGTAATACCCATTTTCCGTTTCAGAAAAAAAAGAAGCAGCAGAAGAGAATTGAAGACGCGCGGCAGGGTGGTCGAGCAAGGCAAGCCGCACAGCCGCCTATACGTAGTAACGAACCCGCTCATTCCTCGAAAGGAGGATATATGGAAAGAAGGAGATGGTTACGCAGTTGCGGCCCTCCCCTAGCTGCATTGCTTGTCGCGATGGCCTGCGCCTTACAGGGCTACGCGCAAGCGAATCGCGCCTCGATCACGGGAACAATCACAGACCCGCAGGGGGCTGTCGTTTCCGGAGCGACCGTTACGGCGACCAACGTCGGCACGGGAATAACTAAACAGACCCAGACGAGCGACGACGGCCGCTACTCGTTCGGCACGATCTTCGACCCCGGCACATACACTGTTAAAGTCGAGATGTCCGGGTTCAAGACCGCGTCCAGCGAGCAGTTGGTCTTACAGATCGGCGACGTGCGCGAGGTGAACGTGACGCTTGAGCCCGGCGGGGCGGGCGAGGTTGTGACGGTCACGGCCGAGGCCCCGCTTGTCGAAACCGAGACCAGCTCGCGCGGCGACGTGATAACCGGCCGCCAGATCACAGAGCTTCCGCTCAACGGCCGGAACTTCACGAACTTCGCCATCCTCGTCCCCGGCGTCACGCGCGCCACGCTCGGCGGCGGCCAGAGCGACGCGACGGGGTTCCAGGGCAGCGTCGAGGGGCTCAGCGACGCCGACACTCCGGCGGCGCGCTTCAGTCGAAGCGGCGGCTCTTCGTTGTCCGTCAACGGCCTCAGACCCTCGAACAATAACTTTACGCTCGACGGCGTCGACAACAACGAAGGCGGGTTCGGCCAGATCGCAGTCTTCCCGCCGCCCGAGGCGATTCAGGAGTTCAAGGTCGAGACTTCGGTGCCGCAGGCCGAGCAGGGCCGAGGCAATGGGTTTATCAACACGACCTTCCGGTCCGGGGGCAACGAGTTTCATGGCACGTTGTATTACTTCCACCGGAACGATTTTCTCGACGCGACCCCGGTCTTTGCGCGACAGGCGATAACCGACTCGTCGGGCAACCAGGTCTTGCCGCGCAAGCCCGCGCGCCGCGAGCACGAGTTCGGCGGGACGGTCGGCGGCCCAATCTGGCGCGAAAAGACCTTCTTCTTTTTCGACTACCAGGGCCAGCGCAACCGTTATCCTTTCGAGCGCGCGGCGTCGCCCTTCACCTCCGTGCCTACGGCGAGGACGCGCGTAGGCGATTTCACTGAGTTCATAGTCAACGGCGTCTGCACGGTCAGGGACCCGCAGACGATGCAGCCCTTTCCCGGCTGCGTGATCCCGGTCAACCGCCAGGACCCCGTGGCGCGCACCTTCCTTCAGGCGTTCGATCTGCCGAACTTCCCTGGGACCTTTAACAACTTCCTGAAGCTTCGCCGCATCGAGGAGCAGATCAACGGGTTTGACGTCCGCATAGACCACAACATGTCGGACAGGAACGTCATCTTCGGGCGCTTCAGCCTCGCCAACCAGTTCCGAGCGCGCGAAAGCTTCTTCACACAGCTTCCGGCGGGCTTCGGCGCGGGCGAAGAGGACCTGGACTCGCGACAGCTCGCCTTGGGTGACACCTACTCGATTTCGCCCAGCACGATAAACGACTTCCGTTTAGGTTTTTCGCGCGTGAACATAGGCATAAACGAGTGCGGCGTCCAGGGCCGTTGCGGCATCAGCCCGACGATCTCGGCCGACCTCGGCGTACCTAATGTTAATGCGGGCGACGACCCCGTGCGGCAGGGCTTGTTGGGCGTTGGCGCTAACAGCGGCACGGGGCAGATAGAGTTCGTAGGCGACGGCGGCCCGTTCTTCGTCAACTCGAACAACTATCACGTCTCGGATAAAGTGACCTTCATACGCGGCAACCACACGGCGAAGGCCGGCGGCGACTTCCGCGTCCGCCAGGTGAACGTGTTCGACGGAGGCGCGGGACCCGCGAAGGGGTTCATAGGCTTCGACGACAGGGACACGGGCAACACGCAGGCCAACGTCCTGCTCGGGCGGTCGAGCTTCTCGAACGCGCCGCTGGTCAACGGGCCATTCACAGTCTCTAGCCACGAATACGACGTGTTCGTACAGGACGACTGGAAGGTGAGCCCGCGTCTCACGCTCAACCTCGGGTTGCGCTGGGACCTGTTCACCAACCCGTTCGAGCGTCACAACCGCCAGGGCAATTACAACTTCGAGACGCGGACGATCATCCTGGCGACCGACGGCGAGAGGAATCTCGTCAACGACGACCACAACAACTTTGGCCCGCGCATAGGCTTCGCCTACGCGGTAAACGAGAGCCGCGACCTTGTCATACGCGGCGGGTGGGGGCTGCTCTATTTCTTCGACGCGACGAACACGCCGCCGCTGATAAAGAACCCGCCCAACGGCGTGCCGTTCGCGGGGAGGACGGACAACACCTTCTCGCCTTCGCTGTCGACGGGACCGCCGAATCAGGTCCCCGAGACGAGTCCGACTAACCTCAATTCGTTCTCGACCTATCAGTTCGTCGACCCTAACAACCGCACGCCCTACGTGCACCAGTACAACCTGACCTTGCAGTACCAGCTTGGCCAGACATGGGTCTTCGACCTGGGCTACCAGGGCGCATCGACGAAGAAGCTGCTCGCCACGCGCAACCTCGGGAACGAAGGCAACGGGCTCGGGCTTGCGCGCGACGTGAATGGCGTCGTGATCGGCCGTTTGAAGGCGACCGAGAACCGCGCGAGCTCGACTTACAACTCGCTCCAAGTCCGGTTAGAGAAGCGGCTGTCGGCCGGGCTGACTATGATCCACTCTTACACGTGGAGCCACACGATCGACGAGACGGCGGGCGATTTCGGAGCCATAGCCGACGCGAGGGGCGAGCTCGGCGGGCCGCAAAACCCGCTCTGCACCGCTTGCGAGAAAGGCAATTCGAGCTTCGACGTTCGTCACAAGTACACGAACTCGATCGTGTGGGACTTGCCATTCGGAAGCGGCCGCCGCTTCATAGACACCACGGGGGCCTGGAACAAGATCGTCAGCGGATTTGAATTAAGCTTCTTCACCGTATGGCAGAGCGGGATACCGTTTTCCGTCGTGCTCGACAGCAACACCCAGATCCGCCCCGATCTTGTAGGGGACCCGACGGCGAACGTCCCCGATGGCTTCAACTTCAACCCGAGCGCCTTCGCCCCGCCGAGCCAGACCGTGACGAACCTCGCCGGTAAGACGATCACGTTCGGGAGCGCGGGGAGAAACATACTGCGAGGCCCGTCACGCTTCAACGTCGACGCGGCGCTGTATAAGAACACCAAGCTGACCGAGACTGTCTCGTTGCAACTGGGCATACAGATGTTCAACCTCTTCAACAACGTTCAGAGAGTTGTCCCGAACAACAGGTTGAGGTTTAACGCGGATGGGTCGATTGACTTTAGCAACAGGCCCGGCGAGATATTCAACGCCTACCCGCAGCGGCAGGGGCAGCTAAAAGCCAAGCTGATCTTCTGACGCTTATGGTTGGCGAGGTTGTGATCAAAAAGGTTCGTGGGGGCAGCGTCCGGCTCGCTCCCACGAATTTTTTTTTCGCCGCCCTCGTCGCTCTCGCTCTCGCCTGTCCGCAGTTGCCTCCGGCGGCAGCAAACACTAACCAGTCCGCTCCAGTCGTCGAGCGCGTAGACCCGCCCTCTTGGTGGGCCGCTCATTCAATCAATCCCGTCCGCCTTCTCATACAGGGCCGCAATCTGCAATTCGCTACGGCTAGCGTTGCTTACACCGGAGTGCGCATAAGCGAAGTGTCGACCGACGAGAGCGGCTCGTACCTTTTCGCATCCTTACATATAAGCCCGTCGACGCGCGCGGGCGCGTTCGACATTCGCATCAAGACCGCGAACGGAGCGACGACGGCGCGCTTCGCTATAAAACCACGGCTCGCCAATCAAGGCCGGTTTCAGGGCTTTTCGCCCGACGACGTGATCTATTTGATAATGCCCGACCGTTTCGCGGACGGCGACCGGTCGAACAACGATCCGGCGGAGTCCGCGGGGTTGTACTCGCGCGCGAACCCGCGCGCTTATCACGGCGGAGACATTCAAGGCATCATCGACCGGCTCCCTTACCTCAAGCGTCTCGGCGTAACCGCCATCTGGATGACGCCCGTATACGACAACACCTCGCGCGCTAAAGATTTTGAGTGGGGGAAAAACGTCACGGACTATCACGGGTACGGCGCGATAAACTTCTATCGAGTCGAAGAGCACCTCGGCACGGTTGAAAAGTACAGGGAGCTGACCGACCGCGCGCACGCCGCGGGCATAAAGATAATTCAAGACCAGATAGCAAATCATACGGGGCCGGACCACCCCTGGAATGTTGTACAGCCTACGCGAACGTGGCTCAACGGGACCAGGGAGAACCATTTAAATAACGTCTTTGACATAAAGTCCGTGACCGACCAGAACCCCGACCGCGAGCGGATGGAGGCGACGCTCAGGGGCTGGTTCGCGGACCGTTTGCCCGACATAAATCAAGACGACCCCGAGTCGGCCCGCTACGTGATACAGAACGCCGTCTGGTGGGTCGAAACTGTCGGGCTCGACGCCATACGCCAGGACACTTTTCCATATGCGCCGCGCCGATTTTGGGCCGCGTGGAACCTCGCGCTCCGTCGCGCATTCCCGCGCCTCGCCGTAGTGGGCGAAGTCTTTGACAGTCGGCCCGAGGTCACGTCGTTTTTCCAGGGAGGGCGCAAGCAGTTTGACGGCGTGGACACGCACCTCCACACGGTCTTCGACTTCCCGAGCTACTTCGCGATGAGGGAAGTCTTCATAAAAGACCAGTCGATGAAAAAGCTCGCCGACGTGATAGCGGGCGACGCGCTCTACCCGGACCCGCGAGTGCTCGTGACCTTCATCGGCAACCATGACGTGAAGCGGTTTATGAGCGAAGAGGGCGCGAGCCTCTCGCGACTCAAGAGCGCGCTCGCTTACCTGCTCACCATGCGAGGCACGCCGCAGCTTTACTACGGCGACGAGATAGGCATGGCGGGCGGCGACGACCCCGACAACCGGAAAGATTTTCCGGGCGGATTTGCGGGCGACGCGCGAAACGCGTTCACAAACGCCGGGCGCACCGCAGAGCAAAGAGAGATTTATAATCACGTCAACGCGCTTCTTCGTTTCCGCGCCGCGCACCGCGCGCTCCGCGGCGGAAGGATGCGCGTGCTCGCCGCCGCCGATTCGACGCTCGCCTTCCTGAGAGAACAATCCGGTGATCGCGTGATAGTCGCGTTCAATAATTCAGACCGGCCGGCCGATGTCGAGCTTGACGTGATAGGCGCGCGCGCATGGGTCGAGGCAATGCCGGCGCGGGGCAGGTGGCGCACCCGCGCGGCGAACGGTAAAATGAGAGTTCCTCTTCAACCTCGTGACTGGAAGATACTCGTAGAGCGTCTCTGAAAAGACTGTGATTACATGTTATGAAGGTCCTATCTCGATTTGCGGTCGCGGCTACGTTCATAGCCCTCCTCTCGATTTGCGCCATCGCGCAGGTGGGGCCGGGCGTCGCGCGCTCGCCGCGCGAGCAGTACGAAGAGCGCGAGCGAAAGCTGACGGCCGACGTCGCCCGCCGCCCGAAAGACGCGAAGCTCTATAACGACCTCGGCGTCGCCCAGTTTTACCTGGGCAAGATGGGCGCCGCCGAATCCTCTTTCACCCGCAGCATTCAGTTAGACGCGAACACCGCCGACGCGCGGGCGAACCTGAGCTTCCTCTACTTTCAAACCGGCCGCCAGGAGGCCGCCGTCGAGCTGCTCAAAGAGGCGCTGATAATCGACCCGAACAACTTTTTGGCGAACTACTATTCGGGGCTTCTCTATTTCAGCCGCCAGCAGCCCACGCGCGCGGAGATATTCTTAAAAAAGGCGCTCTCGATTCAGCCCGGCAACCTCGACGCGCGGCTCGATTTGATAAAGATTCAGGCGGCGCAAAAACAGACCGCCGAGGCCGAGCGCGAGCTTGATCGATTGGCGACCGAGCTGCCCGGCGATGCGCGCGTGCGGTACGCGCGAGCTTCGTTCTACGCCAGCCAGGGGCGCACGACCGACGCCGTGAGCGAATACAAGACCGTCCTTGCGATCGCCCCCGACAGCCCGAGCGTGAAGCTTGAGATGGCAGTCGTCTACCTGCGCGCGCGGGATTTCTACGGCGCGATAGGCATGCTCGAAGAATTCCACAAGAGTGGCGCGAGCGTGGAGTCGGCTTACATGATGGGCTACGCGCTGTCAGAGCTCGGGCGGCTGGAGGCGGCCGAATCCTGGCTCAGTAAAGCTATCGAAGGGCGCGAGAATTACTTTGACGCGCGGCTACAGCTCGGACGGCTCTACTACACAAAGCGCAAGTACGAAGATGCGAAACGCCACCTGACCCGCGCCGTCGAGCTGAACGGCGACGCGATCGAGGCTCGTTACCTGTTGGGCTTCTGCCTTGAGCTTACTAATCAACTCGACGCGGCGCTCGCGCAGTACTCGGAGATAATCAGGCTCGCTCCGAATCGTTTTGAAGGGCACCACGGCGCGGGGTCTGTGAAGTACAAGCAGGGCGATAACCGCGCCGCGCTCGCGAGCCTCTTTCGGGCCGCGCAGTTGAACGGCCGTGACGCGGACGTTCAGTACCAGCTCGGCCGCGCGCTCGGCCGCGCGGGGAACAACTCGGGCGCCATCGATCACCTGCAACAGTCCGTCGCGCTGGAGCCGAACCGCGCCGACGCGCGTTACCAGCTTGCGCTCGCGTTAAGGAAGGCCGGCCGCAACGAAGAGGCCGCCGAGCAGATGAAGATAGTCGATAAGCTGAACACGGAGTTTCGCAACCGCACGAGCGGCATGGATAAACAATGAGTCTTAGGGTCGCCAGGATAATAATTCTCTTATGCGCCGCGCTCGCGAGTGTAACTAATGTTGCGGCTCAAGGCGACGCGCAGAGGGAGATCGAGACGGCGACGGCCGCGCTTCAAAGCGGCGACCTCGGGCGCGCGGAGGCGGCCGCGCGCGCCGCGCTTGCCGCTGCTGCGGGCAATCGTAAGACGAAAGCGGTTGCGCTGAACGTCCTCGGCATCGTGAGCGATCAAAGACAGAAATTCGCCGAAGCCGAGAAGTATTACAGAGACTCGCTCGCCTCAGATCCGGGTTTTGTGGCCGCGAGAAACAATCTCGGCAACCTCTACTTCAAGACGAAGCGCGCCGACCGAGCCATCGCGCAGTACCAGATCGTCTTGCGGGCAGACCCCGCGCACGTCGAGGCGAACCTGAACCTCGGTTTGATTTATGAAGCGGGCAATCAGCCGGCGTTAGCCATTAGACACCTCGAACGCGCCAGGCGGCAGGCCGCTTCCGACGCGCGGCTGATGTTATCGCTCGCCAACCTCTACTTTGAAACTAATCAGAGTGAGCGCGCGGTAAAGGCCATAAGCGAGCTTATCGAAACGTCGAAAGACGCTCGCGTGCGCTTCACGGCCGCGGTTATGCTGGCGCGGCGCGGCCATTACAAAGAGGCCGCGGATCATTTTCGCATCGTGGCCCAAAGCGAGCCCGATTCGTATGAAGCGAAGTACAACTATGGGCTCGCGCTCTTGAACATGGACCGGTACGCCGAGGCCGAGCGCGCGCTTTCGGACGCGGCCGACCTGAAGCCCGATCTGCCTGACGCGCACTTCCGGCTCGCGCTCGTCTACACCGCGACCGGCAACAGCAAGCGCGCGACCGAAGAGCTCACCCACACGATCGAGCGAGACGATCAGAACAGCGAGGCGCACTTTCTGCTCGCCGAAGAGATGGCGAAGCAAGGGCGCGCGAAAGAGGCGCTGGAGCATTACGAGCGCGCGGCCGAGCTCGCGCCCAAGACCGTCGCCTACCAGATCAAGCTGGCCGAGGCGAATCTGAAGCTCTATCGCTACGATCGCGCGGAAGCGGCCTACAAGCGGGCGCTCGCCGTGAGCGATCCTCGGAAGGGAGAGATAAATTACCTCGTAGGCTACGCCGCGCGGCTGCAAGGGAAGACCGCCGAGGCCGTCGAGCATTTTAAGAGACAGCTCCAGATCACGCCCGACCACGTCGAGTCGCTGGCGAACCTCGGCTTTTTCGAGATCGAGATGGAAAGGCTGTTGGAGGCCGAAAAACATTTGCAGGCCGCGATCAAGCTGAAGCCGAATCACTTTGCCGCGCGTTACGATCTCGGGCGGTTGATGATAAGGCAGCGCCGCTACGACGAGGCTGAAGCGCAATTGCAACGCGTAGTCGAGCTGAAGCCTGACCACACGCAGGCGCATTACCAGTTGTTCTTGATCTACAGTCGGACGAACCGCCAGGCGGAAGCCAAGCGCATGATGGAGATATTTCAGAAGCTCGAAGAGGAAGACAAACGCGAGCGTGAAGCGCGAGAGCGCCCGCGCGGGTGATACTTCCTTCGGAGTGCGGCGACTTGTCGCCGCTTTGGTGTTAGCTAAGGAAACGCTTATTCAGACTGATGCTTATTCTCAGAGCAACAATTCTAATAGCGATTATCTGCTGCGGCGCGGCGCAGGCGGCCGCGACTCAATCGGTCGAGGTAAAGCTCAAGGAAGCCGCCGCGGCCATACAGCGCCGCGACCTGGCGTCGGCCGAGCGCCTCTTGCGCGCCGCGCTCAAATCGGACCCCGAAGCCGTTGCCGCCTACAACCTTCTCGGGTTCGTACTGCTCAACACGGGCCGCGCGGCCGACGCCGAAGCTTCGTTGAAACAGGCGCTCAAGCTCGACCCGTCGTACCTCGCGGCGCGGACAAATCTCGGTCATCTTTACTACTCGACGGGGCGCGCTCGCGACGCCGCGGCGGAGCTCGAACAGGTGATCGCCGCCGACCCCGACAACGCGCCGGCGCGCTCGGCTCTGGCGGCCGCCTACGGCGCGCAGGGGTTGTGGGAGAAGGCGCTGCTGCTTCTTGAAGAGGCCGCAAAGCGCGGCCAAAAGGATTTCGACGCGCAATATCTTCACGGGTTCGCCCTGTACAAATTGGGGCGCGCGCGCGAGGCCGAGCGCACTCTGAGAAGTGCCGTCGAGCTAAGGCCAGCCAGCGTAGACGCACAGTTCGCGCTCGGTCTGGTCTTCGCGGCGACGGGCGACGACGACGACGCGCTCGCGCAGTTCGGGCGCGCGGCTTCGTTGCAGCCATCTCACGCCGAGAGCCACTTCGAGATGGGGCAACTCTATTTGAAATACAACCGCCTTGAGCCTGCCGTGAGCGCTTTCACCCGCGCGACTATCGCGGCCCCGAAGAAGGCCGTTTATCAAGCGGCGCTCGGTGATGCTTACTACTACTGGGGCCAGTTCGACCGGGCGCAAGAGGCTTACGCGCGGGCTCAGGCCCTCGACCCT
Organism: Blastocatellia bacterium; assembly: GCA_035249305.1. Lineage (GTDB taxonomy): Bacteria > Acidobacteriota > Blastocatellia > UBA7656 > UBA7656 > DASUNP01. The sequence continues at coordinate 967 of DATFGQ010000064.1, read as the reverse complement.
GACGCGCCCGGAATCAATTACAGGCTCGGCGCTTTTCACCTGAAGACAGGGCGGCTCCCGGAAGCGGAGCGGTACTTCAAGCGGGAGATAGAGCTTCACGCGGACCACGCGCAATCTCACGCGAGCCTGGGCGAGCTGTACCTGATGTCGGGGCGCGACGCGGAGTCCGAGACGGCGCTGGCCCGCGCGCTCGCGCTCGCGCCGGACCATGCGAACGCGCTTTATCAGATGGGGAGGCTGCGGGCTCGGCAGCAGAAGTATGACGAAGCGTCCGCGGCGTTCAAGCGCGTAGTCGAGCTGGACCCTTCGAACGCGCAGGTGCATTACCAGCTCTTCTTGATATACCGCCGCGCGGGCAACCGCGAGATGGCCGACCGCGAGCTTCAGCTCTTCCAGAAGATGGAGCGCGACTCGAAGGCGCAGGGCACAACACCGCAGCAATGATACTAAAGCTCTTATCGATCACAATCTCGGTTCTCATGGTGGCGCTGCCGCAGGCGAAACCCTCGGCCGAGTCGAAGCCCGTGATCTTCACCGACGTGACAGCGACGGCAAAGATAACGTGGACGCACGAGAACCTTGCTACGCCCGAGAAGTACTTCATAGAGACTATGGGCGGGGGCGGGGCCTTTCTCGACTATGACCGCGACGGCTGGATGGACATCTATCTGGTAAACAGCGGCGCGACGCCGCATCACAAACCGAAAGCGCCGATCAGAAACGCGCTCTACCGCAACAACGGCGACGGCACGTTTACCGACGTGACGGAGAAGGCGAACGCCGCCGCGTCGGGCTACGGCCAGGGCGTAGCCTGTGGCGATTACAATAATGATGGCTACGCCGATATTTACATAACTAATTTCGGAGAGAACATTCTGCTGGCCAACAACTGCGACGGCACCTTCAAAGACGTTACCGACAAAGCGCGCGTCGGCGATACGCGGTGGAGCACGAGCGCGGCCTTCTT